>NZ_JBIVIC010000009.1:0-259656 GCF_044749545.1 Pseudomonas sp. NPDC089396 | reverse complement strand
ACACGCTGATGCAGCTGCCGCTGTTCCCGTACATGGACATCGAGGTCGACGGCCTGTGCCGCCACCCCTCGTCGATCCACGCCGACGACCGCTGAACCGTCCTGACGCCACGACTACCTGACAAGAACAATACGAGGTGAGCAACATGACCGTGAAGATTTCCCACACCCCCGAAATCCAGGCTTTCTTCGAGCAAGTGGCCGGCCTTGGCAATGCCGAAGGCAACCCGCGCTTCAAACAGATCATCCTGCGCGTGCTGCAGGACACGGCACGCCTGATCGAAGACCTGGAGGTCAGCGAGGACGAGTTCTGGCACGCGGTCGACTACCTCAACCGCCTGGGCGGGCGCAACGAAGCGGGCCTGGTGGCTGCGGGCCTGGGCATCGAGCACTTCCTCGACCTGCTGCAGGACGCCAAGGACGCCGAAGCCGGCCTCGGCGGCGGCACCCCGCGCACCATCGAAGGCCCGCTGTACGTGGCCGGCGCACCTCTGTCCGAAGGTGAGGCGCGCATGGACGACGGCCGCGACCCAGGCGTGGTGATGTTCCTCCAGGGCCAGGTGTTCGACGCCGATGGCCAACCCTTGGCCGGTGCCACCGTCGACCTGTGGCACGCCAATACCCAAGGCACCTATTCGTACTTCGATTCGTCCCAGTCCGAATACAACCTGCGCCGACGCATCGTCACCGACGCCGAAGGCCGCTACCGGGCGCGCTCCATCGTGCCGTCGGGTTATGGCTGCGATCCGCAGGGGCCGACCCAGGAATGCCTGAACCTGCTCGGCCGCCATGGCCAGCGCCCGGCGCATGTGCACTTCTTCATCTCGGCGCCGGGGCATCGGCACCTGACCACCCAGATCAACTTCGAGGGTGACAAGTACCTGTGGGACGACTTTGCCTATGCCACCCGTGATGGGTTGGTCGGCGAGCTGCGCTTTGTCGAGGATGCCGCGCAGGCGCATGACCGGGGTGTGCAGGGCGAGCGTTTTGCCGAGTTGGCGTTCGACTTCCACCTGCAGGCCGCCAAGGCACCTGAGGCCGAAGTACGCAGCCACCGCCCACGGGCGCTGCAAGACGGCTGACACACAGCTTTGTGTTGTCTGTGATGGCCCTATCGCCGGCAAGCCGGCTCCCACAGGATCACCACAGCGCTTAAGAACTGTGGGGTCCCTGTGGGAGCCGGCTTGCCGGCGATAGGGCCGGTACAAACCCAGCCAGTTCACCCGCCATACACCATTCCAATAACAATAAAAGGTGCGAGCATGACGATCCTCACCCAAGAGCAACCCCTCAAGCAGCAGAACAAGCGCTACCTCTACGAGTGGTACGTGGTCACCCTGTGCATGGTGGCCTACATCTTTTCCTTCGTTGACCGGCAGATCCTGGCCCTGATGATCGAGCCGATCAAAGCCGACCTGCAGCTCAGCGACACCCAGTTCAGCCTGCTCCACGGCCTGGCCTTCTCGCTGTTCTACGCCTTCATGGGCATGCCCATCGCCTACCTGGCCGACCGTTTCTCCCGGCCACGCATCATCGCCGTCGGGGTGATTTTCTGGAGCTTCGCCACCGCCGCCTGCGGCCTGAGCAAGAACTTCCTGCAGATGTTCCTGGCCCGCATCGGCGTCGGCGTCGGCGAGGCGGCCCTGTCGCCCTCGGCCTACTCGATGTTCAGCGACATGTTCCCCAAGGAAAAACTCGGCCGCGCCGTGGGCATCTATTCGATCGGCTCGTTCGTCGGCGGCGGTATCGCCTTCCTGGTCGGCGGCTACGTGATCACCTTGCTCAAGGACGCGCAAACCATCGAGGTGGCCGTGCTCGGTGCCATGAAAGCCTGGCAGCTGGCGTTCTTCATCGTCGGCCTGCCAGGGGTGATCGTCGGCCTGCTGATCTGGCTGACGGTGCGCAACCCCCAGCGCAAGGGCGCCCAGCTCGATGCCGACGGCCAGGTGCGCAAGGTGAAGCTCACCGATGGCCTGCGCTTCATCGGCCGCCATCGGGCGACCTTCGGTTGCCACTACCTGGGCTTCTCGTTCTACGCCATGGCCCTGTTCTGCATGATGAGCTGGACGCCTGCGCTGTATATCCGCAAGTACGGCATGAGTCCCCAAGAGGCCGGTTTCATGCTCGGCACCATCCTGCTGCTGGCCAACACCACCGGCGTGGTGTTCGGCGGCTGGTTGACCGACCACCTGGCCAAGCGTGGCTATCGCGATGCGGCCATGCGCACCGGGGTGATCGGCGCCGTGGGCATGATCGTGCCGGCGGTGCTGTATTCGCAGGTTGAGCCGCTGTGGCTGTCGGTCACCTTGCTGGTGCCGGCGATGTTCTTCGCCTCGTTCCCGATGCCAGCGTCCACCGCGGCCATGCAGATTCTCTCGCCGAACCAGGTGCGGGCGCAGGTCTCGGCGGTGTTCCTGCTGATCAGCAACCTGCTGGGGCTGGGCCTGGGCACGACCCTGGTCGCGTTGATCACCGACCGCTACTTCGGCGCTCCGGCAGCGGTCGGCTCGTCGATGTCGATCGTCAGTTGCGTGGCGTCGCTGCTGGCCATCGTGCTGCTGGCCAAAGGCTGCAAGTGCTTCCGTGCCAGCCTGCAACGCGAACACCCCGCCGAGGCTTGAGATGCTGGAGCGCTTCCCGCTGCTCGATTCCCGGGATGTGGGCGAGATGCAGGTGCAGCTGGCCCGCTATCTCTGCCCCCATCGACTGCGGGTGCTGAACGACACGCCGCCGCGCTTGCAGGTCAACGGCGTGGCGTTCGCCGGGGCCTGGTTGCTGGAGCTCGATTATGACGCGCCGGTGGAGGTCAGCCTTGAGGGTACCGGCGCGCACTACCTGTTTCGCACCACTTTGCAGGGGCAGTGCGAGGTGACCCAGGGGCGCCATCAGGCAGCGGTCGCGGCGGGCGGGCTGAGCGTCAGCTCACCCTTCGCCAGCAGCCGCATCGTCACCGGGGGCGCTTGTCGAAACGCGGTGCTCAGCCTGCCGCGCGAGACGTTGGAGGTGCATCTGCAAAACCTGCTGGGGCGCAGCCTGCGTCAGCCACTGGCGTTCGATGTGCCGCTGGCGGCGACGCACCCCGGCGTGCATGCACTGGGGGCTGCCATGGACTACCTGTGCCGCTTGCTGGCGCTGGACCTGAGCCTTGCACCGCTGCGCCAGGGGCTTGCGGATCATCTGGTGCAACTGCTGCTGAGCCAGTTGCCACACAACTACTCGGACGCACTCTGCCAGGCAGCGAGCACGCCGCTGCCCAGCCACGTGCGCCGGGCGCGCGACCACATCGAGGCGCACCTGGACCAGCCGCTGGCGTTGTCGACCCTGTGCGCGCTCAGCGGCGTCTCGGTGCGCACCCTGCAGAATGGCTTTCGCCAGTTCCTTGGCCAGACGCCGCTGGAGTACATCCGCGACCGGCGCCTGCTGGCCGTGCACCAGGCGCTGCAGCGAGGCGAGGGCAGCGTGACCGAAGTGTTGCTGCGCTGCGGGATCAACAGCCCGGCGCACTTCACCCGCCAGTACTGGCAACGCTTCGGTTGCCGGCCGTCCGACACGCTCAAACGCTGAGAATCTGCGCAATCGGTAGCCTGCCTGCGTGATCGGAAGCGTCGGCAAATTCCGCGTTGGCTAGCATCGGCCTACCTCAACACGCGGAGTTACCCCCTATGCAAGTGACTATCCTGGGTGGCGGCCACGGCTGCTACGCGGCAGCCGTCGAGATGGCCGAACGCGGCCACGCCACCCGTCTCTGGCGGCGCGACAGCAAGGCCCTGCAGGCGCTGCAGGCCATCGGCAGCCTGACCGTGCGCGATTATCGCGGCACCCGGCAGGTGCCCCTCGACGAACGCCTGCAACTGGTCGGCGACCTGTCACAGGCGCTGGAAGGTGCGCAGCTGGTGGTCATCCCGCTGCCCGCCACCACCCATGAGGCGCTGGCCGTCGAAGTGGCGCCGTTGCTGCGCGATGGCCAGGTGGTGTTTCTGCCGCCGGGCACCTTCGGCAGCTACCTGTTCGCCAAGGCCATGCGCGACTGTGGCAACCGGGCCGAGGTGGCGTTCGCCGAAACCGGCACCTTGCCTTACCTGGTGCGCAAGCACGGCCCCGACCAGCTGGTGATCAGCGCCTACGCCACACGCCTGCCGACCGGCGTGCTGCCCAGCCGCCTGGCGGCGCAGGCGTTCGCCGTGCTGCGCGAAGCCTATCCGAGCGTCGAGCCGATCGAGGATGCGTTGAGCGGCGCGCTGATGAACGCAGGCCCTGTCATCCACCCACCGCTGATCCTGATGAACGCCGGGCCCTTGGAGCACTTCCCCTCCTGGGACATCCACAACGAAGGCACCCAGCCAGCGGTCCGCCGCGTCACCAGCGAGCTCGATGCCGAGCGGATGCGCGTGCGTGAAGCACTCGGCTACCCGGCGCCGCACTTCCCGCTGGCCGACCACTACAACACCGACCAGGGCGAGGAGTGGATGTACGGCCGTGGCGCCCACGGCAAACTCACCGACAGCGGCGACTGGCGCGAGAAGATCGACCTGCAGCAGCACCGCTACATGCTCGAAGACACGCGCCTGGGCCTGTCGCTGCTGGTCTCCGTCGGCCGTTGGGCCGGTGTGCCGACGCCCGTGGCCGAAGGCCTGCTGGCGCTGGCATCGGCCGTCACCGGGCGTGACTTGTACGGCGAAGGGCGGACCCTGGAAAATCTCGGGCTGGCTGCGCTGGACCGGGCGCAGATGGCCGCCGTGCTGCAGGACGGGGTGGCGGCATGAGCGAACCACTGCGCCACATTGCCGTGGTCGGTGCCGGGCGCATGGGCGAGGGCATTGCCCTGGCCTTCGCCCAGGCCGGGCTGCAGGTGAGCCTGATCGACCTCAAGGCGCGCACCGCCCAGGCCGAATATTTCCAGGCGATAGAACGCAATCTCAGGGCCCAGGCGGACAGCCTGGTTGCCCTGGAACTGATCGGCACCGTACAAGCCGAGCAGTTGCTGGCACGCATTCGCCTGCTGGCGCCGGACGCTGGCGCACGCGCGCTGGCAGGCTGCCGGCTGGTGTTCGAGGCGGTGCCCGAAGTGCTGGCGGCCAAGCGCGAGGCACTGGCCTGGATCGACCGGCATGCCGGGGCGGACAGCATCATCGCCTCGACCACATCGACCTTCCTGGTCACCGAGCTTGCGCACATGGTCTCGGCACCGCAGCGCATGCTCAATGCGCACTGGCTCAACCCGGCGCACCTGATGCCCTTGGTGGAGGTTTCGCGCAGTGAGCAGACCTGCGACGCGGTGGTCGCCGAGCTGTTGGCGACCTTGCAGGGCATCGGCAAGGTCGCGGTGGTGTGCAACGCCGCGCCCGGCTTCATCGTGCCGAGGTTGCAGGCGCTGGTGATGAACGAGGCCGCGCGCATGGTCGAGGAGGGCGTGGCCAGCGCCGAGCAGATCGACCTGGCGGTGCGCAGTGGTTTCGGCCTGCGTTTTTCGGTGCTCGGCTTGCTGGAGTTCATCGACTGGGGGGGCGGCGACATCCTGCACCACGCCTCGGCCTACCTCAGCCAGCACCTGGGCGAGCGCTACCAGGCGGCGCAGGCCGTGCTGGACAACATGGCGGCCGGGCGCAACGGCCTGCGCGAAGGCGTGGGTTTCTACGATTACCGGCAGGTCGATGTGCCGGCCTATCGCCACGAGCGCCTGGCCGAGCTGATGCAGCGGGTGCGCCAGGCGGGCCTGGCGCCACGCTTCGCTTCAGGCCTTGAAGCGCTGGATCAGCCCTTGCTGCTCTGACGCCAGGTCGTTCAACTGCTGGCTGATGCCAGCCGAGCGCTCGGCCTGGCCAGACAACGAAGCGGTGACATCGCGCACTGCTTCGACGTTGCGGTTGACCTCTTCGGCCACGCTGCTCTGCTGCTCGGCGGCGCAGGCGATCTGCACGTTCATGTCGGTGATCACACTGACCGCCTGGCGAATCTGCGCCAGCGCCTGCTGGGCCTGGCGCGCCTGTTCGGCATTGGCCTGGGCTTGCTCGTGGCTGTGCTGCATGGCGCGGGTCACCTCGCGGGTGCCGCTGCGCAAGCTGTCGATGATCGCGCCGATCTCCTCGACCGAGGCCTGGGTACGCTGGGCCAGGCCGCGCACTTCGTCGGCGACTACGGCAAAGCCTCGGCCGGCTTCGCCGGCGCGGGCCGCCTCGATGGCGGCGTTGAGGGCCAGCAGGTTAGTCTGCCGGGCGATCGACAGGATCACCGCCATCACCGTACCGATCTGCTCGCCGCTGCTGGCCAGGGCATGCAGGCGTTGCATGCCGTCGCTCATGTCCTGGGCCAGGGCCTGGATGCCGAGGCTGGCGTCCTCGATCACCTGCATGCCATCGCCGGTGGCCTGGTCGGCATGCCGCGCCGCCTCGGCTGCCTGGGCGGCGCTGTGGGCAGCGGCCTGGGCGGTGGCGGACATCTGCTGCAAGGCGGCCGCCATCTGTTCGATCTCGCGCAATTGCTGCTGCATGCCGGCGTTGGTCTGGCTGGCGATGCGCGCAGACTGGTCGGCGGTGTCACGGGTGTCGCGCACACCGGCCTGGACCTGGGCGACCACCGGTTGCAGGTGTTCGAGGAAACGGTCGAAGGCGCGGCTCAGGCGTCCCAGTTCGTCGCGGCCGGGGTAGGCCAGCCGGCGGGTCAGGTCGCCTTCGCCTTCGGCGATGTCCTCCAGCACATGGGCCACATGCAGCAGCGGCCGGCTGACGCTGCGCGCCGTCAGCCACATCATCAGCACGCCGAGCACCGCGATGCTCAGGCCCAGGCCGATCTGCAGCGCCAGGCTGTGCAGGCGCTGGTCACGCATCTGCGCTTGCAGGGCGGCTACCGGGGCACCGAGCACGGCCTTGGGTACGCTGACCAGCACGGCCCAGGGGCTGGCGTCGGGCAGCGGCTGGATGGGCACCAGCATGCGCATGGAATCGGCGTCCTCGAAGGTTTGCCCAAGGCCCGTGCGGGAGGCGTCGAGCATCGCGGTCGCCTGTTCGGGGTGACGTGTCTTGAACAACGTGCCGAGGCGCTCGGGGTGGCGGCTGTCGCCCGCCAGCAGGCCGGCCGAGCTGACGATGGCGATATCGCCCTGGCCCTCGTACAGCGCAGCGCTGGCGGCTTCGGCATCGTGCTGCAGCGTACCCAGGTCGATGTCCAGGCCAATCACCGCGACCACCCGACCCTGGTCGAGCAGCGGCAGGGTCAGGCTGGTGACCAGCCGTGCGGTGCCGCTTGAACTGTCGACATAGGGTTCCAGCAGGCAGGGCTTGGCGGCTTCGCGCGAGCAACTGAAGAACGCATTGAACGGCGCACCGCTGGGGCCGGGGGATGTGTCGGCCAGCAGGTGTTCGTCACCCGGCACGGCCTGCAGCTGGCCGGGGGCCGATTGCAGCCAGTACAGGGCGAAACGCCCCTGATCGTTGCTGCCCAGTTCAAGCTGGCCGAGGAAGTCGGCATCGCGGCCGTCCAGGGCATTGCGGTCGAAGGTGATGAACAGCCCCAGCAGCTCCGGCCGCCCGACCAGGGCCTGGCGCAACACTTGGGTGAGGTCGCGGCGCAGCTCGGCCGCAGGCACCTGCCCGCTGGCGTCGCGTTGGCGCAAATGCATGACTTGGCGGCCCACGCCTTCGGCGAAGCCGTAGGCACGCTCGAAGCCCTGCTGGATCTGCAGCGCCTGGGCCTGGCCTTCGGCGCGCAGGTTGTTTCGCGACGCGGCCAGCAACATGTCGCTGGCGCTGTGCTTGACCTGGTCCTCACTGGCCTGGCGCTGGGCCAGGGCGAGTGCGGTGAGGAGTACGACAACGGTGGCCAGGCACAGGCTGGCGAGCAAGGTGATCTTGTTGTGAATGCTCAAAGCGTTGGTCATGTCGTTGGTTTCCGCGACGCGAGGTGGGCTCGCGGCAGGCTACCGGGCCATCGCCGCCAGCGGTATGGGCGCAGGGCCGATTGGCAGGCAGCGACAAGAGGTTGGCACGCCTGGGCAATGGCGGTATCAGCAGAGCGGGGAGAAGGGCGCTGGCAGGTAGACCGTGGACTGCATCTTCTCCAGCTGCGGCGCCGAATTCTCCGGCGGCCATACCCCGTCGCGCACTGCCCGGGTGCGCACATCGAGGCGCTGCTCCAGGCTGGCGTAAGGCCAGATGTGCAGGTAGCGCGGCAGCCGGCCACTGGTGGCGTAGAACGCGGCATAGACCTGGGAGTAGTCATCCCCGGTTCGCGGGCCCACGGCTTTGCGCCAGCCGGCCAGGGTCGGCGCCAGGCCCGAGGTGACCAGGTCGTATTCACGCAGCTCATAGAACGGGCCGTGCTTGCCAGGGGCCAAGGGTTGCAGGAAGGGAAACAGCCGGTAGTCGTCCATGTGTTGCTCGAGGATGAACTGGCCAATACCGAACGCATCGCTGCTGAGCAGCACGCGCTGGCGTTCGGCGGCCTGGGCTTGGGCATCGGCGAAACGACGCAGCACGGCAATGGTGTTCTGCTGGCCGATTTCCGAGAGCCAGCAGCCGATCAACTCGACGCCCGGGCCCGCTTCCTGCAGCGCCGCCTGGAGCAGCGGCAGGGCCTGGGCCGGTGTGCGCACGCGCAGGGTGAAACGCAGCAGTTCGTAAAGATCAGACATCAACACGGGTTCCTTGGGTTGCAATAAAAAACCCGAACCCTCCCCGCACGGAAAGGCCCGGGCAAAAACGGTGACGGCGGCTTACCAGAACTTCCAGGTGTAGGAGGTGATGAAGCGGTACTCGTCGTAGTCGTTGCCGTACTTCTGCGTGGTGTGCATGTTCTTCAGGTCGAAGGCCAGGTCCTTGAGCGGGCCGCTTTGCACCACGTAGCTGAACATGATGTCGCGCTCGCTTTCCTCGTCCCGGTCCAGGCCGCGGCCGCGGTCGACATCGGTGCCCTTGGTGTAACGGGTGAACAGCTTGAGCCCGGGGATGCCCAGGGCGGCGAAGTTGTAGCCGTAGCGCAACGACCAGCTGCGCTCGTCCGGACGGATGAACGGGATACTGCCCCAGTTCGGCAGCCACAGTTGCGGCACGAAGCCGTTCAGGGTCGGGAAGACGGTGTCGCCGGTCATGCGCTGGTAGACGACGCCGACCGTGTGGCCGCTCTTCTCCACACTCACCAGGCCGAAGTAGGCGCGGTTGTCCACCGGGCCGCTGCGCGCGGCGCCGTCTTCCTGGTTGTTGAAGTAGCCGACGTCAGTCTTGAGCTGGTAGCCATCGGCGAAGCGCAGGGTGTGCTTGATGCCGGCGTAGTCCTGCTTGTAGATGTCGTTGAGCACGCCGTGGAAATAGCTGCCCTGCAGGTCGGGCGTCACCGCGTAGGTGGCGCCGGCGAAGTCGAGGCCGTCGCTGTCCTGGCTGTCGGGGGTGCCGAAGCGATAGAGGCGCTCGTGGTTGGACGACTCGCGGGTGACGATCGACCAGAAGCGTCCGCCTACCAGGGTCAGCTTGTCGATGTCGCGCGATTCGATCACCGCGCCTTGGTAGATCGTGTCGAGCTGACGGCTCGGGTCGTTGGAGGCGACTGGGTAGAACGGCCGCTGGTCGCCGATCTTCACCACGCTCTTGGCGTATTTGAGTTTGAGCGTCGCACCGCCACGGCTGTACTCCTCGGAGGTCTGCTGGCTGTGGCGGCTGAAGGGCAGCGAGCCATCGTTGCCCGTGGAGTCCAGGCGCACGGCGTACTGCCCGTCGAGGTCGAAGCCGAGCGCCAGCGGGGTGTCGGTGTAGCCGGACTCGAACTGCAGGTCGAAGCCCTGGGACCAGTTGCCGACCTTGGACACCGGCGCATTGTCCTGGGTGAAGTTGCGGTTCAGGTAGAGGTTCTTGATGTTCAGTGACAGGTGGCTGTCATCGACCACGTCGGCCAAACCGACCTGGGGGAGGGCGCAAGCGACACACAGGCACAACGATTTCGCAGGCAAGGGCCATCCGAGTTCCATGGGGGTATTCCTGGACAGGTGATCAGGACAAGTGCCGGGCAGTCGAGCCACTGGCAGGAGGGCGGTAGGACGGGTGCCCGCTTGTCTGTCACGTTTGTTTTTGTTGTTTTGGGTTTGCGCTACAGGCAGCAACGCTAATGGGCGGGGCAGGGGGGCTCAATGACAGGGGCGGTCAATGTCGTTGCGTTTTGCGCAACGACACGGGCCTGGGGGCAGTGCCAGTACCTTCAGCGCAGGTCACAGCACCCTGCGCATCGCCTTGGCCATTTCGGTCGCCAGCGCCCGGCTCACGTCGTCCAGGGTGCGACCGCGACGGGTGACGATCTGGATATCGGTGGCGTTCATCTGCGCGCAATCGATGGCCAGCGCCTTGAACGTGCCGCCCTTGATCTCGTCGATGAGCGGCAGCTCGGCCAGCAAGGTCGCGCCCAGGCCCGAACGGACGAAATCGAGGATCACCGCCAGCGAGTTGGAGGTCAGGGTCGGTTCGATGTTCAGCCCCTGCGCCTTGCAGGCCGCGTCCAGCAGCTCACGGACACGGAAGTTGGCGCCGGGCAGCACCAGCGATTCGCGGGCGATGTCCTGCAGGCTGACCAGGCTGCGTTCGGCCAGGCGGCTGTCGCGGTGCACGATCAGGCGCAGCGGTTGCGCCAGGCTGAACAGCCGGCTCAGGCAGGCCGTCTGGCTGGGCGCGAAGACCACGCCCAGGTGGGCCTGGTCGGCCATCACCCTGCGCTGCACTTCCTGCGACGGTGCGCTGATGATTTCTGTCTTGTGCGCACCATGGGCCTGGAGAAACCCCTGCAGGCCATTGATCACCCGCGCGCCGAGCAGTCCTTCGCCGATGGCGATCACCGTCGAGGCCTGCTGCTGGGTGCGCAGTTCATCCAGGCGGCTGATCAGCCGGGTGTGCTGGCGCAGGCGCTCGACGTAGTAGTCCACGGCGGCTTCGCCGGCCGTGGTCAGGCTGATGCGGTGGGTGCCGGGGCGCACCAGCTCGATGCCCAGTTCTGCTTCGAGCCGGGCGATCTGCCGGCTGACCGACGAGGTGGCGACCCCCAGGGCTTCGGCGGCGGCGCGCATGGAGCCTTTGTCGTGGCTCAGGTGCAGGTAACGCAGGCGGTGATCCTGCAGATCGATAGGGCGGACAGGCATGACCTGGACCTCGGTGGGCCCACGCCAGGCGCTGGCGGGGGGCTGGATTGATTGTGTTTGTAGGCTCCATGCCCGGCCATGCTACACCAGCTTTTTTCTCTCCGAAATCATGTGAAAAGTGTATTAAAAATTTTTCGGAATAGCGTCGATCGTTGTTAGTTTTTTTAGCTTCATGGCTGGCTTCGGATTCTCCATAAAAACTATTAAAAATCATATAGATAGTCGTGTTTTATGGAGTTTGCTGGCTCTGGGTGGCAGGAAAATTTGCAAATTTAAGCGTGAAAATTCAATTGACAATTCACGTAAATGACCGCAAATATTTGTCACCGGCACCTAAAACAAGAGAGACAGAACATGCCGCACGAACCCGCCTTTGCCCCCCTGCATGGCCGCCGCTTCCTTGTGGCTCGCCTTGCCATTTCACCTCCTGTCTACCGACACCAGCCTCAACAAGAAAACCGCGCCTGAGACGGAGAATGTCCATGGATTCGCTTTGCCTGCGTGCCGCGCCCGAGTCGGCGCTTGCCAGTGGCCCTGCCTTCGAGGCTTTGCTTGACGGTGTTCGTGATCGTGCCCGTCAGGGTGAGTTCGATCGCCAACGCCATATTTCCCGCGACGTGATCGATGCGTTCAAGGCCCACGGCGTCTACCGCGCCCTGGTGCCGAAGCGTTTCGGTGGGCTCGAATGCTCGCCGGGCGCGTTCTGCGAGATGATCGAACGCATTTCCCACGCCGACGGCTCCGCCGGCTGGGTGGCCAGTTTCGGCATGAGCCCGGTGTACCTGGCGGCCCTGCCGCTGGAGACCATCGCCGAGATCTACGGCAACAGCCCCGACACGGTGTTCGCCGGGGGCATCTTCCCGCCGCAGCCTGCCGAAATCGTTGCCGGTGGCTTCAAGGTCAACGGCCGCTGGAAGTACTCCAGCGGCTCCATGGGCGCCGACATCGTCGGCGTCGGCATCGCCCCGCGCAATGGCGACAAGCTCGACCTGCCGCGCCTGGCCGTGATGCCGCGCAGCCAGGCGCGCATCGAAGAAACCTGGGACACCGTCGGCCTGCTCGGCACCGGCAGCCACGACCTGCTGGTCGAGGATGTGGTGGTAGGCGAGCAGTGGACCTTCGTGCGCGGCGGCAAGCCGAACCTGGACGAGCCGTTCTTCCGCTACCCGTCGCTGTCGTTCGCCACCCAGGTGCTTTCGGTGGTCGGCCTTGGGATTGCCCGCGCCGCTCTGGACGAATTGTCGGGCATGGCCAGCGGGCGCATCTCGGTGACCGGCGCCCCGGCCCTGGCCGACCGGCCGCTGGCCCAGGTCGATGTGGCCAAGGCCGAGGCCGCGCTGCGCTCGGCCCGTGCGTTCTTCTATGAATCGATCGACCGCGCCTGGCAGCACGTGCTGGCCGGCGACCCGGTGCCGATGGAGGCGACCAACCTGCTGCGCCTGTCCTCGACCCATGCCGCGCGGGTGGCCGCAGAGGTGGCGCGCAGTGCGCAGCTGCTCTCGGGCATGACCGGCATCTACAACGAAAGCCCGCTGGCCCGCTGCGTCAACGATGCGCAAGTGGTCACCCAGCACGCCTTCATGGGCGACGTCACCTACCAGAACGCCGGGGCGATGTTCTTCGGTAAACAGCCTCTTCCGGGCTACCTGTAACTCTCGGGATATTTGTCATGAGCGATAAGAAAGCCTTGCGCGTGCTGTTCTGCATGGGCATCAACCAGAACTTCTTCGATGCACCGCGTGAAGAGCAACTGCAGGTGTGGGCCGCCTTCAGCGCGATGTGGAACGGCATCCACGACCTGGCCGGGGTCGACGTGCTGGGCAACATGGACGACGACCAGAGCATGGTCGGCCCGTCCGACGGCTTCCCCTGGACCACCTACCTGCTGGCCGACGTCCCGGACATCCAGACCGTGCACGCCGCCTGCAACCTGTTCCGCACCACCGCCGTGGGCGACGGCCCGTACAAGCTGTGGCGCTACGCCAAGGTCGAGGCCCGTGTCGGCCGCGAACTGATCATCCAGCGCACCTGAAGTGGAGGAGTGTTTCCGTGACTAACCTGATTCCCGCCGTCAACCTGAGCGTAGACCCCTCCGAGCTGGTGCAGCCCGACCGCGTCCACACCTCGCTGTACACCGACCCGGCGCTGTTCGACGCCGAGCTGGAAAAGATCTTCCACAGCACCTGGATCTGGGTCGCCCACGAGAGCGAAATCCCCGAGGCCGGCAGCTACAAGACCACCTACATCGGCAAGCAGCCGGTGATCGTCGTGCGCGACCGCAAGAAGGCCGTCAATGTCCTGCTCAACCGCTGCCGCCACCGTGGCGCCACGGTGTGCGAGCACAAGAAAGGCAAGACCAACAGCTTCGTCTGCCCGTACCACGGCTGGGGCTATGCCCTCGACGGTTCGCTGCGCGGCGTGCCGCACCCGGAAAGCTACGGCGACTGCCTGGACAAGGCCGAGCTGCCGCTGGTCAGCCTGCGGACCGAAAGCTATGCCGGCATGATCTTCGCTACCTTCAAGGACGACATCGAGCCGCTGGAAGACTTCCTGGGCGCGGCCAAGAAGTGGATGGACCTGTTCATGAAGCAAGGCGCGGGTTACGGCATCAAGGTGCCGGGCGAGCACCGTTTCCGCTTCCCCGGCAACTGGAAGATCCAGCTGGAAAACACCACCGACGCCTACCACTTCCCGCTGGTGCACAAGAGCTTCCTGTCGTCCGTGGACGAACAGACCCTGGAGCTGTTCGACTTCGTCAAAGGCCCTGGCTACGTCGAGGACCTGGGCAACGGCCACAGCGTGATGGTGATGATCCCCGAGTTGGTCGACCTGGAAGCCGACCTCGACAAGCCGATCCCCGAGCGCTTCGAGTCGCTGGCCGCCGAGCTGCGTGACGAAGGCATCGACGAGCCGCAGGTGCGCCGCATCGTGCGTGCGGTGGGCGGGTCGGGCTTCAACCTCAACCTGTTCCCCAACGTTGCCTGCTCGATGGCGTTCTTCCGCGTGCTGCAGCCGATCTCGGTCACCGAGACCGAAATCCACCACTCGGTGATCACCATGGACGGCGGCCCGGCCGCGGCCAACCGCTACCGCCTGCGCCTGCACGAGCACTTCCAGGGCCCGATGGGCTTCGGCACCCCGGACGATTCCGAGGCCTGGGAGCGTGTGCAGAAGGGCGCCAATGCCGGCGAGAACCTGTGGATCATGCTCAACCGCGGCTTGCCGGGCGAACGCCCAAGCGAAGATGGCCTGGTCTCTGACGTGAGTGCCGAAACCGGCATGCGCGCGGCGTACCAGCAGTGGAAAAAGATGATGTCGGCCTGAGTGTGGAGAACCCCATGAATTTGCAATTGCTGCAAGAAGTCACCGCCTTCATCTGGCAGGAAGGCGACATGCTCGACCACGGTGAGTACGAAGCCTGGCAGGACCTGTGGACCGCGAAAGGGACCTACATCATCCCGATCAACCCCAAGGAAACCGACTTCGAAAACACCTTGAACTATGCCTACGACGACCACCACATGCGCCGCCTGCGCGTGCAGCGGCTGATCGGCGGCGAGTCGATTTCCACAAGCCCGCAGCCGCGCACCGTGCGCAGCATTTCGCGCATCCGCGTGCTGGGCGATGACGGGGTGAACGTCACCGTGCGTGCCGCGCAGAACATCCGCGAGTTCCGCAAGGAAAGCCTCAAGCACTACAGCGCCGACCTGACCTACACCCTGGTGCGTGCCGAGGGCGGTTTCAAGATCGAGCGCAAGGTGATCAGCCTGATCAACAGCGACGATACCCTTGCCGGTATCGGCTACATCCTGTGAGGACCCGGCCATGAACCAAGTCGCATTGGTAACCGGGGCAGGGCAAGGGCTGGGCCAGCGCTTCTGCGCCCGGCTGCTCGCCGCAGGCTTCGACGTGGTGGTCTCGGACCGTGACCTGGGCCTGGCCCAGGCCACTGCCGAGCAGCTGCAAGGGCAGGGCGGGCGCGCCCTGGCGGTGAAGCTCGATGTCGCCAGCAAAGGCGATTTCGAGCAAGCCCTGGCCCAGGTGCTGGAGCACTTCGGCGCCCTGCACGTGGTGGTCAACAACGCGGCGGTGACCAAGACCACGCCGCTGATGCAGATCAGCCCGGAAGAGTTCGACGCCGTGGTCGGCCTGAACCTGCGCAGCGTGTTCCTCGGCTGCCAGGTGTTGGGCGCGCACATGGCCGAGGTCGGCTACGGGCGGATCATCAACCTGGCCTCGCTGGCCGGGCAGAACGGCGGCACCGCCACCGGCGCGCACTATGCGGCGAGCAAGGGCGCGATCGTCACCCTGACCAAGATCTTCGCCAAGGAATTCGCTGCCCGCGGCGTCACCGTCAACGCCATCGCCCCGGGCCCGATCGACTCGCCCGCGGTGCATGCGGCCGTACCGGCCGAACGCCTGCAGGGGCTGCTGGCGAACATCCCGGTGCAGCGCCTGGGCGATGCGGATTTCCTGGGCGACCTGATCGTGCAGCTGGCGCGGCCCGAGGCCTACTTCACCACCGGGGCGACCTGGGACGTGAACGGCGGCCTGTTCATGCGATGAATCACTACAGGACACCGGTCATGAATGAACAATTGTTGAATGTCGTCGTGCGCAAGCGCGAGATCCAAGGGGCCGACGTGGTCGTCCTCGACCTGGCGCTGGCCGACGGCGCGGCGCTGCCGGCCTTCGAGGCGGGCGCGCACGTGGACATCCACGTGGCCCCTGGCCTGGTGCGCCAGTATTCGCTGTGCAGCGACCCGGCGGATGCCTCGGTGTATCGCCTGGGTGTGCTCAAGGACCCGGACTCCCGTGGCGGCTCGGTGGGCGTGCATGAAGCGCTGGTGGAGGGGCGCGAGGTGCAGATCAGCACACCGCGCAACCTGTTCCCGCTGGCGGCCGATGCGCGCCGCTCGATCCTGTTGGGTGGCGGCATCGGCATCACGCCGATGATCGCCATGGCCCATGCCCTGTACCAGCAGGGCGCTGATTTCGAATTGCACTACTGCGGCCGCTCGCGCAGCCGCAGCGCGTTCCTCGAAGCCCTGGCCAGTGCGCCATTCGCCGATCGGGTGGTCACCCACTTCGACGACGAAGACGCCGCCCAGCGCCTGGATCTGCAGGCCGTGCTCGGTGCGGGTTCGACCGGCACCCACATGTATACCTGTGGCCCGTCGGGCTTCATGGACTGGGTGATTGCCGGCGCGCGCCAGCAGGGTTACGCCGAGGACCACATCCACAAGGAGTACTTCCAGGTCGAGGTCGATGCCAGTGGCGCCAGCTTCGAGGTGGTCGCGGCGCGCAGCAACAAGACCGTGCAGGTCGCCGAGGGCCAGAGCATTCTCGACGCCCTGGCCCAGGTCGGCATCAAGATCGACATCTCGTGCGAGCAGGGGGTGTGCGGCACCTGCATGTGCGAGGTGCTCGAAGGCGAGCCGGACCACCGCGACGTGTACCTGACCGATGAAGAGAAAGCCGCGAACGACCAGATCCTGGTGTGCTGCTCGCGGGCCAAGTCCAACAAGCTGGTGCTGGATATCTGAGGAGCATGACCATGGTTGACGTAACCCAATTTCGCAACGCAATGGCAATGCTCGGTGGCGCCGTGTCGGTGATCACCACCGATGGCCCTGCAGGGCGCTTCGGCTTCACCGCCTCGGCGGTGTGCAGCGTCACCGATGCGCCGCCGACCTTGCTGGTGTGCATGAATCGCTCGTCGTATTCCAACGAGCAGTTCAAGGCCAACGGTGCGCTGTGCGTGAACGTGCTGGCCGGCACCCATCAGGAACTGTCGGGGGTCTTCGCCAACCGCCAGCTGAGCATGGAAGAGCGCTTCGCCTCCACCCACTGGACCGTGCTGGAAAGCGGTGCGCCGGTGATGCAGGAAGCGCTGGTGAACTTCGACTGCCGGATTGCCCAGGTGCATGAAGTGGGCTCGCACAGCATTTTCTACTGCGAGATCGAGCAAATCCGCCAGGGTGGCGCCGATGATGGGCTGGTGTACTTCAACCGCGCCTATCACCGGGTGTGCGAGGCCTCGAAGGCCTGCTGACGGCTAGCGCCCGCGCCGCCGCGAGACCCGCGCCTCGATGTTCTTGCGGCCGATCAGCAGCGGTGGTTTCTCCACCACCGGCTCGTCCGCCAGCCACTTGTACATCACCAGGCAATCCACCAGCCCCAGGCGGGCGTGGCGGAAGGCCTTGGGCAAGCGGCCGACCGTGTCGAAACCGAGCTTGTGCCACAGCGCCACGGCCACTTCGTTGCTGGCGACCACCGAGTTGAACTGCAGCGCCAGGAAACCTTCCTGGCGCGCCAGTTTCTGCGAGTGCTCGCACATCAGGCGTGCCACACCATGGCCACGGGCGGCCTCGCTGACCATGTAGCCGCAGTTGCCGACATGGCTGCCGGGGCCGGCGGCATTGGCCTTGAGGTAGTAGGAGCCGAGCAGCTCGCCATCCTGTTCGGCCACCCACGTGTGCAAGGGCAGCTCCAGCCACAGCTGGCGCGCCTGCTCGACGCTCAGGGCGGGGTCGTAGGCGTAGGTTTCGCGGGCCTGGACGATGGCCTGGAAGGTCGGCCAGAAACGCTCGAAATCGTCGGGCGTCATGGGGCGGATGTGGATCATGGCGGTACCTGTTGGGGCTAGGGCGCCAAGTCTGGGCGGCGCGGCGTCGTCGCGCAAGGGCGGCGACGCCGTTTGCGGTTCAGCCTTCGGCCTTGCCCACTGCATCCAGAGCGCGCGCCGAGTAGACCAGCGCGGCACCGGCATTCATCGCCACGGCCACACCCAGGGCCTCGGCGATCTCTTCACGGGTGGCACCCTGCTTGACCGCCTGCTGCGAGTGCACGGCAATGCAGCCGTCGCAGCGCGTGGTGACGGCCACGGCCAGGGAGATCAGCTCGCGGGTCTTGGCATCCAGGTGGTTGGTCTTGGCACCGGCGCCGCTGGCGGTCATGTAGCCGGCCACGGTGTCGGGGGACAATTGCTTGATATCGCCGATGCCGGCCATCAACTGCTTACGGTAGGCGTCCCAGTCCATCATGCTCATCGTCTTCACCTTGGGGAGGTTGCGAGTGGAGCTATCAGGCTAGTCGAAGATGGGTGTCTGTGCGGGCCCTATCGCCGGCAAGCCGGCTCCCACAGGTACAGCACAGGATTCACGAGTTGTGGAGTACCTGTGGGAGCCGGCTTGCCGGCGATAGGGCCAGTGAAGGCCATCAGATATAGATGAACACCAGCACCAGCGCCGCCACGAACAGCCATTTTTCCAGGTAGTAACGCATGCGGTTGCGCTTCTTCAGCGCCTTGCCGCGCTCACGAATCTTGTAGATGCGGGTGAACAGACGGTTGATACCGCCGGTCTTGTCATTGGCATCGTTCGGCGCTGCCGCCGCGGCCATGACATTGCGGCTGAACCAGCGGTTGAACGCGGTGGCCCAGCGGTACTTGAGCGGGCGCTCGACGTCGCAGAACAGAATGATGCGGTTGTGCTCGGTGGTGTTGGCCGCGTAGTGGATGTAGGTCTCGTCGAACACCACAGCCTCGCCGTCGCGCCAGGAATACTTCTCGCCATCCACGTCGATGTAGCAACCATCGTCGTTCGGTGTGTCCAGGCCCAGGTGGTAGCGGTAGGAGCCGGCATAAGGGTCGCGGTGGCGCACCAGCTTGGCGCCCGGCGGCAGGGTGGCGAACATGGCGGCCTTGACCGAACCGATGCCCTGCAGCAGTTCGGTGGTGCGCGGGCACAGGTTCATCGCCGACGGATGGCTTTCGCCGTACCATTTCAGGTAAAAGCGCTTCCAGCCGGTCTTGAAGAACGAGTTGAAGCCGACGTCGTCGTAGTTGTCGGACTTCTTGATCTCGCCTACATGCAGCAAACGCTGGGCTTCTTCGCGAATTTCCTGCCAGTGGTCCTTGAGTGGCTGCAGTTCGGGGAAGGCTTCCACCGGCAGGTAGGGTTTGGCCGGATGCTTGGAAAACAGGTAAAGGAAGCTGTTGACTGGGGCCAGGAAGCTGGAGTGGTCACCCAGCTGACGGCTGAGCTTGTGACGTACCCGACCGCGCAGGTGAACATAGGCGATCGAGAGGACGAATATCAGTACGAGTGCAATTTTCATGGACGATTACTTGTCGAAAAAAAGGCCATGCGCCATGGCATAAGTTGGCCAGCATAAACAATCGTGGGGGCAGTTTGTACCTATTGTTGGGTGATTGCTGGGCGACTTAGGTGTAATGCCCTACAGATTGCGCAAACGATTTAGGTGTGAGGAGCTTCCATGGTTCTGGATGTACGCCCCAGTGGCGCCCCCTTCAAACGGCTGTTTTTCGCCCTGTCGGTCAGCGATGCCCAACGGCGTTCGCTCGCGCAGTGGCGGCGCGGCCTGAACCTGCGCAGCGGCAAGCCGGTGCCGAGCGAGAACTTCCACCTGACCTTGCTGTTTCTGGGGGATGTGGATGCAGCGCAGGTGCCGGCGATTTGCGCCGCGGTGGACAACCTCGCCCGCCCGGGTGCGCCGCTGCGCCTGCTGCTCGATCAGTTGAAGGTCTGGCCCCGCGCCAATGTGCTGGTGCTGGAGCCGCAGGAAACCCCGCCGGCGTTGCGCCACCTGGTCTATGGGCTGCAGCAGGCGCTGCTGCCCCTGGGCGTTGCCGAGCAGGCCCGTGAGTATCGGCCGCACCTGACCCTGTCACGGGAGTTTCGCGGCCAGGCGCCGGAAGCCACGGTGGCGCCTGACTTTTTCGTGACTGCCCGGCACTTCACGCTCTACGAATCGCGTAAGGGCCAGTACTGGCCCCTGGCGCAGTGGCAATTGACGGCATGAGACGGGGTCAGAACCGGGACGTGTAATTGACCGTGAACATGAGCCTTTGCCGGGTCAGTTCTTTCTATGACGCCAGCTGGGTAGAGGCAGGGGACAGAGCAATGAAAGCGTTGTCGTGTCTTTTGACATCGAGCAGACGCAGTACCATGTGCAGAAAGTGCGACTCTAGTTGCGCGGGCAGCCAGTGCACTGAGTTGCGTCGAAGTGCGTCGGCTGTACCGAGCAATGCCATGATCGCTGCAACCATCGAATCGACGTCAAGATCACCAAGGACGCCTTGCTGCTGGCTTTTTCTGAGCAAGCCTGGCAGGTAGGCGCTCAAACGGTCCGGCCGTTGCGACAGCCATGCTTGCAGGGGAGCGTCCAGGTGCCGCTGCTCATGCTGAAGGATCTTCGAATCGGCCGGATTTGCCAGCTGCCAGGCCAACACAAACGTGATGAATGACTTCAGTTCTTCTTGGAGGTGTTTGCGCCGGGGTACCCGCCGCCAGGCTTTATCGCGCTCTTCAAGCACATCCAGGATGACCATCAGCAACAGTTCCTGCTTGCTTGACACATGGTGATACAGGCTGCCCGGCAGCAAGCCGGCGCGGTTGGCAAGCTGGCGCATCGACATGGCGCCGAAGCCGACCTCGACCATCAGTGCCTTGGCGGCCTCGATAACGACGGCAGCACTTTCGCTGCGCTTGGCGGTGCAGGTGAATCTAGGCATAGTCGGTTGCCCTCGCTTGGCCAGGCAAATGTTGATGTGTGCGCCATAGCAGCGCAATCGGAACGACGATCGTGGCGCTGACCAGGACCAGGGCGTAGCGCAGCGATTGTTCGGCGAACCATGGCGTCAGGGCGTCGCTGAGCAGGCCGGTGGCCAAGGGCCCGATGCCTACCCCGCACAAGGTGGTCACGATGGTTTGCAACGCCACCGCCGTGGCGCGACGGCTGGCTGGCACCAGTTGCGTCAGCAGTGAGAAGCAAGGGCCTATCCACCAAACCGAACAGAAGCTGGAAAGTGCACACCAGAGCATCGCGCTGGGGATTGGTACCGAGCCAACGAACAGTAGGATGTCCTGTGGCCAGAGCAGGTAGATGATGAGCGTGCTACTGCCAAGAAGGTGGCCGAGAACCGGGATGCCGATATGCCATTCGTGATGCCTGACTGCCAGACGGTCAGTGATCCAGCCGCTGAACAGCGCGCCAAGGCCGGCACAGGTGCCTCCGATCAACCCCACGAGAATACCGGCGTATTGCAAAGGCATATTGTGACTGCGCACCAGGAAACTGGCGTTCCAGATCGCATAGGCATAAGCGCTGAACGTGGTGATGCCGCAGGCAAGTACCAGGCAACGGTAGGCAGGTAGAGCCCAGAGTTCTCTGGCGCTGGCCAGCAGGCCGGGCCTGGATATCGCATTGTGAACCGGTAACAGGTCGAAACGCCCGCGTTGTGGGTCGCGCACGGCGAAGGCGAACACGGCGCTGATCAGCAGGGCGGGCAAGGCCACGACGAAAAAGCCCGCGCGCCAGCCGTAGTGCTCGACCACCCATGCCCCCAGGCACAGTGCGATGATCGTGGAAAAGGTCGGGGCGGCGGTGTAGCAGGCAATGGCGAACGAACGCCGCTGTGGCGGGTAGAGGTCGGCGATGATGGACATCGCACTGGACGTGTTTGGCGACTCGAACACCGCCACCGCCATCCTTGCCATCACCAGAACGGCAAAGCTACCCGCCAAACCACAGGCCAGTGTGGCCAGTGCCCACAGCAATGAAGAGACTGCAAGCAGCCGAGGCCGTGACAGATGATCGGCCAAACGCCCGGCCGGCAGCCCAAGCAGCACGAATACGGCGGCGAAGGCCAGGCCCGAGACCAGGCCCATCGCCGTATCGCTGACAGCGAACTCTTGCTTGATGGGCTCGATCATCACTGCAATGATCTGACGGCCGACGAAGTTGTCGGCATACATCATCGCCAACAGCAACAGCAACCCGTGACTGCGCCAGCCAGAGGCCGGGGACGTGATACTGCTCATGAAGGGCTCCAGGATGGGCCGCGAAGCGGCCCAGGCAATTTCAGAGCAAAGCCAGCCTTGCCGTCAGGCGTTGGCCCTGCGTAGTCTGGCCAAGGTCATGGCCGTGTCTTCGATCATGTCCTCCTGGCCCCCGACCATGCCCCGACGGCCCATCTCCACGAGGATTTCGCGGGCCGATACGCCATACTTCTTCTCGGCACGCTTGGCAAACAGCAGAAACGAGCCATAGACCCCCGCATAGCCCATGGTCAACGCGTCCCGATCGCTGCGGATGGGGAAGTCCATGATCGGCACCACAAGGTCTTCGGCGACATCCTGAATGCCGAACACATCCACACCCGTTTCGATGCCCATGCGCTGACACACGGCCACCAGCACCTCCATCGGCGTATTGCCCGCACCGGCACCCAGGCCTGCGCAGGCGGCGTCGATGCGGCTGGCACCTGCGGCGACGGCGGCAATCGAGTTGGCCACGCCCATCGACAGGTTATGGTGGCCGTGGAAGCCGATTTCGGTCTGCGGGTCGAGCGCTGCTCGTAACGCCGCCACTCGTTCGCTCACCTGGTGTGGCAGCAGGTAGCCGGCAGAGTCGGTCAGGTAGACGCAGTTGGCCCCGTAGTTTTCCATCAGCTTGCCTTGCCGGGCGAGGCCTTCGGGGCTGTTCATGTGGGCCATCATCAGGAACCCCACGGTATCCAGGCCCAGGTGGCGGGCATGGGCAAGGTGCTGCTCGCTGACATCGGCCTCGGTGCAGTGGGTGGCCACGCGCACGGTGTTGACGCCCAGTTCGTGGGCCATCTTCAGGTGGTCGAGCGTGCCGATACCCGGCAGCAACAGCGCCGAGACTTTGGCCTGCTTCATCAGGGGGATTACCGCCGACAGGTACTGCTCATCGCTGTGCGCCGGAAACCCATAGTTCACCGAGCTGCCGCCCAGGCCATCGCCGTGGGTGACTTCGATCAGTGGCACGCCCGCGGCGTCGAGGCCGCAGGCGATGGTCTTCATCTGGTCCAGGGTGATCTGGTGGCGCTTGGGGTGCATGCCGTCGCGCAGGCACATGTCGTGAACGGTGATACGTTTGCCGTGAAGGTCCATGCTCGGCTCCTTAGGACAAGGCGGGTTGGGCGGTGGCAGGGCGCAACACCAGTTCGCCCTTGAGGATTTCCTCGGCGTACATCTCGGCGGTGCGGGCCGCAGCGGCGGTCATGATGTCGAGGTTGCCGGCGTAGCGGGGCAGGTAGTCCCCCAGACCTTCCACTTCCATGAAGATCGACACCCGATTACCGTCGAACACCGGGCCATTCACCAGCCGATAGCCGGGAACGTAGCGTTGTACCTGGGCAATCATCGCGCTGATGGCCGTGCTGATTGCCGCCTGGTCGGGCGTATCGGCGGTCAGGCAATGCACCGTATCGCGCATGATCAGCGGTGGTTCGGCCGGGTTGATGATGATGATCGCCTTGCCCTTTTTCGCCTTGCCCACCTGCTCCACGGCGCTGGCGGTGGTGCGGGTGAACTCGTCGATGTTCTTGCGCGTGCCTGGGCCTACCGACTTCGAGGCCGCGGTGGCGATGATCTCGGCGTAGTCCACCGGCTGTACGCTGGAGACCGCCGCGACCAGCGGAATGGTGGCCTGGCCGCCACAGGTGACCATGTTCACGTTCATCGCGCCCTGGCTCAGGTTGGCCTTGAGGTTCACCGGTGGCACGCAGTACGGGCCGATGGCCGCCGGTGTCAGGTCGATCATCAGCACGCCGAGGCTGTTGAGCTTGCGCGAGTTTTCCTCGTGGACATACGCGGAAGTGGCATCGAAGGCAATCTGGATGCGGTCTTCGCGCACATGCGGCAGCAGCCCGTCAACGCCATCGGCGGTGGTATTCAGGCCCATCTCACGGGCGCGAGCGAGCCCTTCGGACGTGGCATCGATGCCGACCATCCAGACCGGTTCGAGCAGTTCGCTGCGCTTGAGTTTGTACAAAAGGTCGGTGCCGATGTTGCCCGGCCCGATCACCGCGCATCGGATCTTTTCGTTCATGGTGTAGTGCTCCACTCAAAGGGTCGGGCTAGGGCACGAAACGCAGGCTGGATTGGCCCAGTCCGGCCATGTTCAGGCTGATACGGTCGCCGGCCGTCACCGGCACGAGGGGCGCGAGTGCCCCGGAAAGCACGATTTCGCCACGGCGAAACGCGATGCCCAGTTCACCCAGGGTGTTGGCCAGCCAGGCGACAGCTGCACAGGGGTGGCCTTGGACGGCCGACCCAAGGCCGGAGCCGGACGGCTGGCCGTTCTTCAACAGGTGCATCTCGATCCGTGCCAGGTCGAGCGTGCGCGGGTCGACGCGCTGACGGCCCAGTGCGAACACGCCGCACGAGGCGTTGTCGGCGACGGTGTCCTGAATGCGGATCTGCCAGTTGTCGATCCGCGAGTCGACGATCTCGAAACACGGCAACACCCACTCGGTAGCGGCCAGCACGTCCTCGGCGGTGATGCCCGGTCCGTGCAGGTCTTCGCCGAGCACGAAGGCAATTTCGCCCTCGGCGCGGGGCTGGATCAGCTTGTAGTGCGACAAGCTGACGTCCTGGCCGTCCTGCACCTGCATGGCATCGGTGAGAAAGCCGAAGTCTGGCTGGTGGACATCGAGCATTTCCTGCACGGCGCGGCTGGTGACGCCGATCTTCTTACCCACCACCCGCTCGCCCATGGCTTCACGACGGGCGAGAAAACGCCGGGAGATACGGTAGGCGTCACTCAGGTCGATGGCCGGGTGGCGCTGTGTCAGCGGTGCCAGGGGCTGGCGTGTGTTCAGGGCGTTGAATAGTTCATCGCCCAAGGCTTCTATCAACTGCGCGTCCATGAAAAGTCACTCTCGATCAGGGTAATGAAGGGTCGCTGGCAAGGGCTCAGCCGGGCCAGACACTGGAGTCGGCGCCGCCATCGACCTCGATGATCTTGCCGGTGACCCAGCCCGAGGCAGGGCTGGCCAGGTACAGCGCTGCGGCGGCGATGTCCTCGGGCTGGCCCAGGCACTTGAGTGGGGTGTTGGTTTCCATGGTGCTGCGCATGGCATCGGGCATGACCCCGGCCAGCGCATCGGTCAGGATCGGCCCTGGCGCTACTGCATTGACCCGAATCTGCGGGGCGAACTCCTGTGCCA
Source organism: Pseudomonas sp. NPDC089396 (assembly GCF_044749545.1). Lineage (NCBI taxonomy): Bacteria > Pseudomonadati > Pseudomonadota > Gammaproteobacteria > Pseudomonadales > Pseudomonadaceae > Pseudomonas > Pseudomonas sp. NPDC089396. The sequence continues at coordinate 234,548 of NZ_JBIVIC010000009.1, read as the reverse complement.
GCAGCCGCGTCAGGTGGGTCAGCGCCGCCTTGGCGGTGCCGTAGGCACTGAAGTGGCGCTGGGCATATCGGGCTGCCACCGAGGTGATGTTGATGATGTTGCCGCCACCGTTTTCACGCATCAGCGGCACACACAGCTGCGCCAGGGCATAGGCCGCGCTGACGTTGAAGCGCAACACCTGCTCGAAGGCCTCCGGCGTCAGTGTCAACGGGTCGTTGGGGCCACCCCCGCCCGCATTGTTGACCAGGTGGGTGACCCGCCCCAGCTGCTCGCGGGTACGGCTGACCAACGCCACGCGCTGTTCGCTGTCCGTCACATCGCAGCTCACGGCCAGGGCGCGGCGGCCTCGGCTGCAGATCTCTTCGGCCACCGCTTCGACATCGCTCAGCGAACGGGCGCTGCAGACCACGTCGGCGCCAGCATCGGCATAGGCGAGGGCGATGGCGCGGCCGATTCCGCGGCCGCTTCCGGTGACGATGGCCACACTGCCCGTGAGGTTGAAGCGTTGCAATATGCTCATGGCAATCCTTTGTTGTTTTCCGAGTGGGTAGCAATGCACGCCGTGCAGAGCGCTCAGCGAGGCGCCCAGAGGTCTGGCAGGCCCGGGTCGGACGCGGTGATCAGGCGCTTGAGCAGCACCTTGAGGGCCTGGGCGTCACCGGCGCCCAGGCGCGCCGCAATGTCTTCCTCCACAGCCTTGGCCAGGGCGATTTCCTGCAGCGAGGCTTCCCGGCCGTCGGCCGTCAGCACGTAACGGGCCTCGCCGTCACCGACTTCGCGCGCAACCAGGTGCTGACGCTCGAGAAAACGCATGCTCGAGGTACTGACCACATGGCCGGTGTAGCCCACGAACCCGTTGATTTCGTCGAGGGTCAGGTTGTCGCGGATGCACAGGGTCGAGAGGATGAAGAAGGCGTGCTCGTCGAGTTGCTGGTTCTTCAACAGGCGGCGCAAGGCATGCAGCATCTGGTAGTGAGAACGCCCCAGCAGGTAGCCCAGCAGGTCTTCGGTGTAGCTGCATTCGGGCGGTGGCGGGGTGGTGGCCAGGCGCAGCTCGCTGCGGGGCTTGCGCATCGCCAGCGCGTACTGGCCGCTCTGGAAGGCCAGCGGCGCACGGTCGCTGTGGTCGAAGGCCAGCACTTCACCGACGAAAATCACGTGATCGCCGCCTTCGTACTGAAACGCCGTACGGCACTGGAAGCGCGCCGTGCAGTCCTGCAACAACGGTGCACCACTGATGCCGGACTCGAACGGCAGCTCGCAGAACTTGTCCTCGCCTTGCCGGGCGAAGCGGCCGGACAGCGACTCCTGCTCGGTCGACAGCACGTGCACGTTCCAGTGGCGACCCTCACTGAAAGCTGGCAGGCTGCGGGCATTCTTGGACAAGCTCCACAGCACCAGCGGCGGGTTGAGCGACACCGAGTTGAAACTGTTGGCGGTGATGCCGACCGGCGTGCCATCTTCGGCCTGGGTGGTAATGATGGTCACCCCGGTGGTGAAGGTGCCTAGGGCGGTGCGAAACGCTTGAGGGTCGAAACTGGCGGGCGTTGCCATGATGGGCCTCATCGAATGAGTGTGCGTTTGGCCAGTATTCCCAGCGCCGGCGCGGCCTGCATCGTCTCAACGGACTAACGTTTTTGCCGGCCTCGTCCACATGGACGAGGCGGTTGGGCGCCTTGCGCGGCTAGTTTGCTGCTCAGGGCGTTGTCTGACGACGGCCATCGTGGGCGCAGTGCGGTACCGCTGGCCCTTCTACAATCGAGGAGGCGCTATGAGTTGTGCAGTTTCTACCGTCGACGGCCTGTCGGCCCTGTTGGGTGAACAGAAAGCCGCGTTCAGTGCCCAGGGGGCTGTCGCTGCGCAGGTGCGCCGCGAGCGTATCCAGCGGGTGATCGACCTGCTGGTGGCCCACCACCCGGCGCTGGCCGAGGCCATGGATGCCGATTTCGGCGGCCGCCACCCGGGCTTTTCCCTGATGAACGATGTGCTGGGCTCATTGGGCTCGCTCAAGCACGCACGCGACCACCTGCACACCTGGATGCAGGACGAACCCCGCGAGGTGTTCGCCCCCTACGATCAACTTGGCGCGCATGCCTGGGTGATGTACCAGCCCAAGGGCAGCGTGGGCATCCTGGGCACCTGGAACGCACCGCTGTACACCTTGCTCAGCCCCTTGGCGTCGGCCTTGGCGGCGGGCAACCGAGCCATCCTCAAACCGTCGGAGGTGGCACCGCGAACGGCCGAGCTGGTGGCGCAGCTGATCGGTGAGTACTTCGACCCGCGTGAGGTCGGTGTGGTGGTGGGGGGGGAAGACATGGCCAAGGCGTTCACTGCCCAGCCCTTCGACCACCTGGTGTTCACCGGCGGCACCCAGGTGGGCAAGTCGGTGATGCGCAACGCCGCCGACAACCTGGTGCCGTTGACCCTGGAGCTGGGCGGCAAATCGCCCGTGATCGTAGGGCGCAGCGCGAACCTGGAAACCGCGGCCTATCGCATCGCCGTGTCGAAAACCACCAACAGCGGCCAGGTGTGCATCAACCCGGACCTGGTATATGTGCCCCGCGAGCACCTCGAAGAGTTCCTGCAGGCATTCGCGCGCACCTACCGCGAGCTGATTCCAGAAGTCAGTGACAACCCGGACGTCGTCGCCGTGGTCAATGCCCGGCACCTGATGCGGGTCGAGCACCTGGTGCAGCAAGCCCGGGGCCTTGGCGCACGCGTCCTGAGCCTGCCCTGCGAGCAGGCGGTCGACCTGCACAACCGTCGCCGTCCACTGCAGGTGGTGATCGACCCGCCTGTCGACAGCACGATCATGCACGAGGAAATCTTCGGCCCCGCCGTGGTGGTGGTGCCTTATGACCAAGTCGACCAGGTGCTGGCGCAGATCAACGCTCGCCCGCGGCCGCTGGCGCTGTACTACTTTGGCGAGGACACCCAGGAGCAGCAGTACGTCCTGGCCAACAGCCTCTCGGGGGGCGTTACCCTCAATGACGTGATGATGCACGCCGCGCTGCACGACGCGCCCTTCGGCGGCGTCGGGGCCTCGGGCATGGGCCATTACCACGGCCGAGAAGGTTTCCTGCAGTTCAGCCACATGCGCACGGTGCTCAGGGCGCCCGAACACGATCCGCGTGGCGAATGGGGCCTGTTGCCGCCCTACAGCGAACACTTCCTGGCAGCGATGGTGGCGCAGATCACTGCGGACTGAACCTGAAAACGATCAAAAGAATAAAAACGGAATTCAGCACATGAAAAACGACGTTCAACCCACCGCTCTCGACACTGCCGATACCAGCTCGTCCGGCTGGGCCAGGCGCGAGGTCCTCAAGGCCGGCGCTGTCACCCTGGGTGCAGGCTTGTTCGGGCGCTTTGCTGTTGCCGGTGCCACAGGCCTGAGCGCCAGCGATTACCAGGCCATGGATGCGTGGGCCATGGTCAAAGGTCTGCAAGCTGGCCAGTTCAGCGCCGAAGAGCTGCTGGCAGCGGCCATCGCCCGTTGCGAACAGGTCAACCCGAAGCTCAATGCCGTCAACATGCGCCACGACGAATATGCGCGAGCCTTGCTGGCGGCCAGGCGCAAGGCGGGTACCCTGGACCAGGGCACGCTGGCGGGCGTGCCGATACTGCTCAAGGACCTCAACACCTACCTGCAGGGCACACCCACCAGCAATGGCAGCCGCCTGTTCAAGGACGCCCCGCCAGCCCGCGTCACCAGCACCCTGGTCAGCCGTTTCGAAGCGGCTGGCGCAGTGCCGTTCGGCAAGACCACCAGCCCGGAATTCGGCCTGACCACCACCACCGAGTCGTTGCTCTGGGGGCAGACCCGCAACCCCTGGAACCTGGCGATGAGCGCCGGCGGCTCGTCTGGCGGTTCGTGCGCGGCGGTGGCGGCCGGTATCGTTGCGGTGGCCCATGCCACCGACGGTGGCGGGTCGATCCGCATCCCGGCGTCCTATTGCGGCGTGGTGGGGCTCAAACCGTCACGCTACCGCACGCCCAGCGGCCCGCTTCGGCTGGAAGGCGGGTTTGGCGCCAGCGTCGCCAACGTGGTCTCGCGCAGCGTGCGCGACACGGCGCTGTTCCTCGATGCCGGCCAGGGCCATGAGCCTGGCAGCCCCTACTGGGCGAGCCCCCTGCAGCGGCCCTACGTCGACGAACTGGGCCGTGATCCGGGCCGTTTGCGGGTAGGCCTGGTGCGCGATTCCATGACCGGTGCGCCGCTGCAGCCGGCGGTGGCCAAGGTGCTGGAACAGACCCTCCAGCAACTGCTCAGGCTGGGCCACGAGATCGATGAAGTGCGTTTGCCTGTCCAGCCACAGCAGCTGTTCGGTTCCCACGGCGCGGCGATGGGCAATGCGCTGCTGGCCATGGTCAACGACCGTGAAAAGGCCCTGGGTCGGGCGCTGGGGCCACAGGATCTGGAACTGATCACCTTCGGCGTGCTGGAGCGTGCGGGCAAGGTCAGCGGGGAGGGCGTCGTACGTGCGCGCCAGTCGTTCGAAGACATCAGCATGGCCATGGAGCAGCAGTTCGAGCGTTTCGATGTGCTGCTGTCGCCGGTCACCTCCAGCCTCACGCCCGCGCTCGGTGAGCTGTCGCTGAACCAGCCGTACGAAAGCTATGCGCAGAAGGCCATGGGCAGCGCCGGCTTCACGGTACTGGCCAATGTCAGTGGCCAACCGGCCATTTCCCTGCCGCTGGGCATGAGCGACGACGGCTTGCCGATCGGCATGATGTTCACCGCCCGCTTAGGGGGCGAAGACCTGCTGATCCGCCTGGCCGCGCAGTTGGAGCAAGACCGCCCTTGGGCCGCCCGGCGCGCGCCGGTGTAAGACGTTCGGGCACCAGGGAAGGTGCCGTTTCGCCGCTTGTCTAGTCCGCTTTGACGATGATTATTCAGTCCCTGCATTCGATCATCGACCCATGCCTCGTGCAACCGCACAACGCGATCGGGAGAACGAACGGATGGACAGCATGCGAGTCAAAACGCGCGAAGAACAGCAACTGCTAGACCATGCCCGGCGCATGGTCCCCGCCCTGAAAAGCCGCTCCGCACGGGCGGACCGCGAGTTCCGGGTGCCGGACGAAACCATTTTCGAACTGCAGCAGGCCGGTTTGCTGCGCGCCCTGCAACCCCGGGCCTTCGGTGGCTTCGAAGTCGACCCGCGGACCTTCTTCGAAATCCAGATGATCCTGGCCGAAGGCTGCATGTCGACGGCGTGGGTGTACGGGGTGATGGGCGTGCACCCCTGGCAGCTGGCGCGCTACCCACTTGAAGCGCAAAAGGATGTGTGGGGACAGGACCACTCGACCTTGATCTCTTCCACCTACATGCCGGTGGCCGAGGTGACGCCTGTGGAGGGCGGCTACCGGATCAGTGGCCGATGGGGCTTTTCCAGTGGCAGCGAACACTGCCAGTGGTGCTTCCTCGGCGGCGTGCTACCCGCCGACGAGCAGCGCGCCGCCGAGCACGGCACCTTCCTGGTGCCGCGCAGCGACTATCGGATCGAACACAACTGGGACGTGCTGGGCCTGCGCGGCACCGGCAGCCATGACATCGTGGTCGAAGATGCCTTCGTGCCTGCGCACCGCGTGCAGCGCACCAACAACTGCGAGGTCGACGCCACCCCAGGGCGTCAGGTCAACACCAACCCGATCTACGCCATTCCTTTTGCCCAGGTGTTCACCCGTGCGGTCTCGACGTCAGCCATTGGGGCCTTGCAGGGGGCCATCGATGCGTTTCGCGCCAACGCCGCCGCGCACATCGGCAAACATGGGATGAAAACCGCCGAGGATCCGGTGGCACAGACCACGGTGGCCGAAGCCACGATCATCCTCGATGGCCTGAAGCTGGTGCTCGAGCGCAACTACGCGCACCTGATGGCGCTGGCCGAGGCGGGTGAGTACCCGGACGTGGAAACCCGGCTGCTGTACCGCTACCAGTCTTCGTACGTCACCAACATCTGCGCCGAAAAAGTCAACGAACTGCTGCGCTGCATGGCGGCCTCCGGGCTTTACAACACCAACCCCGTCTCGCGGCTGTTCCGCGACCTGCACCAGGCCCGCGGGCATATCGCCAACAACTACATGGCATTCAGCCGCAGCCTGGGGGCGGTGCAACTGGGCCTGCCCAACCCGGACCCGTATGTCTGAGCCGTGCCCGGGCCGCCACTCTGCGCGCCCGGGCTTGCGAGCCCCTGGTCGGTATACCGGGGCAACCTAGATCACAGCCAAGGCACAACAACAATGACAGCTAACGCTCAGTCTACTTCTCACTACGACGTGATCGTCGTCGGTTCCGGCGCGGGGGCGATGACCTCGGCGCTGTTTGCTGCTGAACAGGGCCTGTCGGTACTGGTCGTTGAAAAAAGCGACAAGTTCGGTGGCACCTCGGCGATTTCCGGCGGTGGCATCTGGATTCCCAACAACCACTATTTTGCCGCCAAGGGCGGGCGCGACAGTTTCGAACTGGCCCTGCAATACCTCAAGGCTGCTACCGGTGAGCACGGCGATGACCTGCGCCTGCGCGCCTACCTCAAGCACGCGCCACAGATGATTCACGCCCTGGAGACCCGCAGCCGGGTCCGTTACGCCGTGGCGGAAAAGTACCCCGACTACTACCCGCAATTGCCCGGTGCCCTGGCGGGTGGCCGAACCCTGGATCCGCAACTGTTCGACACCAGCGCGCTGGGCGATGAGCTGCGCAACCTGCGTGCGCCATCGCCCTCGACCCTGTTGATGGGGCGTATCGCCTGGACGGCCAGGCATGCCCACAAGGCCATGTCCCGCTCGTTCGGCTGGCGCCTGCTGATCCTCGGCCTGATGCTGCGCTACAAGCTCGACTTCAAATGGCGGCGCAAGGGTCGCCGAGACCGCCGCGCCGCCCTGGGCAGCGCCCTGGTCGCAGCACTGCGCTGCTCGCTGATGGACCGCAAGGTCCCGGTGTGGCTGAACACCGATTTCCAATCGCTGCTGACTGACCAAGGCCGCGTCAGCGGCGTGCAGGTGTGTCGTGAAGGCCAGGTGGTGCAGTTGCAGGCTCGCCGCGCGGTGATCCTCGGCTCCGGCGGCTTCGAGCAGAACCAGGCGCTGCGCGAGCAGTACCTGCCGCAACCCACCCAGCGCAGCTGGAGCGCCACGCCACCGGGCAACAATACCGGCGCCGCCTTGCAGGCCGGTCTTGGCCTGGGCGCGGCGACGGCGTTGATGGACTGGGCCTGGTGGGCACCCACCCTGGCGGTGCCAGGCGAGGAAAAGCCGCGAGGGGTGTTTGCCGAACGAGCGTTCCCTGGCGCTATCGTGGTCAACAGCCAGGGCCGGCGGTTCGTCAATGAAGCCGCACCGTACCTGGAGTTCGTCGATGCGATGTACCGCGACAACCAGGACTCGGGGGGCAAGTCCATCCCGGCCTGGGTGATTTTCGATGGCCACTTCCGCTTCAACTACGCCATGGGCCCCTTGATGCCGGCCCAGGTAATGCCCGACAGCAGGCTGCGCAAGGAATGGCTCAATACCCTGTATTTCAAGGCCGACAGCCTGCCGGCCCTGGCTGCGCAGATTGGCGTCGATGCGGAGGGACTGACCCAGACCGTGGCGCGCATGAACGGCTTCGCCCGCAGCGGCGTCGATGCCGACTTCGGCCGCGGCGGCAATGTGTTCGACCGTTACTACGGCGACAGCAACGTCAAGCCCAACCCGTGCCTGGCGCCGTTGAGCAAAGGCCCTTACTACGCCATGCGCCTGGATGCTGGCGACATCGGCACCAAGGGTGGCTTGCTGACCAACGAAGACGCCCAGGTGATGAGCCAGGACGGTGAAGTGATCCCCGGGTTGTATGCCATCGGCAACTGCTCGGCCTCGGTGATGGGCACCAGCTACCCCGGTGCGGGCGGCACGCTCGGCCCGGCCATGACCTTCGGCTACATCGCTGCCCACCATATTGCCGCCCAGCGCTGAGGAGCTCACATGCCTGCTGCTGTTCACTCAAGCGCGACTGAAATACTGCCGGCGCTGCAGGCGGCCAATGCCGATGCGCTGCATTGGCACGCGCACTGCGATGTGCTGGTGATCGGCTGGGGCGCCGCGGGTGCCTGCGCGGCCTTGCAGGCACGGGCCGACGGCGCCGATGTACTGGTGGCCGACCGCTTCAGCGGTGGCGGGGCCAGTGCCAGGAGCGGGGGGGTGGTGTACGCCGGCGGCGGCACCCGTCAGCAGCGCGCCGCCGGCTTCGACGACACGCCTGAGGCGATGTTCCAGTACCTCAGGCATGAAACCCAGGGGGTGGTCAGTGACACCACCCTGCGGCGTTTTTGCCAGGACAGCGCAGCCAACCTGGCCTGGCTGGAAGGGCATGGTGCGGGCTACGCCCACAGCATGCCGCCCGGTGGCAAGACGTCGTACCCACCCGATGGCTACTTCTTGTATTACTCCGGCAACGAAACGGTGCCTTCGCACCGTGACGGCCTGCCACCGGCGCCGCGTGGACACCGCACGGTCGGCAAGGGGCAATGCGGCGCGGTGCTGTATGCACACCTCAAGGCGGCCTGCTTGCGCAACGGTGTTCGAACCCTGCTGCAGTCCAGCGCCCGGCGCCTGGTGGTCGATGCCACCGGCAGGGTCCTGGGCGCCGAATTGTGGTGCCTGCCTGCGGGAAGCGAACCGGCGCGCCTGCACGCCAAGTGGGCTGCACGCGCCGACCGTCTGCAGAATGTCGCGCCGCGCTACTGCGACAGGCTCAGACAACGCCTGAAAAAGCTCGAGCGTGACTGCGCAAGCCCTCTGCGGGTACGGGCGGCGCGTGGTGTGGTGTTGAGCACCGGCGGCTTCATCTTCAACCGCGACCTGATCGGCCAGCATGCTGCCAAGTACCGCCGTGCCTTCAAGGTCGGGTCTGCCGGCTGCGATGGCAGCGGCCTGCGCCTGGGCTTGAGCATTGGCGCGGCAAGCGATCGACTGCAGCAGGTATCGGCCTGGCGCTTCATCAACCCGCCGCTGTGCTGGCCCAAGGGTATCGTGGTCAATACGCTCGGCCGACGCTTCGTCAACGAAGAGCTCTACGGTGCGACCTTGGGCCAGCCGTTGTGCGAAGAGCAGGGCGGCAAGGCCTGGCTGGTGCTGGATGCGCGCTTGCGCAAGATGGCCATCAAGCAGACCCTGTTCGGCGGCTACTGGTGGTTCCAGCGCTTGCCGGCGTTGCTGCTGATGCTGTGGGGCCTGCGCAAGGGCCAGAGTGCCGAGCAATTGGCCCAGGCCACGGGCATGCGCAGCGATGTGTTGCGCAGCAGCTTGCAGGCCTACAACCGCGCGGCACGCGGCGACACAGCCGATGCCTTCGGCAAGTCGCCCGACAGCCGACAGGTGCTGGACCAGGGCCCTTACTACGCCATCGATATCTCCATGGGCAACCGGCTGTTTCCACTGGGTGCCCTGACCCTGGGCGGCCTCAAGGTGAACGAAGACAGCGGCGCCGTGCTCGACGAGCAGGGCGCGCCCATCACCGGCCTCTATGCCGCCGGACGCACCGCCATCGGTATTCCCTCCCACCTGTACGTCAGCGGCCTGTCGCTGGCCGATTGTGTGTTTTCCGGCCGGCGCGCCGGCCAGGCGGCCGCCGCGGCCAGCGCCGGTGATGACCTCAAACCCTGCGAGCAAGTGCCATGAGCCAGGACTACCAGACACTGCGCGTCACGCGCGTGATCGAAGAAACCTCAGACAGCCGCTCCCTGGAGTTCGAACTGCCAGAAGCATTGGTGACCCGTTTCGCGTATCGACCAGGACAGTTCCTGACCTTGCGAGTGCCGTACCAGGGCGGTTGGTTACCCCGTTGCTACTCGCTTTCGAGCACGCCGCTGCTCGACGAGCCGCTGCGGGTCACCGTCAAGCGAGTGCGCGACGGGCGCGCGTCCAACTGGTTGTGCGATGAAGTGCAGGCAGGCGATCAGCTGCAGGTGCGGCTGCCTGCCGGGGTTTTCGTGCCCCGCGAGCTGGACACCGACCTGTTGCTGTTCGGCGGTGGCAGCGGCATCACCCCGGTGCTGTCGATACTGCGCTCGGCGTTGCTGGCCGGGCGCGCCAAGGTCGTGCTGATCTATGCCAACCGTGATGAAGCCTCGGTGATCTTCCGAGAGCAGCTCAAGGCCTTGGCCAACGCTTATCCGCAACGGCTGCAGGTGATTCACTGGCTCGATTCGGTGCAGGGTATCCCTTGCGCCGACCAGCTGGCCGAACTGGCACGCCCGCATGCAGCCGCCGAGGCGTTCATCTGCGGCCCCGGCCCGTTCATGGATACCGCCGTCGCTGCCCTGCACAGCCTGGGCATGCCTACGGCGCGGGTGCACGTCGAACGCTTCGTTTCGCTGCCGCAGGAGGGGGATGCGCCACCGGCTGCCGTGGTCGACACCCTTCGACCCAACAGCCAGCTGTCGGTGCGCCTGGACGGCGAGGAGTACGAGGTGCCGTGCGCCGAAGGCGAAACCGTGCTCGATGCCATGCGCCGGGCCGGCCTGAACCCGCCCAGTTCTTGCCTGGTAGGTGCCTGCGCCACCTGCATGTGCACCGTAGAAGCCGGGGCGGTGCAGCTGCGCCGCAACGATGCCCTCGATGCGCAGGAGCTCGACCAGGGCTGGACGCTGGCGTGCCAGGCATTGCCCCGCAGCGAGTACCTGCGCGTGCTGTTTCCCGAATAACCCGAGAGTTCATGACCATGACGACCTGTTCCGCATTACCGGGCACTGTGCCTGGCCTGGCCCCGCTGTCGATTCCTGCCTTGCTGTTCGCCAGCGCCGAGCGCCACGCCGGCCGGGTGGCCCTCGAAGAAAACGGTGTGGCGACCGACTACCGCGACCTGCCGGCGCTGGCCCTGGGCGTGTGCCGCAGCCTGATTGCGTTGGGGATCGAGGCGGGCGATCGGGTGGCGATCTGGGCACCTAATTGCCGCGACTGGGTGATCGGCGCGCTGGGCATCCACTGCGCCGGGGCGGTGCTGGTGCCAATCAACACGCGCATGAAAGGCGCCGAGGCGGCCGACATTCTGCTGCGCAGCGAAGCGCGCGTGCTGCTGATGCAGGGGGAATTCCTCGGGGTGGACTATCAGGCGATGCTGGCGCCGCTGCGCCCGGCGACCCTGCAGCGGCTGGTGGTGTTCGGCGCAGCACAGCCGCAAACGACCGCGGACCTGGACTGGGCCGGCTTTCTGGCGCAAGGCGCGGCAGTCAGCGAAGTGCGTGCCCGCCAGCGTGCAGTGGCGGTCGGCCCGCGTGATCTTTCCGACATCCTTTACACCTCGGGCACCACGGGAAGGCCCAAGGGCGTGATGTGCGCCCACGGCCAAACCCTGCGCGCCTACACCGAGTACGCCCGTGTCATTGGCCTGCAACCGGGCGACCGCTATCTGGTCATCAATCCGTTCTTCCATGCCTTTGGCTACAAGGCCGGCTGGCTGACCTGCCTGCTGGCCGGTGCGACCATCCTGCCCCATGCAGTGTTCGACGCGGAAGTGGTGTTCCAGCGCATCGCCGCCGAACGCGTCAGCGTGCTGCCGGGTCCGCCTACGCTGTACCTGTCGATGCTGGCGCACCCGCACCTGGGGCAAACCGACTTGTCGAGCCTGCGCATTGCCGTGACGGGGTCGTCGACGATCCCACCGGTGCTCATCGAGCGTATGCGCAATGAGCTGGGGATCGATGTGGTGACCACGGCCTACGGCCTGACCGAATGCGGTGGCCTGGCGACCTTGTGCGACCCCGGTGCCCCCGCCGACATCGTCGCCGGCACCAGTGGCGCGGCGATCGATGGCACTGAGGTATGCATACGGGCGCCAGACAACCAGCCACTGGCCCAGGGCGAATCCGGGGAAATCTGCCTGCGTGGCTACCATGTGATGCGTGGCTACTTCAACGACCCCGAGGCCACGGCCCAGGCCATCGATGCGGACGGCTGGCTGCATACTGGCGATATTGGCAACCTGGATGCGCAGGGGAACCTGCAGATCACCGACCGGCTCAAGGACATGTTCATTGTTGGCGGCTTCAACTGCTACCCCGCCGAGATCGAGGCCGGTCTGATCCAGCATCCGGCCATTGCCCAGGTGGCGGTGATCGGTGTGGCCGATGCGCGCATGGGGGAGGTGGGGTGCGCCTGTGTCGTGCTGCGCCCGCACCAGCAACTGGATGAACCGGCCCTGATCGCTTGGGCCCGGGAGCGCATGGCCAACTACAAGGTGCCTCGGCAAGTGCGCTTTTTCCAGGCGTTGCCGGTGAATGCGTCGAACAAGGTGGTCAAGGGCGAACTGCGTCAGGCCGTTCAGGCGCAACAGGCGTGAGGAAGGGGGCGGTACCTGCCGCCCCGGCTTTGCTCAATGGCCTTCGAATCGCGCGGGGCGTTTCTCGATGAACGCCTGCATGCCTTCCTGCTGGTCGCGTGAGGCGAACAGCAACGCATTGGCCTTGCGCTCCAGGGCAAGGCCTGCTTCCAGCGGCGCGTCCATGCCCGCGAGGATGACTTCCTTGATCTGCTCGGCGGCCAGTGGCGGCATGGCGGCAATGGTCTGGGCTAGCTTCAGGGCCTGGGCCAGCACCTGGTCGTCGTCCACCACGTCGCTGACCAGGCCACTCACCCAGGCCTCGTGCGCGCTTATCGGCTGGCCGGTGAGAGCCATGCGCATGGCCTTGGCCTTGCCCACTGCACGGACCAGGCGCTGGGTGCCGCCAATGCCGGGCATGATGCCGATGCGAATCTCCGGTTGGCAGAACCGTGCGCTGTGCCCGGCGACGATGATGTCGGCGAGCATCGCCAGCTCGCAGCCACCGCCGTAGGCATAACCGCACACGGCCGCAATCACCGGTTTCGGGCACTGCTGGATGGGCGCCCAGACGCGCTCGGTGTGGCGTTGGTAGATATCGATCGGGCCAACGCCAGCAAGGCTGTTGATGTCGCCACCGGCCGCGAACACCTTGTCGCCACCGGTCAGCAGGATGCAGCGTACCTCGGGGTCATTGCCCAGCTCGCTGAAGCGCTGCGAGAGCAGGGCCTGCAACTCCAGGCTCAGGGCATTGGTCGCCAGCGGGCGGTTGAGCCGCAGCAAGGCGACACCCGGGCACGGGTGCTCGAGCAGCACCGGTGCGGTCAGTGATTCAGACATGGTCAACCTCGGGCAGTAGGCGCCCTGGACGGGCGCCATTGCGTGGATTGTCGCGAGCGCCCCGACCCGCTTCATCGTCCGTTCAGACGAAGTCGCTGTCGGCCTTTGTCCTTAGAGTGAGCCTCACACAAGCATGAGGAGCACGCCATGAGTGAACACTCGGGCCTGGATTACAGCGGCAAAGTGGTGTTGGTCACCGGGGGTACCAAAGGCATCGGTGCAGGTATAGCCCGCAGCTTTCTGGCAGCCGGTGCCCGGGTGATCGTCTGCGGGCGCACTGCCCCGGAACAACTGCCCGGCGTGGGCGAGGCCCGTGCGGACTTCCTGGCGGCCGATGTGCGCGACCAGGCCGCCCTGGAGGGATTGTTCGACACGGTGCGCCGCGAATACGGGCGCCTCGACGTGTTGGTCAACAACGCCGGCGGCAGCCCGTCGGCTGATGCCGCCAGCGCCTCGCCACGGTTCCATGAGGGGGTGATCCGCCTCAACCTCATCGCGCCGCTCAACGTGGCCCAGCAGGCCAACCAGTTGATGCAGGCCCAGCCACAAGGCGGCTGCATCGTCTTCATCGGCAGCATCAGCGGCCTGCGGGCCTCGCCTGGCACGGCGGCCTACGGTGCGGCCAAGGCCGGCGTGCTGGCCCTGGTGCAGTCGCTGGCGGCGGAATGGGCGCCCAAGGTGCGGGTGGTGGCGATCAGCCCGGGGCTGGTGCGTACCGAACGCTCGCACCTGCATTACGGCGATGAGGCCGGCATGGCCGCGGTCAGCGCGGGCATTCCGGCCGGGCGCATGGCCGAGCCTGACGATATCGGCAATGCCTGCCTGTACATCGCATCGCCCCTGGCCGGTTACGCCAGCGGCTGCAACCTGTTGCTGCACGGTGGTGGCGAACGCCCGGCCTACTTGGCTGTGGCGCAGCCTGCCGCGAACTGATCGACCCACGTCGGCGCTTCTGTCCGGAGCGCTGCTTAGATACGCAGGAGACGAACTTGGCTGATCCACAATTGCTATCCAGCGTGCGCGCCCTGGTGGGGCGCGAATACGGTCATGTGTACGCCTGGGATGCCGTCAATGCGCCGATGATTCGCCACTGGTGCGAGGTCATCGGTCTGCAGAACCCGCTGTACACCGATCCGGTCGCCGCCGCCGGCAGCCGCCACGACGGCATCATCGCGCCGCCACCCATGCTGCAGATCTGGTGCATGGAAGGCTTCCACATGAACAACTACGCACCGGGCTCGACCAGCGAGAACCCCTATGAGGTGCTGGGCCTGATCGAAAGCTACGGCTACCCGTCGGTGGTGGCGGTCAACTCGGAGCTGACCTTCGAGCGCAACCTGCGCCTGGGCGAGAAACTCTACTACACCACCCGGTTGGATTCGGTGGGTGATGAGAAAACCACCGGCCTTGGCACCGGGTTCTTCGTCACGCTGGTGATGAGCTACTTCTCGCAAACAGCCGCGGGCGACGAAAAGGTCGGTGAGTTGCTGTTCCGGGTGTTCAAGTTCAAGCCTGCTCATGCCCATAAAGCCGAGCCACAGGCATCGACCGAACCGGTTCCGGTGGCGGCCAAGCGACCGAAACCAGGCATGAGCGACGACACCCGCTACTTCTGGGATGGCTGCAAGCAGGGCCAGCTGCTGATCCAGCGCTGCACGCACTGCGCCACCTTGCGCCATCCACCGGCACCGGTGTGCATCCAGTGCCACAGCTTCGACTGGGACACCCAGCAGGCCAGCGGCAAGGGCGAGCTGTATTCCTTCGTGGTGATGCATTACCCCGAAGTCGCGCCGTTCGATCACCCCAACCCGATCGGCCTGATCGAGCTGGACGAAGGCGTGCGCCTGATTGCCGGGTTGGTCGGGGTCAACCGCGACGAAATCCAGATCGGTCAGCGCATGCAGGTCGAATTCCAGACATTCGACGATGACCTTGCGTTGCCGATGTTCCGGCCCTTGGCGCAGTAGGAGTCGACATGGACTTTGAATTCAATGAAGACCAGCGCGCCATCGCCGAAATGGCCGGCAGCCTGATGCGCGACTATTGCACCGACGAGCGCCTGCGCGAGTGGGACCTGTCGGGCGAGCCGTACATGCAGGGCCTGTGGGCCGGGTGCGTGGAAACCGGGCTGCATGCCCTGGCCATTGCCGAATCGGCAGGGGGCAGCGGCCTGGGCATGACCGAGTTGATGCAGGTGCTCGATGCCCAGGGCGGCGCGCTGGCCCAGGTGCCGTTGTGGCGCCACCAGCTTGCAGCGGCCACCTTGGCCGAATTCGGCGGCGCAGCCGCCGCGCCCTGGGTTGAACGTGCTGCTGCCGGAGAGTGCCTGCTCACCCTTGGCCTCGACGGCCTGCACAACGTCCGTGGCATCGAGCTGCTGGCCCACCCGCAAGCGGATGGCTGGCAGCTGCAGGGGCGCGTGTCGGCACTGCCCTTGGCCGAGCAGTCGGCGGCCGCGCTGGTGCTGGCCAAGGTCCAGGGCCAGCCGCGGCTGGTGCGGGTCGAACTGGATGATCCGGGCATCAGCAAGACATCGGGCGTGATGACCCACGGCGAAGCCCATGCCGACCTGCAGTTCAATGGCGTGCGCCTGGACAACCGTCAACTGTTGCCCGAAGCCGCCCTGGACTGGCTGGCCCCGCGCACCATCGCCGCCCTGGCGGCCCTGCAACTGGGCGTGAGTGCCGAACAGGTGCGCCGCACCGTGGCCTACGTCAGCGAACGGCAACAGTTCGACCGCAGCATCGGCAGCTTCCAGGCCGTGCAGATGACCATGGCCGACACGCACGTACAGCTCGAAGTGTTGCGCAGCACCCTGTGGCAACTGTGCTACCGCCTGGATGCTGGCTTGCCGTCCCCGAGCGAAGCCCTGGCCACCGCCTTTCTGGCCTGCGAGGCCGGGCATCGCATCGGCCATGCCGCACAACACGTGCACGGCGGTATCGGCGTCGACCTGACTTATCCGATCCACCGGTTCCTGTACTGGAGCCGGGCATTGAGCAGTGCACTAGGAGGATCTTCGGTGATCCTGGAACGTCTCGGCGACTGGCTGAGCGACAACGACTCGTTGGGATGGAAATATGACCTCGAAGAACACCAAGCGCTTTGACGACGTGCGCCCCGGCGAGCAATTGCCGCCGCTGACGATCCCGATCACCGTCGGCCTGATTGCCGGTGGCGCGATCGCCACGCGTGACTACTTCCCCGGCCACCACGACCTGGACGCCGCCCGCGAGCTGGGCTCGCCGCATATCTTCATGAACATCCTGACCACCAACGGCCTGGTGCAGCGTTTCATCGAGCAGTGGAGCGGCCCAGATGTGCAGTTCCGCTCGCTGAAAATCAAGCTTGGTGCGCCGAACTACCCCGGTGACAGCATGACCTTCAGCGGCGAAGTCACCCACCAGGATGCCGAGGCGCGCTGCGTGCAAGTGACCCTGCAGGGCAAAAACTCCATGGGCAACCACGTGGCCGGCACGGTCGCGCTGGTTCTGCCTTGATTCGCGGGAGAGACACTGATGACGCATTTGTCGATTTCCGGACGCGCCGCCATTGCCGGTTTGGGCGCGACCGAGTTTTCCAAGAACTCCGGGCGCACCGAGCTGCGCCTGGCCATGGAAGCCACACTGGCAGCCCTCAAGGACGCCGGCATCGACCCCGGCGAGGTCGACGGTTTCAGCTCCTATTCGGTAGACAAGGTGCCGGAGTATGAAATTGCCCGGTTGCTCGGTTGCAAGGATGTGCGCTTCTTTTCGCAAGTGCCCCACGGTGGCGGTGCGGCCTGCGGGCCGGTGATGCACGCGGCCATGGCCGTGGCCACCGGGGTGGCCAAGGTGGTGGTGGTGTACCGAGCCATGAACGAGCGCTCCTGGTACCGCTTCGGCACCGGCAGCTACGGTTTTGCCTCCACGCCCACCTTCGAAAACGTCAACTACGGCTGGTACATGCCCCACGGCTTGCACACGCCGGCCGCCTGGGTCGGCATGTTCGCCAAGCGCTACATGCACACCTACGGTGCCACCTCCGAAGACTTCGGCCGGGTGGCGGTGGCGGTGCGAGATTTTGCCGCCAGCAACCCCCAGGCGTTCTTCCACGGCAAGCCGATCACCCTCGAAGAGCACCAGGCATCGCGCTGGATCTGCGAGCCGCTGCACCTGCTCGACTGCTGCCAGGAGTCCGACGGTGCGGTGGCCATGGTGATCACCTCGGTGGAGCGCGCCAGGGACCTTCAGCACAAACCGGTGCTGATCAAGGGTGGCGCGCAGGGCATCAGTGCCGGGCAGCAGGTGATGACCTCGTTCTACCGGGACGACATCACCGGCCTGCCGGAGATGAGCCTGGTGGCCCGTGAGCTTTACAGCCAGTCGGGCCTGGGGCCGGAGGCGCTGCAGACGGCGGTGATCTACGACCACTTCACGCCGTTCGTGCTGCCGCAACTGGAAGCCTTCGGTTTTGCCAAGCGCGGCGAAGCCAAGGAATTCATCCGCGCCGGCCACCATGCCCGGGGTGGCAAGTTCCCGATCAACACCCACGGCGGCCAGCTGGGCGAGGCCTACATCCACGGCATGAACGGCATCGCCGAAGCCGTGCGCCAGGTGCGCGGCACGGCCGTGAACCAGGTGGCCAGCGTGGAGAACGTGCTGGTGACCGCCGGGACCGGCGTGCCCACCAGCGGCCTGATCTTAGGCGCGGCATAAGGAGCGCAGCATGTTCGTCGATCTCACCCCCGAGCAGCATGCCCTGCGGCTCAAGGTTCGCGATTACTTCCAGAACCTCATGACCCCTGAACTGCGCATGAAGATGCGCGGCACCGAGGGCGGCGAGCTGTTTCGCCGCACCATCGCCCAGATCGGCCGTGACGGCTGGCTGGCAGTGGGTTGGCCCAAGGCCTACGGCGGCCAGGGCTATGCCGCCACCGAACAGTTGATATTCTTCGAAGAGGCCAATATTGCCGGTGCGCCACTGCCATTCGTGACCATCAGTACCGTGGGCCCGGCGTTGATGGCCCATGGCTCGGCGTTGCAGAAGGAAATGTTCCTGCCCGGTATCGCTGCCGGTGACATCAACTTTGCCATCGGTTACTCCGAGGCCAGCGCCGGCAGTGACCTGGCCGTGCTGAAAACGTCGGCGCGGGAAGAGGGCGACGCCTTCGTGGTCAACGGCAGCAAGCTGTGGACCTCGGGCGCCGATTCGGCCGACTACATCTGGCTGGCCGCCCGCACCGACCCCGAGCGGCCACGTCACAGAGGCATCTCGATCCTGATCCTCGACACCCAGGCCGAGGGTTTCTCCAGTACCTTGATCCCGACCTCGGGCAACCCGACGGCCGCCACCTACTACGACAATGTGCGCGTCCCCAAGGACATGCTGGTGGGCGAGCTGCACGGCGGCTGGAAGCTGATCACGGCGCAGCTCAACCATGAGAGGCTGGGACTGGGTGCCTGGTCGGACAAAGTGGTCAGCCTGTTTACCCGGGTCTACCTGTGGGCGCGCTGCGCCGATGAACAGGGCCAACGCGCCACCGACCATGCCTGGGTCCGCCGTGATCTGGCCGAATGCTATGCCCGGCTCGAGGCCATGCGGCTGATCAACTTCCGTATTGCAGCCGATCTGGAGCATGATCGGGTCGACGTGGCGCTGGCTTCCACGACCAAGGTATACGGCTCGGAGTCGGCCATCGAAATCCTGCGCAAACTGTCGGCCATCGTCGGCGCCAGTGGCCTCACCCGGGCAGGTTCCGCGGCATCCTACCTGCTGGGCGAGCTGGAGTATGAAGTACGGGCCTCGGTCAACCTCACTTTCGGTGGTGGGACCAACGAGATCCAGCGCGAGTTGATCGCCCAGTTCGGGCTGGGCATGCCGCGCACGCAACGCTGATTCACGCGAGGCCAATAACAATAACGTCCCTGACAGGTGAACGAATGAGCGCAATCGAAGAGTTCAGGCAAGCCACGCGCAGCTGGCTGCAAGCCAATTGCCCGCCGTCGCTGCGCACGCCTACCCCCGACGGTGAAATCGTCTGGGGCGCCAGCCACGTAGATTTCCCCAGCGAAGACGCCCGCCTGTGGTTCGAGCGCATGCGCGACAAAGGCTGGTTCTGCCCGCAATGGCCCCGCGAATATGGCGGGGCAGGGCTCAGTAGCGAAGAAAACGCCGTCCTGGAAAGCGAGTTGCGCAGGCTCAAATGCCGACCCGCGCAGATCAACCTGGGCATCTGGATGCTTGGCCCGGTGCTGCTGGAGTTTGGCAGTGAGGCACAGAAGCTTGCCTTGCTGCCACCGATGTGCCGTGGCGAAGTGCGCTGGTGCCAGGGTTTTTCCGAGCCCAATGCCGGCTCCGACCTTGCCAGCCTCAAGACCTCGGCGGTGGTCGATGGCGATGAGCTGGTGGTCAACGGCACCAAGATCTGGACGTCCTACGGCGACAAGTCCGACTGGATGTACGCGCTGGTGCGCACCGACACCCAGGCCCCCAAGCACCAAGGCATCAGCCTGATCGTGCTGGACATGAAGAGCCCTGGGGTCAGTGTGTCGCCCATCGACCTGATCAGCGGCAAATCGGCGTTCTGCCAGGTGTTCTTCGACAATCTTCGGGTGCCGCGCAGCCAGTTGATCGGCCCGCTCAACGGCGGTTGGGAACTGGGCAAGCGCTTGCTGCAGCATGAGCGCAAGGCCATGTCCAAGTTCGGCGAGTTCAGCTTGCCGACGCACTTTCACCTGTTGCCGCTGATTCGCCAGTACCTGCCGGCAGGGCAGGCGCCTGCCGATCAGGCCCTGTACGCCCGCGCCCAGGCGTGTGCGATGAACGAGCATGCCTACAACCTGACGGTCCAGCGCATGGGCGAGGAGGCCAGGGCCGGGCAGGATATCAGCGCGGTGATGGCCATCATGAAGCTGGTGCATACCGAACAGGAGCGCGAGAAGTTCGAAGTGCTGCTCGATGCCTTGGGCTACCGCGCCCTCGGTGTCGCCGACGAGCCCTTCACCGACCAGGAGCTGGCCATTACCCGGGGCTGGCTCAACAGCTATGCCTTGACCATTTCCGGCGGTTCGTCGGAGGTGCAGTTGAACGTCATCGCCAAGCGGGTCCTGAACCTGCCAAGCGTATAAGGGAGTATGAGCATGAGTCTGGTGTACAGCGAAGAGCAACGCCTGCTGGCCGACAGCGCCCGCGAGTTTCTCGCGGCGCGCAGTCCGGTCACGGCGCAGCGCCACCTGCGTGACCAACCCCGCGAGCCTGGTTACGACCCGAAAGTGTGGAAAGAAGCCATCGCACTGGGCTGGAGCGCCATTCCGTTCCCCGAAGCCCTGGGTGGGCTGGACTTCGGCTGCATGGGCCTGGGGCCGGTGTTCGAGGCGATCGGCAAGCACCTGTGCGCGTCGCCATTGTTCAGTGTGGTGCTCAATGGTTCGCTGGTGCATCGGCTGGGGTCGGACACACAGAAAGCCCAGTGGCTGACGGCGTTGATCAGCGGTGAGCGGCACCTGGCCCTGGCGCTGGATGAAAAACCTCGCCACGACCCTGCCTACACGGCGCTGGCAGCGACCCCGGAGCAGGGGGGCTATCGTCTGGATGGCGAGAAGTTCTTTGTGATCGATGGCCTGGGGGCCGATGGTTACCTGGTAGCGGCGCGTACGGCAGCAGACCCCGGAAATGAGCACGGCATCAGCCTGTTCCTGGTACCGGCCGATGCGTCGGGCCTGCTAGTGAGCCCGTTGTCGCTGATCGATTCGCGCAACGTTGCAAGGCTGCGCCTTAGCGGCGTTCAAGTGGGCCACGACGCCTTGCTGGGCAGCGCAGGCGACGCATGGCAGGCACTCGACGAAGCCCTCGATCGCGCTCGCGCCTGCCTGGCCGCCGAAATGCTTGGCGCCGCGGAGCAATTGTTCTCGTTGACCCTGGAATACCTCAAGACCCGGGTGCAGTTCGATGTGCCGATCGGCTCGTTCCAGGCCTTGCAGCACCGTGCGGCGCGCTTGCATGTCGAGCTGCAGCTGGCCCGCAGCACCGTCATGGCGGGCCTCGCCGCGCTTGACGAGCGTGCGCTGAACAGCGCCGAACGCGCTCGCCTGGTAAGCCTTGCCAAGTGGAAGGCCGGTGAAGTGGCGGCCTTGGTCAGCAATGAAAGCGTGCAGATGCATGGCGGCATCGGGGTCACCGATGAGCTTGACGTGGGTCTGTACCTCAAGCGCATCCGGGTGGCCCAGGCGTGCCTGGGCGATGGTGATTTCCAGTGCGCGCGCTACGCTGCGCTCGAGCCTGTGGAGAAGTAGACGATGAAACTGGAACAGTGGCGCAATGCCTGGCAACAGCTGACCGGCCCAGGTTCGCCATTCGAAGTGATGACTTCGTCCGACAGCCCGGAGCGCTATTTCCGTCACGCTGCCCCGAACCTGTTGGCTGCAATCGATGCCGGGCGAGTACACGGTGAACGCGAGTTTCTGGTGTGGGGCGAACAACGCCTGACCTTTGTCGAGTTCTTTGCCCAGGCCGACCGCCTGGCGGCGCAACTGGCCCAGCGCTTTGCCGTGAGGCAGGGCGACCGGGTGGCCATCGCCATGCGCAATCAGCCGGCCTGGCTGGTGGCCTTCGTTGCCATCCAGCGCTGTGGTGCGGTCTGCGTGCCACTCAACAGCTGGGGGCTGCGCGACGAGTTGTTCCATGGCCTGGACGACAGCGGTGCCCGCGTGCTGGTGTGCGACGAGCCGCGCCTCGAACAGCTGGCCAACGATCTGCTGGCGCAGCGCTGCGTCGGCCTGGTGGTGGGGGTGCCGCAGGAGCAGCCGCTGCCATCCAACTGCCAACGACTGGAAGCCTTGCTGCAGGCCCCGCCCCTGGCGTTGCCGGAGGTCAGCATCCAGCCCGACGACCCGGCGCTGATTCTTTACACCTCTGGCACCACCAGCCGCGCCAAGGGCGTGTTGTCCAGCCACCGGGCCATTTGCCAGGCCCTGACGGCCCTGGAGTTCCAGTCGGCATTCTGCGCCATGAGCTCGCCCGAGCGCATTCAGGTGATCATCGCCAGTGGGCTGTTGCCGACCAACCTGATGGCCGTGCCGCTGTTCCATGTCAGCGGTCTGCATGCGCAGTTCTTGATGGCCTTGCGCGGCGGGCGCCGATTGCTGCTGATGTACAAATGGGACGTGGACAAGGCTTTCGATCTGATTCGTGATGAGCGCTGCACCCAGTTCAATGGTGCCCCGGTGATGATGCAGCAGCTGCTCGGCTCACCGCGCTTCGACAGCGCCGACAGCGACAGCCTGTTCGGCCTGGGCCTCGGCGGCTCGGTGGCCTCCAGCCGCCTGCTGGCCGACATCGTCCGGCGCAAGCCCCAGGCGATTGGCGGCAGTGGCTATGGCCTGACCGAAAGCAATGGCATCGGCGCGGCGGTCGGGGGCGATCAGTTCGAGTACAAGCCAGATTCCGTGGGCTGGCCGTTGCCGATCGTCGACGTGCGCATCGGCCCCAGCCCGGACGCGCCGTTGCCGGCCGGTCACAGCGGGTTGATCTGGCTGCGTTCGCCGACCTTGATGAGCGCCTACTGGCGGCTGCCGGACGCCACTGCCGAAACGTTGCAAGGGGGCTGGTTGGACACTGGCGACATCGGCCACCTGGACGACGAAGGTTTCCTCCACGTGACTGATCGGGCAAAGGACCTTATCAACCGCGCCGGTGAAAAGATCTCGGCCAGCGAAGTCGAGACCTGTGCCTGCGAAATGCCGGGGGTGCTGGAGGCGGCGGCCTTGGCCCTGGCCGATGAGCAGGTGGGCGAGCGTCTGGTCCTGGTGGTGCGCAGCGACCTCGATCCACCGCCCAGCGCCGAGCAGGTCTGCCTGTTCATCGGAAAGCGGCTGGCGGCGTACAAGGTGCCGGCCGAAGTCCACCTCTGCCACGCGCCCTTGCCACGCAACGCTTCGGGCAAAGTGATCAAGGCCCAGCTCAAAGATTTTATAGTCACGGCCTGACTCAGTAGTCTTTCTGGACGATGTTCTCCCGAGCAGATCAGGAACAATGGGGTACCCCAGTAGTCCTGGTCTGCGAAGGAGACAAACGATGAAAATAACAACACTGTTTGTAGCTGCAGTGGCAGTCAATATCGGCCTGCAAGGTCATGCACTGGCACAGGTGTCGCCCGAAGAGGCGGCCAAGCTCGGCAAGGAACTGACCTGTGTCGGCGCGGAGAAGGCCGGCAATGCCGAAGGCACCATCCCCCCTTACACCGGCAAGTACCTGGGCGAGGTGCCGGGCTGGAACCATGTGAAGTTTTCCGGCGACCAGCCGGTCGACCCCTACGCCGATGAGAAGCCGATACTGGTCATCACCGCGCAGAACATGAGCCAGTACGAAAGCCATCTGACCGAGGGCCAGAAGGCACTGCTCAAGCGTTACCCTACAAGCTACAAAATGAACATCTACCCCGGCCACCGCGACTTCCGCTACCCGGACTACGCCTGCGAGCGGGTCAAGAGCAATGCCCTGAACGCCAAGCTGGTGGACGACGGCATGGGCATCGAAGGGCTTGGCCAGGTGCCGTTCCCGATCCCGAAAAACGGCATGGAACTGCTGTGGAATCACCAGCTGCCGATCCGTGCCTACACCGAAGACAAGGTCAGCGACCTGGCGTCGGTGTTGCCAAACGGCAGCATTGGCTGGGGGCGCGCCCACGGGCGCAACCTGTCCCAGGCCAACTCGCCGAAGGTCGAACCCAAGACCGAGGGCGGCCTGCAGGCCATGAGCTGGAACACCACGCTCAAGCCCGTGCGTGACAACGGTGTGGTGAGCATCTCCCACGAACCCTACAACTTCCTCGTCAACCCGCGCCAGGCCTGGAGCTACAGCCCGTCCACCCGGCGTGTGCGGCAGCTGCCGGGGTACGGCTATGACCAGCCGATGATCGGTACCAACGGCACCATGACCGTGGACGAGGACCGGCTCTACAACGGCTCGCCCGAGCGTTACAGCTGGAAGATGCTGGGCAAGCGCGAAATCTACGTGCCGGCCAACGCCTACAAGGCCAACGCCGGTAACGTGAAGTACGCCGACCTGCTGACGCCCAACCACCCCAACCCGAGCTACATGCGCTATGAGCTGCGTCGTGTGTGGGTGCTGGAAGCGACACTGAAGGAGGGATACCGCCATGTGTATGGCAAACGCGTGCTGTTCATCGACGAGGACACCTGGAACGCGGTGCTGTCCGACAACTATGACAGCCGCGGTGCCCTGTGGAAGCACGCGATGATCAACTACTACTACCACCCGGACATGAGCGCCTGGCAGGCCGGTTCGCAGTTCTTCATGGACCTGAACTCGGGCCAGTACACCGGTTATGGCATGACCAACGAAGCGAAGAAGGGGCCGATTCTCAACGAAGGCAAGTTCACCCCGGACATGTACACCGCCGATGCGGCGCGCGCCATGGGGCGTTGAGTCCAGGTGATGCAGTGGGGCCGCAACGCGGCCCCTTTGCGTTCAGCTGGCAAAGCGCGCCGGCAGCGTGCAGCCAAGGTACTGTATGAACGCGCCGATGCGTTGGGGCACATGGCGCCTTTGCTGATACACCGCATAAATGTCCGCCCTCGGCGCCTCATACTCAGGCAGCACCTGCATCAGCTCGCCGCGTGCAAGGTACTCATGGGCATCCCACCACGACCGCAACACCAGCCCGTGGCCATCCAGGGCCAGGCGCATCACCACCTCACCGTCATTGCTCGACAAGCTGCCCGTCACTTTCTGGCTGTACGTCTGCCCGTCCCGGGAAAAGCGCCAGGTCGCGTAGTCGCTGTCGTACTGCTTGAGCACGATGCAGTTGTGCCGCGCCAGGTCCGCCATGGATGACGGCACGCCCTGGCGCGCCAGATAGGCCGGCGCTGCGCACAGCAGCCGCGGGTTGTCCAGCAGGTGATGGGCGATCAGCCTGGAGTCTGGCGGTTCGCCCACGCGGATATCGATGTCGATCGAGGCATCGAGCAGGTTCACCGGCTGGCTGGACAGGTTCAGCGACAGCTCCAGCTGCGGATTCTGGGCCGCAAAGGCCGAGAGCAGGGGGGCGACATGCCGCCGACCGAAGCCGAACGAGGCATTGATGTCCAGCTTGCCCTTGAGGGTCGGCTGGCGGTTGCCCAGGGCACTTTCCAGCTCTTCCAGCTGACGCAGGATCGGCCGTGCGCCCTCCAGGTACAACTGGCCTTCCGGGGTCAGTTCCAGCCGTCGCGTGGTGCGCCGAATCAACTGCACCCCTAGGCGCTGCTCCAGCAGCGTCAGGCGTTTGCTGATGGCGGGCAACGATAACCCCAGGGCCCTCGCCACGGCGGTCAGGCTGCCTTGGGTGGCAACGCGGGTGAAGAAGGCAAGGTCATTGGTGGTGGAGGCGATTGAATCTTTACTTTTATTCAAGAATGCATTTCCTGAAATCGCAATTGTTCATTTCTGTTGGGTCAATACACTGGAAATCCACCCACTGACAAGCGCTGGAACGGCTGCCATGACGAACTCCCCTTACAGAATTGCGGTTATCCCCGGTGATGGTATTGGCAAAGAAGTCATGCCCGAGGGTGTGCGTGTGCTGCAGGCCGCAGCTGAAAAATACGGTATCGCCCTGCAATGGGACTGGTTCGACTTCGCCAGTGCCGACTACTACCTGCAGCACGGCAAGATGATGCCGGACGACTGGTTCGAAACCCTCAAGACCTATGACGCCATCTACTTCGGTGCGGTCGGCTGGCCGGACGTGGTGCCTGACCACATTTCGCTGTGGGACTCCTTGCTCAAGTTCCGCCGCGACTTCGACCAGTACGTGAATCTGCGCCCCATCCGCCTGATGCCTGGCGTAAAAGCGCCCCTGGCCAACCGCAAACCGGGTGACATCGACTTCTACGTGGTGCGCGAGAACACCGAAGGGGAGTACTCCAGCGTCGGCGGCAAGATGTTCGCCGGCACCGAAAGAGAGGTGGTCATCCAGGAAACGGTCATGACCCGGGTCGGAGTGGACCGCATCCTCAAGTTCGCCTACGAACTGGCGCAAAGCCGGCCGAAAAAGCACCTGACCTCGGCCACCAAGTCCAACGGAATCGCGATCACCATGCCGTACTGGGACGAGCGTGTGGCGCACATGGCGCAGCAGTACCCACAGGTGCGGGTCGACAAGTACCACATCGATATCCTCACGGCGCATTTCGTCCTGCACCCGGACCGCTTCGACGTCGTCGTGGCCAGCAACCTGTTCGGCGACATCCTCTCCGACCTTGGCCCGGCCTGCACCGGCACCATCGGCATCGCGCCGTCGGCCAACATCAACCCGGACCGGACCTTCCCCAGCCTGTTCGAACCCGTGCACGGCTCGGCGCCGGACATTGCCGGGCAAGGCATTGCCAACCCGATCGGGCAGATCTGGTGTGGTGCCATGATGCTGGAACATCTGGGCCACCCCGAGGCGGGTGCGGCCGTGCTGCAGGCCATTGAAGCGGTGCTGGCCAAAGGGCCGGAACTGGCACCTTTGACCCGCGACCTGGGAGGTACCGGCAACACCGAGGAACTGGGCCGGGCCATCGAACGACAGCTGGCAGACCAATGAAACCGATGGGGGCCGCCAAGCGGCCCCCGTCACTGCCTCATGCTTCTCGCCCGGCGCGATGGCCGGCGGCGATGGCGCCCTCGATATAGCCAAGGCTCTGGCAGTCGCCGATGCTGACAGCCTTGAACCCGGCACTGGCCAGCTGTTCGACCAGCGAGCTGTCGGGCCGTGCGCCACTGGCCAGCACCACCGAGTCGCAACGCACCTCGGCCGCTTCGCCTTCGGCGGTGCGGTAGCACACCCGGTTGCCCTCGATCGCGCTGACCTGCACCCCCGTCAATAGTTGGCCACCGTGCACGCGAATGCCATGCAGCACGCGCCAGCGTCGCACAATCGCCAGCTCGCGGCCCAGCTGAGTGGTGCTCTCCAGCACATGCACCTGACGCCCACGGGCAATCAGGAATTCGGCCAGCTCCAACCCCACCAGGCCGCCACCAATGATGACCACGCGCTTGCCCAGGGGCATCCACACCCGCGAGAGCTTTTCCATGGCCTCGGTGCTGTTGGTAACCCCGATCAGGTTGCCGGCTTTCATCAAGGTGCGCTGGGTCAGCGAGAGCTTGCGCTTGGCGATCGCGTCGGCGCCGTCACCGGTCATCAACCGGCGCAGTTCGTCGCCGCTCCACACATGGTTCTGCTCGGCACCGGGAATGTCGGGCGCGTTACGTTGCGCGCCGGTGGCCACGATCACCTGATCCACCGCAAGGTCGCGCAACAAGGCTGCGTCCACCGAGGCGTTCAGCCGGATGTCGATGGGCAACTGGCGTACCTGGTGCAACAGGTTGTCCAGCAGCCGGCCATTCTCGGGGTAGGCGAGGGCGGCGAAAAACAAGGTACCGCCCAACCGGTCACTGCGTTCCAGCAGGGTCACCCGGTGCCCGCGCAAGGCCGCGATGCGGGCCGCCTCAAGCCCCGCCGGCCCGCCGCCGACCACGGCGACATGCCGCGTACTGCTCGCAGGGATGATGACGCGCTCGGCTTCGAAGCCGGTTTGCGGGTTCACCGCGCATTTGACCCGTTCGTTGATGAAGATTTGGCTGACGCACACGTAGCAATAGATGCACGGCCTGATGGCCTGCGCCTGGCCGGCCGCCAGTTTGGCGGGCAATTGCGGGTCGGCCAGCAGCTTGCGCCCCATGGCGATGAAATCGCAGTGGCCGGCCGCGATAGCGTTGTCGCCGACCTCAGGCTCCAGGCGGCCCACGGCGATGACAGGTATGCTCACGCATTGCTTGATGGCGGCGGTCCACTCCATGAAGCCTGCAGGCTTCTGCACCAGCGGGGCCTCGGTGAAGGCCACGCCACTGGTGGTGGCGGCGTAGGCCGACACGCTGACGGCGTCGGCGCCGGCCTGTTCGGCCAGGCGGGCCACGGCCTGGGCATCGGCCAGGGTGATGCCGCCCGGTGTCGAGAGCTCCTGGGCATCGAGCCGCAGCCACACGCCAAAATCCTCGCCGACCCGTGCCCGCACCGCGGCCAGCACCTCCAGCAACAGGCGTGCGCGATTTTCCAGCGCACCACCATAGGCATCCTCGCGCTGGTTGTAATACGGCGAAAGGAACCCGGCGATGATGTAGTTGTGCGCGGCGTGAATCTCCACGCCATCGAAGCCCGCACGCTGGGCGCGCTCGGCTGCGGCGGCGAACCACTCGACCATCTGTGCGATGTCGGCCTGGTCCATGACGCGCAGCTGGATACCCCCACTGCGCCCACGCACGGCGCTGACGAACGAGGCCAGCTCCTCGGGCGTGAGCGCCTGCATCATGTCGGACTGGCTGGACGGCGGTATCGAAGGCACCCACAGCGGGCGGTCCGAGGCCATGTCGCGAATCGCGTTCTTGCCGGCATGCTGCAACTGCATGGCGATTTTCGCCCCATGCTTGTGCACGCGCTCGGCGAGCTGGGCAAGGCCCGGGATGAATTCATCGGAAGAAACGCCCACCTGATACGGCTCGGCCGTGCCGGCCGGGAAGGCGATGGCGCACACGCCCATGATCAGCAGACCCGCACCGCCAGCGGCGCGGGCCTCGTAATAGGCCTGTATACGCTCGCCGCAATGCCCGTCGGCCTCGGCGAAGTTGGAGCCCATCGGGGCCATGATGATGCGGTTGCGTAGCGAGAGGGAGCCGATGCGACCGGGCGCAAGCAAATGGGACAGTGTTGTCATTGTTCTATCAGCCCTGGGTGAATGCAGGTGCCGGCGACAGCGGCAAGGGAGCCGCTGTCGCCGGTCGCTCATGCCTGGCGAAGGAACTCGAGGCAGGATCGGTTGAACAGCTCGCGGTGCTCGACCTGCACCCAATGCCCGCAGCGGTTGAGCACAATAAAGCGAGCGTCGGGGGCATTGTCGAGCACTTTCATGGCGCCGCCGACGGGATTGAAGTTGTCGTTGGTGCCCCAGAACCCGAGAATCGGCACCTGCAGCTCCTCCAGGCGCTCGGTCATGTTCGGTACCATCATGGTCGAGAACAGGCAGCGCGGCTGGTGCGCCGCCACCGCCACGCGTTCGGCCAGCAGGCTGTCGGGCAACTGCGAGGCGTCGAACAGCTGCAGGCTCATGATCTGGCGCATCTTGTCGATGTCCAGGGGGCCTGCATTGAACATCTCGACCATGCGCTTGATGCCGATCTTCTGGAAGTAGGTCTCGCGCTCCTCCACCCCACCAGGGGCCATCAGGATCATCTTGTCGAGCAGCTCCGGCTGCGCCAGCCCGAGGCCGATGGCGATGGCGCCACCCAGCGAGTTGCCCAGCAGGGTGCAGCGACGCACACCCAGGGCTTTGAGTAGTCCGGACACGGCATTGACGAAGAAGTCCAGGTCGTAGTTGACGTTGTCGGGTTTGTCCGAGCGGCCAAAGCCTGGCAGGTCGATCACCAGGTTTCGAAAACCGGCGGCGACGAATGTCGGATAGTTGCCCTTGAAGTTGCTGTAGCCACTGGCGCCGGGGCCACTCCCGTGCAGCCACAGCACCACCGGGCCACTGCCTTCGTCGAGGTAGTGCAGGCGCAGGCCGTTGTCGAGGGTGACGAAGTGGCCGATGGGCAAGGGTAGGTCTTGTTCTGACATCACTGATTCTCCATTCATCAGGCGGTAACTGCGTTTTCAGGATTGGTGACCGGCGCGGCCGAGCGCAGGATTTGAGCGCGGTAGCGGGGCAGGGCCAGGCTCAGGAACACGGCCGAGAGCATCAGCATGCCCATCGACGTGGCGAGTGCGTAACGCAGGGCTTCAGCACCCAGCGTCGGTGCGAACCAGTCGCTCAGGACGCCCACCAGCAAGGGGCCGACGCCTACGCCCAGCAAGGTCATTGCCATGACGAAGATCGAAGTGGCCTGGGCAATGCGGGCGGCGGGGAACAGGTGGGTGACCGCACCCAGGCAGGGCGTCGCCCACCAGGTGCCAAAGAAGGCAAAGCCTGCGTAGAACAGGAACGCCGTGGGCACTGGGGTGCTGCCCAGGGTGAAGGCGATGCCGGTGGGCCAGAGGAAATACGCCAGACCGAAAGGAATGCTCGCCAGGGTGGCCAGCAACGGCACACCGATCTGCCAGCCGGCATCGCGCCTCGACAGGCGATCCGACAGGATGCCGCAGGCCAGGGTGCCGAGCACGGCCCCGCTGCCGCCCACCACACCCACCAGGAAGCCGGCCTCCTGCACGCTCAGGCCGTGGGAGCGAATGAGAAAGCTCGGGCTCCAGGTGCCGATGGAGTAGCCCGCGATTGCGCTGGTGGCGCCTGTCAGCACCAGCCACAGGAACGACGGCATCTGCATGAGACTGGCCACGGTGATGCGCCACCCTTCATTGGCGACCGTGACGTTGACCTGCGGTGCGTGCGCGCGTCCCGGTGTGCGCACGGTCAGCCAGAGCAGAAGCCCCAGTGCGATACCCGGAAGGCCGATGATCACGAACGCTGACCGCCAGCCGTAATGCTGGGCAATCCAGCCGCCGAAGCCGATGCCCAGTATCGCGCCAAAACTTGAACCCAGCATCAGAATGGACAGCGCCGTGGAGCGGTGCTTGGCCGGGTACAGCTGCGAAATCATCGCCACCGAGGGCGCCGTGCCACCGGCTTCACCGACCGCGACGCCAATGCGCGCCATGACCAGCATCCAGAAGTTGGTCGCGACGCCGCAGGCCATGGTCATCACACTCCAGCCAATGCAGCAGGCGGCAATCACGGGCTTGGGCCCGACGCGGTCGGACAGGCGTCCTAGCGGGAAGCCGAAGAGGGTGTAGAACACCGCGAAGGTCACGCCGGACAGCAAACCGATGCCTGTGTCGGTGATCGAGAACTCCGCCTTCACCGGTTCGATCAGGATGGCCATCAGGTGCCGATCGATGTAGTTGAAGATGTAGATCACGGCCAGCACGAGCAGGGCGTAGTGGGTACGCCAGGTGACGCGAGTCGATGAGTTCACAGCGGGTGCTCCCGGTTTTGTTCTAGTGGGCAAGAGCATGACCGCCCTCCATGACCATCACATCGTCCATTCAGACCACATGACCGGGGTGGGGCGTGCACCTGCGGGTTGTTAGTCCCATCGGACGATGTTGGGGTGTTTTGCAGCGGTAATGATTGTCCCGTAACCGAACCAGCAGCCAGGTGAGTTGTTGGTTGGAATCGCCACGGCGTACGGGAGATCTTCGATGAAATTGAGCGACAAAGTTGCCTTGGTCACGGGCGCCGGACAAGGCATGGGACGTGCGATCGTCCAGCATTTTGCCGAAGCAGGCGCCCGGGTCGTGGCTGCCGACATCAACCTGCAGGCTGCCCGGCAAACGGTCGAGGGCCTGGGCGAGCGTGCCTTGGCGCTGGCCTGCGATGTGGCCGACAGCGCGTCGGTCGGCGCCGCCATGGCGGCACTGGAGGCCGCGTTCGGCCGGCTCGACATTCTGGTCAACAACGCCGGCGTGGGCGCGGTGGACGCCTTTGTCGATACCCCCGATGACCATTGGAAGCGGGTAGTCGGTGTCAACCTTGGCGGCACCTTCTTGTGCAGCCGCGAGGGCGTGAAGCTGATGCTCAAGCACGGCATCAAGGGCGCCGTGATCAATGTGTCGAGCACGGCAGCGCTCACCGGCGAAGGGCCTGCCCACTACTGCGCGGCCAAGGCCGGCGTGATGGGCCTGACCCGCAGCATGGCGCGGGAGCTGGCCGCCAGTGGCATTCGCGTGAACACCCTGGTGCCTGGCCCGACCAACACCCCCATGATGGCCCGCATTCCCGACGACTGGATGCAGTCGATGCTCAACGCCATTCCCCTGGGCCGCATGGGCGAGGCTGACGACGTGGCGCGCGCCGCGGTGTTCCTGGCCAGTGACGATGCCGCCTTCATCACCGGCCAGAACCTTGCCGTCAACGGCGGCATGGCCTTCATCTGAGCCTGGGAGCGGAACATGAGCAGACGACTGCAAGGAAAGATCGCCTTCGTGACCGGTGCAGGGTCCGGGATAGGCGCCGCCACGGCCCGGCGTTTTGCCGAAGAGGGTGCCTGTGTGGTGCTGTGCGGGCGCAACCTGGCACCGCTGGAGGCGGTAGCCGCCGTCATCCGGGATGCCGGCGGCCAGGCCCAGGCGTGCGTTGCTGATGTGAGTGACGAGCAGGCCATTGTCGCCGCCATCGAGGCGACGGCCAAACACCACGGGCGCTTGGATATCCTGGTCAACAACGCCATGGCCTACAGCTTTGGGCCGGTCGACAGCACTTCGACCCAGGCCTGGCACAGCAACTTCGCCACGACTGTGGATGGCACGTTCTGGGCTACCCGCACGGCGATGGCGTTGATGAAGGCCCAGGGTGGCGGTGGCGCCATCGTCAACCTGGCCTCCATCTGCGGGCTGTTCGGCACCCCGTGGATGGCTGGCTATTCGGCGGCCAAGGCCGCGGTCATCAACTTCAGCCGCTCGGTCGCCAGCGAAGGCGCCAGCAGCCGCATCCGCTGCAATGTGGTGGTTCCGGGGGTTATCGACACACCCGCGACCGCCGACATGCTGGCCAATGCCAGCACCCGGCACAACACCGAGAAACTGATCCCCCTACGCAGGGTGGGGCTGGCGCAGGAGGTGGCCAACGCAATTCTGTTCCTGGCCAGCGACGAGGCGTCCTACATCACCGGCGCCTGCCTGCCGGTCGACGGTGGGCGCGGCGCTGAACTCTACACGGTGCTGGAGTGATGACCATGACCCCAGACTCCCTGCAAGCGCGTCTCGAACGGCTCGAAGCGATCGAGGAAATTCGCCAACTGGCCGCCAAGTACGCACTGTCGCTTGACATGCGCGACCTCGATGCGCACGTCAACCTGTTCGCCGAAGACATCCGCGTGGGCCGCGAGCAGGTCGGCCGAGCGCCGTTGAAGGCCTGGGTCGACAGCACCTTGCGTGACCAGTTCAGCGGCACTTCGCATCACCTGGGCCAGCACCTGATCGAGATGCTCGACGCCGACCATGCCGTGGGCGTGGTGTATTCCAAGAACGAGCATGAGGCCGGCCCGGAGTGGGTCACCATGCAAATGCTCTATTGGGACGACTACGAACGCATCGCCGGGCGTTGGTACTTCCGCCGTCGCCTGCCGTGCTACTGGTACGCCAGCGACCTCAACAAACCGCCAATCGGCGAGCGAAAGATGCGCTGGCCGGGCCGTGAGCCCTATAGCGGCACCTTCCATGACCTGTTCCCCTCCTGGACTGCGTTCTGGGCCAAGCGCCCGGACAAGGGCCAGTTGCCCGCCGTCGCTGCGCCGGCGCCGCTGGAGCAGTTTCTGCTCACCCTCAGACGTGGCGCCGCGGCCCCCAAGATCCGTGTGCGTTGAGGAGCGATGATGAGCATTCTGTTTGAACCCCTTCGCCTGGGCGATCTGCAACTGAGCAACCGCATCGTCATGGCACCGATGACCCGCAGCCGTGCCACGCACGAGGCGGTGCCTACGGCCGAGATGGTGGACTACTACCGCCAGCGAGCCAGCGCCGGGTTGATCATCGCCGAAGGCACGGCACCCTCGGCCGACGGGCTGGGCTATTGCCGCACGCCAGGTATTTTCGACAGCGCGCAGATTGCCGCCTGGCGGCAGATCACCCGTGCGGTCAGCCAGGCGGGTGGCCGCATGGTGTTGCAATTGATGCACACCGGCCGCGTCGGTAGCTGGCGCAACAAGCCGGCCGGTGCGCGCACCGTGGCCCCTGGCAGCCAACGCGCACGGGCTCAGGTGTTCAGTGACCAGGCCGGCCAGGTGGATACCGACGAGCCCCGGGCGCTGAGCCTGGAGGGCATCGGCGAGGTGGTGGAGCACTACCGCCGTGCGGCATTGAATGCGCGGGAGGCCGGCTTCGAAGGTGTTGAACTGCACTGCACCAGTGGCTACCTGCCCATGCAGTTCATGGCCGCGGCCAGCAACCCGCGAGAGGACCGCTACGGCGGCAGCGTCGAGCACCGCGTGCGCTTTCCTGCCGATGTGCTGACGGCCATGGCGTCGGCCATCGGTGCCGGGCGCGTGGGGTTCCGGCTGTGCCCAGGTAATCCCTACAACGACATTCAGGATGACGACCCGGTAGCGACCACTGCGGCGCTCTGCCGCGCCGTCGAGCCACTGGGCCTGGCCTATCTGCACATCATGCGCTCGCCACTGGCCGAACTGGATGCCTTTGCCTTGGCGCGCCAGCACAGCCACAGCGGGCTGATCCTCAACGATGGCTTCGATGGCCCGTCGGCGCAGGCTGCGCTGGAAGCGGGGCAGGGCGCTGCGGTGTCGTTCGCCCGCCACTTCATCGGCAACCCAGACCTGGTCCAGCGCCTGCGTACAGGCGCAGCGCTGGCCGGCTTCGACCGCAAGACCCTCTATACGACAGGGCCGAGGGGCTATTCGGATTACCCGAATCTGGCCCAGGCGCCTGCTACCTCGCCGTGCTACCGGAGCTAAGGATGAACACTTACAACAACGCCAGCCTGTCGCCCAGCGTCGCGCCCAGCCCCGTGCCGCGCGAGCAGACCCAGGCCATCCTCGACCGCCGTGCCCAGGCCGCCGCGAACATCCGGCCGGCGCACCGTTACACCCTGGCCGACCGCCTTGAAGCGCAAGCGCAGCGCCATGCCGAGCGGCCCTTCATCCTCTATGGCGAGCAGTGCCTGAGCTATGCCCAGGTAAATGCCCGGGCCGACCGCCTTGCCCATGTGTTCCATGCGCGCGGCCTGCGGCCGGGGGATGTGTGCGCACTGGCCATGGAGAACCGCCCGGACTTCTTCTGCTGCTGGTTTGGCCTGGTCAAGCTGGGCGTGGTGGTCGGCTTCGTCAATACCCAGGTCACTGGCCGTCCGCTGGTTCATGCCCTGGAGGCCATCGGCGCGAAGGCCGTGATCGTCGGCGAAGAAATCCTGGGCAACTTCCTGGCCACGCCGGGCTTGCCAGCGGTGCCGCTGTGGCTGATGGCCGACCCCGAGCAGCCTTTTGCGCAAATCATCCCCAAGCAGGTCGACCTCGGATTGAGCCAGGCGTTGAGCCTGGCGCCAGCCACGCCGTTCCCGCGGGATCTGCGCGCCGACCTTGCGGCTGAAACGCCCAGCCTGCTGATCTTCACCTCGGGCACCACCGGGCTGCCCAAGGCCGCGCGTTACAGCCACATGCGCTGGATGAGCACCGGCGACGTGATGGAAGTGACGCTGCAGACCACGCCCCAGGATGTGTTCTATTGCTGTCTGCCGCTGTACCACGGTGCGGCAGCCACCTCGGTGACCTCCACGGCGCTCAAGTCCGGTTCGGCCATTGTCGTGCGGCGCCGATTCAGCGTCCGCGAATTCTGGAGCGACGTACGCCGGCATCAGGTCAGCGTGTTCCAGTACATCGGTGAAATCTGCCGTTACCTGCTCAACCAGCCGGTGGTGCCAGGCGAACGCGAACATGGCCTGCGCTGCATGCTCGGCGCGGGCCTGTCGGCGGAAAACTGGCAGAACTGGGTGCAACGCTTCGGCGAAATCGATGTGTACGAGGGCTGGGGTTCCACCGAGTCCAACGCCAACGTGGTCAACGTCGACAACTTCCTGGGCGCTTGCGGGCGCATACCGTTCTGGGAAAAGAGCAACGTGCGCCTGGTGCGCTACGACGTCGAGACCGACAGCCACCCGCGGGACGAACACGGCTTTTACCAGTTGTGCGATAGCGGCGAGGTCGGCGAAGCGCTGGGGCTGATCATCAACCACCCCGACATCGGCGGCGGACGGTTCGAGGGATACACCTCGGCCGAAGCGACCGAAAGCAAGATCCGCCGCAATGTATTCAAGGACGGCGATGCCTACTGGAGCTCGGGTGACCTGTTGCGCTACGACGAGCACGGCTACCTGTACTTCATCGACCGCATCGGCGACACCTTCCGCTGGAAAAGCGAAAACGTGTCGACCCTGGAAGTGGCCGGCGCACTGGGTGACTTCGCTGGCCTTGAGCTGATCAACATCTACGGCGTGCAGGTGCCCGGGCAAGAAGGGCGCGCTGGCATGGCTGCGGTGCTGATGCAGGCGGGCCACGCCTTCGACCCACAAGCCTTCTTTGCCCTGACCGAAGCGCGCCTGCCGCGGTATGCCGCACCGGTGTTCGTGCGGGTATCGGCCGCGGCGGACCTCACCAGCACCTTCAAGCTGCGCAAGGTCGACCTGCAGCGCCAGGGCTATGCCCCTGAGGCGTTCGCCGACCCGCTGTTCGTGCGTGACGAAAGTACCCGCACGTACCAGCCGTACTGCGCTGATCTGCTCGCCCGGCTTGGCCTGGCTCCGTTTGTCGGTGATGCCCGTGAGTAGGCTGGATGCGCAGGGCCACGAGTGGCGTTCGGGCCTGCGTTTTCCTTGGCCGCAGCCGCCAGCCAATGGCGAGGTGCTGGAAGTTGCCCCCGGTTTGCTGTGGCTGCGCATGCCCCTGCCGTTCGGACTCGACCACATCAACTTGTACCTGTTGCGCCATGGCCAGGGCTGGGTCGCGGTCGATACCGGCCTCAACAATGTGCAAACCCGCGAGGTGTGGGAAGGGGTGTTTGCCCAGGCGCTCGGCGGCCTGCCGCTGGTGGCGGTGGTGTGCACGCACTTTCACTCCGATCACGTCGGTGTGCTCGGCTGGCTGGCCGAACGCTTCCGCTGCCCGGTGTACATGACTGCCAGCGAGTTTCAGGCCATGCATCAGCTCGGTGGCAGGCGCGCAACGTGCGACTGGGCGTTCAGTGAGCATTACCAGAAAGCCGGATTCACCTGCGAGCAGACCGAGGCGTTGTTCCCGTTGCTGAACTCCGCGCACTTCAGCCCCGAGATTCCCACCGGTTTCACGCGCTTGCGCGAAGGCGTCACGCTGAACATTGGCGGGCGCGCCTGGCAGGTGCTGATCGGCCGCGGCCATTCACCTGAACATGCCTGCCTGTACTGCGCCGATGATGGGCTGTTGATTTCCGGCGACCAGGTGTTGCCGCGCATTACCTCCAGTGTCTGCGTCGAAGTGACCGAGCCTGAGGCCAACCCCCTGGGCGACTGGCTGGATTCCATCGAACGGCTGCGGGCGGTACCTGACAGCGTGCTGGTGTTGCCGGCGCACGAGCGGCCGTTCTGCAACCTGCACACACGTCTGGATCAGCTTCGCGACCATCACCTTGCGCATGTGCAGACCCTGCTCGCGGCCTGTGACGTGCCGCGCAGCGCGGTGGAGTTGATGGCGGTGATGTTCCCTAAGGCCAAAGGGCGTTTCGACGAAATGATGGCCATTGGCGAAACGTTGGCACATGCCAACTACCTCATGGCCGAAGGGCGTTTGCGGCGAGATGAAGCGGAGGGCGTGTTCCGTTACGCACGCACGGCAGATGGCGCCACTGCGCGCCCGGTGTCAGGGCCGCTGTGATGAGGCGGCAGCGATGGTGTGGATCTTATGTGAGGCCAACGGGCCATCAAACGGGAGAGGCAGAGTGACTGATAAAAACAACAATTATGCGACTGGCCTGATTGCGAAGGGCTTCCAGCTATCCGGACTGGTAGTGGCGATCGCGGCGGCGTCTTCATCTGCCTGGGCGGGAGAGACCATCGAGTTCGACAACGGCACCACCATCGACTGGAGCGTCACCACCAGCTACGGGCTGGGTGTGCGCCTGTCCAGCCCCGACAAGGACCTGCTGACGCTCAACGCCGACGACGGCGACCGCAACTTCGACAAGGGCAGCCTGACCACCAACCGCTTCGGCGCCCTGGCCGAGATGATCGTGCGCAAGGACACATACGGCGCTGTGTTGCGCGCCAGCACCTTCTATGACGACGTGTATCACCGCAGCAATGACAACGACTCGCCCGCCACCGTCAACAAAGGCGGGGACCACGACGAGTTCACCAGTGACACCAAGTACTACAGCGGCGGGCGCAGCAAGTTCCTCGACGCCTATGTGTTCAATGGCTGGCGTTTCGACAACGACTCGATGCTCGACGTCAAGGTCGGGCGCCATGTGGAGTCGTGGGGCGAAAGCCTGTTCTACCCCGGCGTCAGTGGCGCGCAGAGCCCGTCCGATGCGGTGAAGGCGGCGCAACCGGGCGTCGAGGTCAAGGAAGTGCTGTTGCCGGTCGGCCAGGTGTCGGCGGCCTACCGCCTGAACCCGCAGTGGAGTCTGGGTGCCTACGTGCAGTACGAGTGGATGGGCACCGAGTTGCCACCGGTCGGCAGCTACCTGTCGACCAGCGATGTGGTCGGCCCGGGGCGTGAGTTCATCCTTGGCGCCAACGGCTCGCGCATCAACTACCAGGGCACCGACGAGCCCCGCGACAGTGGCCAGTGGGGCGCGCAAGTGCGCTTCCGGCCGGTGCCGGCGCTTGAACTGTCGTTGTTCCACATCAACTATCACGACAAGAACCCGGCCACGGCCCTGGTCGGCTACCAGATCAACCCCGCAGGCCCCGGCGCCTTCTTCGGTACACCCAGTGGCTACCGGATCACCTACTTCGAGGACATCAAGCTGACGGGCATCAGCGCCTCGACCAAGATCGGTGAGACCCAGGTCGGTGGCGAATGGTCGTACCGGGACGGTGCGCCGGTCATGGTCAACACCGGGCTCGGGCCGACGCCTGCGCGTGGCAAGGGCCAGCAGATGCAGATTTCGGCCATTCGCATTCTGGGCGATCGCCCGTGGGCGAACCAGACCACCCTGACCGCCGAAGTGGTGCATGTGCGCGTGGACAGTGTCGACGAAGCTTCGGCGGCGCCGAACCTGCAGGCACTGGGCAACAGCCTGGTGCCTTCGATGCGTCCGCTGGTGCAACCGTCGGACGACTACACCTACAAGACGGCCTCGGCCTGGCGCAGCAAGACGGCCAGTGCCTATACCGTAGGCGCTTCGTTCAGCTACCCGGGCGTGTTCGAAGGCTGGGACCTGGAAGTGCCCATCAACTTCTCGAACGTGTTCAGCGGCGCGACACCCATGGCCGGTACCATCTCGGGCCTGCAGGGGGACCGGCGGTTGAGCGTCGGTACCACCTTCAAGTACCTGGGCAACCTGGAAGTCGCCCTGCGGTATACCGGCTACCTGGGCGACGCCGACCCGGTCAAGCGCTTGCTGGCCGACCGCGACTATGGCTCGTTCTCGGTCAAGTACAGCTTCTGATCAAACCGTCGGGGCACACGCGATCTAGTCAAAATGAACGATTGCGTCGTGCCCCGGCTGTGGCATGGTCGGCAGACAACAAAAACCTTGCGTACAAGTGGGGGACACATGGGACTCAAAGGACACGCGGCGATTGTAGGCGCCGCGCAATACAAACCGGAAAAATACGCCACCGCACCGAGGATGTTTCACCTCGAGCAGGTGGCCGACCTGGCGGCGCAGGCTTTGCGCGATGCCGGGTTGCGTGCTGACGACCTGGACGGCCTGGTCATCAACGGCCCGCATTTCCACGAGGCGTCGGTGTTCGTGCCGGCCATGGCGGCCGAATACCTGGGCTTGACCCTGAATTTTGCCGAAGTGGTCGACCTGGGCGGTTGCACCTCGGCGGGCATGGTCTGGCGCGCCGCGGCCGCCATCGAGCTGGGCCTGTGCCAGGCGGTGCTGTGCGTGCTGCCGGCGCGGCTGGCGCCCATGGGCCCGGATGAAGACCCCGGGGCCATTGCGCGGGCCATGCGCTACGGCGGCCACAGCACGGCCTTCGGTGCACCGGAGGCCGAGTTCGACCTGCCTTACGGGCACATGGGCCAGAACACCGGCTATGCCATGATTGCCCAGCGCTACGCTGCCCAGTACGGCTACGACCCCGTGGCCATGGCCAAGATTGCCGTCGACCAGCGCACCAACGCGTTGGCAAACCCCCAGGCCATGTTCCATGGCCAGCCACTGAGCATCGAACAGGTGCTGGCCAGCAAGCGGGTGGCCGACCCCTTGCATGTGCTGGAAATCGTCATGCCGGTGGCCGGTGGTGCCGCCCTGATCATCGCCTCCAAGGAAGTCGCCGCCCGGGCACGCAAGCGTCCCGCTTTCATCACAGGCTTTGGCGAGCACCTGGCGTTCAAGTCGCCTTCCTATGCCAAGGACATGCTCACCACGCCGATCGGCCCTGCCTCACGGCGGGCGTTCGAGATGGCCGGGGTCAAGCCTGCGCAAGTGGATGCCGCGCAAATCTACGACTGCTACACCATCACCGCGTTGCTCACCCTCGAAGACGCAGGCTTCTGCGCCAAGGGCGAGGGCATGCGCTTCGTGCGCGAGCATGACCTGACCTGGCAGGGCGATTTCCCGATGAACACCCACGGCGGCCAGCTCAGCTTCGGCCAGGCCGGTGCCGCCGGTGGCATGTCACAGGTGATCGAAGCGGTCACCCAGATCAGTGGTGAAGCGGGCGAACGCCAGCTGGCGCGCTGCGATACCGTTTACGTTTCCGGCACCGGTGGCGTGATGAGCGAGCAGGCCGCGTTGATTCTTCAGGGAGCATGAGCCGCATGTCCAACAATAAGCCGATGCCGATATCCACCGAGATTTCCGCGCCATTCTGGGAAGGGCTGAAGGCCGAGCGCCTGCTGATTCAGCAATGCAACGCCTGCGATCACTGGGTGTTCTACCCCCGCCGGCACTGCCCGAGTTGCCTGGCCCATGACTTGACCTGGCGCGAGGTCAGCGGCGCTGCCAGTCTGTACAGCTTCACCATCGCGCGCATCGCCACCTTGCCCGACTTCGCCGACGAGATGCCGCAGAAACTGGCGGTGGTCGAACTGCAGGAAGGTGTGCGTATCAACACCACGCTGGTCGGGCTGGACGAGGACCAGATCCGCATCGGTATGCGTCTCAAGCCGGTGTTCGCCGAGGTGGATGCCAAGGGCGCGCGTTTGCTGCGCTTTACCGGCCTCGACCAGGATACCGCCCCGTTGCAGCGCTGGTCGGGTGCAGCAGAGGTGCCGTCGGCGGCCCCTGTCGCACTGGCGCCGGTCAGGCAGGTGGCCCTGAATGATGAGCAGGCACTGCAAGCCCTGGTCAGCGAGACCTTCAGCGCCTGGAGCAACGAAGTCGTCGTCGACCAGGCCTTGATCGATGCCTTCGCCGTGTTGTCGGGCGATGACTACTGGATTCATACCGACCCGCAGCGGGCGCGCAAGGAAAGCCCGTTTGGCGGCACCATCGCCCATGGCGCGCTGGTGCAGATACTGCAGTCGCGCTTCAAGCTACCGTTGGGGTTCGAAATCACCGGGTTCACCACCATAGTCAACTACGGCTCCGACCGCCTGCGCTTCCCGGCGCCGGTACCGGCCGGTGCGCGGATTCAGGCACGCGCCCGGGTCAAGCAGGTGGCGCAGGTCAAGCGCGGTACCCAGCTGACCCTGGAAGTGAACATCCACGTGGTCGGTAGCGATCGGCCTTCGGTCATCAACGACCTGGTGATTCTGTACATGTAATCGCACGGCGCGAGCGCCGTCGTTTTTCCCTTCTCACCCAGGCCTGCCATGCAGGCCTGCGTGTTTGTAGCCCTCGCGATTTTCTTTGCCCGACAGATCAGGGCCTTAGTCTCAACGGACGATGAGGCCCGCCCCCCGACTCAGCACAATGAAGACCAACCAAGGTCCGGTCATTGAGGAGCAGGGCATGATGGATATCCGGGGTCTGAGCTACTTCGTCGCGCAAATTGAAAACCTCAGCCAGTGGCAACGTTATGCCGAAGACGTGCTGGGCATGATGGTGACGCCGGCACCCGGTGGCGGGCTGTACGTGAAGATGGACGAGCGGCCGTTTCGCATGCTGATCACTGAAGGCCCGACCTCGGGCTATCTGGCGTCGGGCTGGGAGCTGGCCAGCGAACGGGCATTCAACGATGCCCTGCATGCGTTGACGCAACAGGGTGTGGCCTTCGAGCGGGGCACTGCGGCGCAGATCGAACAGCGCGGTGTGCAGGCGCTGGTCAGCGTGCGCGACCCGTCCGGCAATTGCCACGAACTGAGTTGGGGCCACCGTTCCGACTGCCTGCCGTTCGTCTCGCCCCAGGGCGTGCCGCGCTTCGTCACCGGCGACATGGGCCTGGGCCACACCGTGCTGCCGGCGCCGAACTTCGACGCCACCCTGGCTTTCGTCAAGGACGTGCTGGGCTTCGAGCTGTCGGACATTTTCAACTTCCGCCCGGACCCGGCCGCACCGCCGATCCGCATTCATTTCCTGCATTGCCGCAACAGCCGCCACCACTCATTGGCGCTGGCCGAATTCGCCAGCAGCTCGGGCTGTGTGCACGTGATGGTCGAGGTGGACTCGATGACCGAAGTCGGCCGTGCCCATGACCGGCGCCTGGCTCACCAGGTGCCGCTGTCGGCCACCCTGGGCCAGCACCTCAATGACCTGATGACCTCGTTTTACATGAAGACCCCGTCCGGCTTCGACCTGGAGTACGGCTACGGCGGTCTGCAAGTGGACTGGGCCGAGCATTCGGCCTTCGAATTCACCCGCGTAAGCCTGTGGGGCCATGACTTTTCCGTTGGCCGCCCACAAGGAGACAACTGATGAACAAGCAAATGACGGCGGCCGATGCCGTCGCCCAACTGCGTGATGGCATGACCATCGGCTTTGGCGGCTGGGGCCCGCGGCGCAAGCCGATGGCCATCGTCCGCGAGATCCTGCGCTCCCCGGTCAAGGACCTGACCGTGGTCGCCTACGGTGGCCCCGAGGTGGGCATGCTGTGTGCGGCGGGCAAGGTGAAGAAACTGGTGTTCGGCTTTGCCACACTCGATGCCATTCCGCTTGAGCCTTACTACCGCAAGGCCCGCGAGCACGGTGGTCTGGAACTGATGGAGCTGGACGAAGGCATGTTCCAGTGGGGCCTGCGTGCGGCGGGCATGCGCCTGCCGTTCC
Source organism: Pseudomonas sp. NPDC089396 (assembly GCF_044749545.1). Lineage (NCBI taxonomy): Bacteria > Pseudomonadati > Pseudomonadota > Gammaproteobacteria > Pseudomonadales > Pseudomonadaceae > Pseudomonas > Pseudomonas sp. NPDC089396. The sequence goes on along the minus strand of NZ_JBIVIC010000009.1, from coordinate 191,535 downwards.
TGCCCACCCGCTGCGGCCTGGCCAGCGATGTGACGCGACTCAACCCTGAGCTGAAAACCGTGCAATCACCTTACGCCGATGGTGAGGTGCTGCTGGCCATGCCGGCGTTGAATCTGGATGTGGCATTCGTTCACGTCAACGTTGCCGACACCCTGGGCAACACGCTGCTGACCGGCCCTGACGTTTACTTCGACCATCTGTTCGCGCGGGCTGCGGCGCAGTGTTTCGTGTCTTGCGAACAGCTCCATCAGCGCCTTGAGCTGAGCCCCGAGCAGGCGCGCTGCAACACCTTCGAGCGCTACCTGGTCAGTGGCGTGATCCACGCGCCGTTCGGCGCCCACCCCACCACCTGCCAGCCGGCGTACGGCTGGGACCTCAGCCACCTGAAGCGTTATGCCGCCAGTGCCAGCGAAGAGGGCGGCTGGGAGGCTTATCTCGCCGAGTTCGTCACCCCGGGCGAGCAGGCCTACCAGGACCGCAACGGCGGTTCCGAACGCATGGGCGCTCTGGCCCTGCCAGTGTTCTGAGGAGGATGAAGATGTCGACTACCTGTGCGTTTACCCTCGCCGAACTGATGATCGTCGCCGCCAGCGAAGCCTGGCGCGGCAACGGCGAACTGTTCGCCTCCGGACTGGGCGTGATTCCGCGCCTGGGCGCTAGCCTGGCCAAGCTCAGCCACAGCCCCGAACTGCTGATGACCGACAGCGAGGCGTTCCTGGTGGAGGAGCCGATTCCGCTCGGGCCGCGTGGCGACTACGTGCCCAAGTATTCGGGCTACCTCAACTTCGAGCGGGTGTTCGAGTGCGTCTGGGGCGGGCGCCGCCACGCGATGATCGGGCCGACCCAGATCGACCGCTGGGGGCAGAGCAACCTGTCCTGCGTGGGCGACTACCACAAGCCCAAGGCGGCCATGCTGGGCGTGCGCGGCTTGCCAGGCAACAGCATCAACCACATCAACTCGTTCTTCGTGCCCAACCACAACACCCGCGTCTTCGTCAGCGGTGAGGTCGACATGGTCTCCGGCGTGGGCTTCAAGGCCGAACGCTGGCCCCAGGGTGTGCGCCGCGACCTGATGGACATCCGCCTGATCGTCACCGACCTGTGCGTGATGGACTTCGATGGCCCGAACCGCGCCGTCCAGGTGCGCAGCCTGCACCCGGGCGTGACGTTCGAGCAGGTGCAGGAAAACACCGGTTTCCCGCTGCTCAAGTCGCCGTCGCTGAAGGAAACCGCATACCCGACGGCTGAGCAGCTGGCCCTGATCCGCCGGCTTGACCCGCATGACTACCGCAGTGCGGCGATCAAGGGCAACCCGGCCGGCATCCGCCCGGCCTGAAGCGAGGGAATTGACCATGAACAGCCCTGACAGCGAATTCGTCGAGCGCGAAGACCACGCGGTCTACGAAACGCAGGAGCCGGTCCTGTACGGCGTGGCCGACGGCATCGCCACGCTCACCCTGAACCGCCCGACGTTCAACAATGCGCAGAACTCGCAGATGACCTATGCGCTGGATGCCGCGCTGCGCCAGGCCGTGGATGACGACACGGTCAAGGTCATCGTGCTGCGCGGGGGCGGCAAGCACTTTTCGGCGGGGCACGATATCGGCACCCCGGGCCGCGACATCGACAAGCCGTTCGAACGCGCCCACCTGTGGTGGGACCACACCAACAAGCCCGGCGGCGAGCGGCTGTACGCCCGTGAGCAGGAGGTATACCTGGGCATGTGCCGGCGCTGGCGCGAGCTGCCCAAGCCTACCATCGCCATGGTGCAGGGTGCCTGCGTGGCGGGTGGGCTGATGCTGGCCTGGGTCTGCGACTTGATCGTGGCCAGCGACGATGCCTTCTTCCAGGATCCGGTGGTACGCATGGGTATTCCCGGGGTGGAGTATTTCGCCCACCCCTACGAACTGAACCCGCGCATCGCCAAGGAGTTCCTGTTCACCGGCAACCGCATGACGGCCGAGCGGGCTTTCCAGATGGGCATGGTCAACCAGGTGCTGCCGCGTGACCAGCTCGAGCATGGCACCTATGCGCTCGCCGCGCAGATTGCCCGCCAGCCACGCATGGGCCTGGCGCTGACCAAACAGGCGATCAACCACGTCGAGGACCTGCAAGGTAAACGCACCGCCATGGATGCCGCGTTTGCCTGGCACCACTTCGCCCACGCCCACAATGACTTGTTGTCCGGGGACACCCTGGGCGGCTTCGATGCCAAGGCCATGGTCCAGGCCAACAAAGCGGCTGCTGGCGGAGAGCGATCATGAGTCGCTGGTTGAATACACCCCTGACTGCAGCACTGGGTTGCCGCTACCCGATCGTGCAGACCGCGATGGGTTGGGTGGCCGATGCCAACCTGGTGATTGCCACGACACGAGCGGGCGGCTTCGGCTTTCTGGCCGGTGCGACCATCGATGCCAATGCCCTTGAGGGCGAAATCCAGAAGGTGATTGCCGCCACCGGTGGCAGCCGGTTTGGCTTGAACTTTCACATGTTCCAGGAAAATGCCGCCCAGTGCGTCGACCTGGCGATCCGCTACCGGCTGCGCGCGGTCAGTTATGGCCGTGGGCCGGATCAGCAGACCATCGCTCGATTCAAGGCGGCCGGGGTGCTGTGCATGCCTACCGTCGGGGCGCTCAAGCATGCCCTGAAAGCCGTGGAGCTGGGGGCCGATTTCATCACCATCCAGGGGGGCGAGGGCGGCGGGCACACCGGCGGTGTGCCCAGTTCGATCCTGCTGCCCCAGGTGCTGGGGGCGGTGTCGGTGCCAGTCATCGCCGCCGGCGGCTACTCCACTGGCCGAGGGCTGGCGGGGGCGTTGGCCGCCGGTGCCGCGGGCATTGCCATGGGCACACGGTTCCTGATGTCCAGCGACTCACCCATCCCCGCGGCCACCTTGAAGCACTACGTGGCGGTCAGTGACCCGCAGCGGGTGCGGGTGACGACGGCCGTGGACGGCATGCGCCACCGCATGATCGACAACCCGTTCATCAACCGCCTGGAGCAGGCCGGGCCTGTGGGGCGCTTGCGCATCGCCTTGCGCAGTGCCTGGAAATGGAAGCAGCAGACCGGCATGAGCCTGGGGCACCTGTTGGCGGTACTGCGCCAGGCCATGAAGGAAGACCCCGGCGCAGTCTCGCAAACGGTAATGGCGGCCAACCAGCCGGTGTTGCTGCAACGCTCGATGGTCGACGGTGTACCGGACGAGGGCATCTTGCCCAGCGGTCAGGTGGCGGCCGCGATTGGTGAATTGAAAAGCTGCCAGCAGGTGATCGAAGAGATTGCCGGTGAAGCCGAAGCCTGCCTGGACGCGCTGTTGGCGCGCCAGCTCCAGCAGGCACCCGAACACGCCCAGGTCAATGGGCGCAGAGACTGAACGCAAGCGGCCCCGCCGAGCAAGGGAGAGAACCCACGTGAGCCAAGCATTTACTACACAGATCGAAGCGGGCATTGCCGAGTTGGTGCTCGCCAAACCCCCGGTCAACGCCCTCGACAGCCAGGAGTGGATGGACCTTGCCGAACAGGTGCAGGCATTGGGCGAAGATCCGCAGGTGCGGGTGATCGTCATCCGCGCCGAAGGGCGCGGTTTCTGCGCAGGTGTCGATATCAAGGAACTGGACGCCCACCCGGACCGCATCGTCGCCGTCAACGCTGGCAACTATGCCGCCTTCAAGGCCGTGCACCGTACACCGGTGCCGGTGATCGTCGCCGTGCATGGCTTTGTGCTGGGCGGCGGCATCGGCATCACCGGGGCAGCGGACATCGTGGTGGCGTCGCAGTGCGCGACGTTTGCCTTGCCTGAGGTCGACCGCGGCGCGATGGGCGGTGGCGCCCACCTGCAGCGCCTGTTCCCGGTGCAGAAGGTGCGCTACCTGTTCTTCACCGGTGCCAAGATCGGCGCGGCAGAGGCGGCGCAGTACGGCTTCATCGAGCGGGTGGTGCCCAAGGAGCAACTGCGGGAAACCGCTCTGGAAATTGCCGCGAAGATCGCCGAAAAGAGCCCGGCGATGATCCGTCTGGCCAAGGAAGCGCTCAACGGGATCGAAGACGGCAACCTCGAAGACAAATACCGCTGGGAGCAGGGCTTCACCCTGCAGGCCTACACCAGCCCCGACTCCGCCGAAACCCGCCGCGCCTTTGTCGAAAAGCGCGATGCGAAGTTCTGAGAGAACGCCATGGAACTCGCCTATACCCCGAAACAGAAGGCCTTCCGCCAGGAAGTCCGTGAATGGCTGGCGGCCAACAAACCGACCAGCCCCTTGGCCAACTACGACACCCGCGAAGGCTTCGAGCAGCACCGGGCCTGGGAGCGCAAGCTGTTCGAGCAGCGCCTGTCCATGGTCATGTGGCCCAAGCAGTACGGTGGGCGCGGCTGCGACCTTATCGAGTGGCTGATCTTCGAAGAGGAATACTACGGCGCCGATGCGCCGATGCGGGTCAACCAGAATGGCCAGTTGCTGCTGGGGCCGACCTTGATGGAGTTCGGCACGGCGGCGCAGAAGGAACGCTTCCTGCCGCCGATGGCCTCCAGCGAGGACATGTGGGCGCAAGGCTGGTCGGAGCCCAATGCCGGTTCCGACATGGCGGCCATCACCAGCAAGGCCATCCGTGACGGCGACCACTATGTGCTCAACGGGCAGAAGACCTGGTCCAGTCGGGCCCTGTTCGCCGACTGGCTGTTCGGCCTGTTCCGCAGCGACCCAGCCTCGAGCCGGCACCATGGATTGTCGTACCTGGTGGTGCCGCTGGATGCCCCCGGCGTGACCATTCGCCCGATCAAGGCGCTGCACGGCAAGAACACCTTCGCCGAGGTGTTCTTCGACGATGTGCGCATCCCGGTCGAGAACTGCATCGGCCAGGAAGGCCAGGGCTGGCATGTGGCAATGGCCACGGCAGGCTTCGAGCGTGGCTTGCTGCTGCGCTCGCCGGCTCGCTTCCAGGCCACGGCGCGCAAGCTGGTGCAACTGTACCAGGCCAACCGTGCGCAGGCCGACCGCGACCCGAGCATCCGCGAGGCGGTGGTCGAGGCGTGGATGGGGGCCGAAGGCTATGCACTGTCTTCCTACCACACCGTCGGGCGCATGAGCCGTGGGGCGCAGATCGGCGCCGAATCGAGCATCAACAAGGTCATCTGGTCGGAGCTGGACCTGAAGATGCACGAAACCGCCATGCGCATCCTCGGCGCGCACGCCGAGCTGCGCGCCGATGCCGCGCAAGCCGTCGAAGGTGCCTGGCTGGACGGGTTCCTGTTCGCTCAGGCCGGGCCGATCTATGCCGGCACCAACGAGATCCAGCGCAACATCATCGCCGAGCGCATGCTCGGCCTGCCGAAATAGGAGCCGGCCATGGACTTTACCTTTACCGATGACCAGCTCACGTTTCGTGAGGCCATCAGCCGTTTCCTGATGACCGAGGCGGCGCCTGAACTGCTGCGCGAAATCTGGGAAACCGACGTTGGCCGCAGCGCGGACCTGCGCGGCAAGATCGCCGAACAGGGCCTGACTGCATTGTCTGTGCCTGAGGCGTTCGGTGGTCTGGGCATGAACGATATCGCCTGGTCGTTGATGACCCAGGAGCTAGGTTACTACGCCATCCCCGACTCGCTGGCCGATACCGCCTATGTGGCCGCCGGCCTGCTCAACCGCCTGGCCGACGACCACCCGGTCAAGGCCAGCCTGCTGCCACGCATTGCTGACGGCAGCGTGCGCCTGGCGATTGGCCACCCGGTCAACCCGTTGGTGGCCGATGCCGCGCTTGCCGAGTGGCTGATCCTGGCCCATGGCGATGATGTGCATGTGGTGCCACGCGCGCAGGTGGATGTGCAGGCCAGCGCCAGTATCGATGCCTCCCGGCGCCTGAGCCAGGTGAGCTGGGCGCCGAGCCCCGACACGTTGCTGGTGGCGGGCGATGCAGGCAGGGGCCTGTGGGCCGAGACCCTGAATCGGGGGGCTCTGTCGGTGGCCGGCCAGCTGCTGGGGCTTGCCCAGCGGATGCTGGACCTGTCGGTTGACTATGTGGCCCAGCGCAAGCAGTTCGGCAAGCCCATCGGCAGCTTCCAGGCGGTGAAGCATCACCTGGCCGATGTCGCCAGCAAGATCGAGTTCGCCAAGCCTGTGCTCTACCGCGCAGCCCATGCGCTGGCCAAGGGCGAGGTCAGGGCGGACGTGTACGTGTCCCAGGCAAGGCTGGCCTGTTGCGACGCCAGTTGGCTGGCGGCGCGCCAGGGCATCCAGGTGCACGGCGCCATGGGGTACACCTGGGAAGTCGACCTGCAGATGTTCATGAAGCGCGCCTGGTCGCTGGACCCTGGCTGGGGTGACCGGGCCCTGCACAAGTCCCGTGTCGCGGCATACGTGCTCGGCGACAACGCCCGACTCGGCCCTGGTAGTACCTTCGAGGAGTAAGCCATGCCCCAAGCCTATATTGTCGATGCCCTGCGCAGCCCTACCGGCAAGCGCAAAGGCAGCCTGGCCCATGTGCACGCCATCGACCTGGGTGCGCATGTGCTCAAGGCGCTGGTCGAGCGTAACGCGATCCCCGCCGAGGACTATGACGATGTGATTTTCGGCTGTGTCGATGCCATTGGCTCGCAGGCCGGCGACATCGCCCGCACCAGTTGGTTGGCTGCCGGTCTGCCGTTGAACGTACCTGGCACCACGGTGGACCGCCAGTGCGGTTCGTCCCAGCAGGCGCTGCATTTTGCCGCCCAGGCCGTGATGAGCGGCATGCAGGATGTGGTGGCGGTCGGCGGTGTGCAGACCATGACCCAGATTCCGATCTCCTCGGCGATGCTGGCGGGCCAGCCGTTGGGATTCAGCGACCCGTTTTCCGGAAGCAAGGGCTGGCAGGCGCGCTTCGGCAACCAGCCGGTCAACCAGTTCTACGCGGCGCAGTGCATTGCCGATCACTGGCAGATCAGCCGTCAGGACATGGAAGTGTTCGCCCTCGAAAGCCACCGTCGGGCCCTGCACGCCACCCAGGCAGGCTACTTCGACCGTGAAATCGTGGCCTGCGAGGGCTTGACCGAGGATGAAACGCCCCGGGTAAGCAGCCTTGAAAAAATGGCTGGTCTGGAACCGGTGAGCCCTGAGTTTCCTTCGATCACTGCCGCGGTGTCGAGCCAGACCTGCGACGCGTCGGCGGCGCTGCTGGTGGTGTCGGAGGCCGCGCTCAAGCGCTACGGCCTGACGCCCCGGGCGCGCATCCATCACTTGTCGGTGCTGGGCGACGACCCGATCTGGCACCTCACCGCGCCGATTGCCGCCACCCGTGCGGCGCTGAAAAAGGCCGGCATGCGCATGGCCGACATCGATCTGGTCGAGATCAACGAAGCCTTCGCGTCGGTGGTCATGGCCTGGGCCAAGGAACTCGACTACGACCCGGCCAGCACCAACCCGCACGGCGGCGCCATCGCCCTGGGGCATCCCTTGGGGGCGACGGGGGCGCGCCTGACCGCCACCTTGCTGCACGCGCTCGAACGCACGGGCGGGCGCTACGGCCTGCAGACCATGTGCGAGGGCGGCGGCCAGGCCAACGTCAGCATCATCGAACGGCTGTAAAGCCGCACTTGGACACGAACAGGAAGACATACCATGGGAATCTGTGCGGATCGTACCGTGATCATCACCGGTGCAGGCGGCGGGCTGGGGCGTGCGTATGCCCTGGCATTCGCCGAAGAGGGCGCGAATGTCGTGGTCAACGACATCCGCCGTGAGGCCGCCGAGGCGGTCGTGGGGGAAATCCGCGAACGCGGCGGGCAGGCGATCGCCAGTGATGATGACATCACCACACTGGGCACCGCGCAGCGCATCGTCGATGCCGCGTTGGCAGCGTTTGGCGAGGTGCATGTGCTGGTCAACAACGCCGGGGTGCTGCGCGATCGCATGTTCGTCAGCCTGTCGGAAGAAGACTGGGATCAGGTGATGCGGGTGCACCTCAAAGGCCACTATTGCCTGGCCAACATTCTCGGGCGGCGCTGGCGCGACCTGGCCAAGGCCGGCACGCCAGTGGCAGCGCGCATCATCAACACCAGCTCCGGGGCCGGGCTGCAAGGCTCGATCGGGCAGTCCAACTACTCGGCGGCCAAGGGCGGTATCGCCTCGTTGACCCTGGTGCAGGCTGCCGAGCTTGGCCGCTACGGCATCACGGCCAACGCCTTGGCCCCGGCGGCACGCACCGCGATGACCGAGAGCGCGATGCCGGACATGGTCAAACGGCCGTTGGACGGCAGCTTCGATGCCTGGGCGGCGGACAACGTCGCGCCGCTGGTGGTGTGGCTGGGCAGCGAAGCGTCCGGGCATGTCAGTGGCCAGCTGTTCGAGAGCCAGGGCGGGCGGATTTCCCTGGGCGATGGCTGGCGCACGGGCGTGACCCGGGACAAAGGGGCGCGGTGGCAGGTCGGCGAGGTGGGCGACGTGGTGGACGCCATTCTCGAAGAGGCGCCCAGGGCGCAGAAAGTCTGGGGGACTTGAACCCGCAGGTTTCCTACCCCGTCCGTTTTGACGATGTGCCCGATTACCCCTGGCTTTATACCTGTCAGCGACCTGTATTCAGTCAGAGGTAATCCCAGTGAAACAAGCCCCTCCCTACGTCCCAGGCCATCAGTTGCTGGCCGGCAAATCCGTTCTCGTCACGGCGGCCGCAGGCGCCGGCATCGGCTACGCCGCCGCCAGGCGCTGCGCCGAAGAAGGCTGCCGCGCCTTGATGATCTCCGATGTCCATCCCCGTCGCCTGGAGCAGGCTGTCGAGCAGCTCAAGGCCGACACCGGCCTGCAGGCGGTATACGGCCAACTGTGCGATGTCACCGACGAAGACCAGGTGCAGGCGCTGGTGGCTGCCGCCGAGCAAGCGCTGGGTGGCGTCGATGTGCTGATCAACAACGCAGGCCTCGGTGGCCAGAAGCGCGTCACCGAGATGAGCGACGAAGAATGGCAGCGGGTCATCGACGTGACCCTCACCGGCACTTTCCGAATGACTCGCGCCATGTTGCCTGCCATGCAGCAGCGCGGGGCGGGAGCCATCGTCAACAACGCCTCGGTGCTTGGCTGGCGGGCGCAGAAGGAGCAGGCCCACTACGCCGCCGCCAAGGCCGGGGTGATGGCCCTGACCCGTTGCAGTGCGCTGGAAGCAGCCGAACACGGGGTGCGAATCAATGCGGTGTCGCCGTCGATCGCCTTGCATGCCTTCCTGCAGAAGTCCGCCAGTGAGGAACTGCTGGCGCAACTGGCTGGCCGTGAAGCCTTCGGGCGTGCGGCCCAAGTGTGGGAAGTCGCCAACGTGATGGTCTTCCTGGCCAGCGACTACGCCTCCTACATGGTCGGCGAAGTGCTGTCGGTCAGCTCCCAACAGGCGTGAGGACACAGCATGACTACCTGTTTCAGCAATGCCCAGCAGATGCTCGACGCCCAAGGCCTGGACCTGGGCGTGACGGACTGGCTGGCAGTGACCCAGGCGCGGATCGACCTGTTCGCCGAAGCCACCGGTGACCATCAGTGGATTCACGTCGATCCCGAGCGCGCCGCCAACGGCCCCTTCGGTGCCTGTATCGCCCATGGCTACCTGACCCTGGCCCTGGCCAACCTGTTCATGCCGCAGTTGATGCGCGTCGAGAACATGGCCATGGGCGTCAACTACGGCACCGACCGCGTGCGATTCCCGGCGGCCGTGACCGTCGGCTCGCGGGTACGCGGCCGAGGCCAGGTGATCAGCGCCGAGTCCGTGGGCAGCGCCGTGCAGCTGGTGGTGCGCATCAGCGTGGAAATCGAAGGCACCGAGCGCCCTGCGTGCGTGGTCGACACCATCAGCCGTTACACCTTCAACCCTATTGCCGAGTGAGCACATGAGCATGAATGACGTTGTGATCGTTTCCACCGCGCGCACCGCGCTGACCAAGTCTTTCCGCGGGTCGTTCAACGACACCGAGGCCCCGGTGCTGGGCGGCCATGTGGTGCGCGCGGTGGTTGAACGCGCTGGCATCGAGCCCGGCCTTGTCGAGGACGTGATCATGGGCGCTGCCGTGCAGCAAGGCACCCAGGGTTACAACATCGGCAGGCTGTGTGCCTACACCGGCGGCCTGCCGGACAGCGTGCCAGGCATGGCGGTGGACCGGATGTGCGCCTCGGGCCTGATCAGCATCGGCATGGCGGCAAAGAACATCCTGACCGGGGAGATGAGCATTGCCGTGGCAGGTGGCGTCGAGTCGTTGTCGCTGACCCAGAACAAACACAAGAACACCTACCGCAATCAGTCGCAAGCGGTACTGGCGTGCATGCCCACGGCGTACATACCGATGATCGAGACGGCCGAAATCGTCGCTCAGCGTTACGGCATCAGCCGCGCCGCCCAGGACGACTATGCCCTGCAAAGCCAGCAGCGCACGGCGGCTGCACAGCGCGACGGCTTGTTCGCTGACGAAATCGTGCCGCTGTCGGTGCAAAAGCAGCTGTTCGACAAGGAAGGCCAGCCCGACGGCCATGAGCAGGTGGTGGCCGACCGTGACGAGTGCAATCGCCCCTCAACGCAACTGGCGGACCTTGCCGCCCTGAAACCTGTGTGGAAGCAGGGCCAATGGGTCGAACAAGGCCAGTTCGTCACCGCAGGCAATGCGTCGCAGTTTTCCGATGGCGCGTCGGCCAGCCTGCTGATGAGCCGCACCCAGGCTGCCGCCTACGGCCTGCAGCCGCTGGGCATCTATCGCGGCATCGCGGTGGCAGGCTGTGCGCCTGAGGAGATGGGCATTGGGCCGGTGGTCGCAGTGCCGAAACTGCTCAAGCGCTTTGGCCTGCGTGTGGCCGACATCGACCTGTGGGAAATCAACGAGGCCTTCGCCTGCCAGGTACTGCATTGCCAGGATGCGCTGGGCATTCCCCCGCAGCGCCTGAACGTCAATGGCGGGGCCATTGCGATCGGCCACCCGTTTGGCATGTCCGGCGCCCGCATGGTTGGCCATGCGCTGCTCGAGGGCCGCCGTCGCGGCGCGCGCTATGTGGTCGTGGCCATGTGCATCGGCGGCGGCATGGGCGCAGCGGGCCTGTTCGAACTGCCCTGACCTGCAGCCGGCTGTTCGGTGCCCGGTTAGGCCGTTTGGACGATGTACCGGGTGCCGAACAGACCGACTATCTACATACCTCGGTGAACAGAACAGCCGTCGTTCATCACTACAAGAACAAGAGGGTGGGTCGTATGCAGCGTATTGCAGGGGGGTGCCCATGGGCAAACTGATTGCCTATCTGGTGTGTCTGGCCGTCGCGGGCATCGTTGCACTGGCCTTCGCGCCACGTGATGCGTTGAGCGTGACCGATAGCGCACTGAACACCGAGCGCATGCAGATCAACGGCCTGCTCAACCTGCGGGACCGCCAGCTGGCGGTGGGTGAGCGTGGCGCGATTCTGCTCAGCGACGACCAGGGTCGCACCTGGCAGCAGGCCACGGTCGAGCCCCAGCGTAATCTTTCCCTGACGGGCATTACCGCATTGACCGCTGCGCACCTGGTAGCGGTGGGGCAGGATGGCTGGATCGTGCGTTCCACCGACGGCGGCAGCACCTGGCAGGAGGTGCAGTACGACGCTGAAGCCGGTGAGCCGCTGCTGGGCGCCTGGGCGGCCAGCGACGAGCAGGTGTTCGTCTTCGGTAGCTACGGGCGGTTCTACCGCTCCGACGATGGCGGGCAGCACTGGCAGGCCGAGGCAGTGGACGTCGACCGCTCTCACCTCAATGCCATGGATGGTGACCGCGAAGGGCGCCGCCTGGTGGTGGGCGAACAGGGCCTGGTGCTGCGCAGCAGCGATCATGGCCAGCACTGGCACGCATTGCCCAAGTTCTACAACGGCTCGCTGTTCGGTGTGGCGCGCCTGAGCGCCGATAGCTGGGTGGCCTACGGCATGCGCGGGCATGTGTTTGTCACCCACGACTTCGGTAGCCACTGGCAGGGCGTCGATACCGGCAGCCTGCAGCCACTGTACGGCCATGTGCAGCTGCCGGATCACGCTGGCGTGCTGATTGTCGGTGCCGGCAGCAGCTGGGTACGGCTCGATGGCCAAGGCAAGCTGCTGGGCAGCGGACGTCAGCCGGGCCTGGGCACCTTGACCTCGGCCATGGTGATGCAGGACGGCCAGGTTCGTGTGGCCGGCGAGCGCGGTGTCATGCAAGCCACCGGCAACAGTGTCGCCACAGTGGGCAAGGAGGGGCTGGTTCATGACAAACACTAAGGCATGGGTCGCGCGTCAGGTCGAGCGCGGTGCCGACCTGCTGCTGGCGAACCGCAAGGTGCTATTGGCACTGTTCATCGTCTTGACCCTGGGGCTGGGCTACAGCGCCACGCATACCCGGCTCGACCCGGGCTTCAACAAGCAGATCCCGGTGCGCCATGAGTTCATGGTCAACTTCCTCGACTTCAGTCAGTACTTCACTGGCGCCAACCGCTTCCTGGTTAGCGTCAAATGGAAAGGTGAAGGGGACATCTACAACCCCCGGTTTCTCGAGACCCTGCGCAAGGTGACCGACGATGTGTTCTTCATCAACGGGGTGAGCCGCGCCAGCGTGACATCCTTGTTCACCGCCAATGTGCGCTACATCGAAATCACCGAGGACGGGTTCTTTGGCGATGTGGTGGTGCCGCCGCGCTTTACCGGGTCTGCCGAGGACCTGGCCCAGGTGCGCAGCAATGCGGCGCGCTCCGGGCAGGTCGGGCGGCTGGTGGCCAATGACCTGAAATCGGCCATGGTGCGGGCCGACCTTCAGGACATCGACCCGCGCACGGGCCAAGCGGTGAGTTATGTCGAAGTCGCCCAGCGCCTGGAAGCGATTCGCGACAAGTACAGCAGCGAGCAGGTCGAAATCAACATCGTCGGCTACGCCAAGCTGGTGGGTGACGTGGTGGAAGGGTTGATGACGGTGATCGGTTTCTTCGTCGTCGCCTTCCTGATTACCGGGTTGTTGCTCTGGCTCTATTCGCGCTCGCTGCGCCTGACCGTGGTGGCGCTGCTGGTGGCGCTGTTGCCGGTGGTCTGGTTGTTGGGCTTGCTGCCGCTGATGGGGTTGGGCATCGACCCGATGTCGATTCTGGTGCCGTTCCTGATCTTCTCCATCGGTGTATCCCATGCCGTGCAGATGACCAACGCCTGGAAGCAGGAGGTGGTCGCCGGCCACACTGCGGTGCGGGCAGCGCACCTGGCATTCTGCAAGATCTTCATTCCAGGCTCGCTGGCCCTGCTGATGAATGCCTTGGGTTTTGCGGTGATCATGCTGATCGACATCCCGATCGTGCATGAGCTGGGGGTGACGGCGTGCATCGGCGTGATGCTGATGATCGTCACCAACAAACTGATGCTGCCGATCATCATTTCCCACCTTCGCCTGGAGCGCCGGCTGCTGGTGGGCGATAGCGGGCAACCAAAGGACAGGCACCGGCTATGGTGGCGCCTTTCTGCATTGGCCGAGCCAGGCCCGGCGCTGGCAGTACTGGTGGTGAGTGTTCTGCTGCTCGGCGTGGCGATGTTCAAGGCCCGGCAACTGGAGGTGGGCGACATTGGTGCCGGCGCGCCGGAGTTGCGTGCCGACTCCCGCTACAACCAGGACAACGCCAAGATCGTCGCCAGCTACTCGATCGGCCTGGATGTGCTGGCAGTGTTCGTGCAAGCCAGGCAGGTCGAGGAAGCGTGCCTGTCGCCCGCGGTGATGCGCGCCGTCGAGGCGTTCGATTTCAAGATGCGCAGCGTGACAGGGGTGCAGTCGGTACAAAGCGTGGCCGGCTTCGGCAAGACCGTGATTGCCGGCAACAATGAAGGCAACCCGCGCTGGGCGGCCATCCCTGGGTCGGCCAGGGGCCTGAGCCAGGGCGCACGTGCCTATGTGCCGGAGGACGGGCTGGTGACCGATGGCTGCCAGCAGATGCAGATCCTGGTGTTCCTCACCGACCACGATGGTGCCACGGTGGCCCATGTGGTGCAGCAGGCCGAGCGGATCATCGCCCAGGTCCAGGTGCCGGAAATGGAGTTTCGCCTGGCCGGCGGCAACGTCGGCGTCATGGCCGCCTCCAACGATGCGGTCAAGCGTGCCGAAGTGCTGATGCTGGTGGCGTTGTTCGGCTCGGTGCTGGTGTTCTGCTGGCTGACCTTCGGTTCGCTGCGCGCCGTGCTGTGCATCCTGGTGCCGCTGGCCATCGTTGCGGTGCTGTGCAACGCACTGATGGCGATGCTGGGGATTGGCCTGAAAGTCGCGACACTGCCGGTGATGGCCCTGGGTGTCGGGGTAGGGGTGGACTATGGCATCTACCTGTATGAGCGGATCCAGCACGAAATGGCCGAAGGTGCCAAGCTGCGCCAGGCGTTTTACCAGGCCATGTGCCAGCGCGGCACGGCAGCCGTGTTCACCGCCTTGACCATGGCGATCGGGGTGGGTACCTGGGCGTTCGCGCCGCTGAAGTTCCAGGCTGACATGGGCGTCTTGCTATCGTTCATGTTCTTGGTCAATGTACTGGGGGCGATTTTCCTGCTCCCGGCGTTGGCGGCCTGGTTCAATCAGGGCACGCCGCTGGTGGTGGTCAGCAAAGGTCGTACTGCAGCTCCACAGGTGTCCGACGTATAACAATAAGAAGGGGCACGGCCTTGGCTGTGCATCCCGAGGAGACGAGCAATGACAACTTCCTGCTTGAATGTCGAGGCCTTGGCAGAACTGGGCCTGGACCTTGCCGAGTACGACAGGCTCATCGGCGAATTCTACGACGGGTCTCTGGATCACAAACTCATGGCCAAGACCCTTCGCCATGTGCGCAGCATCTACCAGGCCAACTATGTCACCTTGATCCTGCGTGTGCCCGAGCAGCCGGACCTGGGCCTGATGATTGTCGTCGGCGATATCGAAGGCGAGGGCGAGGTCGGTTACTGGGCTTACCCACAAGCCTTGACCCCGTTCAGCAACCCGCCACTGGACCGGGTGTTCACAGTGGACGACCTGATGAGCGAGGCGCAGTGGACCAGTTCGCCCTATTTCAAGACCTACGGGATGGCGCACGACACCTTCCACATCATGGGGGCCGACGTGTCGACGCCCGATGGCGGCAAGCTGCGCTTCCGTATCACCCGGCCCAAGGGCGCGCCGAAGTTTTCCACGGCCGAGCGCACGCTGTGCGAAATGATCCTGCCGCATTTGCGCCGTGCCATGCATGTGCACAACCTGCTTGACCGCAGTGAATCGATGGAAGAGTTGTATGCCCAGGCGATCAGCCGCCTGTCGGTGGCCACTATCGTGCTGGACCAGCACGGCAGCGTGTTGCAGCTCAACCCGGTGGCCAAGGAACTGCTCGAAAGGGCCGATGGCATGAAGCTGGTCGGGGGATGCCTGGAGGCGACCTACCCCAGCGACAATCGCGAGCTGCAACGCTTGCTGCGTAGCGCCTTTGCCCGTGACCCGAAAAGCGACAAGACCAGTTCCGGTGCCGAGGCGATGTCGGTAACCCGGCCGTCTGGCAACGTCAATCTGGGCGTTGTGGTGGAGCCGGTGCAGAGCCAGGACTGGGCCGAGGACAAGAGCAAGCCTGCCGTGGTGGTCTACATCCGCGATGCCGTGGGCCGCTCGGTGGCCAGTGAAACGGTGACCAAGCAGTTGTTCAACCTGACCCGGGCAGAAACCGCCCTGGCGCTGGAGCTTGCCAACGGCCTGTCGCTGGAGGAGGCCGCCGAGGTACTGAACGTGCGCCGCAACACGGCAAGGGCGCACTTGCGTTCTATCTTCTCGAAGACCGGTGTGCGCCGGCAGACCGAGCTGGTGCGCATCATCCTCAACAGCGTGGTGGCGCTTGGAAAGCCTAAACCGTCCATGCTGGCGAGCAAACTGCCGGAAAAGACCGAGCTCAAGCTGGCCCACCCGATGCGCAGCAGCGCGTGAACAGGGTGGCAAGGCTTAGTCCGCGTGGACGATGCACTGGGTTCAAGCGGGCGTCGATACTGGCCCGCACCGTCATTGGAGAAGGAACAACGTTATGCCAGTAACAGCGGTCAGCGGTTCGGCTTCAGGAATTGGCGCGGCAGTGTGCCAGGCGCTGCGTGCGGCGGGGCATCGCATCATCGGCATCGACCGGGCAGATGCCGAGGTGATTGCCGACCTGTCCAGCGCCACGGGCAGGCAAGCGGCCATCGAAGCGGTGCTCGAACAGAGCGAGGGCGTGCTGGACGGTCTGGTGTGCTGCGCCGGCGTCGGTTCGAGTGCGGCCTGCAACACCATCGTGTCGGTCAATTACTTTGGCGTTAGCGAGCTGCTCGATGGCCTGGCCGATGCCTTGGCCAAGGGCGCGGCGCCAGCAGCCGTGGTCATCGGCTCGATTGCCGCGACCCACGTCAACCCCGACCAGCAACCGATGATCGCGGCCATGCTCGCGAACGATGAAGCCCTGGCGTTGCAGCACGTCAACGCGCTGGGCCAATCTGGCGTGGCCTATGCCAGTTCCAAGTACGCGATAACCTGCAGCGCGCGCCGCCGAGCCGTTGACTGGGCCGGGCAGGGCATTCGCCTGAACGTGGTGGCACCGGGTGCGGTGGAGACGCCGCTGCACCAGGCCTCGCTGAACGATCCTCGTTTCGCCGAGGCGGTGAAGGCGTTCGTCGCCCCCATGGGGCGCTCGGGGCACCCGGAGGAAATCGCTCAAGTGGTGGCGTTCCTGCAGTCGCCGCAGGCCAGTTTCATTCACGGCAGTGTCATGTTCGTCGACGGTGGCATGGATGCCAAAGTGCGCCCTGGGCGCTTCTGACCTTCAACCCGCTGAAAACACAAACAGCGCCAGGGCTGTCGACCGAGGTCGATGCCCCTGGCGCTGTTTTCGTTTTTCACGGGCGATTCGCGGCGATAGCGACGCGATGCTGGCCTAGTCCGTGTGGAGTATGAGGATTTGCGCCAGTTCGGCGACAGTAGTTCGTGTAAGTCATCGGGGATTTCTACACGAGGAACTATAACAATGAACACGCTCGCAGCCGTGAATATCGACGCTGAACTGGCTCCTCGCTTCGGACGAGGCTGGCACTGCCTGGGTGAAGCCGCCAGCTACCGTGACGGCCAGTTGCACACCTTGAATATCTTTGGCACCCGGCTGCTGGCATTCGCCACTTCGGATGGGCAGATCAGCGTCATCGACGCGCATTGCCAGCACATGGGCGCCGACTTGTCGCGTGGCACACTGGAGAACGACCGCGTTGTCTGCCCCTTCCACCACTGGCAATACGATGCCAGCGGCAAATGCGTGGAAATTCCTTATTGCAAGCGTATCCCGCCGAAAGCCAAGAACCGCAAGTGGTTGACCTGTATCGAGAACAACTTGCTGTTCATCTGGAACAACCCGGAAGGCAAGGCCCCGGCAGAAGGCGTGGTGATCCCGCACTTGCCGGAACAGGACAGCGGCGAATGGCTGCACGACTGGCACCTGGACAAGCTGGTCATCGAAACCAATCCGCGCGAACTGGTCGACAACCTGGTCGACGCGCAACACTTCGGCCCCGTGCACGGAACGCCGACCAAGTACTTCGCCAACATCTTCGACGGTCACATTGCCCAGCAGATTTTCCATGGCGACTCGGAAAGCCTCGGTGGCGACCTGGTGGCCGAATCGGCTTACTACGGCCCTGCCACGCACATCACGCGGATGCGCGCCGTGTTCGAAGGCATGGAGATCCACTCGATCCTGCTCAACTGCCATGTGCCGATCACGGCCAACAGTTTCGAGTTGCGCTTTGGCTGCATGGTGAAAAAGATCCCCGGCTGGAGCGAGGAGCAGAACCGCGCCATGGCACTGGATTACGTGGAGCGCACCCGCGACTCGTTCTATCAGGATGTGGACATCTGGGCGCACAAGATCCGGGTCAACAACCCGGTGCTGGCTGAGGGCGATGGCCCGGTGTATCAGCTGCGCGAATGGTATGGGCAGTTCTTCATGGACGAGGCCGATGTGCCGGCGACCCTGCGCGAACGACGCGAAATTGTCACCGTTGCCCAACACTGACCGCAGGCCCGGCAGGAGCGCACCATGATTGTGAACGGCCGAAGTACCTTGACCCTCATGCTTGCTGCCAGTTTTGCCTCCACGATAGGCGGGTTGCCGTTCAATACCTTGCCGATTCTGTTGGGTTCGATGGTCGACAGCCTGGGTTTCAGTGTCGAGCAGGTTGGCGTGTTGGGGGCACTGTGTTTCGCCGGCTACCTGCTGGGCACGGTCGTCGCGGTGGGGCTGATCGACCGGCTCGACTGGCGCTGGCTCACCTTGGGCAGCGCGGCGGGAGCGTGCGCAGCCTATGGGATGTCGGCGTCGATGTCGGTCCAGGCGCAAATGCCACTGTGGGTGGCCATCGGCTTTTTCGCCGCCCTGATGACGTGCCTGGGCATGCGCATCATGGGTGAAATGGCCAACAAGGAACGCGCCTTCGGCTTGCGCCTGGGAATCGAGCTGGGTGTGGTGGCGGCCGTGCTGTTCGCCATGCCATCGCTTGTGATCGCGCATTATCACTACGCCGGTGCGGCCGCGATGCTGTGCGTGATCATTCTGCTGTTGAGCTGCAGTGCCTGGGCATTGCCCGGGCGCCAGCGGCCGACAACCACAGGGCAGGCACAGTGCAAGCAGACGCTGCTTTCACGCTTTCGCTTGCCGCTGCCTGCGTATCTGGCACTGGGTTTGTTCTTTCTGTTCGGCGCTGGGCAAATCGGGCTTTGGGCGTTTCTTGAACGTCTGGGTCATGGCCTTGGGCTTTCGCCGACCGAACTTGGCATCGTCTTCGCGGTGTTGAAACTGCTGGGCGGGGCGGCCGCACTGCTGATGGCGCTGGTGGGGGATCGTCTGGGCGCGCGACTGCCGCATGTGATCGTACTGGGTGTATTGAGTCTGGGGCTTTTCCTGCTCGGCAGTGCCGAAGGATTCTCAAGCTACGCCGCGGGTGCGTGGATCTGGGAAGTCGGTTTCACCTGGGGCTGCGTCTGCCAGGCCGCCGCCATCGCACGGCTGGACAGCGAGGGCCGCTCGACCCTGATCATCCCGGCCTCGTTCGCCTTGAGTTCGATGGCCGGTCCCGCCGTGGCCGGACAATTGGTGGGCCAGGGGTTTGAGTTACTGCTCCTGCTTGCAGGTGCCTGTGCCGTGATTCCGTCTCTGGCATTCATGTACGTGCTGAGCAGTCATTCAAGGCCGGTATACTCCCCGGTCGATGTTGCTCCGTAATGTCGAGGGCATAAGCTCAACTTTCCCCCCCCTGGTCCAGCCTTGCCAGATCAGCGCCTGGTCCCATTCTTTGCAGAACAACCACCGCCGCACCTGCGCGCTGATGTCCATGGCGCTGATGGTCGACTGAACAGGGCGAAGTGGGGGGACTCGCTGCCGGGGCCGACGCGCGCAGGGTACCCGCAATCTGCCCCTGGTTGTGGGGCCGGGTATTGGCGCGTACCATGCCCGCATTCCTTCCAATAACCAAACCGTGCTTCAGCGCGGCCGATACTTGGCCCCCTGATGCGCGTCTTTTCGCCTTGTCTGCGGAGAAATGAATTCCACACATGAACGGACCCCTACCCAAGGATTTGCCAGCGACCGAAGGTGGCGGCAGCTGGCTGAGCGTGATCGCGCTGGCCCTGGCCGCCTTCATCTTCAATACCACCGAGTTCGTGCCGGTGGCACTGCTCAGCGACATCGGCGGCAGTTTCGAGATGAGCACCGCGCAGGTCGGCCTGATGCTGACCATCTATGCCTGGGTGGTGGCGCTGGCCTCGTTGCCGATGATGCTGCTCACGCGTAACGTCGAGCGGCGGCGCTTGCTGTTGTTCGTGTTCCTGGTGTTCATCCTCAGCCACCTGTTGTCGTGGCTGGCGCAGAGCTTCGCCATGCTGCTGCTGAGCCGTATCGGCATCGCCCTGGCGCATGCGGTGTTCTGGGCCATCACCGCTTCGCTGGCGGTGCGCGTGGCACCGCCAGGCCAGCAGGCCAAGGCACTGGGCCTGCTGGCGACGGGCACGACCCTGGCGATGGTGCTGGGGATCCCGCTGGGCCGGGTGGTGGGCGAGGCGCTGGGCTGGCGGGTGACGTTCCTGAGCATTGCCGGCGTGGCCCTGGCTACCATGCTCTGTCTGATCAAATCGCTGCCGCTGCTGCCGAGCCAGAATTCCGGTTCGCTGCGTAGCCTGCCGATCCTGTTCAAGCGCCCGGCCCTGGTGATTACCTACCTGCTGGTGACCTTGGTGATCACTGCGCAATTCACCGCCTACAGCTACATCGAGCCGTTCGCTTTGCACGTGGCGCAGATCGGCGGCGAGCGCACCACGCTGGTGCTGTTGCTGTTCGGGGGCGCCGGGGTGTTCGGCTCGCTGTTGTTCAGCCGCTACAGCGAGCGCTTTCCCCATGGCTTTCTGGTGGGCTCGATCGGGTTGCTGGCGGCTTGCCTGCTGTTGATGTTGCCGCTGTCGGGCAACTTCTATGCGTTCGCCGTGCTGAGCATGTTCTGGGGGATCGCGATCCTGAGCTTCAGCCTGTCGTTGCAGTCCAAGACCCTGAAGCTTGCGTCCGATGCCACGGATGTGGCCATGGCGTTGTTCTCCGGGATCTACAACATTGGCATTGGTGGCGGGGCGTTGCTGGGGAGTATCGTCAGCAGCCAGATGGATGTGGCCCATATTGGCCTGGTCGGGGGCAGTGTGGCGGTAGTCGGGTTGCTGCTGGCAGTGGCCAGTACCCGGCGCTTTCGTGTGGCGCTTGGCAACTGATTGACCTTGACGGCCCTATCGCCGGCAAGCTGGCTCCCACAGGTCCACCACAGTTCTTGAATGCTGTGCGGTCCCTGTAGGCGCCGGCTTGCCGGCGATAGGGCCGGTACAGCCACCAACACCATCAGCCCAGCAACGCAGCCCAGGCCGACACCAGCAACATCCCCGCCAACCCCCGGTTGAACCACAGCAACCGCTCCGGTGCCTGCAACCAGCGCGCACTGCCCACCCCCAGCAATGCCCAGGCCGTCATGCACGGCAGCGCAATCAGCAGAAACACCAGCGCCAACTGCCAGACCGGCAGCATGGGCGCGGCGAACACGCCAATCACCGCCACGGCCATCATCCATACCTTCGGGTTCACCACTTGCAGGGAAGCGGCGCTAAAAGCACTGAAGGGCTTGTCTGCGCTGACGTCCAGCGGTTGCCCCGCGCTGCGCAGAATGCGCCACGCCAGCCAGCTCAACCACAACACCCCGGCCCAGCTCATCAGTTGCTGGGCCAGCGGATGGCGCATCAGCAGTTCGCCGAGCCCCAGCCCAACCAGCAGCACGACCGCCGCCGCCGCGCCACAGCCGGCCAGGATCGGCGCCACGCTGGCGCGCAGCCCCCGGCGTGCACCATGGGCGAGTATCAGCAAATTGGTCGGCCCGGGGCTGATGCTGGCGACCAGGGCGAAGAGGATGAACGGCAACAACGAATGCGACATGGTGAAAGGCTCCGGGTAATCAGAGCCCCATGCTCGGCCATTGCCGCGGGTCAGTCTGGAAGGTTTGAGCAGCGGCGACGGTAATCCGCCGGGGTCAGCTGGTAAGCGCGACGGAACCAGCGCCCCAGGTGGCTCTGATCGGCAAAGCCCAGGGCCATGGCCACTTCGCTGGGCGTCTGGCCTTGGGCAAGCAGGTGCCGGGCACGGGCCAGGCGCAGCTGGATCAGGTAGGCGTGCGGGGCCAGGCCGAACGCCGCCTTGAACGCCCGGGTCAGGCGAAAACGGTCGACGCCGCAGGCCAGCGCGAGGTCATCGAGGCTGATGTCCTGGTCCAGGTGGGCATGCAGGTAGTCCCGGGCCCGCTGCGCGGTCAGCGGCAGACGCGGGTCGGGGTTGAGGCGCTTGCGCCAGTGCAGGTGGCGGGTCAGGCAACTGATGAGGTCATCGGTGGCCGTTTGCCGAACGATGCGCAGCTCCTCGCCATGCACGGCCTGGAAGGCGCGGGCGGTAGCGCCGGCCAGGCGCAGGTCATGGCACAACGGGTCGGCGATGCTCGGCAGGCTGTCGCTCGGCGCCTGCTCGAACAGCGCGCGCAGTTCGGCCTCAAGCCACAGCGGCTGCAGGTACAGGGTCGAGTAGGTAAAGCCTTCTTCGGTCGGCGCGTGGCCGTCGTGGATATCACCGGGTTCGAGCAGGAATACGTGCCCCGGCGTGCTGCGGTGGCGCACCCGGCGGCAATCGAACTGCTGCACGCCTTGTTCGGTGAAACCGACCAGGAAGCTGTCATGCCAGTGCGGGTCGTAGGCATGGCCGACGAAATGCGCGCGAACCGACTCGATGCCGGTGACGGCGTCTTGCTTGAGGTCGATCCAGTTGCTCATGACGGCGGGGCTGCAGTTGTACAGGGCAGTTCACATTACCGTAGACGGCGCGGACGGTTTAGAACATTTGTGCAGGCTGCAGGGCGGTGAAGCGCTCGCGCAGCCACAGGTGCAGTTGCGAGACGGCGGGCGACAGTTGCTTGCGATGCGGGCAAACCAAGGTCACCGGCGTGAGCTCGCCGGGGTGTTCGGCAAGCAGTACCTCCAGTTCGCCCGCGGCCACATTGGCGCTGACATCCAGCCACGACTTGTAGGCGATGCCTTCGCCGAGCAGGGCCCAGCGCCGCACCACATCGGCGTCGTCGCTGAACAGCGGGCCACTGACCTGCACCGTGCGGTTGCCCAGCCGCCATTTGTCATAGATCCGCCCCAGCTGCAGGTACAGCAGGCAGGCATGCTGCTGCAGGTCGTCCAGCTGTTGCGGGCGGCCATGACGCGCCAGGTAATCCGGCGAGGCCACCAGCACGCGGCGGTTCCACGGTGCCAAGGGCAGGGCGATGTAGTTGGCCTCTTCGTTGAGGCCATAACGGATGGCCACGTCCACCGGGTCGCGGAACAGGTCGGCAACCTGGTCGGAGAGGAAGAAGCGCAGGCTCAGGTCGGGGTGCTCGCGGCGAAAATCACTCAACCACGGCAGGAGGATATTGCGCCCGAGGTCGGAAGGGGCCGACACCTGCAGCACGCCGCGTAGGGTGCTGTGCGCACCGTGCAGGTTGTCGCGCCCTTGGCGCAGGCTCTCCAGCACGTTGAGGGCGGTGGGCAGGTACAGCTCACCTTCGGCAGTGAGGCGCAGGCTGCGGGTAGTGCGGGCGAACAGGCGCACGTCGAGGTCGCGTTCAAGGCGTTTGATCGCGGCGGCGACCTGCCCGGGCAACAGGTCGGCCTCGTGGGCCGCAGCAGTGAAGCTGCCCAGCGCGCTGCTGCGCACGAACAGTTCGAGGTCGGTGATGCGGAGCATTTTTCACTCCAGGGGTGAAAGTGTTCCTGCATTCTGCCGGTTTTTCTTATTTGCAGGAAAGATACTATGCGGCACAAATCCTCTTCCCTTTATTGGAGTTACCCGCATGGACACCGTCTCCCTGGCCAAACGCCGCTACACCACCAAGGCCTACGATGCCGCCCGCAAGATCCCTCAGGCCACAATCGATGCCTTGCTTGAGCAGTTGCGCCACAGTCCGTCCTCGGTCAACTCGCAGCCTTGGCATTTCATCGTTGCCGACAGCGCCGAGGGCAAGGCCCGCCTGGCCAAGAGCACGGCCGACGGTTATGCCTACAACACGCCGAAGATTCTCGATGCGTCCCACGTCATCGTGTTCTGCACCCGCACTGAAATGACCGAGGCGCACCTGGACACGGTGCTCGACCAGGAAGCGGCCGACGGTCGTTTTCGTGACGAGCAGGCCCGCGCCGGGCAGAACCAGAGCCGTCGCCACTATGTGAACCTGCATCGCTTCGACCAGAAAGACCTGCAGCACTGGATGGAGAAGCAGACCTACCTGGCCCTGGGCACCGCGCTGCTCGGCGCTGCCGCCCATGGCCTGGACGCTACACCGATCGAAGGTTTCGACAGCAAGATCATGGATGCCGAGCTTGGGCTGCGTGAGCAGGGATACACCAGCGTGGTGGTGTTGAGCCTGGGCTACCGCAGCGAGGCGGATTTCAATGCCGGGCTGAACAAGTCGCGATTGCCGGCTGCGAAGGTGTTTACCTTCCTGTAATTCAGTTGTTGGGGCTGCTGGCCCTATCGCCGGCAAGCCGGCTCCCACAGGTACTGCACAGCTCTCAAGGGCAGTGCAGCACCTGTGGGAGCCGGCTTGCCGGCGATAGGCCCGGTCATGCCAACACATCCCCTCGGCGGCGTTTCACCACAGTGCAACCGCCCCCGCCGCAACCACCCGCGCAAACACCTCGATCGCCTTGTCCACCTGCGCCTCGCTGGTAAACCGCCCGATGCTGATGCGCACGCTCTTGCGCGCCCGCTGTTCATCCAGCCCCAGTGCCAACAGCACATGTGACGCCGCATTGCTCGCCGAATTGCACGCCGAGGTGGTCGACAACGCCAGCTCACTGGCCAACGCCGCACTGTTGAACCCCGGCGCCTCGATGCACAGGTTGAGGGTATGGGGAATACGCTGCTGCGGGCAGCCATTGAGGCTGACCCCAGGCAGCGCCAGCAGCCCGTCGCGCAGCCGTTTGGCCAACTGCTCCAACCGCTGGTGCTCGCTGTCACCGGGCTGGCCGGCGAGGGCGAAGGCGCTGCCCATGCCGACGATCTGATGGGTCGGCAAGGTGCCCGAGCGCAATCCACGCTCATGTCCACCCCCGTGCATCTGCGCACGCATCAGCTCACGTGCGCGGGGGCCGACGTACAACGCACCGATGCCCTTGGGTCCATACACCTTGTGCGCCGAGAACGACATCAGGTCGACCGCCGTGTTGCGCAGCTCGATGGCCAGTTTGCCCACGGCCTGGGCAGCATCCACATGCAACAAGGCGCCATGGGCACGCACCCGTTCGCCGATGGTGGCAAAGTCGGTGACGGTACCCAGTTCGTTGTTCACCGCCATCAACGACACCAGGCGGGTGTCGGCACGCAATGCCGCCTGTACCGCATAGGGCTGGATCAGGCCCGCGGCGTCCGGTGCCAGGCGGGTGACGGCCCAGCCTTGGCGTTCCAGTTCATTGACGGTATCGAGCACGGCCTTGTGTTCCAGCTGGCTGGTGATCAGGTGGCCCGGCTGGCCGATGCCCTGGGCGATGCCTTTGAGTGCGAGGTTGTTGGATTCGGTGGCGCCCGATGTCCACACCAGTTCATCGGCACTGGCGCCGACGCGCTCGGCCACTTGTTGGCGGGCAAATTCCACCGTTTCACGCGCCGCCTGGCCATAGGCGTGGCCACTGGACGCGGGGTTGCCGAAATTCACTTGTTGCCCAAGACAGGTGAGCATGGATTCGATGACCCGGTCGTCGACCGGGGTGGTGGCGGCGTAGTCGAAATAGAGCGGGGCGCTTGGCATTAGGGCGGGTCCGTAGCTGTCGCCGTGGAATCGGCGATCCTTGCAGCAAGCGTACCCGCCCGGGGCAAAACGAATTTGTCTTTTGTTCGGCAGAAAAGGGAGAATGAGGGAAATTTTTCTCCATATCATCTTCGATGTAGAAATTATTTCAGGCTGGCGCTAATGCCCCGTTCTTCTTCAGCCACCACGCGCTCGCACAACTCGATGATCTGCTCGCGCATCCAGCGGTTGGCCGGGTCCTGGTCGGTGCTTTCATGCCAGTACAGGTGCGTTTCCAGTGCCGGCACGTCCACCGGCAGCGGCTGGTAACGCAGTTGATGGCGGCGGGCGAAGCGTTCCGGCACGGTCATCGCCATGTCGGTCTGTTGCAGCACCTGGGAAGCCATCAGGTAGTGCTGCGAGCGCAAGGCAACCTTGCGCTGCACGCCCATCTTGCCCAGGGCCAGGTCGACGTAGCCCAGGCCGTTGCGGCGGCTGGAGATATGGATGTGGGTCATGCCCAGGTAGGCATCGAGGGTGAGCTTGGCGTCGGCCAGCGGGTGGCCCGGGCGCAGGGCGCAGACGTAGCGGTCCTGCATGAGCTTGACGTGGCGCACCTGTGGGTCGGTGTTCAGCGGCGCATCGACGGCGAAGTCCAGGCGCCCGGCGGCCAGCTCCTTGGTGGTTTCGCGGCGCTTGCACGGGAAGCTTTCGATCAGCACCGAGGGGGCCAGGCGGCGCAGGCGCTGGAACAGCGGCGGCAGAATCACCGCCTCGGTGAGGTCGGTCATGCTGATGCGGAAGGTCTTGTTGGCCTGCTGCGGGTTGAAGATGCGGCTTTCCTGCACCGAGGTGCGCAGCAGCGCCAGGGCATTGCGCACCGGGCCGATGATGTTCTGCGCCATGGGCGTGGGCACCATGCCCTGGGCGGTGCGCACGAACAGCGGGTCATTGAAGGTTTCGCGCAGCCGCGAGAGCGCGTTGGACACCGCAGGCTGGGTGATACCGACGATTTGTCCGGCGCGGGTCAGGTTGGCTTCGGTGTAGATCGCGTCGAAAACGATGAACAGGTTGAGGTCGACCTTGCTGAGGTTCATGGCGCCGCTCTTTGTTGGAATTATTGGCCGATCATATATCGGTTATGAATGTTTATACACGTAGAAAATAGACTAGGTGGATTGAGGGCGGCTGCTCTAGGCTCTGTCCATGTACTTCGAACCGTGAAGGTAGCCCCGATGGATTTCGCCTATACGCCCAAGGTCCAGGCACTGCGCGAGCGCGTGACCGCGTTCATGGATGCCTATGTCTATCCCGCAGAACCCGTGTTCGAGCGCCAGGTCGCCGAGGGTGACCGCTGGCAGCCCACCGCGATCATGGAAGAAATCAAGGCCAAGGCCCGCGCCGAAGGCCTGTGGAACCTGTTCCTGCCCGAGTCAGAATACGGCGCCGGCCTGAGCAACCTGGAATATGCACCGCTGGCCGAGATCATGGGCCGCTCGCTGCTGGGGCCGGAGCCGTTCAACTGCTCGGCGCCGGACACCGGCAACATGGAGGTGCTGGTGCGCTATGGCAGCGAGGCGCAGAAGCGCCAGTGGCTGGAGCCGTTGCTGCGTGGCGAGATCCGCTCGGCATTCGCCATGACCGAACCGGACGTGGCCTCGTCGGACGCCACCAACATGGCCGCCACCGCCGTGCGCGACGGTGACGAGTGGGTGATCAATGGCCGCAAGTGGTGGACCTCTGGCGCCTGTGACCCGCGCTGCAAGGTGATGATCTTCATGGGCTTGTCCAATCCGGATGGCCCGCGCCACCAGCAGCACTCGATGGTGCTGGTGCCGACCGATGCACCGGGCGTGAAGATCGTCCGGCCGCTGCCGGTGTTCGGCTACGACGACGCGCCTCACGGCCACGCCGAAGTGCTGTTCGAGAACGTGCGAGTGCCTTACGAGAACGTGATCCTCGGTGAAGGCCGCGGCTTCGAGATTGCCCAGGGTCGCCTGGGGCCAGGCCGCATCCACCACTGCATGCGTTCGGTTGGCATGGCCGAACGGGCGCTGGAGCTGATGTGCAAGCGTTCGGTCGCGCGCACGGCCTTCGGCCGCCCACTGGCGCGGCTGGGTGGCAACGTCGACAAGATCGCCGACTCGCGCATGGAGATCGACATGGCGCGTCTGCTGACCCTTAAGGCGGCGTACATGATGGACACGGTCGGCAACAAGGTGGCGCGCAGCGAGATCGCGCAGATCAAGGTGGTGGCGCCGAACGTGGCGTTGAAGGTGATCGACCGGGCGATTCAGATGCATGGCGGGGCAGGGGTGAGCGGGGACTTCCCGTTGGCTTATATGTATGCGATGCAGCGTACCTTGCGGTTGGCCGATGGGCCGGATGAAGTGCATCGGGCGGCGATTGGCAAGTATGAGATCGGCAAGTATGTGCCGGCGGAGATGTTGCGTAGCGGGCGGTAGTTGCTGCTGATGGTTTTGCGGGACGGGCGCAATGCTTGTCCCGCGTTACCTGTTTAATAATCCTTCTGAGCAACACTTCCGCGGTATTTGGAGGTGCTGGTAGTAAACAGCACAATGGCAGAAGCAATCGCCAGCGCTCCCCAGCCATAGGCATAGGTGCCGAGGCTATCTCGCGATAGACCAATCATCGGAGGTATCAATACTACGGATACCTGATTGGCTGTCATGGCCATTCCCAGCGCGAAGCCCTTGCGATTAGCGGGAGCGGTTTCTGCGATATACGCTACCCAAGGGCCGTACCACCCATAGGCAAAGAAGCCAGTCAAAGCCATGAATGCACTTAGGATTGCCAGGTTCTGAGTGTTCAAAAAAGGGAGAAGTATCAGTATGGCTGTTACTGCGCCCAGGCAAGTCATCACAGGGTAGTATCTTCCTGACTTGCAACGGTCGCTCCAGGCCGCCAGGATAATTCTTCCAGCTATGCCTGCTCCTAATACTACGAAGAACATCATTGCCGCAATAGAGCTTTCAAGGCCAAGTGAAGTGTGAAGGTACAAAACCAAGAACACTGAGATGGCGTACTGGGAGGCGGTAAGGCTAAAGCCAGACATCATGATCCTTCTCATGGAAGGATGCGATGCCATCGACAGTCGTGATTTAATCGCCAGCTTCAGGTTGATTGGCTTTTTTGCGGTGCTTTGTTGTGTTTCTGGCGTTTTGTAGAGCAGCATGAACAGAAGAGCACCGAGCAATGCTATTAGCCCGCCCGCCAGGAAGGCTGCTTGAACCGAGTACCGGATGGCAATAAATGGAAGTAGTAGGGTTGCCATGGCGCCGCCCAGTGGCAATCCGGCTTGTCGAATGCCCATCGCAAAACCTAGCTGGCTCCCTTTGAACCAATTGGATACGGACTTGCTTCCCCCGGGTTGGGCAGTGCTGTATCCAAAGCCTAAAATGATAAGCGCTATAAGCAACTCAGTGTAGGAGTTGGCCAGCGCAGCGCCGCATAATGAGGCCCCCACGAACAGTGTTCCAATACCTACAACAAATCGCTCACTGTACCTGTCCAGCAACTCGCCAGCAATCAAGAGCCCGGCAAGTGGGATTAATTGGGCAGCCGAAATCAGTGTGCCTATTTGCCAGTTGGTGAGGTTCATCTCGGACTTTACATTTAATGCGATTGATCCAAAGCCCTGAACGAAGAAGCAAGCGCACGCTTGCGCGAAAGTGGCTGCAGCTAAGATCACCCATCGATACTGGTTCTTGAGAATATTCATGTGCCTGATCTCCTTTTCCTGAGGAATGCCATTGTCCGTTATGTTGTTAATTGGGCTTAATTGTTACTTTTGGTGAGGGTTGTTAGATTTAAGTAGTGGGTTGGTTGTCTTGGTTGTAAATCCATGCTCGTGGCGTATTCGCTATATTGAGCCAAAGCCATGTTTCCAAAATATCTGTTGATAGTTGATTGCACCTTGTTTGCTGGTAAACGTGACGGCTCTCAGCGGTAGGTTGGTGGGGATGATTTCTGTTTTCGCTACAGATGATATCTGCAGCGCGACTTTTTTTGCAGGGTCAATCCAGTTTTCAACAGATGGAAATATTTTTCTCAAGTCATTGATCAGGTGGGGAAAATGAGTGCAGCCTAGAATAACTGTATCGATAGATAATCGTTGTTGTGTTGATAGATGGTTATCGATAAGCTCAGCGAATCGAGCGAAACTCGCTGTCTGACCTGCTAATCTACTTTCACATAGTGTTACCAACGACTGGGTCGCTATTGGCCATATTTGCCCTCGCAGTCTAGCAAAGGCTATTTCTTGGCTGATATGGTTGCTTTCAACTGTGCCGGGAGTTGCAAGCAAAACGATATTTTTTTTATTGGAGGCTTCAAGGGCATCCTTTATGGGGGGGTGACCAAGAAACAACTCCGTATAAGATGGTCGAGGCCCTGCTCTATGATCGCTATCGAGGCTGTATTGCACGCCACAACTAATGCTAGCGGGCTCACCTGCGCACAAAGCTGATCAAGCAACTGCTGGATTCTTTGAGCGATCGCAGCCCCAGGTTTGCTGCCGTAAGGGAACCAATCGTTATCTACCACATATAGGATGCTCGCGTCTGGAATTAGCCTTTCCAGTTGTCTTGCTACCGTCAAACCACCTACGCCCGAATCTAATACCACAATGGGACGTTTGGTGTTGAACAGTTGGGCGCCATCAAATGCAGTTTCATCACCTCGCCAAAAAGTTGGAGCGATTGTACATGGGGCTTTGTGGGTAGCCATAGAAGTCCGCCTTATGCATTGATGGCGCGAGTACCTACCGAGTTTCGCATTGCGCGAGACTTTCTTAGACTCGATGCGAATACCACCCGAGATAGCCAGCGAGCGTTGTCGCCGTAGTTAGCCTTGAAAGAGTCTCGCGCATGCACACACCGGTAGTTATCGATGAAGACACAGTCCGCTGGTTCCAGTACTAGCGCTATGCGATTTTCTGAAAAATGGTAAAGGAGTTTTTCCAGCGCTTGACGTTCGATGCCATGATATTCTTCAATGTTCAGCGTCGCAGCATTAATTTTGACGTATGGCGCGTCGCTATGACCGAATAAAATCGTTTGGGCGTTTTCTTCTATAATGTCAGAAGTGCTGTGGATCGGGTTGTGAGGAATTTTGAATCTTGCTTCAAATAGCACTTGTATTTCTTCAGTGCTAAGATTAATACCATCTATGCTTGAAATAATTGTTGCTGCGCGTTCATCGTTGCGCATGCACGCGAGACCTAAGTACTCGGGGCGAGCAGGGTGAAAAGCATCCTCTACGTGAAATCCAAAGTCGAGAACAGAGCCAGCGCTAGAGTTGGCGGTTTCGCTATACCCAGGAAACGGAACAATATTGTTATAAAGGCTGCCGCCGCGCTGTGAAGTAAATCCAATTCCCTCGCCAAGTAACGATCCATAAAGGCCGTGCAAAATGTTTGCGTCGTTTAAACGGTAATCATCGTCTAACTCAATATGCCTGGATGGGGTTGGCCCTGCACCATCAGCAAGGACTGGATTGCTGGAAATCAGAAGAGCCGAAAATTCCTCCCTGCGTTTGAAATCATAAAACTCTTTGCGAATGCTTCGT
Organism: Pseudomonas sp. NPDC089396; assembly: GCF_044749545.1. Lineage (NCBI taxonomy): Bacteria > Pseudomonadati > Pseudomonadota > Gammaproteobacteria > Pseudomonadales > Pseudomonadaceae > Pseudomonas > Pseudomonas sp. NPDC089396. Next base: position 160,645 of record NZ_JBIVIC010000009.1, on the reverse strand, counting down.
GGTAATTCTTGGGCGTACAGGACTGCCTTTTCCATAAAGCTGTATTGATTTGCCATTTCAGGCTCTTTGATGATTTCATTCAGCAGACCGCGAATTTGTTGTTTTTCATTGTTCGTAAGGATGAGTCGCTTTACTGTGGTTGTCATAGTGCACTGCTCCATTATATTTGTGGTTGTGGTTGTGGTTGTGGTTGTGGTTGTGGTCGTCGGCATGTGCCCTGAGTAATAACGTAAGAGGATTGTTGCTCGGCTTCAAGAAGGCAAAATGTGATCTTGTGTTAACAAGCTCATGCGGCAAATTTGTCATGAACTGAAGCTTGGTTGAGCTAAAGGTTGGTCTTGTTCGTAAACTTGTGAGTGAGAAAGTAAAGAGTTCGACGGAATGTAGTCAATCTTTTATGTTGTAGGATATTTCTTGTGCTTGTGTGAGAAAAAGAGAAGTATGCGTTCGCGGAACGTGTTGGGGCAGATTTAATCTTCTCGATGATTAAGTTGTATGCATCGCGTCCAAAGATACGGTAGCAACATGGCCGACACAGCCTGTCCATTGGGGCATCTCTCGCGAGCCTAGGCCTAATCTATACCCATATGTCGTACTTAGTCCGCACCGCCCCGTTCGCCTTGATCGATGCTTCCCGAGCATAGGCATATTCATAAATGGTTATTGCCAGCGTACGCCTGCTGGCCTTGTCCTGAATTTGGAGGAAGGGTCGGGCCAGTTGCATTGGGCGGCAATTGGCAAGTATGTGCCGGCGGAGATGTTGCGTGCCACGCAATAGTTGCTGCTGTTACCGGGAGGTATCTTGTGGGTTGGTGCAATGCTTGTCCCGCATTATCTGGTTAGCGTGGTTCTTGAAGGGTTCTTCTGCGTTATTTGTAGGAAATGTCTATTTCGCACCGGTGGGCAATTATTCCCCTGAGTTGCTGTTAGGTTTCAAAACCTAATCAGTGCGCAGGGAGCTAGGTAATGCGTGTCAATCTGGAAGGAAAAGGTCAGGCGGTAGATGGTGATGTCACTACCACCGGCGCTGTTTGCATCGCTACCGATGCTGGATACATCACTGATGGTCGCTGGGTGCTGAGGGAGGGAGACCCGACGACGCCTTGCCCGCGCTGTGGCGAGGAAGGCATTGTCGCCGAAGGGGTGTGGCACTTCACTTCTGGCGGGAAACGGGTTGCCATGGATGGTGCATTGGTAACCTGTGGCTGTCCATCAGGCACCAATCGGCTGGTGGCGCCGTTGCACGGTGCACCGCCATCCAGGCAATCAACCGCTGCAAGCCGTGTCGTAAATGTTGCGGCACGATCGACAGCTACACCCACACCCACAGCCCCAGGTCATTACTCACCCGTTGGAATGAGCAGCGTGCCCGGATCATTGGAGCCGGGCTTTTATGTGCTTCCCCGAAGCATGTCGTTTCCACAGGTGTTGATCGAGTTGGCTCAGCATGACAGCACCTTGCCGATTTCCCGATTACAGCGCCTGAATCCGACCTTCGAACAGGGGTTCAAGGCTGGGGAAATCTTTGTCATCGGTGATCCGGACAACGCTGATGCTTGTACCCGTGAGGAGGGGCAGCTGATGGCCGCCGCAGAACATGCGCGGCGTGCTTTGGCTGTGCTTGATTTCGCGGAATCGGATTTCATGATGCAGCACCAGGCGGAAATTGCTGGGCTGCTCAGTGGAGCCAGCCAGTCGATGGGCGTGGGCAAGGACATGCTGGACCAAGGGCTGAAGCAGGTCAGCATGGCGTTGCAGCAGATCGAGCAACTACATCAGCGAGAGTTTCTGCGGCATGGGCATTTGAACAGCCGGGAGTTCTTTGCGTCGCGGCGTCAGCTGTTGCAGCAGTTGGATGGGGAGTTGAAGGCGGCTTTTCTCAACAAGCAGCTGAATCTTGGTAATTATGAGCGTCTCAAGAAGAGCTTGAATATCTCGACTAAGAGCCTCGTGCACCATTGGTCGAAAGCGGGTGGGGCGGGGCAGATTCCAGGGTATACGACGCATCTGGAGAAAGTGGCAAAGCTTGGTAAGTACCTGAAATATGGGGGATATGCTGCAGTAGGGTTGGGTGGCGTTTCATCGTATTTGAAAGTTCAGGATGTATGTCGCGCTGGCGAAGCCCTTGCCTGCAAAAAGATCCGATTGACTGAGACGGGCAGTTTCTCTGCTGGACTGGTCGGAGGGGCGCTAGGGGCTTCAGCTGCTAGCTCGGCGGCAGGCACACTATGTGCCGTCTTTGCCATAGGATCTGGAGGGCTAGGTGTACCAGTGTGTGGCATGGTGCTAGTGGGCGCGGCGGGACTGGCAGGAGGTTTGGGGGCGGAGCATTCGGTGAAGCAACAGGTGAACTCCTCTACGAGGTTACCAATGATTGACATAACGGGCTGGCCGGTAATGGCAAAGCTGATTTTTTTACTCAGCCCTTTCGTCATAGGTATCCCGGGAGTTGCCATGAGTGCCTATACAACAATGACAAAGGATTATCATGTTGTCTGCTCAGCCATCACCAGCAGCCCATACTTCGAAGCAGTGAAAGCTGCATGGGGTAGTGGTAGTTTCAAGTGGCGCTGGATGGTTATATGCACGGCAAGTGGATTAGTTGCATTTCCTTGGTACCCTGCGCGTAGAGGAATGCTGGATTTAGATGAATTGAAAGCGTTCCCTACCCACCTCAAAAAGCGATTGGTGATATCAGCTTGGTTGAGCATGAGCGGATTCATCTGGTTGATGACCGCATGGGCAATGTTCGATTTCAAGTAGATGGCCTGCTCGCGAGCTCACCACTGGCCGCGATTTACTTGCCCCCTTTGACCCTTGGCAAGCTGGTTTCACAGGGGGCAAGGCGTTTACGGCGTCTTGAGATCCACCATCAGATCCTTGGCAGCCTTCGTCGCCAACACGCTCATAAGCTTACTCATCTCATCCTGACGACCAACCCCTGCCTCCGAGCCGCTCCCCATCATCACACTGGGCACCGGTGCCTTCGCCGCCGCTTCCGCCCACGCCCGATTGATCTGTACCAACGCATCGAGCTTGGTCTGCAGCGCACCATCCGCCTTGATCGCTGCCTCCCGCGCATACGCTTCGGCATCGGCCGTGATCTTGGTGGCTTCGGCATTGACGCGAGCCTTGTCGCGCAGCAATTCAGCGGTCTGCTTGTCGATCTCGGCGCGGCGCTTTTCCCGTTCGGCGTTGATCAGTGTTAGCTGCTTCTCGGTTTCGGCTTCGGTGGTGCGTTCGATCTGCTGTCGCAGGCTCTCCTGGCGCTTGGCCTCGACATCCTTTGCGCCTCGCGCAGACACCAGTTCCTTTTCCTCCTCCTCCTTGAGCCGGTTCTGCCGGGCGACGGCAAGCTCCGCCAGCGCCTGCTGCACCCTTACCATGCGCTGCTGATACTGCGGATTGGGATCGATATGGGTGACCCTGGCGTCCACGACTTCGACCCCGAACAGGCGAAACTGCTGCTGTTTGCGCAGCTCCTGGCCGTCTTTGTCGAGCTTCTTCTCGATGACGAAGCGGGTCGCGGAATTATCACCAAAACTGCCTTGCTCCGTGCCTGACTGGAGAATGGCCGTTTGCGCAGGGTAGTTGTCGCGCTGCACACGAATCTCCTTGCGGCTGGTCAGGTACAGGCCATTGCGCAGCTGGTTCTCGAACTCGGCGCCGAAATGGCTGCGGTTGCCGGCGTAGTAGTCATCGGCGCTCATCAGCGAGGCCGTGGCCTGCAGGGTTTCCTTGACCGCAGGCAAAAGTGCGCGCTGCAGGAAGTTGTCGGGCGTGCGGTATTCCTGGGCGATTTTCAGGAAGGCGTCGCCCGAGGGCAGGCGGAACTGGGTGCTGAATTCAGCCTTGGCATCGACGTTGCCCAGAAACACGATGGGCAGGTTGTCGAGGGTTACCGAGGGGTGACCGCTGCGGGCATCTTCCGAGCTGTCGGCTTGCAAGGAAGATTGCACGCCGATGGTTCGGCGCCAGGCTGTGCTGCGGCCAAACCATTTCGTGGCGTAGCCGACGTCTTCGACCACTTTCTCTTCGCCGAAAAGCGTACGCACGTGGGTCATCTGACCCGCTTCGTTGTAGAAATACACGCCGTTGAACAACGCCGCCAAGGCACCCACGGCGAGAACCGGGAGGCCAATGGCGGCGATGAGTTTGCGACTGACGCGAAATTGGGTGAAATCAGGTATCGGCAGTTTTTGCATGAGGCACTCCTTGTGCAGGGAGCGCGCATGCTGACTAAGGGGGAAGTAGTGCCACAATCAGCAGATTTCCCTATGTTCTGTAGGAAAGTTCGATTGTGGCGCTCCGGTCATTCATGCCGCAGTTCTGGGTCCTTTTTCTTCGCCTGAGCCGTGGTGCTGTCACCCGCTAGCGGCTCGGCCGGCTCGGCACCCACCGCAGGTTTTTCACCCCGCGTCTTGATCAACGACACCACCACCCCACCCAGCAACAACCCGAACGTCACCCCCAGCGACAGCAGCGCCGGCACCTTGCCGACCATGCCGTGGTAGAAGATCTTGCAGCCAATGAAGATCAGCACCAGCGCCAGCGCGTACTTGAGGTACACGAACCGGTGCATCAAGGCCGACAAGGCAAAGTACAGCGAGCGCAGGCCCAGAATGGCAAAGATGTTCGACGTGTAGACGATGAACGGGTCCTGGGTAATCGCGAAGATCGCCGGCACGCTGTCGACGGCGAACACCAGGTCGGCCAGCTCGATCAGCACCAGCGCCAGGAACAGTGGCGTGGCATAGCGCAGGGCCTTGCTCTGGCCCGGTGGAGTGAGACGGACGAAGAAGTGCGCGCCATGGATCTGGTCGGTCACGCGCATGTGCCGGCGGACGAACTTCAGCACCGGGTTGTTGGCCAGATCCGGGTGGCTGTCCTCTTTCGAGAGGGCCATCTTCACCCCGGTGAACAGCAGGAACGCACCGAAGATATAGAGCACCCATTCGAAATTCTGCACCAGCGTCGCGCCCACGCCGATCATGATCGCGCGCAGGAACACCACGCCGAGGATGCCCCAGAACAGCACCCGGTGCTGGTAGCGGCGGGGAATGGCGAAGAAGCCGAAGATCATCGCCATGACGAACACGTTGTCCATCGACAGCGACTGCTCGACCAGGAACCCGGTGTAGAACTCCAGCGCCGACTGCGCGCCCAGCTCGTACCAGACCCACACACCGAACAGCACACCCACGCTGAAATAGCCTGAGTACAGCAGCAGGCTCTCGCGCATTTCGATTTCACGGTTCTGGCGGTGCAGCACGCCCAGGTCGAGCACCAGCAAACCGATGACGATGGCAATGAACACCAGCCACAACCAGGTGCTGGTGCCGAGGAATGGAGTAGTGAGGAATGTCTGTAGAGCTGTCATGAGCCCCTCCTTGAATGTCGACGTTGCATGGCAACAGTGATCCGACATGGCGGCGCGGTCGCCGTCAGAGGGGCCCGGTATCACATGGGTTTTAGCCTAGACCCATTGACGCGTGATGCCGAATGGCGCGCTGTTACAAAACTTTGCCTGAAATGGCAGGGGTCAATGCACCCACTGCGCCCAGTCGGCAATTGCTCGCGCCCGTTGCAGCAGCTCTGCAGCAGACGCCTCACCGGCCACCGCCAGGCGTAGCCTGCCCAGGGCCCGGCCCTGTATGCGCTCGATCGACCCTTCCAGTAGCCGCACCTGTGAGCCCAGGGCGGTGGCCAGCAACCCCAGGTCAGGTTCGATGCCTTTCACACCCGTGAAATGCAGCTCCAGGTGCGCGTGCCCGGCAGCCTCATCCGTGGCCTGCCGCGGGCGCTCATGGCTGGCCAGGAGCAACCGGCTGACCGCGTGCTGCGGCGCGCCGAACACCTGCCAGACTTCGCCTTGTTCGACCACGCTGCCGCGCTCCAGCACGGCGACGCGGTCACACAGATCACGGATTACCTCCATCTCATGGGTGATGAGGACGATGGTCAGGCCCAGCCGGTGGTTGATATCGCGCAGCAACGCAAGGATGGCGCGGGTGCTTTGCGGGTCGAGCGCCGAAGTGGCTTCGTCGCACAGCAGAATGTCCGGTTGCAGCACCAGGGCCCGCGCGATTCCCACACGCTGCTTCTGCCCGCCCGACAGTTGCGCCGGATAGGCATTGGCCCGGTCGGCCAGCCCTACCAGTTGCAGCAACTCTAGGGCGCGGCGTGCGCGTTCCTGGGCCGGCACGCCGGCCATCTGCATGGGCAGTTCCACGTTTTCAGCGACCGTGCGACTGGCCAGCAGGTTGAAGTGCTGGAAAATCATCGCGACCTTGCGCCGCAATTGGCGCAGGCCAGCGGTGCCGAGGGTGGCAATGTCCTCGCCCTCGATCAGCACCTGCCCGACACTGGGGGCTTCCAGCCGGTTGATCAGCCGCAGCAGGGTGGACTTGCCTGCACCGCTGCGGCCAATGATCCCGAACACCTCGCCCTGGCGGATGTGCAGGTCGATACCCGCCAAAGCCGGGAGTTCGCCATAGCGTTTGTGGATGCCGCGCAACTGCAGTTGCGCGGTTGCAGCCAGGACTTCTTGTGGGAAGCGGGTCATGGGTGGCGCTCTCGCTGATCAGAAGCCCGGGGCGATCTGCCCTTTGTAGCGGGTCAGGATGAAGTTGCGGACCTCTGGCGAGTTCAGCGCCTTGGCCAGTTTCTGCAGGCCTTCGTCCTGCAGGTTGTCCGGGCGTGCAACCAGGTACTCGACGTACAGGTCCTTGCCCTTTTCGACGATCAGCGCGCTGTTGGTGTCGATGCCGGCCTCGAGGGCGTAGTTGGCGAACACGAAGGCCAGGTCCACCTGCCTCACCGAGCGCGCCAGCATGGCGCCTTCCAATTCGCGGATCTTGAAGTGGTGCGGGTTGGCGGTGATGTCGCGCTGGGTCGACTGCGGGTTGCTCGGGTCCTTGAGGCTGATCAGCCCGGCTTCGGCCAGCAGCACCAGGGCACGGCCGGTGTTCACCGGGTCGTTGGGGATGGCCACGCTGGCGCCGTCTGGCAGCTCGGCGAGGGTCTTGTACTTGGCCGAGTAGGCGCCGAAGGGTTCGATGTGCACGCCGACCACTGGCACCAGGTTGGTATGGCGGGTCTTGTTGAAGTCATCGAGGAACGGTCGGTACTGGTAGTAGTTGGCGTCCAGGTTCTTCTGCGCCAGTTGCAGGTTGGGTTGGATGAAGTCGTTGAACACCTTGATGTCGAGGTCGACGCCTTCCTTGGCCAGGGTGGGTTTGACGAATTCGAGGATCTCGGCGTGCGGTACCGGGGTGGCACCGACCACCAGGTGTTCGGCGGCCTGCGCTGCAAAGCTGTTGGCGGCAATGAGTGTGGCGAGGGCAGCAAGGGTCTTTTTCATGGGCGTGATCCTGAAGGTAGTGAAGTCAGCGTCGGGTGAAGTGCCGAACCAGGCGGTCACCGCCCATCTGCAGCGCCTGTACCAGCACGATCAGCAGCAGCACGGTGACCACCATCACGTCGGTCTGGAAACGTTGGTAGCCAAAGCGGATGGCCAGGTCGCCCAGGCCACCACCACCGATCACCCCGGCCATGGCGGTGTAATCCACCAGTACGATGGCGGTGACGGTGACGGCTGCAAGCAACCCGGTGCGGGCTTCGGGCAGCAGGGTGTGCCAGATGATCTGGCGGATACTGCCGCCCATGGCCTGGCTGGCCTCGACCAGGCCACGGTCGACTTCACGCAGGGCGGTTTCCACCAGGCGCGCGAAGAATGGTGTGCAGCCCACCACCAGCGGTGGGATGGTGCCGCGCACGCCCAGGGAGGTACCGGTGATCACCGTGGTGAGCGGGATCAGCACGATCAGCAGGATGATGAACGGCAGCGAGCGCAGCACATTCACCACCATCGACAGCAAGCGATACAGGGGGGCGTTGGCCAGCAGTTGGCGTTGCCCTGTGAGGTACAGCAGCACCCCCAGCGGCAGGCCGAACAGCACGGTGAAGCCCAACGCCGCACCGAGCATGCTCAGCGTGTCGATGCAGGCCTGGAGGATTTCCGACCAGTCCAGGTTCGCCAGCAGCTCGCTCATCGCCGTGCCTCCTGGCGCAGCGTCGCCACCGGGTGCGGCCCGCGCAGGCGGTCGCCCTGACCGAACAGCTTGTTGCGCAGGGTGCCTTCGGCGTATTCGCGCTTGAACAGCCCGCGTGCCTGCAACTCCGGCACCAGCAGGTCGACCACGGCGGTGAAGGTTTCCGGGGCCACCACACTGGCCAGGTTGAAGCCATCGACATCGGTGTCCTCGACCCATTCCTGCAACTGGTCGGCCACCGTCTTTGCCGAGCCGACCAGCACCGGCCCGTCGCCGCCGATGGCGCAGTAGTCGGCGATTTCGGCGGTGGTCCAGCTGCGCGAAGGGTCGGCCCGGGTGAATGCCTCGACAACGGACTGGATCGCCTCGCTGGAGACTTCGCGCAGCACCTGGTCCGGCTCCAGCTGGGCAAAGTCGATGCCTGTCCAGCCCGACATCAGGGTCAAGGCCCCCGTGGCACTGGCGTATTCGCGATACTCGCGCAGCAAGGCGAGGGCAGCTTCGTCGGTGGCCGCGACGATCACCGTCAGTTGCTCGAAGATCAGCACGCTGTCGGCGGCCCGGCCGGCCGCGACGGTGGCGGCGCGCAGGTCGGCCACCTGCTTTTTCAGCACGGCCTTGCTCGGTGCGGCGACGAACACGCACTCGGCGTTGGCGGCGGCGAACGCCCGGCCACGGCTGGAGGCGCCGGCCTGGTAGAGCACCGGCGTGCGCTGGGGGGACGGCTCGCTGAGATGGAAACCAGGCACCTTGAAATAGGTACCCTCGTGCGCGATGCCATGCACCTTGCGCGGGTCGGCGTAGACGCCGCTGGCGCGGTCGGCGCAGACCGCATCGTCTTCCCAGCTGGTCTCCCAGAGCTTGTAGCAGACCTGCAGGTATTCCTCGGCCAGGGCATAGCGCTGGTCGTGGCTCAACTGGTCGCGCTGGCCGAGGTTGCGTGCACCGCTGGCCAGGTAGGAGGTGACGATGTTCCAGCCGGCGCGGCCCTGGGTCAGGTGGTCGAGGGTGCTCATGCGTCGGGCGAACGGGAACGGGTGCTCGAACGACACCGAGGCGGTCACGCCAAAGCCCAGGTGGCGCGTGGCGGCGGCCATGGCCGGCACCAGTTGCAGCGGGTCGTTGACCGGTACCTGGGCGGCGCTGCTCAAGGCGGCGTCGGCGCTGGCGCCATACACGTCGTACACCCCCAGGACATCGGCGATGAACAGGCCATCGATGCAACCGCGCTCCAGGGTTCTGGCCAGTTCCGTCCAGTAGTGGATATCGGTGTAGCGCGTGGCCTGGTCGCGCGGGTGGCGCCACAGGCCGGGCGACAGGTGGCCGACGGTGTTCATGGCGAAGGCGTTGAGGCGAATCTGCTTGGTCATGGCGCGGGCCTCAGTTCCAGTCGTGACGGGTCGGCTTGATGCCGTTCAAGGCCCAGTTGCCAACCAGGTGGTACTTCCAGCGCACGGGGTCGTGCAGGGTGTGCACGCGGGCATTGCGCCAGTGCCGGTCGAAGTTGTGGCGGGTGAGCGACGAGCGCGTGCCGCCCAGCTCGAACAGGCGGTTACTGGCTTCGATGGCGGCCTCGGTGGTCAGCACCTTGGCCTTGGCCACGGCCAGCGAGGCGGCGGCGACGTTGTCTTCGTCCGGCGCCGGCTTGGCCGCATCCAGTACCCACCCGGCACGCTCCAGCAAGGCCTCGGCGGCCTCCTGGCGAATCTCCAGGGCGCCGACCTGGATGATGGTCAGCGGGTCATCGCCGGCGCGCTCCACCTTGGCGTCGATCCACGGGCGGGCGTGCTCGCGGACGAAGGCGATGGTGTCGTCCAGCGCCGCGCGGCCGATGCCGGCATCGATCGCGGCGGTGGTCAACTGGGCGAACGGCCCGGCCAGGGTCGGGCGTTCATACGAGCGGTAGCTTGGGAACAGGTTGAAGGCGGGTACCCGCAAACCGTCGAGCAGTACCGTGCCACTGGAGGTGGTGCGCTGGCCCATGCTGCTCCAGTCATCGACGATGACCAGGCCGGGTGTGCCGCGCTGTACGAACGCGAGCTGGGCACGGCCTTGTTCGTCCAGGGCGAGTACGCCGATCCAATGGGCGTACAGGGAGCCCGTGCAATACCCTTTGCGGCCATCGATGCGATAGCCGTCGGCCTCGGCGACCAGGCGGGTACTGATGTCCTGCACGGTCTTGCCGCTTGTTTCCGAAAGCGCGTTGGCGAAGCGGTTGCCTTGCAAGGCCAGGTCGAAGAAGAACCGCTTCTGTTCGTCGGTGCCCTGCAGGCGGATGTCTTCGAGCAGGCAATAGTGGTTCTGCGGGATCTGACCGAGCGAAGGGTCGGCGGCGGAGACGATGCCGATGACCTGCGCCAAGGTGGCGAAGGACACTTCGGCGCCGCCATGTTCACGTGGGACGGTGATGCCCCACAGGCCGCTGTTGGAATAGGCGTCGACGACGTCGGCAGGTACCTCACGGTTGCGGTCGCGTTCGGCGGCGCCTTCACGCAGCAAGGTGGCGACGCGGTGGGCGACGCTGAGGGCTTCGGCGTCATCGGCGATGACGTGAGCTTTAGGGTGGCGGATGTCGTAGTCCGCAGAGAGGGTTTCAGTCGGCATGTTGACCTCGGAGACTGGATGGTTGAATCCATGTCTGCAGGGGCCATGCCAGAATCAAATGCCTTTTAAATCAGGCGATTGGCGCGAAAATTCGGTTTCTTGTGTTGCGCTGCATGAAGAAGTGTTGATGGCCTGTTCGCGGCGCAACAGTTGCCGTCGCAACACCCTGCTGGCTGTAGGCCTCAGTACACCCACACCTCCACCCGACGATTGCGCAACCGCCCTTGTTCCAGGTCGTTGCCCGCTACCGGCAGCTCATCGCCCATGCCGGTCACTTCCTGCACTTCGACGCCCTCGCGCGCCAGCTCACGGCGTACCGCCTGGGCGCGCAGGCGCGAGAGGAGGGCGGCGCGGCCTGGCGTTTCCTTGGGGTCGCCAAAGCCCACCAGCACGGCTTTGCTTTGCAGTTTGCCGGCCTGGCGCAGGTAGTCGGCCACCCGCTGTACATCGCGCAGTGACTTGTTATCGAGGCTGGCGCTGCCTTCCTGGAAGCGGAAGTTGACGCTCAGGCGCTGGGCCTGCTGGGCCAGGCTGCGGTAGCGCGGCGGCATGTCGGCCTGGGCTGGCACCGCCTGTGCGTTGATCTGCTGGGAAACGAACCCCTGCTCGGCGACGATGGCCTGGCCGGCCGGGCTTTGCGCGAAGTCGGCCAGGGCCTTGGCCTGGGGCTTGGGATTGGCCGGCAAGTACAGGTACAGGCGCCGCGACAGCGGGTAGTCTTCACTGGCCACCAAGGGGCGCACCGGCAGCATCGCCGGGGCGTCGCCTTCAGCGATCGCCAGCACCTTGGCGCCGTGTACCGACGTCAGGCTGCTGAAGCCGATGGCCTGGCGGTCGGCTGCGACCCTTGCGGCCAGTTCGTCGCTCGCCTCGAAGCGCTGAATCCTTGCCGCCAGCTCGGCGTGGTTGGGCTCCAGCACCAGGGCCTTGAAGGTTTCGAACGTGCCGGAGCGGTCGTCCCGGGCATACAGGTGAATGGCGCCGCCTGCCACGCCCAGCTGTTCCCAGCGCTGGATCTGGCCGGCATAGATCTGGGCCAGTTGTCGCGTGCTCAGTTGGGGCAAGGGGTTGTCGGGATGGACGATCACCGCCACGCCATCCAGGCCGATGACTTGTTCGGCACGGACCGCACGCAGGTTGCCCAGTGCCTTGAGCTGGCGCAACTCGGCGTCGCTGATGGGGCGCGAGGACGCTGCCAGGTCCGCGTCGCCACGGCCCAGGGCGACGAAGCCGGTGCTCGAACCGTGCGCCGCGATGTCGATGCGCAGCGGCTGGCCTTGGGCGTCGCGGGCGGTGATCACGGTTTCATTGGTCATCGCACCTGGCCGTTGCTCGATGGCCGTTGCCTTTTGGGCGCGCAGTTGCCCTTGGACCAACGCCGGCAGCAGGGTAGCGCCGATGGTGTTGGAGCCTTGGACGCGCAGGTGCGCAGGCTCGGCGACGGCTGTCAGGGGCAGCAGGGGAAGTAGCAGGAGCAGCAGGCGCAGCATGCCGGGCAACCTTTGGCATAGAATTGCCCGGCAGATTACGACGGTGGGGTGACCGAAATGTGACAGGTCGCTGGTGCAGCCGTGCTATCTCATCTCAGATTCAGGGCCCTATCGCCGGCAAGCCGGCTCCCACATGAGCTGTGTGAGGAGTTTCCCTGTGGGAGCCGGCTTGCCGGCGATAGGGCCCGTACTGGCGCTGAAGAACCAGCGACTGTCTCAGCGCTCAGGCACCGGCAGCGCCGCCTCGCTGTTCCAGGCACTCACCGGCCGGCTGAACTGGTTCTCGGTCTGGAAATGCGCCATGCGCCATTGCCCTTCTTCCAAGGCGAAGCGCACCGTCAGCCGCGCAGCGTTCAAATGCGAGGCGCCATCGGCGAAGGTGCTGGTCTGCAGCATCACCCAGCGGCCCAGGCCCTGATCACCCTCTGCCTCGATCACCTCGCTGGTCAGGAAGTGCACATTCAAGGCGAAGTGCGCCGGAGTCTTCATGTAGGTGGCGAACATCGCGCGGATCGCTTCGCGGCCCCGGTAGCCGCCAAAGCTGGCGGCATACTTGGCCCCTTTGCCTTCCCACACGGCGTCATGGGTGAACAACCCGGCCAACTCGTCCAGCGGGGTGTTGGCGTCGAGCTGATCGCACAGTTCCATGTAGCGGTTGATGCACACGCGGATCGCCTGCTGGCTTTCGAAGCGTTGCAGGCGGGCTTGCAGGTCATGGATATCGGACATTGGTATCAGATCTCTTTGTAGGAGCGGCCTGGTGTCGCGAAAGGGCCGCATAGCGGCCCCAGTTTTCCAGCAGCGTCGCATAGGACGCTGGGGCCGCTTTGCGGCCCTATCGCGACACAAGGCCGCTCCTACAGGGCGCGAAAGTGGCCGACAGATTCAGTGGGTGGAATAGAGGTTGAGCAACAGCCGCTCGGCCACGGCCAGCAACTTCTCATCAGCGCCCTTGGCCGCCACCAACTGCAGGCCGACCGGCAACCCGGCGGCACTGCCCAGCGGAATGCTCAAGGCCGGGTGCCCCGACAGGTTGAACGGCCGCACCAGCGAGGTCATGCCCAGCACCGCGCGGGTGTCGGCAGCTTCTTCGAGGCGCAGCGGGAAGTCGGGCATGGTCGGCAGCGCCAGCACGTCGAAGCTGGCCAGGGCCTGGTCGACTTCTTCGGTGAAGCGACGACGCACTTCTTCGGCCTCGGCCAGCGCGCTGTCGGTGGTCTTGCCCGCAGCGGCCAGGCGGCCGGCGATATCGGCGCCGACCTTGCCGGTTTCCAGCAAGTGGCCACAGCCCTCGAAGGTTTCGCGGTTGATCACCACCATGCCGGCGTCATAGGCCGCGCCGAAATGCTTGAGTTCGACATTGCCCAGCGGCAGGCCGCTGGCGGTCAGTGCGCCGTGCACCACCTTGTGGATGGCGGCCTCGGCGGTGACCCGCAGCACGCCGATGCGCGCCTTGGCCGGCACCTGGGCGGGCACGAAGGTGGGGTCGATCATGCTCATGGCCCGCACCAGCATCGGCAGGCTGGCGGCGAACGGGCCGACGCAGTCCAGGCTGCTGCGTGCCGGCATCACGCCTTTGCGGCTGACACGGCCAAAGGTCGGCTTGAGGCCGAACACACCGCAGCAGCAGGCCGGGATACGCACCGAGCCACCGGTGTCGGTGCCCAGGCTGAAGTCGGCCAGGCCTGCGGCCACGGCCGCCGCCGAGCCACTGGACGAGCCGCCGGGAATACGCCCGGGGAAGCGCGGGTTGGCCGCGGTGCCGGTGTAGTGGTTGATGCCGGTGGTGCCAAACGCCAGCTCGTGCAGGCTGACCTTGCCGGTCAGGCGCGCACCGTTGGCCAGCAACTGGCTGACCACTTCGGCATGCCGTTCGGCCAGCGGTGCCTGCTCCAGCGCCTGGCTGCTGGCACGGGTCGCGGTACCGGCGACATCGATGGTGTCCTTGACCACGACACGGGGGCCGGCGCCGCCCAGGTCGAGGGTTTCAACTATGATTGTCATTGTTATCAAACCTTTTCGGGAAAGGATGCCGGACCACGGTCCAGCGCTTAACATGCGTGGCAAATACGTGAAATGTCAACTGAATATTCCAGTATTGTGTGGCGCCTGCCGGTAGCCAAATGCGCGGAAACGTCTATGATGGCGCGACTATTTCCGCACAAGTAGTGAATCGATGAGCAACTCGAAGAACACAGGCCATAGCCACCACGACCCGGCCAGCGAAGATTTTCGCAAGGAAGATTTCCCTTTCTACTGGCTGGCCCGTGTGCATGGTCGCTACACCCAGAACATGGAACGTCTGCTCAAGAAGATCGACCTCGACGTGCCGCGCTGGCGCGTGCTGTGGATCCTCAACGAGAACGGTGAATCGAGCATTTCCGAGATTTCCACCCACGCCATCGCCAAGCTGTCGACCATCACCAAGATCGTCTACCGCATGAAGGACGACGGCCTGGTGGATACCTCACCCAGCCCGGAAGACGGGCGGGTGACCCAGGTGCGCATCACCGAGGTCGGCCTGCAGAACATCGAGCGCATGCAGGATGTGACCCGCGAGCTGTTCCAGCGCAGCTTCAAGGGCTTGACCGAAGCCCAGGTGCAGCGGCTCAACCGCATGCTGGAAGTGGTGTTCCACAACCTGGAAACGCTCTGACTGCCAAGGGGCGCACTGCGCCCCCTGCGCCCCTGCTCAGAAGGTACTGACGAACACCACCTGGGTGTACAGGTTGTTGTTGTCGTTACCCAGTTGCGTGCCGCCCTGTTCGAAGCTGCGGTCAGGTTGGTACAGGCCCACCAGCGGCACGACCATCAGGTGATCGTTGATCGTCCATTCCGCGTACACATCCAGCTCGCGACCGTCCGCGTTGCCCAGATTGCGGTCGATGGTGTCGAACTTGAACCACAGGGCGCCGAGGTTCAGCGACGGGGTAGGGCTGACGGTCAGGCCTACTTTCTGGATCCGTGCATTGCTGTTGAACGGGCTGGCATAGTTGCCGGCCACTTCGCCCTGGAACCAGGTGCCCAGGCCGCGGCCAAGGCCGTAGAACAGGGTGTCGTACTGTTCCGAGAAGCGGCTGTAGCGGTAGCTGACGTTCGGCTGCCACGGCAGGTCGGCGAAGGTCCAGCCGGCTTCCAGGTACCAGGCATCCTCGGTGCTGGTGTGGGGTTTGTCCTGCTTGGCGTATTCGCCTGACAGGAACAGGTTCTCCACCCCGGCATTGCCTTGGCCGCGCAGGCTGTAGGTCTTCATGCCGTCACGTTCCAGCTGTTGCCCCGAGGCGTACTGTTCGTCGACGTGGGTGGTGCCGATGTAGGTCAGGCCGACGGTGCCGGCCTCTGCCACGTGCTCCAGGGTGGCCACGTGCATTTCGGTGTTGGCCTGGGCACGGTTGTCCGATTGCAGCCACATCAGGTCGCCGCGCCAGCCCTGACTGCCACCCAGGCGCAGCACGGCGGTCTTGTCGAAGCTCTTGCGCGCCGCCAGGTAGTAGGCGCCGCCACGGTTGAACTCGCCGTCGGCCAGGCCGTTGCCGATGTTCAGCGAATCGCCCTGGATCAGGAAGCCGTCACCGACCGCCACCATCTGTTTGCCGAAGGACAGGTCGATGCCGTCCTCGCCCAGCATGGGCACCAGGTTGCCGGACTTCCAGCCGACGTAAGCGTCCTCGATCTTGGTGGTGCGTTCGCTGCCGTCGCTGAAACCTGCCGCGTCGCCATCGCCCCAGGTGCCGGAACTGAGCAGGGCGAAGGCGCCATACATCGAGCCGACACCGCCCAGGCGCTGGTCGCCGCTCAGGCCGTACTTGATGTAGCCCTCGCGCCACGACGTGGAGCCTTCCTGGTCGCGGGCGATGGCGTAGCTTTCCTCACTGTGGAATGCACCGAACACCGCTTCGATATTGGCGTTGAGATGGCGCTCGGTGTCGCCGTAGAGCTCCAGGGCGGACGCCTGCAGCGAGACCCCGGCGAGCACTGCGGCCAGGGTGAGACGGAACGGGCGGTGCAGCATGGTCTGGCTTCCTTTGTTATGGGTTTGGCAGAAGTTCCGAAGACATGCCAAGGATCATGCAGGAAGCCCCAACGCAGGTTTTTGCCCTGGCTGCCAGTTGCCTTTGGCAGCGTGCCAAAACGCCAAAGGCCCCATTGCGGGGCCTTTGGTGGACAAGTGCGAGGGTTACTTGAGGCTGGCGAGGAAGCAGGTCACCGCCTGCCGTTCGGCGGCATCGTGCAAGCCGGCATATGGCATGTAGGTGCCTGGCACGGCGGCTTGTGGTTGTTCGATGAAGGCGCTGATGCCCTGCGCGGTCCAGGCAGCCTGGCGCGACTTCATGGCTTGGGAATAGTTGGCGCCGGGCACGGTCCCCGGGGCACGGCCCAGTACAGCGTGCAGGTTGGGGCCCATCATCGTCGGGCCGTTCTTCTGGGCCGAGTGGCACGCCGCGCAATCACGGGCGAACACCTGTTCGCCTTGCTGGGCTTGCGGGACTGCGCATTCTTCGGCCAGTGCCAGGGGGCTGGCCAGGGTGGCGAACAGCGCGAGCATTGCGAATTTGTTGGGGGTGAAGGTCGACATCAGTACGGTTCCAGGGTTGTTTCTTGTTGGTCTATGACTTGATTGTGCGCCAGCCTGGCGCACCGGGTTTTGCTCTGCCTGCCAGGCTGTTTGCCAGGGTTGCCAGGTGGGGACCTGTGGGAGCCGGCTTGCCGGCGATGAGGCCAGGGCAGGCAAACGCAGGCTGATGTAACTCAAAGCTTGCCTTGAGCAGACTGTTCGGGCCTTATCGCCGGCAAGCCGGCTCCCACAAGGGGCGATCGATCAGTTGGCGTGGCGCTTGCGGTACTCGCCTGGGGTCATGCCGAAGCGGGCCTTGAACGCGGTGCTGAAATAGCTCGAATCGGAGAAGCCCCAGGCATAGCCGAGCGACGAGACTTTCTGGTCCATGGCCGGGTTGCGCAGGCTTTCGGCGCAGAAGTCGAGGCGGCGGTTACGGATGTACTGGGCGATGACCAGTTCGTGCTTGGCGAAGATGCGGTACAGGCTGCGCATGGAAATGCCCACTTCCCGGGCGATGAATTCCGGGCTCAGGCTCTCGCAGGTGATGTTCTGGTCGATCAGTGCCAGGGCCTTGCGGAACATGCGCTCATGGCTGCCGGGTATGGCGTCGTGGCTGATGGCCGGACGCAGCAGGGCGATCAGCGCGTCGAGCACCGCCAGGCTTTCGTTGTTGGCCATGTACTGGGTACGCCCGGCTTCGATCATCATCTGTCGGGCCATGCTGGCCAGCGGCGTTTTCGCCTCGATGCGCTTGGCGCAGGCCACGCCGACGCCGCGGGTGCCGCTTTGCACCTGGGCGCGCGGCAGGATCAGCGACAGTTGCCGCGAGCGCTGATGGAAGTGCATGTCCAGCGGGGTGCTGGCGTCGATCAGGGTCAGGTCGCCGGCCTGCAGTTCGATGCACGCTTGCTGGTGCTCGATGCGCGAAGTGCCGGCCAGTTGCAGCACCGCGTAGTAGTTGTCGGCGCCACTGGCACGGATTTCCCGCTGGCCGCGGAACAGGTTGACCTGGGTCATGTCGACGATGCTCATGGAGATCTGGCCTACCTGGCATTTTTCCAGTTGGCCGACGAAGCCTGGGTCGAGCTTGCGGCCGTTGAAATGGCCGCAGGCTTCATTGACCTGGCTGAGCCAGGACTGGAAGTGGTCGTCGGTAACACGGCTTGCAGGGGTCATGGATGCCTCGCACGGTATGACGTGGAACGGATCGCTTGGGCGAACTCTTGGAATTTGGGTTATGCATTACTATTCACTTGAATATTCAAGCAAAAATCGGGCCTGAAGAAGCGCTTGATTATCCCTTAAATCAGTCAAGTTGTTGATAATCAAGCATTTAAAATAATTGGGTGGATGCGCACGGGTGCAAGCGATGCGCGCGAAACACCGCGTTTCTGCTTCCAGTTGTAGCAATTTGAAACGAAAGTGTTTCCGACGCGGGCAGCGTGTCGGCCTCATCGCCGGCAAGCCGGCTCCCACAGGGACTGCGCAGCCCTCAAGTATTGTGGAGATCCTGTAGGAGCCGGCTTGCCGGCGATGGGCTGCGCAGCAGCCCTAAGTGTGCGGCACCGGCTTGGCCACCGCCCCGCCCGCATACTGCGGCTTCAGATGCCCCTGTTCATCGAGCAGATAGGCATCCATCACCTCGCGCACCACCGGCCCCGCCACCCGGCCGCCGGCCTCGCCGTTCTCGATCATCACCGCCACCACCACGCTGGGGTGGTCCGCCGGGGCGAAGCCTACGAACAGGGCATTATCACGGTGCCGTTCGAGGGTCTTGTTGCGGTTGTAGCGCTCCCCCTGCTTGATCGCCACCACCTGCGCCGTGCCGCTCTTGCCGGCAATGCGGTACTGGGCGCCGGCAGCGGCGGCGCGGGCGATGCCGCGCGGGTCGTGCATGACCATCTGCATGCCCTGGCTGACCTGGTCCCAGGCATGTCGGTCGTGCAGCACGATATCAGGCATCGGGTTGGGGTCGATCGGGGTTTCGCCACCCACGGTCATGGCCAGGTGCGGGCGATGCCACACGCCCTTGCTGGCCAGCAGGCTGGTGGCCTGGGCCAGCTGCAGCGGCGTGACCTGCATGTAACCCTGGCCGATGCCGAGGATGAGCGTTTCGCCGGGGTACCAGGCCTGACGGCGGGTGGCGCGCTTCCATTGGGCCGAAGGCATCAGCCCCGGGGCTTCCTCGAACATGTCCAGCGAGACTTTCTGGCCCAGGCCGAACTCGGCCATGTAGTCGTGCAGGCGGTCGATGCCCAGCTTGTGCGCCAGGTCGTAGAAGTAGGTGTCGTTGGAACGCATGATGGCGGTGTACATGTCCACCCAGCCGTCGCCGCTGTGGTTCCAGTTGCGGTACTTGTGGTCGTAGTTGGGCAGCTCGTAGTAGCCCGGGTCGAACACCCGGCTGCCGGGGGTGATGACGCCGCTGTCGAGGCCGGCAATGGCCACTTCCGGCTTGACCGTCGAGCCCGGCGCATACAGGCCGCGCAGCACACGGTTGAACAGCGGCCGGTCGATCGAGTCACGCAGGGCGGCGTACTGCTTGAAGCTGATGCCTTTGACGAACAGGTTGGGGTCGAAGCTGGGGTTGCTGACCATCGCCAGCACGTCGCCATTGGCAGGGTCGAGCACCACCACCGCGCCACGGCGGTCGCCCAGGGCCTTTTCGGCGGCTACCTGCAGGTGCGCGTCGAGGCTCAGGATGATGTCCTTGCCAGGGGTCGGGTCCTGGTGTTTGAGCACGCGCATCACCCGGCCCTGGGCGTTGGTCTCGACTTCCTCGTACCCCACATGGCCGTGCAGCTGGCTTTCGTAGAAATGCTCGATACCGGTCTTGCCGATCGACTGGGTGCCCCGGTACTCGGTGCTGTCGAGGGTCTTGGTTTCCTTCTCGTTGATGCGCCCGACGTAACCGACCGAATGGGCGAAGTGCTCGGCCAAGGGGTACTCGCGGATGAACTGCGGCTCCACCTCCAGGCCCGGCAAACGGAACTGGTTCACCGCCACCAGGGCGATCTGCTCCTCGCTCAGGCCGACCATCAACGTCACCGGTTCGAAAGGTTTGCGGCCGCGGCGCAGGTCCTTGTCGAACTGCTTGCGCTCGTCCTCTCCAAGGCCCATTACTTCAGCCAGGGTATCGAGCACCTTGGCCGAATCGCCGGCGCGCTCGCGGGTCATGGTCAGGTCGAAGCTGGGTTTGTTGTCGGCCAGCACCACGCCGTTGCGGTCGTAGATCAGCCCGCGCTCGGGGGCGATGGGCAGCACGTGTACGCGGTTGTTTTCCGACACCGCGCTCTGCTGGTCGTGCTGCAGCACTTGCAGCACATAGAGCCGGCCGACCAGCACGGCGACCAGGCTGAAGACCAGGGCAGCGCAGGCCAGCAGCCGGCGGTTGACCAGGTGCTTTTCCTGTTCGTGGTCCTTGAGGGGGATCGGCTGGGGCATGGGCGATGGTGTGTTGGCTGAACGCGAAACCTGTGGAAGCCGGCTTGCCGGCGATTACGCCAGGGCAGCCAACATGGATGTAGACGAGTGCTACGCACTCGACTCGCCGGCAAGCCAGCTCCCACAAGCATGCGGGGCGGCGATGCTACGCGTACCGGCGTCGGCCCTCAAGGCAAGGGCCGGCGCCGGGGCAGGGCGGCGGGTGCTTCACCCCGCTATCAAGGCACTCTCGGCGTATATGAAGATTTGTTCATGCGCCTTCAGGTTCATTTGCCCGCAGCCATCAGGTTGTCCTGGGTCTGCTTCTCAACCGTGCGCTGGATCTCCCGTGCCAGGGTCTTCACATCGTGCTGTTCGATTTCCTTGGGCATCACCTCGAAGCCGATCGAGTTGTACAGCCGGCCCCAGGCTGCCTGGGCATCGGAGTAGGCAGCTTCACGCTGATAGCGCGAAAGCAGCAGGCGACCCTCGGCACGGATCAGTTCCAGTTCGCTGCCCAGCGCGGCGCTGCGCGATGACTGCGCATAGTTGAGCAGGCTCTGGTCCACACGCAGGCTTTCGTCGGCGAACTCCACTTCCTGGCGGGCCAGCTGGTAACGCAGCAGGCCGACCCGGACCTGGGTGAGAATCGCCATGGACAGCGCGGTGCGGCGCATGTCGTCGGTTTTTTCCTGGCTCTGCTCCGCTGCGTTGATATCGGGGTACTGCAGCAGGCGCAGCAGGTTCATCGAGACATTGATGCCGGTCTGGTTCCAGTCGCTGTTGTACAGGTACTTGTTGGAGTCGTACTCGTAGCCATAGTTGAAACTCACGTTCGGCCACAACTGGGCCTTGGCGATCTTCAGGTCGTTCATGCTCACGCGCTTGCGGTACCACTCTTCCATGATTTCCGGGCGGCGCTCCAGCGACAGACGCTCCAGCTGCTCGACGTTGCTGGTCAGCAGCGGCAGCGGTTGTTCGTTGGTATCGGCCAACACCATGCGGGTATTGGGCGGCAGCGACATCAGCGCGGCCAGCTCGGCACGGGCGAACTCCAGGTCCTGGCGGCGCACGGTGAGCATGTACACCGAGTCGAGCAGGGCGCGTTGGTAGGCGAGGATGTCCTGGCGCGGCAACAGGCCTCTGCCCTCGGCTTCGCGGGCCGAGGTCAGGGCGCGGTGGGTGCGCATCAAGAGGCCGTCCACTTCCGGCAGCAGGCGCTGGGCACCCAGCGCTCGCCAGTAGGCGTTGCGCACGTCCTGCAGGACATTCTGTGCGACTTTTTCCCGGCGCTCCTCGGCCATCAGCATCTGGTCGTTCTTCTGCTGCGTGCGGAAGTAGGCGACGCCGAAGTCCAGCAAGCTCCAGGACAGCCCGAGGCTGTATAGGGTGCGGTAGCGCTCCTCGGAGGTCGAGGGACGCAAGCTGACCTGGCGGTCCTCGATACCGATCGAGGTGCCCCCGGAGTCGTTGTTGCGCCCGGCGTAGCCGGCCGAGGCGACCAGGCGCGGCAGCATCTCGTGGCTGGACACGTCACGCAGGTCCGAGGCCAGCGCGCTTTCCAGAAGCTTCAGGCGGTAGTCGAGGTTGTATTTCAGGGCCCGCGCCGATGCTTCGTAGAAGGTGATAGGGCCGTTGACCGGCTCCTGCTCCTTGTACATGCGCGCCTGGTCGTCGATCACCCGCTGTCGCATTTCGTCTTCTGTGTAGGGCTTGGGATCGAAGGACGAGCAGGCGCTGAGCAGAATGCTGACGACAGTGAAGGTGCTCAGGCTTTTCAATGGCAGTGCTGGCATAGGCGATCCTTGGTCCATCCGTGAATAGTCATCAGCTTCATGGCGCATTGCTGCCGCGACGTTCGGCGGCTTCACGCAACTGCGCACGGAAGCCATGCGCGGGCTGAGGTTTGTTTTCCGCCACCGGCACCATGTCGGTGGGGAACGGTGCCCACAGTGAAGGGTCCGGCAGCAGGCCATCAGCGCTCAGGCTGATGACGCCGTGGCGGCCGTCGACCCAGTTCTTGTCCTCGGCGCTGCTGCGCCGGCTTTCGCCTACCGCGCGCGCCACGTACTGGCCATTGACCTGGCCAAGCTGGCTTCCGAGCGACAGGCTTTCGATCTCGGGAGTGGCAAACAGGCGCACATCGCTACCGTCCGCGCTCCAGGCGGACAGGGTCAGGTTATCGTTGATCCGCTCCACCACCGGGGCGACGAAGATCGCCGGGGACACATCCGGCAAGGGCAGTGTCAGCGTGCCTGCGCGGCTATCACGGTCGAAGTACGGCCCTGGCGGAATGTATGGGGTGGAAATATCCAGCGTGATGGTCAGCAGGGCCTGGTCGGTGGCCCCGGCGAGGTCGCTGATGGTGTAGGTGAAGAAGTCCTTGAGCACTTGGCCGAGGCCCGCTGCTGCCAGTACCTCGGCGTTGCTCAGGTCGATGGTGTAGGTGTAACTGCCATCGGCATTGAGCACCAGGGTGCCGTACCGGCCGGCGATGGGCTGGCCGATCACCCCCGGCGTGCCGGTGCCGTTTTCCTGGCCGGTGCGGATGCCGGTCACGGTCAGCCCGTCGCCGCCGTCCACATCGCTGTCGTTGGGCAGCACATTGCCGCTGGTGTGCGGCGCGGGCACCTGGTCACTGGCGAAGTTGGCATCGTCGCGGGCCACCGGGTTGTCGTTGGCGCCCTGGATGGTCACGGTCAGGCGCGCATCCGAGGTGATGCCGGCGGTGTCGCGCATGCGGTAGGTGAACACCTCCCGCAGCGACTCGCCGGCGGTGCGCATGGCTTGCACGGTGGGGTTGGTGTTGTCCACGACATACTGGTAGCTGCCGTCAGCATTGATCAGCAGGGTGCCGTAGAGGCCCTGGAGCACTTCGCCCGCACTGGCGGTGCGGCCGTTTTCGCCGGTGTACTGCACCACGGTCTTGGTTTCGCCGTATTGCACGCCGTCGATATCGGTGTCGTTGTCCAGCACATTGCCGCGCGGGTCGACGCCCGCAGTGCCGTTGTTCACGCCACCGGCTTCCACGGCGTCGGCGATATCGTCATGGGCTTGTGGGTAGTCGTTGCGGCCGTCGATGGTGATGCTCAGCAAGCCATTGGCAGTGCCACCCCAGATGTCGCTCAGCAGGTAGGTGAAGTTGTCGACCAGGGTCTGGCCGCTGACGCGCAAAGCCTGGACGGCTTGCAGGCTGTTGTCGAGCACGTAGTTCCAGGTGCCGTCGGCGTTCAGCGTGAGGTCGCCGTACTGGCCGCGCAAGGTCTGCCCGACCAGGCTGGCATTGCCGGGCAGGGCACCGTCGCCACTCCAGAACGCCAGCACTTCCAGGGTTTCCGGGAACAGGATGTTGATCGTGTCCGGGTCGCTGTCGTTGTCCATCACGTTGCCGCTGGGGTTGCTGCCCGGGATGCTGTTGTCGACGCCGCCAGCCTCGATGGCCTGGCCTTGGTCGGGGCCGGCGATCGGCGGCTGGTTCTCGCCGCGAATGAAGATGGTCAGGGTCGCGGTATCGCTCAGCCCGCCGCCGTCAGTCACCTGGTAGGTGTAGTTCTGGATGACGAAGCCCAGCGGGCCCAGGGCAATGATGTCGGGGTCGTTTGAGTTGACCACGAAGCGGTAGCTGCCGTCGGCGTTGAGGGTCAGGGTGCCGTAGTTGGTGGTGACGGTGGCACTGCCGGTGAGCGGGTCGAGGGTCGGGTTGCTGCTTTCCGCGCCCACGCCCACGGCGGTAACCACCTGGGTGTCGTTGGCATCCACGTCGGTGTCGTTGTTCAGCACATTGCCGGTAGGGTTGCGTCCGCCGCTGCCATCGTCGTTCAAGGCTGAGGCAAAGGCGAAATCGTCGCGCGCCACCGGCGTGTCATAGCGACCTTCGATGGTGATGTTGATCTGCGCCTGGGAGCTGGCACCGTCGGTGTCGTGCAAGCGGTAAGTGAAGGTTTCGCGCAGTTGCTCGCCGGCCTTGAGCGCCTGCACGGCCGCCAGGCTGTCGTTGACGGTGTACACGTAGTTGCCGTTGGCATCGATGCTCAGGGTGCCGTAGGTGCCGGCCACCAAAGTGGCCCCGGCAGTGACCTGGACGAAGGTGCCGCCCGCGGCCAGGGTGCCCAGGTAGATACCATCGACCGTCTTGCTGTCGCCAGCATCCACATCGCTGTCGTTGCCCAGCGCGTTGCCGGTGCCCGTCTGGCCCGCCGTGCCGTTGTTGACGCCGCCGGCCTCGATGGCGATGGCGGCGTCATCGGCAGCGATGGGCGTGTCGTTGCGGCCATGGATGACCACGGTGAAGGTGGCAGTGACGACCTTGCCGTTGCCATCGCTGACGCTGTACTGGAACACCTCGGTCAGTTGGTCGGCATTGGTGCGCAGGGCCTGCACCGCGCTGTTGCTGTTGTCCACCACGTAGCGGTAGTTGCCTTGGGCATCCAGCACCAGGCTGCCATAGTTGCCCGCCAGCGATTGACCAGGGGTGGCACTGGTGCCGGTGGGGCTGACCACCGCGCTGATGGTCAAGGTGTCGCCGTCAGGGTCGTTGTACGCCGCGCGGATGCTGCCGCTGGGGTTCAGGCCGGGGGTGGCGTTGTTCAGCCCGCCGGCTTCGATGGCGTCGATGGTGACCGGGTTGACCACGGGTGGGTCATTGACTCCGGTTACGGTGATGACCAGCTGCGCCTGGTCGGTCAGCCCACCGCTGTCGTGGATCTGGTAGGTGAAGATCACATCCAGGCTTTGTCCGGCCGCCAGCGCGCGAATGGCCGGGTCGGCGCTGTTGACCACGAAGGTGTAGGTGCCGTCGTCGTTGAGGGTCAGTTGGCCGAAATTACCGCTGATCAGGCTGTTGTTGGCCAGGCGGGCCACGGTACCGACGATGCTCGCGGGTGCGCCGTTGGCCACCGAAGTGAGTGTGCCGCCGGCGCTTTCCAGGCCGCTGCGCACGCCGTCTACCTTGAGCTGGGTGGCGGTCGGCTGGTCGAGGCGGTCGACGTCGGTGTCGGCCCCGACGCCACCGTTGCCGGTGATCACGTTGCCGCTGGCATTGACCGGCGCCGGGCTGCCATCACTGGCACCGGCGCTGGCCGAGCCATGGTCGTCCACGGCCACCGGTGCATCGTTGGCGCCCTGGATCGTGATCACCAGCACGGTCACCGAGCTCAAGCCACCGGCGTCGACCATCTGGTAGGTGAACTGCTCGACCAGCGAATCGCCGGGCGACAGCGCCTGCACGGCGGCATTGCTGTTGTCGATCACATAGCGGTAGCTGCCGTCGGCGTTGATGGCCAAGGTGCCGAAGTTGGCCAGAATGCTGGTCGACTGGCCGCTGACAACCGGAATGATCCGGCCGCCGCCCAGGCCGTCGAAGCGCACGGCGTTGACCTGTTTGGTTTCGCCCAGCGCCACGGAGTCCACATCGGTATCGTTTGACAGTACGTTGCCGGTGGCATCTTGCCCCAGGGTGCCATTGTTGGTGCCGCCGGCCTCGATGGCGGTGGCGACGTCGCCACTGGCGATCGGCGTATCGTTGGTGCCATGGATGTCGATCTGCAGCACCGCGTTGCTGGTCAGGCCGCCGCTGTCGACGAGGGTGTAGCCGAAGGTATCGACGAGGAAGTTGCCAGCGGTGCGCAGCGCCTCCACCGCCGGGTTGCTGTTGTCGACGATGTACTGGAAGCCCCCGTTGGGCCTGATCACCAAGGTGCCATACAGCCCTTGGATCACGGTGACGAGGCTGCCATCCACCGGCACGCCGACCGGGTTGGTGACGCTGGCAATGTGGGTGACGGTGAGCACATCGTTGTTGGTCTGGATATCGACGTCGGTGTCGTTGTCCAGCACGTTGCCGGTGGGGTTTACCCCGGGATCGGCGTTGCGCAGGCCTCCGGCTTCCACCGCGATCGCCAGGTCGGCGTTGGCCACCGGCGCGTCGTTGACCGGGTCGATGATGATGTTCATCACGTCGGTGTCGGTCAGTGCATCGGCCGGGTTCTGGCCGGGGATGCCGTCGCCGTTGAGCGGCGCATCGCCGAAGTTGCCTTGGTCATTGGTGACCATGGTCAGGGTTTCGGCGTTGCGGAAGGTGTTGAAGTCCTGGTCGCCTTTGTAATAGAGCTGGCTCAGCAACACATTCAATTGGGCCAGGGTGCCCGTGAGCACCAACGTGCGGCCGGCGCCCGCGGGTGGCGTGGCATTGGCCGCAGGCGGGGTGGCGGTTTGCCAGAGGACGCCATGCAGCACGCTCAGGGTAATGGTCATGATGCCGTCGGCATTGCCGGCGTTCACGTCCACGTCACTGATGGCCAGGCCACCGATGTGCAGCACCGTGTCTTCCTGGCCGTGCTGGTCGGAGACGGTGTTCACTGGCGCCTCGTTGACATGCACGTAGCCGGCGTCGGCGGTGCCGGTAGCGCCTTCGCCCAGGGTCAGGTTGATACTGCCCAGGCCCGTGACCGCCGCACCGGTGTCGGTGTCGATACGCACGCGGAAGTTGCCGCCAGGGGTGGCCTGATGGCTTTGGTCCACGGCGATCAGGTAGCTGCCTGAAGGCACCAGGGCAAACTGGTACAGGCCGCCGTTGGCGGTGGTGGTGCTGAAGACGCGGTCGTCAGCGGTGCCGAACACCCCGTCGTCGCCGGACCAGGTCAGGGTCACGCCGATGCCGTCCAGACCGGGGCCGTCAGGGGTGACGCTGTCCGTGGCGCTCTGGGTGTCGTCCCACAGCCTGCCCTGGATCACGCCCATGCCGGCGCCGTCGCTGAGGATGTAGTTGTTCAGGCCACTGGCGCCGTCCTGGCCGTTGCGCTCGCCCGTGGCGCCGCCGGCGGTGGCGGGCAGCGAGCCGCCCCAGCCGGTGCTCTCGAAGTCGCTGGGCAGGCTGGTCCAGGTCAGCACGGCGGCACTGGCAGCGTTGTCGGCAAAGGAGATGTTGGGCAGGGTGACGGTGTAGATCACCTGCACCGTGTCATTGGGCGCCAGCCGGGTGAAGTCCACGGTGATCCCGTTGCCATCGCTGAAGCTGATGCCACTGGGCAGGTTGAGCAGGTTCAGCGGCACGCCATTGAGCAGGATGCTTTGCACCTGATAGTTGCTGCCATTGGGGAATTGGTCGACCAGGTGGGTGTCGTAGGCGGCCACGCCGCCGTTCTGGGTGAAGCTGACCGACACCGTAGCGTCGGTGGTGCCGGCGACGGTGCCGGGCGCGACGTTGATGACCGACTTGTCCATGTTGGTGAAGCTGGGCTCCACCACGCGCTCGAATATCGTGTCGCTGCGGCCCCGGTCGACGCCGCCGTTCGGACCGACGTGTTCGAACACGGTCATGCCCAGCTGGCCAGACGTGTCCTGGTTGCCGATCACGTTGCTGACACGCACGTTGAACTCGAGGATCACCCCTTCGATATCGCTGTCATTGATCTCGGTGTTGGTCAGGTTGCCGAGGTTGAAGGTGATGGTCTGGCTGCCATCGGCGTTGGTGATGATCTGCAGGCGGCCGTTGTTGATGTCGAAGATCCCGGTGGGGACCGTGCCCCCCAGGTCGGTGTGGATCGGCAAGGCCACGTCGCTGTTCTGGTTGCCGAGCATGTACAAGGCGTTAGGGTCATTGCTGACCAGATTGCCGGCGTCGGTGACCAGGCCGCCGAGGTTGCTCGACACCATCGCGATCAGGATGTTGTTGAGGTCGGCGGGGATGAACTCAAGGCCCGCGGCCAGCTCGATGCGGATCTGGTAGTCGGTGTTCTCCCCGGTCGGCACCAGTACCGCCACCCGGTAGCGGATGATTTCGCCCACCACCACGGTTTCCAGCAGGCCACTGGTATCGGTTGCGCCGCTGGTGTTGTTGGCGGGCGGGGTATCGTTCACGCCGCCGACGCGCGACACCTGGATGCCGTTGGTGACCGGGATCAGCAAGGCACTGATCACGCGGTAGTCGTTGAGCACGCCAGTATTTAGCAGGCCATCGTCGCCGCTGCGTTCGCCATTGACGGTATCGGTGGTGTTGTTGGTGCCGTCCAGGCTGCTCCAGCGCACCTGGACATTGTTGGGAATCGCCGCTTCGCCCGCGGCGGTGGCATTGACCACGCCGGTGAGGGTAATGACGATGCTGCCACCGTTGGCGATGTCGATGTTGGCACCGTTTTCGGTCACCAACTGGCCGCCGACGATGACGAAATCGACGCCGCCGTTGTTGGTGGCGCCCCCGATGTACTGGATGGTGCCGCTGATCACCAGGTTGTCGATCTCGGTCGGCAGCACGTCGAGCAGGCTGATGTCGAACGCATCGGTACCGGAGTTGTTCGCCACCGTGATGGTGAAGGTCACCGTATCACCCTGGTCGAAGCCGCCGAACGACGGTGTCGAGGTGATCTGCTGGGTCACCGTGAGGGTCGGCTCGACGATGGTCACGCCGGGCTGCTGGGCGCTGTTGACACTGCGGTCCACCGCCACCGTGCCGTTGGGGGTATCGCCGTCGGGGTCGCTGTAAACCAGCTGCGCGCCATTGTTCAGCGTGGTGCCCTGCTGGTTGCCGGTCACGTTGCTGGCCACCAGCACCAGGCGGATGACGAAGCTGTTGTTGCCGGTGACGTTGTCGGCGTTGGCGCCGGCATTGCTGAACACCAGCATCAGGTCGGCGCCGTCGCTGCCGTCGAGGGTCAGCGGGTTGACGTTGAGCACGCCATTGAAGTTCGCCCCCAGGGCGGCGCTGCCGCTGGTCAAGGTGATGATTTCATAGCCCAGGTTGCCATTGAACCGTGGGTCCAGGCGCAGGCCCGGAGGGATCAGGTCGTTGATGCGCAGGCTGCCAGTGGCGCCTTCGGGCAGGGTGACGACGATGTCGTAGGTGATGCTTTCGCCAATCACCAGGTTGCTGCCGGTGGTGTGGCCGGCGCTGGAATCATCGTCGGAGAGGTTGCCGTCCTTGTAGGTCTTGCTGATGGTCGGCGCGGCGACTTGCTGGTTGGCTACCTCCACAAGGTCGGTGGGGGTGAAGTCCTGGCCATTGTCGACGCTGGCGTATTTGGTCAGTGCCGCCGTGCTCTGCAGGGTGCTGGAAGCGAGGATGGCATTGTCGACCGTGACGTCGTAGGTGATCACCACCACGTTGGCGCCGGACAGGTCGTTGGCGGTGCCGCTGCGGCCGGCCAGCAAGGCGGCCTGGCCGTTCAGGTCGTTGAAGGTGATGGTGTTGCCGCTGACGCTGTAGTCGGTGCCGGCCACCAGCAGGGTGCCGTCGCCGCGGTAGATCTGCAGGTTGGCCGTCGCCAGGCTGCCGCCGATGAACGACAGGCCGGCGGGCAGGGTGATGCTGGTGCTGACATCGAAGGCACCGCCGCCACCGCTGTTCTTCAGCGCGGTGGCCAGGCGCAGGGTATCGGCGCCATCGATGCCGCTGACGTTGCCGTCCACCGCGGCCAGGCTGGTCACATTGCCGGCGAACGGTACACCGATGCTGCCGGGGGCGGTCCAGCTGCCGGTGGTGCCGGTGACCGTGCCATTGCTGCTGGACACCACGCCATGCTTGATATCCAGCACCGGCTCTGCGATCGATTCGATCACTGCCACGTCGGAGGAGGTCAGCACGGTCTTGTCGACCGTGGTGGTCTGGCTCGATTGCGCCAGTACATCGAGCGCTCGCTGGTCGGCGAAGGGCTGGTCGCCAACCCTCATGGTGAAGCGCACCTGCACGGTGCCGCCGTTGAGGCCGCCGGAGACGAAGTCGCCGAAGTCGAAGATGATCGAGTTGCCGGGGCCTGTGGTGACGCTGTCAGGTACATCGAGGATGTTGTTGCCGCTGCCGAAGGTCCATTGGCCAACACCGTTGCCGATGCTCCAGGTGATGCCCGTGGCGTCGAGCAGGGGCAGTGGCAGGTAGGCGGTAAGCTTGAAGTTCTCGTAGTCGGCCACCAGCAGGTCGTAGCTGATGGTGAAGGTCACCACATCACCGGGGCGCAGTTCGCCGTTGCTCGGCGGGTTGCCGCCGTTGACCTGGGTCAGCTCGATATCGACCGTGGAGGTATCGATGGTGCTGGTGGTGCTGGAACCATCGGTCTGGATGCCGCCGATGTTGAGCGTATCGCGCAGCACCGTGGCATCCACCGTGGCATTGTTGCCGATGCTGTCGCCTTCGTTGAGCTGGTCGTGGGGCGGGTGATCGGAGGTGTAGGTGGCGTCGATCAGCGCGTCATAGACGATGCTCAGGCGCGTGGCGCCTTCCTGCAGGTTATCGTCGGCGTACAAGTCGCCGAACAGTGCCGCAACCCCCGGGCCGGCAACGGCCCGGCGGATCGACTCGGCAATGTCGAACACCAGCGTGGTGCTGCCGTCGGCATTCACCGTCTGAGTAAATATCAGGGCGATGGCCTGGGAACCGCCATGCTGCTGGATGATCAGCGTGGGCGGGTTGCTCGGGTCGAAGGTCTGGCCGTCGCTGAGCAGGTCGGTCAGGGTGAACTGGCCCTGCTCGAGGATGTTCTCGCCGAAGGCGAAGAAGTCGGAAATGGCCACGTCCATGGTGTAGCGCAGGGTGTCGCCGGGCGTGAGGCCGGGGGTGCCGACGTCGTTCTGCAGGTTGACCTGCTTGAGCAGGGTGATGGACTTGGCGACGAAGGTTATGCCTTGGCCATTGCCGGTTTCGCTGAACGGGTAACCATTAGGGTCGACAGGGCGGTCGCGTGGGTCCAGCGGATTCCAGTTGCCGGTGACACTGGCTGTGCCGAAGTTGATGGTCACCGGGTTGCCGGTGGTCGGGTCGATCACCGGGCGGCCGTTGGCGTCGATCTCCGGTACATAGAAGTCGACCTGGGTTTCGCTGGCGCCGCTCAGGGTGTCGTAGTGGATGTCGTAGCTGGCCACGAAGGCATTGGGGTTGGCCAGGGCCAGGGCGATGGCGGCAGGGTCGGTGAGCACCGTGCCGTCGTGCAGGGTGATCGAGCTCAGGGTGCCGCCGGGGCCCGGAGTGATGGCGCTGACATGCACCTGGTCGGGCACGGTCTGGGTCACGGTGACGTTGTTCAGGGTCTGGCCGGGTGCCGGGGTCACGGTGACGGTCTGGGTGCGCGTGAAGTTCGGACCGGTAACGGTTTCGCCTTCAGGCATGTTGACCGTTTGCGTGACCTGCAACAGGGTCGGCGTAATGACGAAACTGTGCAGCGCGCTTTCCACCAGGCTCGGGTCCTGGACCGGGTTGTTCACCGAGTCGTTGCCGTACTCGAAGCCGGCGCGGGTATTGATGGTGAGGTTGGGCGCGCCGTCGGAGTAGGTGGTGTCGGCCAGGTTGCTCAACTGCCCGGTAATCAGGATATCGATGCTCGGCTGGCCGTTGGTGACGCTGGCGTAGGGCAACTGCAGCACCACCATCTGGTCGCCGGGCTTCATGCCGACGCTGGCGGCGTTGATCACCAGGGGATTGCCACTGGCGTCCTTGGCCAGCGGGTGGGTGGCATTGCCGCTGGCATCGAAGGTGATGACGATACTGTTTACCGCTCGCCCCAGGTAGGTGGCAGAAACGAAGCTGGCGCCGTCATCACCGTCACGCCCGGTAGCCGGCATGAACACATCGATGAAGGGCGCGTAGCCTTCCTGGGTCGAGGGGTTGCTGAAACTCACGGTGAAGTTGAACTGCGTGCCCAGCTGAACCTCGGCGCCGCCGCTGCTCAGGCCGGCGGTGGGGCTGGCATCGGCCAGCAGGCCCTGGAAGCTGTCGAGGGTGGCGGCGGCCAGGGCGATGGTCTTGTCCACATCGCCACTGCGCACTTCAAGGCGCCAGTCGCCGCCGGCCAGCTGGCTGCCGGTGGCATTGTTCGAGGCGCCGACGTCGGCGCCGGTCCAGCGCGCCAGTTCGTTGACCAGTGCCTGGCCGGCGCTGCCGGCGCCCACGTCGCAGCCATACAGCTGGATATCGGCACCGGCATTGAGTTCGCCGCGCCAGGCGCTCAGGCGATCGCCCAGTTGTTCGACGCTCTGTTGGGTGAACACCTGGTTGCCCAGGGTGAACTGGCCAGAGGCGCCGTGGGAGAACACCTGGATAGAGTCGACCTTGCCCATCTGTGCCAGGGCATTGCTGATGGCGGCGATGGCATCCTGGCCGGGGTCAACCACCACCGCAGTGCTCCCGGCTGGCAGGTTGGCGGCCAACTGGTCACGGTTTTCCAGGCGAGCATCGATGACCACCAGGTTGCGTGGCGCAGGGGCCTGCGCGGTGGTCTGTGCTTCGCTGGCGGTGGGGGCGGGGTGGCTGCTGTCCTTGGCGTCTGCAGTGCCGGGGTCGCTGTGGTGCTGCTGGTCGACCGCGGCCGCGGCGGCCCCGTCGAACAGGATACGCTGCTCAAGGGCTACCGTTTGCGACCGGGGGCGCAAGGCAGTGGCGAAGCCGGCTCTGCTTTTGATGTCCATGTCCTTACCTGCTCATAAGTTTACGACTGCAAATTCGGGAGCTTAAGCAATCCTAGTCGGGTTTTTTGAAGCTGGTTAAACAGCCGCCGAGAGGTAATGTCAAAAGCCGCTTTCGCGCAGGCCAACCCCCAGCAACCATTTGCCCAGCTCGCCCAGCACGCTGCGTTTTTGCCCTTCGATCTGCAGCTTGCCGCGGGTTTCGCGCACGCTGGCCAGCGGCTCATCCAGGGCGATCAGCACCTGGAACAACGCCGCGTTGGGCGTGAGCGATTGGCCGCTGGTGGGCACCGGGCCGCCGAACTGCGAAGACAACATGCGGTGGGCCAACTGCCCGGCGCGGGTGCTGCCGATGGCCAGTACCTTGCCGTGCAGCGCGGTAGCCTGGCCTTCGGGGTAGAACTTCACCGGGTTGCCCACGGCCAGGTGGTGCACCTGGTCCTGGGCGACGTAGGCGTCGACCTGCCAGTGGCTGGGGTCGATCAGGATGCCCAGCGGCTCCTGGCGGTTGAGCCATTGGCCGGGCTGCAAGTCGCGGTCCACGTCCAGCCAGCTGCCGGCGAACGGTGCCTGCAGGTTGAGGCGGGCGATCTCCCGGCGCGCGGAGCGGGCTTCTTCGTTCTGCACCCTCAGGCGTTGCTGGGTGGCGGCATCCTCGGCCAGCCCGCTGGGGTCGGCCAGCAGCCCCGACAACCGCGCCTGGTAGCTGCGCGCACTGGCTTCGCTGCTGCGCATGCGCGAATCCAGGTCCGGTTCATCGAGTACCGCAAGGACCTCACCGGCCTTGACCTGGGCCGGGGCATGCAGGCGCTTGAGCCGTGCCGGGTAGGGCGTGTAGACGCGCAGCTGGTGTTCGGCACGGGCCACGCCCACGGCATCCACCTGGCTGTGCCAAGGCACGGCCAAGGCCAGCACCAACAACCCCAGGCACAGGTAGAACAGCCGCTTGCGCTGCTCGGGAATGAACGCCCGCTGCTGCCACCAGTGACTGAGCTCGCGCTTTACCGGCAAGGCGATGAACCACGCCAATTCGACCATGAACAGTACGATCCCCAGCAGTTTGAAGAAGAACAGGTACACCGCCACGGCGATGCCCAGGAACAGCACCAGGCGATACAGCCAGGTGGCGAAGGCGAACGCCACCAGCAGGCGCCGCTGGCCGACGGGAAACGGCTCCGGCCAGGCCTCGTTCAGCCCCAGCAGATGACGGCGCAAGGCAACCCGCGCCATGGCCGAGGCACGCTCGTGCAAGTTGGGGAAATCGAGCAGGTCACTGAGGATGAAGTAGCCGTCGAAGCGCATGAACGGGCTGGCGTTGAGCGCCAGCGACAGCACCCAGCTGGTGGTCGCCAGGTACAGCAGGGCATTGCGCAGGGCGCCGTCGTCGCTCAAGGCCCAGCCCAAGGTGGCAAGGCCCGCCAGCGACAGTTCGGTGACGATGCCCGCCGAAGCGATCGCCAGCCGTTGGTGGGCGCGCTTGAGCTTCCAGCTTTCGCCGGTGTCGGTGTACAGCATCGGCCACAGCACCAGGAACGCCACGCCCATGTGCCCGACGCGCAAGCCCAGGCGCGTGGCGACCAGCGCATGGCCAAGCTCGTGCAGGGTCTTGGCGACCACCAGCGCCAGGGCGAAGCTGAACAACCCTTCGGTGGAGAACGACTCCACCACCGCATGGGTGAAGCTGTCCCATTGCTGCATCACCAGGATCACCCCCAGCAGGGTCAGGGCGATCACCAGCACGCCGGTGAGTGGATGGAACAGCCAGCCCAGGGCCTTGGCCAGATGTTGCAGGCCGGCTTGCGGGCGCAGCAGCGGGATGCGGAAGAACAGGTAGTGATGCAGCCACCAGCGCCAGCTCGACCAGGTGCGCGCATCGAAGGCGCTCTGCAACCTGGCCAGTTGCTCGGCGCCCGGACGCAACAGGTTGTGTTGTTCGAGAAAGGCACGCAGCGCCAGCACCTGCTCGACATCCGGCTTGAGCGCGCTGTCACGCGACACCTGTTCACTGACCTGGCGCGGTGTCTGGCCCCAGCGCAGCAAGCATTCGAATTCCAGCCAGCCGATGCGGTAGAAGCGGTTGATCACCGTGTCGTGGATCATCCACGCCGGTTCTCCGTCGCGGTTGTCGGCGGCTTCGCACAGGCGCAGGTCTTCGCGCAGCGGCGGCAGTGGCAGGTCGCTGAGGTCGAGCATCACCAGCCACTCCAGGCACGCACGGTGGCCAGGGGGCGACGCAGCAGGTAATAGCCGAGCATCACTCGGCCGCCATACAGCTTGGCGGTACCGTGCAGGCCCAGGCGTGCATGTTCGGAGTGCTCGTCGATGCTGGCCAGCAAGCGGTAGGCGACCACGCCGTCGTCGCCGGGCTTGGCCTGGTAGCTGGTTTCGAGGATCTTGCCCTTGAGCGGGCTGAGCGGGTAGGCGGTGAGGAACAGCGTGACCTCGGCGCCCGGCTCCAGGGCGATGGCGTCGGCCACGGCCAGCTGGATCTGCATCGCCGGTTGCGCCGGGTCGGCCACGTGCAGGATGCGCTCGCCGGTCGACACTGGTTTGCCGATCCAGTCGTTGGGGTCGCTGAACACCGCAACGCCGGCCCGCGGCGACACCACCTGGGTGCGCTGCAACTGGGCCTGCACGGCGGCCAGTTCGGCCCGGCGCTGCTGGGCCCGGCCTTGCAGCAAGGTCAGCTCGTTCTTGCTTTGCGGGTTGTCGAACGCCCGCTGGCTGGCGGCCAGCAGCTCGGCATCGGCCACCGCGACCTCCTTGCCGAGCACCTCGGCGCGGCTGCGCAGGGTGGTTTCATCGAGGGTGAACAACGGCGTGCCGGCTTCCACAGGCTGGTTGGGGCGCACCAGCACCTGGGCGATCACGCCGTCGATGGGCGAGCTGATGATCAGTGCCTGGCGCGAGACGATCTGCGCCGGTGCCAGCGCCGTCTGCCGCACCGGTACCAGCAACAGCGCACCGGCCACCAGCAGTGTCAGCAGCACCTGGCGGCGGCTGGGGCGCCAGCGGCTGATGTGCCGACGGCGGGTGAGCGTGCGCCAGCAGTAGGCCCAGGTGCGCGTCAGGCCGTCGAGTTGCTGGTGCAGCATCGCGGGCGGTTCTGCTTCCAGCAGCAGCACCAATACGCCGAGCCGCTCGCCGTCAGGGCCGTGCAGCGGTATGCACCATAGACCGCTGGGCCACCACTCGGCCCAGCCTTGGGCGATGTCCTGCGGCGGCGTGGCGTTGTCCTGGGTCAACCAGGTGGGTTGCGGTTCGACCAGGCGCTCGGCCAGCCAGCGGCTGGCGCGCTTGAGCCAGACCAGGTACGGCGAGTCTTCGCTGGGCCGCGCCAGGCCCGAGACGCACAGCAGATCGAGGCCGGCCTTGTTCTGCTCGAACACCAGCGCCTGATGGAAGGGCAGCAGCGGGTACAGGTCGTTGGCCATGCTGAACGCCAGGGCGCCCAGCGTTTCGGCGGCCATGGCCTTGTCGCGCAGGGCGTCCAGTTGCAGCAGCAACTGTGGATGGGGGAGCGGCCTATTCACGGTCATGGTCGAACCGCGCGGTGCCGCTCATGCCGGCCATCAGTTCAGGGAAGCGCTGATCAAAGCGCGCTTCCAATTCCACGGTCTGCGCCACGGCATCGACCCGGGCGTTGATGACGCTGACCTTGGCGGGGTAGGTCTTGCCTGTCTCGTGCACGGTCACCTGCAGCGGCTGACCGGGGCTGAGGGACTTCAATTGGCTGGAAGGCACATTGAGGCGCACCTTCAAGGCGCCGTCGCTGACCAGGTCGAACAGCGGCGTACCGGCGCTGACGGTCTGGTAGGGCTTTACATACACCTTGGCGACATGCCCGGAGAACGGCGCCAGCACCTGGCAGTAACTCATCTGCGCCTCACCCATGGCGCGCGCGCCAGCGGCCTTCTGCACTTCGGTGTTGGCTGCGGCCACTTCGATATCGCCCACGGCATCGAGCTTGCGCAGCTGCTTCTTGGCTTCCAGGTTCTGCCGCGCCATGGCCAGCTCGGCCACCGCGACCTTGTCCCGTGCCTGGGCCTCGTTGCAGTTGAAACGTGCCAAGGTGGCGCCCTTGGCCACATGCTCGCCAAAGCGGGTCTTGAGTTCGCCCAAGGTGCCGCTCATCTGGCTGGACAGGGTGGTTTCCAGCTCTGCAGCGAGCAGCACCCGAATCAGTTGTGGGTCTTCGCCCGTAGTTTCTTGCTCGGCATGTACGGCGACACTGGCCAGGGCCAGCAACAGCAGCAGGTAACGGTGTTTAACGACGGGCAACGGCATCCTCGACTCCTTCCTGAGAAACTTCTTGAAGCGCAGCGCGAACGGTTCGAATTCTCATACTAGGAAGGAAACTGGATTTTGCCCAATCGCGCGGTATAGAGGCGCTTGTGGCGCGCCGTGGCGGCAGCCTTGGAGCGCCTGTACTAGGGTGAAGCAGTGCTTCGGGGCATGAGCACGACAAAGAACAGCCTGCTACAAGGCGAACTGCAATGACCGTGGAGCTGACGAATGGGGTGGTGTGCACAAGCAGTGCAAGTGGGGCGGGTGTTGGTCATGTTGCTGGCACTGTGCGGCGCCGGGTTCTGTGCCGCAGCCCCAGATGCTGGACAATTGCCGATGCAGGCCAAGGATCGCGCAGGTTACGCCGATGCCGGCAGTTGCCAGGCCTGTCATGCCGAACAGGCTGGGCAATGGCAGCATTCCGACCATGCCTGGGCGCTGCGCGATGCCAGCGCGGGCAACGTGCTGGGCAACTTCGATGACGTGCGCTACGACCAGGATGGGGTCAAGGCGCGTTTCTATCGCAAGGGCGACAGCTTTTACGTCAACATCGAAGGCGAGGACGGTAAGCCGGCCGACTTCAAGGTGCTCTACACCTTTGGCTATTCGCCGCTGCAGCAATACCTGGTGGCGCTATCGCGGGGACGATTGCAGGCCCTGACCATCGCCTGGGACAGCCGGCCGGCGGAGCAGGGCGGCCAGCGCTGGTTCTCGCTGTATCCCGGGCAACGCTTCGCCCCGGACGATCCGCTGCACTGGACCGGCCGTTACCAGAACTGGAACGGCATGTGCGCCGACTGCCATTCCACCGGTTTGGCCAAGCACTACGACGATGCCAAGGACAGCTTCGCCAGCACCTGGCAGGAAAAGACCGTGGGTTGCCAAGGCTGCCATGGGCCAAGCCAGGCCCATGTCGACTGGGCCACGCGCAACCCAGGTGCCTCGCCTGCCCAGGGGCTGGCAGTGGATTTCAAGGCATTGGGCAGCAAGGGGCTGGTGGAACAGTGTGCCTATTGCCACAGCCGACGGCAGGGGTTGGGCACCGGCCAGTTGCCTGGGCACCCGCAGCTTGACCAGAGCTTGCCGGCCACCCTGCGCAATGGGCTGTATCACGCCGACGGGCAGATCGACGGCGAAGTGTACGAGTACGGCTCGTTCACCCAGAGCAAGATGTATGCCGCCGGGGTCACCTGCACCGACTGCCACAACCCGCACACCACCAAAGTGCGCATCGAAGGCAACGGCCTGTGCCTGCAATGCCACAACACCCAGCCCAACACTGCGCGCTTCGCCGGCTTGCAGGCCAAGGACTACGACAGCCCCGAGCACCATCACCATGCTGCCGGTTCGCCGGGGGCGCAGTGCGTGAGCTGCCACATGCCGAGCAAGGACTACATGGTCGTCGACCCTCGGCGCGACCACGCCCTGCGCATTCCACGGCCCGACCTGGCTGCCCAGGGCATCGGCCCGGATGCCTGCACGGCGTGCCATAAGGACCGCCAGCCAGCATGGGCCGCCAGCGCCATCGACAGTTGGTTCGCCAACCCCAAGCGCCCGGCCCATTACGGCGAGAGCTTCCATGCCGTGCGCGAAGACCCCGCTACTGGCCTTAGCCGACTGGGCTATGTGCTGGCAGACAAGAGCAACCCCGCCATCGTCAGGGCGACCGCCGCCGAGCAGTTGGCGGGCATGGGGCCTGCGGCCAGCAGCAATCTGCGCTGGGCGCTGCAGGACCCGGATGCGGTGGTGCGCGCCTACGCAGTGAACGGCTTCAGCCGCGTGCCGCCCGAGCAGCGCGTGGGGCCCTTGCTGCCGTTGCTGCAGGACCCGACCCTGGCGGTGCGTGACGAAGCCGTGCGGGCACTGGCCGACGTGCCTGCCGCGCAACTGCCTGAAGCCGACCGCCAGCCATACGCCGCCATGCTCGCCAATTACGAGCAGCGCCTGCGCAGCAACGCCGACCTGCCGGGCGGGCGGCTCAACCTGGCGGTGCTGATGCAGCGCCAGGGTCGCGACGAGCAGGCCATGGAGCAATATCGCCAGGCCTTGCGCATGGACCCGTACTTCGTTCCGGCCAGGGTCAACCTGGTGACCCTGGCCAGCGGCAGCCAGCGTTTGGACGATGCCGAGCAGTTGCTGCGTGATGGCGTGGCGCTGGACAAGATGCCGGCGCCGGACCGCGGCAACCTGGCATACATGCTGGCGTTGTTGCTGGTGGAGCGGGGCAAGCCCGAGGAAGCGGTGGGCTGGATGGAGCAGGCTGCCGTGGCGTTGCCGGGCAATACACGGATTCGTTACAACCAGGGGTTGCTGCTGTCGCGGATGAACCGCCGGGATGAGGCGCTGCAGGCGTTGCGCAGTGGCCTGGAGCAGGCGCCGGAGGATACGGATCTGTTGTATTCGCTGATCTACCTGCATGCCCTGGCGGGTGAGCGCGAGCAGGCCTGGCCGTATGTGCAACGGATGCGCGAGGTGGCGCCGGAGGATCAGCGGTTGCGTGGGATCGAACCCTATTGGCAGAAACAGCCTTGAGGGGAAAGCACCGCCCGCGAAGGCAGTGGTGCACCTGTGGGAGCCGGCTTGCCGGCGATAGGGCCCGAACAGGCTATATCGTGGTGCTTGTCCTGGCCTCATCGCCGGCAAGCCGGCTCCCACAGGAATCGCGTCAGCTTTTAGATATTGAGCAAGACAGTTGCTCCCACAAGGATCGCGCAAGTTTCGGATCTTGAGCCCCACCTTGTTCTCTTCACGACACCCCATTGCACCCCACCCCAACCCAACTAGATTTACCAGACCCCTAGCCACCCAGGAACCTTCGCCCCGTGAACACTCACCAACACGTCCAGGCACTGGAAGCCTCGGTCGCGGAAAAGGTCCTCGGCCAGGCCGAGACCATCCGCCACGTGCTGCTGGGCCTGCTCGCCAACGGTCATGTGCTGCTCGAAAGCCTCCCAGGCCTGGCCAAGACCCGCACGGTAAAAGCCCTGGCCACGCACCTGGAGGCGCAGATGCGGCGCATCCAATTCACTCCTGACCTGCTGCCTTCGGACATCACCGGCGGCGAGATCCTGCAGCAGACCGCCGAAGGCAACAGCATCCGTTTCCAGCCCGGCCCGCTGTTCGGCAACGTCATTCTTGCCGACGAAATCAACCGCGCCCCGGCCAAGGTCCAGGCCGCCTTGCTCGAGGCCATGGAAGAGCGGCAGATCACCGTAGCCGGGCAGAGTTACCCGATGCCGGGCCTGTTCATGGTGCTGGCGACTCAGAACCCCATCGAGCAGGAGGGCACCTACCCGTTGCCCGAGGCGCAGATGGACCGCTTCCTGATGAAGCTGCAGCTCGACTACCCAAGCCCGGAAGACGAAACCCAGGTGCTGCGCCTGGTGCGCGAAGAGGACCAGGCCAGCCAGGACGGCGCGGCGCAACCGGCGCGGCTGGCCCAGCAGGTGATCTTCGACGCCCGTCGCGAGGTGGCCCAGGTGCATGTCGCCGCGGCCATCGACCGCTACCTCATCGACCTGGTCAACGCCACCCGCCACCCCGCCGACTACGATGCCGACCTGGCGCGCTGGATCAATATCGGTGCCAGCCCGCGCGGCGGCATCAGCCTCGACCGAGTGTCGCGGGCCCACGCCTGGCTCAACGGCCAGGACTTCGTTTCACCGGACAATGTGCGTGCCGTCGTGCACCCGGTCCTGCGCCACCGCCTGCAGCTGTCCTACGACGCCATCAGCGATGGCGTGAGCGCCGACCAGGTCATCGACCGGCTGCTGGACAAGGTGGCCATTCCCGCCTGACGGAGATGCCCATGAGCAGCGTTGCCGCCGACGGTTTCGTGTATGCCTCCCTCGCCGAATTGATGGCGCTGGAGGCGCGTGCCCGGGGCTTGAGCTTCGTCGCCCGCCAGCCGCTGTCGAGCATCCTCTCCGGCAACCATGCCTCGCGCCTGCGCGGGCGGGGCCTGAGTTTCGATGAGCTGCGCCACTACATCCCCGGCGATGACCTGCGCCACCTCGACTGGCGCGCCTCGCTGCGCTATGGCAAGCCCTTCGTGCGTACCTTCACCGAGGAGCGCGACCGGCCCACGCTGGTGCTGGTCGACCAGCGCATGAGCATGTACTTCGGCTCGCAGCGCTACTTCAAGTCGGTCAGCGCCGCGCAGGTGGCGGCCATCTGCGCGTGGATGGCCTTCCATGCCGGGGACCGGGTCGGTGGCATGGTCTTCGGCAACCAGCAGGTCGACTACGTGCGCCCGTTGCGCAGCCGGGCGCGGGTCGAAGCCTTGTGCAGCGCGCTGGTCAAGGCCAACCATGCGTTGTCGGCGTTTACGGCGGACGCAGAGAACGACGCGCAACTGGACAAGGTGCTGCGCAGCTGCGTGGCCTCGGCGGGCCACGACCACCTGATCTGCATCATCAGCGACTTCGCCGGTATCGGCCCTGACACCCTGCCTTTGCTGCGCCAGTTGCGCCAGCACAACGACGTGATCGCCATCCAGGTCTATGACCCTATCGCCCTGCAGCTGCCGGACAAAGGCCGGCTCAATGTGACCCAGGGCGCCCAGCAGGTGGAACTGGAGGTCGGCCAGCGGCGGATCAGCCGGCCCCTGGGCGAGTTTCTCGCCGGGCGCCTGCGCGATGTCGCCGAACTGCTGCGCCGCAGCCAGGTGCCGTTGCTGCTGGTGAGCACCGGCGACGACAGCCTGGAGCAGTTGCGCCGGGAGCTGGGCCGCCTGGCCCAGGGGCCACGATGACTGCCCCGGTGCCGGCCATCGACCAGCTGCGCGAACTGGCGCCCGGCGCGCCACCGTTCAGCTATCTGCCGCAGACCTGGGCCTGGCTGCTGCTGGGCGTGCTGCTGCTGGCAGCCGTGCTGCTCTGGGCGGCCCTGCGCTGGCGCCGTTGGCAGCGCGACCGTTACCGCCGCGAAGCCCTGCAGCGCCTCGATCAACTGAGCGCTGCCGGGCTGGCCGGCCTGCGCGAATTGCCTGCGCTGCTCAAGCGCGTGGCCTTGTCGATGCCGGATGCGCCGTCGGTGGCCAGCCTGACCGGCGCGCAATGGCAGGCGTTTCTCGCCCAGCGTGCGCGGCAGCCCTTGCCCGAGGGGTTTGCCGACACCCTGCAGCAGCTTGCCTATGCGCCGGATGCCTATTTGCTCACGCTGCAGGCGCCGCAGGTGAACACCTTGTTCAGCACCAGCCGCAGCTGGATCGAGGGGCATCATGTGGCAGTTTGACTACCCCTGGGTGTTCCTGCTGTTGCCCCTGGCCTGGCTGGCCTACCGCGTGCTGGGCGTCTACCAGGAAAGCCGCAGCGCACTGCGGGTGCCGTTTTTCGCCGCCATGAGCCGCGCCGTGGGCAAACAGCCGGGCGCGGCGAGCGCCAGCGGCGGGCGAGGGCAGCTGCTGCTCAATGTGCTGGTCTGGGGGCTGGTGGTCGCCGCTTGTGCCAGGCCGGTGCTGGTGGAGCGGCCGATCCAGCGCGAGCAACCCATTCGCGACATGATGCTGGCCATCGATATCTCGCAATCCATGTCGGCCACCGACTACACCAACGCCGAGGGCCAGCGCACCGACCGCCTGACGGCGGTGAAGTCGGTGGTGCGCGATTTCATTGCCCGGCGCAAGGATGACCGCATCGGC
This sequence comes from Pseudomonas sp. NPDC089396, assembly GCF_044749545.1. Classification (NCBI taxonomy): domain Bacteria; kingdom Pseudomonadati; phylum Pseudomonadota; class Gammaproteobacteria; order Pseudomonadales; family Pseudomonadaceae; genus Pseudomonas; species Pseudomonas sp. NPDC089396. Next base: position 118,204 of record NZ_JBIVIC010000009.1, on the reverse strand, counting down.
CTGATCGTGTTCGGCACCGGGGCCTATCCCCAGGCGCCATTGACCCTCGACCACGCCAGCCTGCTGATGCTGTTGGACGAAGTGGGCATCGGCATGGCCGGGCCCAACACTGCGCTGGGCGACGCCATCGGCCTGACCATCAAGGCGATGGCCAAGGCCCAGGCGCCAGAGAAGGTGTTGATCCTGCTCACCGACGGCAACGACACCGGCAGCGCCATCACGCCCGACCATGCGGCGCGCCTGGCCCGGGCGAATCATATCGTGGTACATACCATCGGTATCGGTGACCCGCAGGCCACCGGTGATGCCAAGGTCGACCTGGCAGCCCTTCAGGCGATTGCCCGTACCACCGGCGGGCAGTTCTTCCGCGCCGACGATCGCCAGGCGCTGGAGCAGGTGTACGCCACCCTCGACCGCCTGACACCGCACAAGGTCAAGACCTTCAGCCACCAGCCCAAACGCGACCTGTTCGCCTGGCCGCTGGGTGCGGCCCTGGCACTGTTGCTGGCGGGCCAGTTGCTGGCGCTGCTGCGCGCCCGGGTGGCCGGTCGCCAGCCGAAGACCCTGGAGCCCAGGGCATGAACCTCGACCTCAGCGCGTTCCACTTCCTGCGGCCACTGTGGCTGCTGCTCGTGCTGCCGGGTGTATTGCTCCCGGTGCTGTGGCTGCGCCGGCATGACCTGCGCCGCCAGCTCGACGGCATCATCGCCCCGCACCTGGTCGCGCACTTGCTGATCACCCCTAAGGAGCAGCGGCGCTGGCGCCCGGTGCATCTGCTCGGCGCCATCCTGGTGCTCGGCGCCCTGGCCGCTGCAGGGCCGACCTGGGAGCAGGACCTGCCGGATTTCCTGGATGACCGCGCGCCGCTGATCCTCGCTGTGGATCTGTCGCCCTCGATGGCTGCCGCCGACGTACCGCCCAGCCGCCTGGCGGCGGTGCAGCACACCCTGCACGACCTGGTGCTGCGCCGAGGCGGCGCGCGCACCGCGCTGATCGCCTACGCCGGCAGCGCGCACCTGGTGTTGCCGGCCACCGACGACCCGGCGCTGCTCGACACCTTCATCCAGGCCCTGGCCACCGACCTGATGAGCAAGCCCGGCAAGGACGCGCTGGGCGCGATCGACCAGGCGCTCAGGCTGCTGGATGCGGAAAAGACCCCCGGCAGCCTGGTGCTACTCACCGATGGCGCCGATGCCAGCCAGTTCGAGGCGATCGGCAAGCGCCTGCAAGGCAGAGCGCTGCAGGTGCTGGTGCTGGCGGTCGGCAGCCAGTCGACCGGGCCTTTGCGCGATGCCCAGGGCCTGCCCAGGCTCGATGCCGAAGGCCGGCCGGTCCAGGGCGATTTTGATGCCAAGGGCCTTGAAGGCCTGGCCAAGGCGGCGAATGCGCCGCTGGGCAGCCTGTCGCTGAACGACGATGACCTGGACTGGATCGAACTGCATGCCCAGCGCCACTTCAAGGCTGCCAGTGGCCTTGATGCACAGTTGCACTGGAAGGATGCCGGCTATTGGCTGTGCTGGCCTTTGCTGGCGCTGGTGCTGCTCAGCGTGCGCCGGGGCTGGCGGGTGAACTGGCTGCCGGGCCTGCTGCTGGCCTTGCTGCTGGGCGGCACGGCGGAGCCGGCGCGGGCCGGGGCGCTGGCCGATGCCTTCTTCACCGCCGACCAGCAAGGGCGCTGGGCCTTCGAGCATGGGCACTACCCGCAGGCCGCGGCGCAGTTCCACGACCCGTACTGGAAGGGCGTGGCAGCCTACGAGGCCGCCGACTTCCAGGCGGCGCTGGCCAGCCTGGGCAAGGTCGACACGGCACCTGCCTGGTTCTACCAGGGCAACAGCTTCGTGCGCCTGTTCAAGTTCCCCCAGGCCATCGCTGCCTACCAGCAGGCCTTGCGCCTGCAACCCGCGTTTGCGGAGGCCCAGGCCAACCTAGCGCTGGCTGAGGCATTGCTCAAGGACTACGAGGACCAGCAGCAGGCAGACCCGCCCGACGAGAAAGCCGACAAGGTGGTCGAGGACCAGACACCCGCCGCTGGCGGCAAGCAACAGCAGCAACAGACGCCACAGGCAGCCTCGGATGAATTGTGGCTGAACAACCTGACCACCTCGCCGGCGCAGTTCCTCAAGCGCAAGTTCGCGCTCCAGGATGCCGCGCGCCAGCAGACCGCCAAGGAGGCACCATGATCCGTTGGGCCTTGCTCTTGCTGATCTGCCTGGCGGGGTGGGTGAAGGCTGCCGACCCCGAGGTGCGGGTGCAGGCGCGGCTGGTACCTGACACGGCGATCTTGACCGGCGCCACCGTGAGCCTTGAGGTGGACCTACTGGTCGATACCTGGTTCACCGACGCCCCGGTGCTGCCGACCCTGCAACTGGCGGGCGCGGTGGTGAGCCCGCCCAGCGGCGAGGCCCAGCATCTGAACCAGCAGCTCGACGGCAAGGCCTTCTTCGGCCTGCGCTACCACTACCAGATCACCCCCATCCAGGCCCAGCGATTCAGCATCCCGGCGCTGGCCTTCCAGGTCCAGCCGGGCCCGGCCAGTACTGTCATGACGGTGCACAGCCAGCCGCTGGCGTTCGAGGCCAAGGGGCCGGCCAGCACCTCCGGCGAACAGCGCCTGGTCGCCCAGCAGGTCGAACTGACCCAGGCCATCGAGCCCTCGCACAGTCCGTTGCGGGCCGGTGACAGCATCATCCGTCGCCTGCACATCAAGGCCCCCGGCGCCCAGGCCATGCTGATTCCGCCGCCGCGTTTCGCCGAGGTCGATGGCCTCAAGCGCTATGTCTCGACCCCCCACGTCACGCAGCTCAGCGATGGTCGTGGCGGCACGCTCGGCGGCCAGCGCGAAGACAGCGTCAGCTATGTGGCCACGGCGGCGGGGCGCTACCGTCTGCCGGCCATCGAGGTGAAATGGTGGGATGCGGCCACGGGCGAGCCGCACACGGCCTCGGTGCCCGCCGTGGACGTGGTCGCCGAGGCGGGTAGCTACCAGGCGCCATTCTCCCTCAAGGAAGACTTGCGCGCCCTGGGGCAGGGCGCGCAAGTCAGTATTGCCAGCCATTGGTTACTGCTGCTGGCGTTGCTGCTGGTGCTGGGAAGCCTGGCGTGGGTTGGGCGCGCATGGGGGCGGGCGGGCTGGCAGTGGCTGCGGCACTGGCGGGCGCGGCGCCATCAGGCCTGGCTCGACTCGCCCGGCTACGCCTGGCGCCAGGCCCGCCAGCAGTGCGCCCACCAGCCGGCGCGGCTGGACGGCGTGTACCTGTGGGTACGGCGCTGCACCGGGCGACGCACCCTGTCGTCAAGTGAACATCCCTCGGCCGGGCAGTCGCAGGACGATTTGCTAGCCTTTTTCCAAGCTGCCTATGGTGCCCAGGCCAATCACGCGCCAGGCCCAGGCGAGCGCAAGCAGTTGCTGCAGCGCCTGCGCCAGGGCCCTGCCGCGGGCCAGGGCAGTTCTCCAGGCAAACACGGGCTTCATGAATTGAACCCATGAAACGGCTCATTCAGGTAAACGCAAGGACGGTAATGCATGCGCGAATCGACAACTGGCGTTTTCCAGCGCGGTCTGCTGTACCTGTTACTGATGCTGCTGCCGCTGCTGGCCCAGGCGGCCGACCCCCTGCCGGGCTGGCGCGAAGGTCCCTCGCGCAGCGCCATCATGGCCTTCGTCGAGGCCGTCAGCCAGCCCGGTGGCCCGGACTTCGTCGCACCCGCCGAGCGCATCGCCGTGTTCGACAACGACGGCACCCTGTGGAGCGAGCAACCGCTGTATTTCGAAGTGCTGTTCGCCATTGACGAGGTCAAGCGCCTGGCCCCCGAACACCCCGAATGGCGCACCCAGCAGCCGTTCAAGGCGGTGCTGGAAAGCGACCACCAGGCCCTGGCCGCCCAGGGCATGGAGGGCCTGCTGAAGATCGTCGCCGCCACCCATTCGGGCATGAGCAGCGCCGACTTCATCGCCCGCAGCCGCAGCTGGCTGGCCAGCGCCCGCCATCCGCGCACCGGCAAGCCCTACACCGAGATGGTGTTCCAGCCGATGCTGGAACTGCTGGCCTACCTGCGTGACAACGGCTTCAAGACCTACATCGTGTCCGGCGGCGAGGTGAGCTTCATGCGCGCCTTTGCCGAAGAGGTGTACGGCATTCCCCCCGAGCAGGTGATCGGCACTACCTTCGCTGCCACCTTCCAGGACCAGCAGGGCAAGTTGAGCATCCAGCGTCTGCCGAAGATCCAGCACAACGACGACGGCCCCGGCAAGCCGGTGAGCATCGACTGGATCATCGGCCGGCGCCCGATCCTGGCCTTTGGCAATTCCGACGGTGACCTGCAGATGCTGCAGTGGACCATGGCCGGCCCGGGCCGGCGCTTTGCCGGCCTGGTGCACCACACCGACGCCCACCGCGAATGGGCCTACGACCGCACGAGCAAGGTCGGGCACCTGGACAAGGCCCTCGACCAGGCGCAAGCCAAGGGCTGGACGGTGGTGGACATGGCCGGGGACTGGCGCCGCGTATACCCCTTTGAAGCACCCTGAAATTTTTAACAACAACCGCAGGCGTACAGGGCCAGCCCCGTGTCGGCAAAACCCATGTGCACGAAGTCGTGGACTAAAGCAGTGACGTGAAACGGAGAGCGTAGCTATGAAGTCCAGAAGAGCATGGTTGTCGGCGGCCGCCCTCGCGGCCACGGCAACGTTCGCGGCGGGGCTGGCCAGTGCGGCAGACAAGCCGAACATCCTGGTGATATTCGGCGACGATATCGGCCAGACCAACATCAGTGCTTACGGCAAGGGCGTGGTGGGTTACCAGACACCGAACATCGACCGTATCGCCAAGGAAGGGATGCTGTTCACCGATTACTATGCGGAGAACAGTTGCACGGCAGGGCGTTCGACCTTCATCACCGGCCAGTCGGCATTGCGCACCGGCCTGTCCAAGGTCGGCATGCCGGGTGTGCCGGTCGGCCTGCAGGCGCGTGACGTGACCATTGCCCAAGTGCTCAAGGCCGAAGGCTACGCCACCGGGCAGTTCGGCAAGAACCACCTGGGCGACCGTGATGAATACCTGCCCACCAACCATGGCTTCGACGAGTTCTTCGGCAACCTCTACCACCTGAACGCCGAAGAGGAACCTGAGCGCCCCTACTGGCCCAAGGATGACCAGGAGTTCATCAAGGCCGCCTCGCCACGCGGGGTGATCAAATCCAGCGCCGATGGCAAGATCGAGGACACCGGCGCCCTGACCAAGAAGCGCATGGAGACCATCGACGACGAAACCACCCAGGCCGCGATCAACTTCATCGACAAGCAGGTCAAGGCCAACAAACCGTTCTTCGTATGGATGAACACCACCCGCATGCACGCCTTCACCCATGTGCGCGAGTCGATGCAAGGGCAGAGCGGCATGGTCGGCAACGAGTATGCCGATGGCATGCTCGAGCATGACGGCGATGTCGGCAAGCTGCTCAAGACCTTGGATGATCTGAAGATCGCCGACAACACCATCGTCGTCTACACCACCGACAATGGCCCGAACCAGTGGTCCTGGCCGGATGCGGCGACTACCCCGTTCCGCAACGAAAAGAACTCCAACTGGGAAGGTGCCTTCAGGGTGCCGGCCATGGTGCGCTGGCCAGGCAAGATCAAGCCTGACTCGGTGAACACCCAGATGATGTCCGGCCTGGACTGGTTCCCGACCTTGCTGGCGGCAACCGGCGATACCGATATCAAGGACCGCCTGCTCAAGGGCGCTGACGTGGGTGGCAAGAACTTCAAGGTGCACCTGGACGGCTTCAACCAGCTCGACATGCTCACCGGCAAGACCGACAAGAGCGCGCGCAGCGAGTTCTATTACTTCAACGATGATGGTGAACTGGTGTCGATGCGTTATGGCGACTGGAAGATCGTCTTCTGCGAGCAGCGTGCACCGGGTGGCTTCGCGGTCTGGAGCGAACCGTTCACCTGCCTGCGGGTACCGAAGATGTTCAACCTGCGCATGGACCCCTACGAGCGCGCCGATGTGGTGTCTGACCAATACAATGACTGGCTGACCAAGAACGACTACCTTGTCTTCAACGGTATCAAGAAGGCTGCCGCGTTCCTGCAGACCTTCGTCGACTACCCGCCAAGCCAGCGGCCAGCGAGCTTCAGCATCGACCAGATCCGTGCCGATGTGGACAAGAAGATCGAGGAGAAGATGAACAAGCAGTAACCCCCTGAAGGCTTGCGCGATCCCTGTGGGAGCCGGCTTGCCGGCGATGAGACCGTCCGAGGCACAACTCTTGCCTGTTCGGGCCTTATCGCCGGCAAGCCGGCTCCCACAGGTACAGCGCAGGCTTTGGAAATCGTGGTGTACCTGTAGGCGTTTTTTGCAGTGCCAACCTTCACCAGACAAGGGCTTCGTGCATGGCATCATCAGCAGCATCCTCCGTCGTCTCCGACGCGCCGCACAGCAAGGCGCACCTGCAGGTGCTGTTACCCGCCACGTTGCTCTTCCTCTCCGGCGCCGCCGGCCTGGTCTATCAAGTCCTCTGGATCAAACAACTGTCGCTGGTGGTCGGTGTGGAAGTGCACGCCGTGGCCACCGGCATCAGTGCCTTCTTCGCCGGCCTGGCCCTGGGCGGCCTGCTGTTCGGGCGCTGGGCCGACCGCTTGCAGCGCCCGGTGCTGCTCTACGTGTGCCTGGAGCTGGCCGTGGCCGCACTCGGCATCGGCGCCACCCTGGGCCTGGCCCACGCCGCCGGGCCTTTCGCTCGGCTGGAAGGTAGCGCCGGCTTGTTCGCCTGGGCTTTGCCGTTCGCTCTGGTCGGGCTCCCGGCGTTGCTCATGGGCGGCACCTTGCCGGTGCTGGTACGCGCACTGGCACCGGCCACGGGCCAACTGGCAGAGGCTGGCGGCCGGCTGTACGCGGCGAACACCGCCGGCGCCATCGCTGGCACCTTGCTGGCCGCCTTCGTGCTGCTGCCCCGCCTGGGCGTCAGCGGCAGCGCCTGCGCCGCCGCCTCGCTCAACCTGCTGGCAGCCCTGGGCGCCTGGCTGGCACGCCGGCGCGATGCCGCGCTGCCGCCGCCGGCCACGTTGTCGTCGACCCCGCGCAGCGCGCAGGCGCGGCTCGCCATTGGCCTGTACTGCATCGCCGGGGGCGTGGCCCTGGGTTACGAAGTGGTGTGGAGCCAGTCGATCGTGCCGTTCATGAGCACCCGTGCGTTCGCCTTTTCCGTGGTACTGGCCACCTACCTGGGCGGTTTGCTCGCTGGCAGTGCCCTGTATGCCCGGCGCGCCGACCGTATCCGCGACCCCTGGGGCCTGTTCGGCCTGCTGATCGCCGTGGCCGGCTTGCTCGCCCTGTTGCAGCTCGCCGGGCTGGGGCGCTGGCTGGTGCTGGCGCAGACCCAGGCGGAAATGCTCGCCCTGCAGGTGTTCGGCAGCGAACTGGCCGGCATGTGCGCCCGTTTTGCCACCGCGGCGCTGTGCATGGTGCTGCTGCCGACCACCTTGCTCGGCGCGGCCTTCCCGCTGGCCTTGCGCCTGGCGGTGGACAGCGGCCATGTCGGCCGCGACGTGGGCGCGGTGGTGGCACTCAATACCCTGGGCGGCATCGTCGGCGTGCTGCTCACCGGCTTCGTGCTGGTGCCGCAGCTGGGTCTGGTACGCGCCCTGGGCGTGCTGGCCTGCCTGGCCGCGCTGGTCGGCCTGCTGGCGGTATGGCGCGGCCAGGGCGTGCGGCGCCCGGCGGCTGTGGCGGTCATCGCGGTAGCCGCTGCGACCTTGCTGGTGGCGATCCTCACGCCGCCCCAGCGCCTGGCCGAACTGCTGCCGGGCGCGCGCAACGGTCAGCTCACCTACTACCACGAGGGCAAGGGCGGCACCGTGGCGGTGGTCAGCCAGGGGCGCCAGGGCCAGACCTTCAGTCGCTTGTACATCCAGGGCGTGTCCAACACCGGCGATGCCATGCCGTCGCTGCGCTACATGCGCCTGCAGGCCTTGTTGCCCCTGCTGATCCACCGCGGCGAGCCACGTTCGGCGCTGGTGATCGGCTTCGGCACCGGCATCACCGCCGGGGCGATGCTGCGCTACCCGGGGCTGGAACGCCCGGTGGTGGCCGAGTTGCTGCCAGAAGTGCTGCAAGCGGCGCCGCAGTTCAAGGGCAACTTCGCTGCCGTGAGCGACCCGCGCCTGGATATCCGCCTGCGCGATGGCCGTCGCGAACTGCTGCGCAGCGAGGAGCGTTACGACCTGGTGACGCTGGAACCGCCACCGCCGTCGGCCGCTGGCGTGGTCAACCTGTATTCCCGCGACTTCTACCAGCTGGCCGCCGCGCGCCTGCAGCCCAACGGGCTGGTGGCGCAGTGGCTGCCACTGCCGACCCAGAACGAAGAAGACAGCCGTGCGCTGGTGCGCAGCTTCATCGACGTATTCCCCCATGCGTCGCTGTGGACCACCGAGTTCCACGAGATGCTCCTGATCGGCTCGCTGCAGCCGCTGGAACTGGACGTGCCACGGATTCGCCAGCGCCTGGCGCAATCACCGGTGGCCGCAGCCCTGGCCGAAGTCGGGGTCGATTCGGCGCAGGCCCTGCTGGCGACCTGGATCACCGACCGCGCCGGTCTCGAACGTTTCGCCGGCGGTGTCCCGCCGGTGACCGACGACCAGCCCCGCATCGAATACGCCGGCTGGGTGCGCCCGCGGGAAATCACCCGTGTGCTGCCGACCTTGCTCGCACTCAAGGGCGCGCCGCCCCTGCAGGGAGCAGAGCCTGCCTTCGCCAGCGCGGTGAATGACCGCTGGCGGGCGCTGGAGCGCTTCTACAGCCTCAGCCTGCATGCCTACAACGGCAACCGTCAGGCCTGGGCGCGGGAGGCCCGCGAGCTGGCCCGCAGCGATGGCGACAACCCTTATTTCCGCTGGTTCCTGGGGCCGGGCCCCGGCCAGTGAACCCTGTGCTATCACTACAGGGACGCCGTTCGTCCTAGTGCCCAGGGAGTGTGCAATGACCCATGTTTTTCGTCTGCTGCTGGTGCTGTTGTGCCTGATGCCTACCGTGGGGCAGGGCAGTGACACGGCCAGCAGCGTCACCGATGGCATCCCCGCCGAATCGGCTGAACTGATCATCGCCAACCGCAGCATCTTCACCTTCAATGCCACCTTGCTCGGGGAAACCCCGGCAGCCCGGGCGCAACGGGCCGCGGCGGTGATCGAGGAAGCCCTGCGCGGCAGCGACGAGTTGCGGGTAACGGTCGACCCGATCGTCAACAGCCATATGGTGCTGCTCGGTGGCCACCGCGCCTTCATCGTCGCGCCCCAGGATGTGGGCATCAACGGCGGTGACACGCGCCTGCCCGCCGAACAGGCCGCTGCGGTGCTGCGCCAGGTGGTGGAAGAATCCGGCGAGGCGCGCAGCCTGCACTTTCTACTCAAGGCAGTGGGCTGGTCGGCCCTGGCCACCGTGATCTTCGTGGTGCTGATCAAGGCTGCCAACTGGGGGCGACGCAAGCTGCGCGGGGTGCTGACGCAGTTGATGCGCGAGCGCGCCAAGCAGATTCGCGTCGGCCAGTTGCCGCTGTTCGACATGCAGTACGTGTATCACCTGACCGATCGCCTGCTGCGCCTGTTGTACTGGGTGGTGGTCTTGCTGCTGAGCTACCAGTGGCTGAGCTTCGTGCTGTCGCAGTTCCCCTATACCCGGCCCTGGGGCGAAAGCCTCAACGTGCACCTGCTCGACCTGCTGCGCTACCTGTTGCACGGTATCCTGCAGGCCATCCCCGGCATCGCCGTGGCGCTGATGATCTTCTTCATCGCCCGCGGCATCAGCGGTTTCAGCCGGCGCATGCTGGAGCGCATGGCCCGCCCTGGCACGCTCAAGTGGCTGACCGAGGAAACCCTGCAACCGACCACCCGCCTGACCTCGCTGGCGATCTGGCTGTTCGCCCTGGTGATGGCCTACCCGTACCTGCCAGGCTCAGGTACCGATGCGTTCAAGGGCTTGTCGGTGCTGCTCGGGCTGATGATCTCACTGGGCGCTTCCAGCGTGGTGGGGCAGGCTGCAGCCGGCTTGATCCTCACCTACTCGCGCACCTTGAAGGCGGGCGAGTACGTGCGGGTGGGCGACAACGAAGGCACGGTGACCGAAGTCGGCATGTTCAACACCACCATCCGCACCGGCCTTGGCGAAGTGCTGACCTTGCCCAACTCGATGATCACCGGCTCCGTGACGCGCAACTATTCACGGGTGGTCCAGGGCCGGGGCTATATCGTCGATACCGTGGTCACCATCGGCTACGACACGCCCTGGCGCCAGGTCGAGGCGATGCTGGTGGAGGCTGCCGAGCGTACCGAGGGCATCCTCGCCAAGCCGCGGCCACAGGTATTCCAGACCGGCCTGTCGGACTTCTACCCGGAATACCGCCTGGTGGCCCAGGCCGTGCCCAGCGAGCCGCGGCCACGGGCGGAGCTGCTGAGCCTGCTACACGCCAATATCCAGGATGTGTTCAACGAGTACGGCGTGCAGATCATGTCGCCGCATTACCTGGGCGACCCGGCGCAGGAGAAGTGGGTGCCGCGGGAAAAATGGTTCACCGCACCGGCTCGGGATGCTTCCGCGAAGCCGGACGGCGAAGAGAACTAGACGTTGGCGACATGTGGGTCGCCGTACTGCCGGCGGTGCTCCAGCGGGGTCATGTCGAACCAGCGCAGGTGGGCGCGGCAGAACGAGGTGGTGCGCCGATACCCCAGCTCACCCGCGATCTGACCGACGCTCAGGCCGGTACTGCGCAGCATCTGCTGCGCCTGGCGCTGGCGCATGCCGTCCAGGTAATCCTCGAAGTCGATGCCTTCGCTGGCCAGGCGCCGCTGCAGCGTGCGTGGGTTCAGCTCCAGGGCCAGGGCCACTTGCTCCAGGGTGCAGCGTTGGCTGGGCAGCAGCATCTGGATCTTGCGCTCCACCTGAGCGCGCAGGCTGTCGCAGGGCACTGCCTGGTTTTCCAGGTAGTGACGAACGATGGCATGCAAGGCCGCATCCTGCCGCACGCAGGCCTCCTGCAGGACGTCCGCCGCCAGCACCAGGCAGTTGTGCGGCTGGTCGAACAGCACCGGGCAGTCGAAGTAACGCAGATAGCCCGTGGCCTCGCCCAGCGCCAGGTGGCGGAAGGTCACCGCCCGGGGGCGCAGGGGCGTGCCACGCAGCTCGCCGATCAGCAGCCTGGCGCCCATCACCGATTTCTCGACGACCTGCGGCGTCTGCTCGGAGCCGGGCAGGCCGTTGTCGAAATACAGCAGGCCCTGGCCGGCGCGGTGCTCCAGGCGAAAGTGAATGGCCGGGCTGTAGTGACGCATATAGCGGATCACCGCCACCAGCGCATGGCCGATGGTAGGCGCCGAGTTGGCCAGGTGGCGCAACGGGCCGACCAGGGTGGAGCCCTGGCGCAACGCCAGCTCGAGGCCGAAGCGCGGCAGGCTGAGGGCATGTGCGCTGCCCTCGAACAACTGCACCAGGTTGATGTAGGGCAAGGTCTTGCCGTAGTTGCCAACCACATCCAGGCCGATCTGCAGCGGCGCCAGGAAGTCTTGCTGCTGAGCGCCATGCTCGGCCAGAAGTTGGTCGAATTGCAGCAGAGCGCTGCCGCGAATGCTGTCCATGGAATCGCGCCTCGGTAGGCCGAGCACGTGTGATACGCCCCACTGCAGGCTCGGCCCTGCAGCGGGGTGGGGCGGTTTACTTCCTCAGGGTCTGGAACGAGCTGACCATGTCCTTGGCCCAGCCGTCGAGCACGGCTTTGGCGTCCTTGGCCTGCATGACCTGGGACGAATTCTCCAGCTCCGTGCCGGCGCCTTTGCGCACCACTTCGGCTACCACCTGGTTGGTCTCGCCGTCGAGGAACGCGGCTTCGGTGGCGATGCTGGTGTCCTGGTCGCGGATACCGGTCGCGGTGCTGATACCGGCGGCAATCAGCGCGATCGGGATGACTTCATACGGGCGCAGGCTCTTGGTCTGGGCGCTGACCGCGGTGATCGCCGGGCGCACTACCAGTACCCGTGGGCCAGGGCTCTTGGCCAGCGGCAATACCTGGGAGAAGTGGTTCTTGAGGGTCTGGTCGTAGTAGGTGGTGATGCCCTGCAGGGTCGCCTGCGGCACCTTCTCGGTCGGCTGTGGTTTCGGGTACAACTGGCTCGGTTCGATGTAGACGCTGCTGTAGCGCTTGGCGTCGATCCCTGGCTTGATCCAGCGCATCACCGGCGCGCCGGACGGCGACTCGCCTTCCTTGAGCATGCTGTAGTCCTTGAGGAAGCCCGAATACTGGTCGGACTCCACGTACTTGCTGGCACAGCCCTGCAGCATGAGCGTTGCAAGGCACAGCGATGCAGCTAACGACTTGGTATTCATGCAGCTTCTCCTTCTTACAATGATCGATGTCCTGCCGCCGCGCAGGGTGCCTCAGAATCGCCAGGTGGCGCCACCCCCGAGGATATGCAACGCACTGTTGTCGTAGCTGCCCGACAGCGTGTTGCCGGAGCGCGCCTTGGTCTGCTCGACGTCCATGTCGCCGAGCCAGACCAGGGTGTAGGCCATGTGCAGGTCGAAGCCTTCCTCGACCTGGTAATTGACGCCGGCCGCCAGCCGCCAGGCTTCGCCCATGGGGTTGTCGACGGTGCGGTCCTTGTCGTCCACGGCCGAGCTGTCGTAGCCAAGGCCCACGCTCCAGCGCCATTGCCGGGTAGCCTGGTACTGCGCCCCCACCGAGGCGTGCCAGGTGTCCTTGTACTGGCGGTCGACGGTGCGGCTGGTGTCGCCGGCGTTGCTGTCGACTTCCACGCCGACGTCGCCGAAATCGCTCCAGTCCTGCCAGTTGAGGCTGCCGAGCAGGGTCCACTGGTCGTCCAGCTCGTGGGCGATGCTGAAGGTCACGGTTTGCGGCACGTTGAGGTCGAGTTCCAGGTTGTCCGCGTCCAGGCGACGCAGGGCGACGTTGATCAAGGGGTTGCTGATGTCCTTGAGGTGCGGCTTGTCTTCGAATTCCAGCTTGACCTTGCTGGTGTAGGCCAGGCCAACACGGGTGCGCGGGTCGACTTGATAGAGCAGGCCGAGGTTGACGCCCATCCCGACGTCGGTGTCCTTGTATTCCAGTTGCCCGTCCGGCCGGTCGGCCAGGCCCAGCAGGTTGTTGTTGATGGCCATTTCGGTGCGGTAGTAGCCGAGCATGATGCGCGGGCCGACGCCGATGGACAGGTCATCGGTGAACTTGTAGGCCACCGTCGGCTGCATCGACACGCCGATCACCGCGGCTTCCTGGGTGAAGTAGCGCCCGGCCCAGTCATCGTCATAGTCCAGCGCCAGGCCGAAGTTGCCGTACATGCCGAAACCGATGGCCGCGCGTTCGTCGAGTTGGTGGCTGATGAACAGGCTGGTACCGGGCAGGTACTGCAGCGCGTTGCCGCCTTCGTTGCCGTCGAACTGGTTGTTGCTGTCGCGCGAGAAACGGATGTCGCCGAGGATCACCTGGGCGTTGGCGCTGAGCTGTGTGCCCTTGAGGCGGGTGATGCCGGCCGGGTTGCTCATTAGCACGCTGGGGTCGTTGGCCAGGGCGGCGGAACCGGCGTTGGCCAGGCCGTTGCCCTCCTGGCCGGCTTCGTAGATGAGGATGCCACCGGCCCAGGCGCCCGTGCCGGGCACCGCCGCCGCGCAGGCCAGGGCGAGCGCCGCACAACCGCGTTGCAACCTCATGATGCAAGGTACCGGGCTGGGCGGGTCGACGTGTAGACGGTAAGGTGGCCTTGGCGCTTGCAAAACCTGTGGATCGATTCCATCACACGCTCCTTGGTGATCTGAAGCGCCGTACCGTTGAGGGCAACTGCCAGCGTGAAAAATGAAGCTTGGTTCAAGCAGGGTAGCGGGTTGAAATGCCGCCATGGTCAGGCATGGCTTTCATTTCACGACATCTGGCCAAGTTTGAATAAGACGCAGATAACAGCGGTTCGCGTTGATACTTTAGACGACACATCTTGTCTCGCAAGTTTTCCCCGGAGGCTGGTTGGCGGGCTTCCCGAGGCATTGCTGGACAATTCGATTCAGCCCTCAGGCGAAGGCAATGATGATGGGCCCGCAGACGGCCAGCAGTACATTGGAAACGGCATAGCAGACGGTAAAGCCGATGACGGGCGTGTTGCTGCCGGACTGTTCGATGATCTTGTTCATCGACGCGGCTTCGGTTTGTGCTCCGGCCAGCGCACCGAACAGGATCATCGGATGCAGGCGCAGGATGTAGCGCCCGAAGAACAGCGTGACCAAGGGCGGAATGAGGGTCACCAGGGCGCCTGCGACCAGCAGGTCCAGGCCTTGTTCTTTGATCGCCGTCAGCGCTGCAGGGCCCGCCAGCAGGCCGACCACGGCACCGAAGGCGGTTAGGCCGAACTCCGAGAAGGCCCATTGCGCCGCTGGGGGCAACGCACCGAACTCGGGGTGTCGCGAGTTGTACCAACCGATCAGCAAGCCGGTCAGCAGGATGCCGCCGCCGATGCCCAGCTCCACCGGGATCATGCCGATATGGGTCGACAGCAGGCCGGCCAGCGATCCCAGCACCAGCCCCAGGGCGTGCAGGGCGATATCGCTGCGGTAGCTCGCTTCACGGATGCGCCCCACCTGCACGGCCAGCGCCTCGACACTGGCGGCGCGGCCGGTCAGGCTGATGACGTCGCCGCGGCGCAGCACCGTTTCGGGCAACAGCGGCAGCGGCAGGCCCTGGCGGGAAATGCCGGTGAGGAAGCAGCCCATGCGCTCGGTTCCGGTCAGCGCCGCTTTCACCTGGTGCAGGGTGCGCCCGGCCAGGCGCGGGTTGGTCAGCACGATGTCTGCGCTGCGGGTCGGGAACGACAGGCTGTCGGGGTGATCCACCTCCGCGCCGATCCAGTCGTGCAGGTCGCTGACCGCCTCGCGCAGGGCATAGATGCCGAGAATGTCGCCGCTGGCCAGGACCAGCGTCGGGTCGCGGTCGAAGGCTTGCCCGCCGCGGGTGATGCGCTCGACGCTCAAAGAAGGGTGCAGGGCTTCGATGTCGGCAATGCTCAGGCCGATGGCCGTGTCCGCATCGAGGCGATGGGCGCGCACCACGATGCGGGTGTAGGGGATGCTGATGGCGTCCTCGTCACGCTCGATGCCCAGTTCGCGTTCCAGTTCCTGGGCACTGGCGCGCAGGTCGACGCCGAGCAGGCGTGGCGCCAGGCTGCCGACGAAGACGATCAGGCCGACCGTGCCGAACACGTAGGTGATGGCGTAAGCCACCGCCATGTGGCTGTTGAGGGTGGCCTTGGCCACATCGTCCAGTGGCAGCTGGGCGATAGCACTGCTGGCGGTGCCCATGATGGCGGTGTCGGTGAGGGCGCCGGCGCCAAGGCCTGCGGTAAAGCCTGCGTCGAAGCCGTAGAAGGCGTTCATCGCCAGGATCACCGCCAGCGCGGTCGCGCACAGCACCACCGACAGCAGCACCAGCTTGAGGGTGCCACGGTTGAGGCTGCCGAAGAATTCCGGGCCGCTCTTGAAGCCCACCGCGTAGATGAACAGGGCGAAGAACACCGACTTGAGTGCGTGGGGCACCTCAAGGCCGACCTGGCCGATCAGCAAGCCCATCAGCAAGGCCCCGGCCACCGAGCCGAGGTGGAAGCTGCCAAGCTTCACCCGGCCCAGCAGGATGCCCAGGGCGATGGCCAGGAACACCGCGATTTCCGGGTTGGCTCGCAACGCATTGACGGCCAGGTCGATCATCCCGCACTCCTTCGATGGGCGCATTCCCGCAGACCTGCTTGAGTATGCGCACAAAAGAAGGAGGGGCCACGCCTGTCGTCAAATGTTCAGGCGCTCGCTCAGCGCAGGCGCAGTACCCGATCCAGCGACAGGGCGCCGGCGCCCCGGCCGATCAGCAGCAGGAGCAGCCCGGCCCAGGACAGGTGGGTCGGCCAGGCGTCGGGGTAGACGAACACCTCGATCACCGTGGTCATGCCCAGCAAGGCCAGGGCCGACAGGCGGGTGAACAGGCCGAGCACCAGCAGCAGCGGAAACAGGTGTTCGGCATAGGTCGCCAGGTGCGCCGCCAGCCAGGGGGAAATCAGCGGCAAGGCGTAGTCGGTCTGGAACAGGTCGTAGGTGCTGGGCGTGATGCTCAGCAGCCCCTCGACCTTGGTGCGGCCGGACATGAAGAACACCGAGGCGATGCCGAGCCGCGCCACCAGGCACAGCACGCTGTCGCTCAACCAGCCGTGCACGTGCTCGGCCAGGCTGTTCCAGCGCTGGCGCAGGGTATGGGTGGGGGCGTTGGAGCGGATCGTGTCCATGGCCGTTACCTTCAGGCGAATGTGAGGGGGAGAAAGGCCTTGGCCTGCAGCAACCGGCCGAGCAGGTCGCTGAAGTCCAGGTCGGGTTGGGTTTGCTGGGCGATTTGCGAGGCCACTTGCAGCGACTGGCCTGCCGCACAGGCATCGAGGAAGGCGCAGGCGCCGATTTGCAAAGGTTGATGGCTGACGCCGTCGCTGTCGCCACTCAACAGGGCACCTTCGGCCACCCAAGGGTGATCCGCCGACCACGGCAAACCCTCGCGGCTGACGCGCCACAGGCTGTAAGCCGGGTGCGCGTCGAACCACTGCCAGCGCACGCAGCTTCGAGGTGCCAGGTGGCCGCGCTCAAGGTCGGTGGCGGTCATGCCGGCCAGGTCGCTCAGGGTCAGGTACGGCTCCTGGTGGGCGCTGAACACTTCGCACCAGTACCAGTCCAGGCGTGCTACGTCGGCCAGGTAAGGCACGTCCTGGCTGGCCTGCAGCGCTTGCATAAAGGCCGGGAAGCCTGCGCCGTAGCGGATCAGCCGGGCATCGTCCGGCGGCGTTTGTTGCGCATAGGCACCGGTTGCGTCATGCATCCAGCCGGTACCCACCAGTGTCTCGACGCTGGGGAAGTTGGCGCGCAGTGCCTCGACACAGCCGCACAGCACGGTATTGCGGTAGACCGCGAACGCCGCTTGCTCGGTAAGGCTGGCCAGCGCCGGGGCAGGGCGCTGGTACAGCGCTTCGACGAAAGCGTCCTGGAATTGGCCGAGGGACAGGTTCATGACAGGGCTCCTGCGCTGGCGAGGGTCGCCTGGGCGATGGCGCGTTCGGCCAGCAATTCACTGAACGCGGGGAGGTTGCCGTCGCGTTCGATAAGCGTCGGGCGTGGGCCGATACGGGCGATCAGGTGGCGGTACAAGGCCCAGACCGGTTCGGCGATGGCCGCGTCGTGGGAGTCGATGAGCAGGGCCGCCTGGTCGTCCTGGCTGTACCCGGCAAGGTGCACCTCGCTGATGGCCTGGGCCGGAAAACGGTCGAGGTAGCCCGCCGCGTCGAAGCCCAGGTTGTGCGCGCTGACATGCACATTGTTGACGTCCAGCAACAGCGTGCAGCCGGTGCGGCGTGCCAGTTCGGTGAGAAAGTCGATTTCGTCCCAGTCGTGGCCGTCGAGGTGCAGGTAGTGGCTGGGGTTTTCCAGGGCAATGCTGCGGCCCAGGGCCTCCTGAGTGCGCAAGATGTTCTCGCTGATGCGCTTCAATGCCTCATCGCTGCGTGGAAACGGCAGCAGGTCGGGGTGGTACTGGCCACGCCAGGTGGACCAGGCCAGGTGCTCGGACACCAGCACTGGCCTGACCCGCTCGATCAGTGCGCGCAGGCGCCGCAGGTGGCCGGCATCCGGCTCGGCGTCGGCTGCCAGCGACAGCGCCACGCCGTGCAGCGACAGCGCATGGCGTTCGGCCATGCGCTCCAGCCAGGCCCGGCGCGGCCCGCCGACCATGTAGTTTTCCGGGTGCACTTCGTACCACAGCCCTTCGGCATCACACGCCAGGGCCTGGTCATAGTGCTCGGCCTTGAGGCCGAGCCCGGCGCCCAGGGGGTTGCTGCGGTTCATGGTCGGCAGCCTCCACTCAGGACTTGATCGGGGTGAGCGAGCCCATACCGTTAGGGGTCTTGATTTCGGTGCAGGTGCCGGCCTTGACGTTTTTCCAGTGCATGCCGTCGTAGTCTTTCTTCGCGCTGCCTGCGCAGGTGGTGCCGGCGCCGGCCTTGCAGTCGTTCTTGCCGGCCATGGCAACGCCGTAGCATTTTTCCATGGCCGGGGCGGTGCTTGGGGTGTTGCCTGCCACGGCGACACCGGCCAGCGAAGCGAGGGCCAGGGCGGCGGCAGTGAGGGCGATGTTGTTCATGGTGATCACTCCAGAGTAGGGGGCCGTGGCGAATTACCGACGGCTCATTGAGTAGTTCGTGGTGATCGGCGTGGCGGTTACAGCGCCAAAAAAAATTTTTCACGGCCAGGCCAATCTCCTGCTGCGCACACGCCAGCGTCTATGGTTCGATAAAAAGAAACCCTTCCCGGGTGTAACCTTGGCGCGCCATGCAACGAAATAACTCACAGGACGTGCTTTGCGAACGCGAGACGCAACTACAGGCGCTACTGCTGCGCGGCCTCTCGGGCGACGCACGGGCTTACCGCGAGTTTCTCGCGGCGCTGGCATTGCACCTGCGCGGTTTTCTCCGGCGGCGCCTCGCACAACGCCCCGCCGAAGTCGAAGACCTGTTGCAGGAGGTGCTGCTGGCCGTGCACAACGCCCGCGAAACCTATCAACCGCAGCAGCCGCTGACGGCCTGGGTGCAGGCCATCGCCCGCTACAAGCTGGTCGATTACCTGCGCCGTTATGGCCAGCGCGAAACGCGGCACGAGAGCCTGGAGGAGGACAGCGACCTGTTCGCCGCCAGTGACGAAGCGCCCGCCGAGGCCCGCCGCGACCTTGGCAAACTGCTGGGGCAGTTGCCCGAGCGCCAGCGCCTGCCGATCGTGCACGTCAAGCTCGAAGGCTTGTCGGTGGAGGAAACGGCGCGTATCACAGGGTTGTCCAGTTCGGCGGTCAAGGTAGGCATCCACCGCGGGCTCAAGGCCCTGGCCAGGCTGATTCGAGGTAGTGACGATGATGAAAACCGATGAACTGATTGATCTGCTGGCCAGCGGGGAAGGGCCGGTGGACCGGCATGCGCTGGCCCGGCGGCTGGCCCAGGCGCTGCTGGGCGGCCTGCTCGGCGCGCTGCTGCTGACGGTGGCGCTCTACGGGGTGCGTAGCGACCTGGCCGAGGTGGCGCGCACGCCGGTGTTCTGGGCCAAGCTGGCGTTGCCCGGCAGCCTGGCGCTGCTCGGGTTGTGGCTGACCCAGCGCCTGGCCAGGCCGGGCGTGAAAGGGGGGGCCGTGTGGGGCCTGCTTGGCGTACCGCTGCTGCTGGTGTGGCTGGGTGCGGCCATCAGCCTGGCAGGCGCACCGGTGGAGGCCCGTGCCGAGCTGGTCTTCGGGCGCACCTGGCGCACCTGTGCGCTCAATATCACGCTGCTTTCGGCGCCGCTTTTCGTCGCCGTGTTCTGGGCCTTGCGCGGCCTGGCACCCACGCGCCTGCGCCAGGCCGGCGCCGCCGGCGGCCTGCTGGCGGGCGCCACGGCAACGCTTGCCTATTGCCTGCACTGTCCGGAAATGGAGGTGCCGTTCTGGGGCGTGTGGTACCTGCTGGGTATGCTGCTGCCCACCGCGCTGGGGGCGGCATTGGGCCCGCGCCTGCTACGCTGGTAGAACTGCGGGGAGGTTTTCCGCTAGAATGCCGCCCGGGTGCTAGCTGCACGAAGCAGTGAAGCAGGTTAAACAACTACGCAGGTCGGGCCGCCTTGCGGGAGTACTTGCGCCCATGCAAAAACATGTAATGCCCCGTGCCCAGCGAATCGCCCAGCGCGCATTCGCCAACCTCGAGCGCTTCCTGCACATCGAAGCCGTCAGCGGCATCGTCCTGCTGATTGCCGCCGTGGCAGCGCTGATCTGGGCGAACTCGCCCGCCGCCGCCAGCTACGATGCCCTCTGGCATGCACCCGTGACCTTCGGTATCGGCTCGCTGGTGTTCTCCCAATCCCTGCACTTCTGGGTCAACGATGGCCTGATGACCATTTTCTTCCTGGTCGTCGGCATGGAAATTCGCCGCGAGATCCATGAAGGCGCGCTGTCCAGCCTGCGCCAGGCCACGCTGCCCATGGCGGCGGCGGTCGGCGGGGTGGCCGTGCCCGCGCTGTTTTACCTGGCGTTCAGTCATGCGCCTGCCGAGCAGCAAGGCTGGGCGGTGCCCACCGCTACCGACATTGCCTTCGCGGTCGGCGTGCTGGCCTTGCTCGGCAAGTCGATCCCGTCGAACGTGCGGGTGTTCCTGCTGGCCCTGGCGATCATCGACGACATCATCGCCGTGCTGATCATCGCTTTCTTCTACACCGGCGGGCTGGACTACAGCGGCTTCGCGGTCGCCGGGGTCGGCCTGCTGCTGGTCATCGGCCTGCAGAAGATCGGCGTCGGTTCGGCCTATGCCTACGTGGTGCCTGGCGCCATCGTCTGGCTGGGCGTGCTGATGACCGGCGCCCACCCGACCCTGGCGGGTGTGATCCTCGGCCTGATGACCCCGGTCCGCTCGATCCCCCTGGGCCAGCGCCCAGTGGAGGCCATCAGCAACGTTACCAACGAACTGCTCGGCCGCGCCAAGGCGCCAGAGGGCGATAGCAGCAGCCTGATGGACCCGTTGAAGCAGCTGCGCCTGGCCCAGCGCGAGCTGGTGCCGCCGGTAACCCGTGTGCAAACCAGCCTGCACCCCTGGGTGGCCTACGGCATCATGCCGGTGTTCGCCTTGGCCAATGCCGGTGTCGGGCTGTCGGGGATCGACCTGTCGGCCAGCGGGCCTTACTGGGTGATGGTGGCGGTGGCGGTGGCGCTGGTGGCGGGCAAGCCCCTGGGCATCGTGCTGGTCAGCTGGCTGATGGTGCGCCTGGGCTGGTGCTCGCTGCCGGCGGGGGTGACCTGGCGCAGCATCACCCTGATCGGCCTGTTGGCGGGTATCGGCTTCACCATGTCGATCTTCATCGCCAACCTGGCCTTTGCTGACCCGGGCGCTTTGGGCGCAGCCAAGCTGGGTGTGCTGTCGGGGTCGGTGATCGCTGCCGTGCTGGGCTTGGCGTGGGGCACCTGGAGCCTGCGCAAGGCGGCCAAGGTCGTTCACGCTGAAGCGCGCTGACCGCTAGCTGGTAAGGGGGCTGCTATGCAGCCCATCGCCGGCAAGCCGGCTCCCACATGGACCGCATCGACTTCATGTCATGCACAATCCTGTGGGAGCCGGCTTGCCGGCGATGGCGGCCCCAATCACTCAGTGCGCCTGTTCCAGGCGCCGCTTGCGGGGAGCATGAACGTCCCCATGGCCGTCCTCTTCCGCTAGCACCGGCACCTCGTTACCGTCGCAGTCGAACAACTTGCCATCGCGGAAGAAATCGCCGTCGTTCAGCCCGGCGATGTCGCGGTAGCGCAGGGTACGCTCACTGGCAGCGACGAACACCGATTGCTGGTCGGAGTTGCCAGCACGCAGGTGGTTGAACAGCAGGTTGAGCAGAATCGCCATGATCGCCGCCGAGCTGATGCCGGAGTGGAAAATGGTTTCGAACCAGGCCGGGAAGTGGTGGTAGAACCCAGGCGCGGCAATCGGGATCATGCCGAAACCGATCGAGGTGGCGACGATGATCAGGTTCATGTTGTTGCGGTAGTCGACCTGGGCCAGGGTGCGGATACCACTGGCCGCAACCGTGCCGAACAGCACCACGCCAGCGCCGCCGAGCACCGCGGTAGGCACGGCGGCAATCAACCGCCCCATCACCGGCAACAGCCCCAGCGTCACCAGGATCAGCCCCGCAGACGCCACCACATAGCGGCTTTTCACGCCCGTCACCGCAACCAGGCCGACGTTCTGCGCGAAGGCACTTTGGGTGAACGAGCCGAACACCGGCGCCAGGGCGCTGGAGATCATGTCCGCACGCAGACCGTTGCCCAGGCGTTTGGAGTCGACCTTGGTGTCGATGATCTCGCCGACGGCGAGGATGTCGGCGGAGGTCTCGACCATGGTCACCACGATCACGATCAGCATCGACAGGATCGCCGCCACCTGGAACTGCGGCGCACCCAGCGGCAGCACCTGCGGCAGCGCGACGATCGAACCTTCCAGCACCTGTGAAAAGTCGGCCATGCCAAAGGCCAGGGCCACCAGGGTGCCGATCACCATGGCCAGCAGAATCGACAGCCGCGAAATGCTCGCGCTGCCGAGTTTGCTGAGCAGTAGCACGGTGGCCAGGGTGAACGCTGCCAGGGCGATGTTGGACGTACTGCCAAAATCCGCCGCCTGGCTGTTGCCGCCCATGGCCCAGCGCGCCGTCACCGGCATCAGGGTCAGGCCGATGGTGGTGATGACGATGCCCGTCACCAATGGCGGGAAGAACTGGGTGATGCGTGAGAACAGCGGAGTGATCAGCAGGCCGATCAGCGACGCGGCAATCACCGCGCCGAACACCACGGCAAGGCCGCCCTGACCGTCGTTGCCGAGGATCGCGATCATGGTCGCCACGCCCGCGAACGACACGCCCTGGACCAGCGGTAACTGGCAGCCGAAGAAGGGAATGCCCAGCGTCTGCAGCAAAGTAGCCAGGCCACCGGCGAACAGCGAGGCAGCGATCAGCAGGCCGACGTCGGCGGGGGCCAGGCCTGCAGCCTGGCCGATGATCAGCGGAACGGCAACGATGCCACCATACATCGTCAGCACATGTTGCAGCCCGTAGGCCAGGTTTGCGCCGACGCCGAGGTTCTCGTCTTCCGGACGAGGTGTAGCGGGAGAAGTCATGGTGAGTAGCTCGCTTTTGTTTTTTTTGATGCGTCTAACAGCACGGTCTCAGTCGCGGTGGGTGAAGCGGTGTAGAAGAGGGCAGGCCGTTGCTTCAAGGCGACGGGCAACGGCCTGGGTGGATCACTCGCCGATCACCAGTTGGCGTGCCAGCTGGTTGTGGCGCTCCAGCACCCGCGGCAGGTCGACGGTGGTGATACGACCGTCCTTGACCACCACGCGGCCGTTGATGACGCTGGTGTCAACGTGGGTTGGGGTGCAGAACACCAGGGCCGCCAGCGGGTCGTGCAGGGCACCGGCATAGGCCACGTGGTTCAGGCTGAAGGCGACCAGGTCGGCCACCATGCCCGGGGCGAGGGCACCAATATCGTTACGGTTGAGCACCTTGGCACCGCCGAGGGTGGCGATTTCCAGGGCCTCGCGCGCGGTCATCGCGTCGGGGCCGAAGCCGACCCGTTGCAACAGTAGGGCCTGGCGCACTTCGCCGATCATGCTGGCGCCGTCGTTGGAGGCCGAACCGTCCACGCCCAGGCCCACCGGCACGCCGTGGTCGCGCATCTTGCGGATCGGCGCGATGCCCGAGGCCAGGCGCATGTTCGAGCACGGGCAGTGCGCCACCCCGGTACCGGTGCGGGCGAACAGTTCGATGCCGTGCTGGTCGAGCTGCACGCAGTGGGCGTGCCACACATCGTGGCCGACCCAGCCCAGGTCTTCGGCGTACTCGGCAGGGGTCATGCCGAATTTCTCGCGGCTGTAGGCGATGTCGTTGACGTTCTCGGCCAGGTGGGTGTGCATCGACACGCCGTACTGGCGTGCCAGTACGGCCGCTTCGCGCATCAGGTCGCGGCTGACCGAGAACGGCGAGCAGGGCGCCACCACCACGCGCAGCATCGAGCCATGGCTGGCGTCGTGGTAGTCCTCGATCAGGCGCTGGGATTCCTTGAGAATCGCGCTCTCCTTCTCCACCACCGAATCCGGTGGCAGGCCGCCTTGGCTTTGGCCCACGCTCATGCTGCCGCGCGCGGCATGGAAGCGCATGCCGATTTCCTCGGCGGCGTGGATGCTGTCGTCGAGCTTGCAGCCGTTGGGGTAGATGTACAGGTGGTCGCTGGAGGTTGTGCAGCCGGACAGGATCAGCTCGGCCATGGCGGTCTGGGTCGAGACCGAGATCATTTCAGGGGTCAAACGGGCCCAGATCGGGTACAGGTTGGTCAGCCAGTTGAACAGCTCGCCGTCCTGCGCCGCTGGCACCACGCGGGTGAGGCTCTGGTACATGTGGTGGTGGGTGTTGACCAGGCCGGGGATGACCACTTTGCCGGTCATGTCGAGAATCTCGTCGGCGTGCTGGGGCAGTTCGTCGCTGGGGCCGACCTGCTTGATCAGGTTGTCCTCGATGTACAGGCCGCCGCGTCTGATCTCGCGGCGTTGGCCGTCCATCGTCACCAGCAGTTCGGCGTTCTTGATCAGTAATGTCTTGGGCATAGGTGTTCCACTCCCGCGTGGGGTTCGGGTTGCAATTCGAGGTTTGCAGACACCCGGTTTTCGATTAGAGCCTAACCCTAGAAACCAGGTGCTGAGTTTCCACAAGGTTCGTTAGCGCAGCAGCGCACGCGTCGACGCCGCCGGAGCACATGGGCTAGGCGTGAGGCGGTGGGGGGTGTGCTGGGAAAACGGAACCGCGGCGAATGCAGTGATTCGCGCAGGGGGCTCGGAGGGGGCGAGCAGGTAGGGGTAAGGCATGGCTTTAGCCTGTCGCAATACGCAGCGGCGATTACCGGTGTCGTAGGCGTCAGCTAATGTAACCAGAATTGTATTTTTTTGTATACGAAAAATTGGACCCTTGCTGGGTGGCTGCAGCGCCTGGGCTCCTGTGGGAGGCCACTGCCTTGCTCACCTTCCAAGAGCTCGCGCACCCTCTGTGGGAGCCGGCTTGCTGGCGATGAGGCCAGAGCAGGCGAAAGACAGTTGCCTTGGATAGCCTGTTCGGGCCCTATCGCCGGCAAGCCGGCTCCCACAGGGAAAAATCACTGATCTTGTGCTACACCGCTTCGAGCTTGCGCGGCGCCATGAAGTACAACCACACCAGCGCAATGAAATACACCGTCGGGATCAGCGTGAACAACACGGCATAATTGTTGTGGGTAAGGGTCAGCACGCTGCCGACGATCTGCGTCATGAACATCCCGCCAATGGCCGCGCACATGCTGCCAAAGCCGAACACGGTACTCACCAGGTGCTTGGGCGTGTAGTCCATCAGCAGGCTCCAGATGTTCGCCGTCCAGGCCTGGTGCGCGCCTACCGCCACGGCAATGGCCAGTACCGCCAGCCACAGGCCGCTGGCATGCGCGGCGAAGGTCACGCTGACGATGGTGCAGGCAAACAGCAGCATCGACACCAGCCGTGCACGGGTGGCGCGCATGCCACGGCCGATCAGCCACGACGAGAGGATGCCACCGCCGATGCTGCCGACATCCGCCGTCAGCCAGATCAGGATCAGCGGGATGCCCATCTGGGTGACGCTGATGCCCAGGTTGTACTGCTGGTTGAGAAACGGCGGCAGCCAGTACAGGTAGAACCAGAACACCGGCGCGGTAATCGCGAACGCCACGGCGAAGGCCCAGGTGCCGCGCATGCGCAGGATATGGCTGAACGGCACACGCACCGCCTCAGGCTCGACCTCTTGCTGGATGTAGTCGAGCTCGCTCTGGCGCACGTGGGGGTGCTCCTCGGGGTTGAAGTATTTCAGGCCCCACAGCACCACCCAGGCCAGGCCCAGGCAGCCCATGGCGATGAAGGCCGCTTGCCAGCCCCAGGCGGCCAGGATCACCGGCAGCAGGGCCGGGGTGATCATGGCGCCGACGTTGGTGCCGGCGTTGAACAACCCGGTGGCGATGGCCCGTTCACCGGCCGGGAACCACAGCCGCGTGGTCTTGACGCAGGCGGGGTAGTTGGCCGCCTCGGTCAGGCCGAGGATGAAGCGGCAGACCATGAAGCCTGCGGCCGAGGTGGCCAGCCCATGGGCACCGGTGGCTAGGCTCCAGAGCAGCACCGCGACGAAGAATGCGCGCTTCACGCCGACCTTGTCGATCAGCCGGCCCTGCAGTAGGAAGCCGATGGCGTAGCCCACCTGGAACCAGAAGTTGATGTTGGCGTAGTCCATCGACGTCCAGCTCATGTCCTTGGCCAGGATCGGCTGCATGATGCCGAGTGCGGCGCGGTCGATGTAGTTCAGGGTGGTGGCGAAGAACACCAGGGCGAGCATGCCCCAGCGCGTCTTGCCCACGGCGAACGCGCCGCGAATCTTGCTGCCGATGGAGCCCTGGGGCAGGGGCGGCAGGGTAGTGTCGATCTTCGAAGGCGTCATGTGCTTGTTTCTTGAAATTGTAAGGAGCGGATGATGGCTGCGGCCAGGTTCAGGGCAGAAAGGCACGCAAGACAAGGGAATGGTGAGCAGCGCGGGCGGGGCCGTCAATGCAAGGTTGCAGGCTACTGTTCGATAATCGAACACATGCAACGGTCATCGGACAGCATCGGGTAAATAGCGCGAGCAGGCCGCCATCAGTGCCTGGCCGAGCTAGCCTGAAGAGCGTTACCTCGGCGACTCTTTCGGGGATGTGACATGAAGCGCTTCTGGCCTCAGTTGCTTGATCTGCGAGCACTCGTGCTGCTTTTTGTGCTGTTGTCGGTGCTCGCCACCGTGTGCAACGGCCTCATCGTCGCCTATCGCATCCAGCGCGATGCCCTGATCGATTCCACCCTCGAAGCCAACCGGGCCTACGCCGCCAAGGTCGCTTCAAGCATTGAAGCCTTCCTTCATTCGGCGCAGCGGCGCATGAAATACAGTGCCTTGATCCTGGCCGATCATTGGGATGATCCCGCGGCGCTGCGGGCAGAAGCCAATCGCCTGCGGGATCAGGACTTGGACCTCAACGCGGTTGCCATCGTCGGGGCCAGCGGCAGGGTGTTGCAAACGGCACCGCAGGTGTTGCGCAGTGGCCATGACGCCACGCTGGACTCAGCGCTCATGGAACAGACACTGCACGCGCGCAAGCCTATGGTCAGTTCGGCCTATATCTCCCGCTCGGGGCATCTGGTGCTGTTCATCTCGCAACCTGTCACCCGTGCCTCGGGCGAATTTATCGGGGTGATCGGCAGCTCCATCTATCTTGAGCAGCAGAGCGCCTTGCATACGCTGATCAGTAGTCATTTTCACCACGAGGGCACCTTCGTGTTCGTCGTCGATGGCAACCGACGTGTGCTGTATCACCCGAACCAACGGCAAATCGGCGAGATCTTCACGCCCAGCCCGGCGGTGGACCAGGCGCTGCGGGGTGAGTACGGCGCCATGCAGTTGGCAGACCACAACCAGGAGCAGATGCTGGCAGGCTTCGCGCCGGTGGCGGGCACCGGGCTGGCCGTCATCGCCGAGCAGCCACGTGAGCGCACCCTGGCGCCCCTGGCCGAACTGATGGGGCAGACGCTGCTCGGCATGCTGCCGGCAGGCATCATCGGGTTGGGGCTGATTCTGGCAGGTACCAACCTGATCGTGCGGCCACTGCGCCAGCTGTCGATCACCGCCATGCAGCTGACCGCGCCCCAGGCCGAGTCGCAATTGCTCAACGTGCAAGCCTGGTACCGTGATGCAGCGGCGATCCGCCGAGCGCTGCTCAGCGGTGTCAGGCTCCTGCAGCAAACCCTCGGCCGTCTCCACCAAGAAGCGCAGAGCGATGCCTTGACCGGCCTGGCCAATCGCAGGGCGATGACCACCTTCCTCGACCTGTTGACCCAGACCGAACAGCCCTATGCCGTACTGGCCCTGGACATCGATCACTTCAAGCGGGTGAACGATGTGTTTGGCCACGACGTTGGCGACCTGGTGCTCAAGCACGTGGCCGATATCCTGAAGATCAATTCAAGGTCAAGCGACCTTGTGTGCCGGTACGGGGGAGAGGAGTTCATCGTGATCATGCCCGATAGCCCCATCGCCATCGCCGAAACCATCGCGCAGCGGATCAGGGAAAACGTGGCGACCAGCCAGACACCCGCGGTGGGCAGGCTGACCCTTTCGGTAGGTGTGGCCTGCATGGACGATCAGACACCGACCGCCGATGAGGTCTTGAAGCTGGCCGACGAACGCCTCTATCGGGCCAAGCAGCAGGGGCGCAACAGGGTGGTTGCCTGCTGACAGTGGGGTGTTGGGTGATCAGTAACGGGCACTGTTTCGGACAGGTTGCAACACATCGCTGATAGGTTGTATTGATCCAATCACTTAGTCATGTTCAATTTCATATCCACTGGTGATATCCGGGACTTGGTCACCGCCACTGGTCGTGACAAGCGCGCGAACTAACAACCTGATCTAGTCTTCAGGCAAGTTTGCCTGGAGTTTGATCCATGCCCACTGACCCAGCGCCAAAAAGCGAGCGCGGGAAAGAAACTCGCCTTTTTCTGTTTCTTGTCGCCTTCCTGTTTCCATTGCTATCGGTGGTTATCGTCGGTGGCTACGGTTTCATCATCTGGTTTTCGCAAATGCTGTTGGGGCCTCCCGGGCCGCCGAACTGATGACACCTGTCTGACATCCATTGGAGCCTGCGCATGGATGAGCCCCTGCATATCGCAAGCCTTCTGGTCCACGTCCGCCCCGAGCTGTTTGCCGCGGTAAAAGCCAACCTGCGCTTGTTGCCGGGCCTGGAACTGCATCAGGAAAGTCCCGTTGGAAAACTGGTGGTGGTGCTTGAAGCCGGGCACGAAAACCAGATTCTTCAATGCATCGAACAGATCAGCAACATTCCAGGTGTACTCAATGCCGCGCTGGTCTATCACGAACTCCTCGACCCTGCAGGAGACATCGAATGAGCCTGACTCGCCGGGAATTTGCCAAGGTCCATGCCGCCGCCATTGCCGCCGCCGCTGCCGGCCTGCCGATATTCAGCAGCGCCAGTAACCTGGTGACCGAAGCGGACATGGTTACCCTGGACTGGAACAAGGCACCCTGTCGCTTCTGCGGCACCGGTTGCAGCGTCATGGTCGCGACGCGGGACAACCGCGTAGTCGCCACCCACGGCGATATCAAGGCCGAGGTCAACCGTGGCCTGAACTGCGTCAAGGGTTACTTCCTGTCGAAGATCATGTATGGCGTCGACCGCCTGACCCAGCCGCTGCTGCGCATGAAGAACGGTCAATACGACAAGCAGGGCGAGTTCCAGGCGATCAGCTGGGATCAGGCCTTCGACATCATGGCGCAGAAGTACAAGGAGGCCTTGAAGAACAAAGGCCCCGAATCCATCGGCATGTTCGGCTCCGGGCAATGGACGGTGTGGGAAGGTTACGCCGCCAACAAGCTGATGAAGGGCGGCTTTCGCAGCAACAACATCGATCCCAATGCGCGTCACTGTATGGCCTCGGCGGTGATGGGCTTCATGCGCACCTTTGGCGCGGACGAGCCGATGGGCTGCTACGACGACATCGAAGCCACCGATGCCTTCGTGCTCTGGGGCTCGAACATGGCCGAGATGCACCCGATCCTCTGGACCCGGGTCACCGATCGGCGCCTGAGCCAGCCTCACGTCAAGGTGGCGGTGCTGTCCACCTTCGAGCATCGCAGCTTCGAGCTGGCCGACATCCCCATGGTATTCAAGCCGCAAACCGACCTGCTGATCCTCAACTACATCGCCAACCACATCATCGAAAGCGGTGCGGTCAACCAGGACTTCATTGGCAAGCACACGCGCTTCGCCCAGGGGGCCGACGACATCGGCTACGGGCTGCGCCCGGACAATCCGTTGGAAACCCGCGCCAAGAACGCCGACAAGGCCAACACCTGGAGCGACATCTCGTTTGATCAGTTCGCGGCGTTCGTCAAACCCTAC
The DNA here is from genome assembly GCF_044749545.1 of Pseudomonas sp. NPDC089396. Classification (NCBI taxonomy): domain Bacteria; kingdom Pseudomonadati; phylum Pseudomonadota; class Gammaproteobacteria; order Pseudomonadales; family Pseudomonadaceae; genus Pseudomonas; species Pseudomonas sp. NPDC089396. Next base: position 88,615 of record NZ_JBIVIC010000009.1, on the reverse strand, counting down.
ACCCTGGAGCGCGCCGCGAAGGAAACCGGAGTGCCCGCCGAACGGCTCAAGGCCCTGGCCGAACTGTATGCCGATCCCAAGCGCAAGGTCGTATCGTTCTGGACCATGGGCTTCAACCAGCACACCCGGGGGGTGTGGGCCAACAACCTGATCTACAACATTCACCTGCTCACGGGCAAGATCAGCGAACCGGGCAACAGTCCCTTTTCACTGACCGGGCAACCCTCGGCCTGCGGTACCGCTCGCGAGGTCGGGACCTTCTCGCACCGCCTGCCTGCCGATATGGTCGTGACCAATCCCAAGCACCGGGCCACCGCTGAAGCGATCTGGAAGCTGCCGCCCGGCACGGTCCAGGAGAAAGTCGGCTTTCACGCCGTGCAGCAGAGCCGCATGCTCAAGGACGGTGTCCTCAACGTCTATTGGACCCAGGCCAGCAACAACATGCATGCCGGTCCCAACATCATGCAAGAGGTGCTGCCTGGCTGGCGCAAGCCCGAGAACTTCGTGATCGTGTCCGATGTGTACCCCACCGTTTCCGCCCAGGCGGCCGACCTGATACTGCCGAGCGCCATGTGGGTAGAGAAGGAGGGCGCCTACGGCAATGCCGAACGGCGTACCCAGTTCTGGCATCAACTGGTGAGTGCGCCGGGAGATGCCAAGTCGGACCTGTGGCAGCTGATGGAATTCTCCAAGCGCTTTACCACCGATGAAGTCTGGCCTGCCGAGCTACTGGCCAAGGCCCCCGAACTCAAAGGCAAGACGCTGTACGAGGTGTTGTTCAAGAACGGGCAGGTCGACCAGTTCCCCGTCGAGCAGATGGAAGCCGGTTACAAGAATGACGAAGCCAAGGCCTTCGGCTTCTACGTGCAAAAAGGCCTGTTCGAGGAGTACGCCCGCTTTGGCCGCGGCCACGGCCATGACCTGGCCGATTTCGACCGTTACCACAGCGAGCGCGGCCTGCGCTGGCCCGTGGTCGATGGCAAGGAAACCCGCTGGCGCTACCGCGAAGGGCTCGATCCCTATGTCGAGAAAGGCAGTGCTGTGCAGTTCTACGGCTACCCCGACAAGAAGGCGATCATTTTCGCCTTGCCCTATGAGCCGCCTGCCGAAGCACCGGATGCCGATTACCCGTTCTGGTTGAGCACAGGCCGGGTGCTGGAGCACTGGCACACCGGCACCATGACCCAACGCGTCGAAGAGCTGTACAAGGCCGTACCCGATGCCCTGGTGTACATGCACCCTGAAGATGCCAAGGCCATGCAGGCGCGCCGTGGCAGTGAAGTGAAGCTGATCAGCCGGCGTGGCGAAATCCGTGCGCGCATCGAGACTCGCGGTCGCAACAAGCCGCCGCGCGGCTTGGTGTTCGTGCCGTTTTTCGATGCCAACAAACTGATCAACAAAGTCACCCTCGATGCCACCGACCCGATCTCCAAGCAGACCGACTACAAGAAGTGCGCGATCCGCATCGAGTTGATCAGCCTGGCCTGAGGAGGCCCATCATGCCTTTTCGAATGCTGCCCCTGTTCCTGCTGGCCGCGATTGGCCTGGCGCTGGCCGCGGAGGTCGATTATCCGCTCGATGCGCCGGGGCCCGACGGGCGTCGACCTGGCGGTACCTTGACGCAAAGCATGCCGGCCCCGCCCATTGCCAACGACGAGAACCGCGACATCAAGCGTGAACGCAACTACCCCGACCAGCCGCCGACCATTCCCCATTCCATTCGCGGCTATCAGATCGACATCAATGGCAACAAGTGCCTGGCGTGTCACAGCCGGGCCAATAGCGCGAAGAGCCAGGCGACGGCCATCAGCATCACCCACTACATGGACCGCGATGGCCAGGCCCTGGCCGCGGTGTCGCCACGGCGTTACTTCTGCAACCAGTGCCATGTCGTGCAAAAGGAAGTGCAGCCGCTGGTGGGCAACAGCTTCGAGACCATCGACAAGATCCTGCAAGACGACGCCAACGCTGCGCGCAAACCCTGAGGAGGTGCCATGAAAACACTGATTGCCCTGCTCAAGGACTATTGGGGCATCCTGCGTCGTCCCAGTGTGTATTTCAGCCTGGGCTTTCTGACGCTTGGCGGATTCATCGCCGGGATCATTTTCTGGGGGGGCTTCAACACGGCACTCGAACTGACCAACACCGAGAAGTTCTGCACCTCGTGCCACGAGATGCGTGACAACGTGTTCGTCGAACTTCAGGAAACCATCCACTACACCAACCGTTCCGGTGTGCGCGCCAGTTGCCCGGACTGCCATGTGCCCCATGAATGGACACACAAGATCGCGCGCAAGATGCAGGCCTCCAAGGAGGTCTGGGGCAAGCTCTTCGGCACCATCGATACCCGCGAAAAATTTGTCGCTCACCGCCGCGAACTGGCCGAGCACGAGTGGGCACGGCTCAAGGCCAACGACTCGCGTGAGTGCCGCAATTGTCACAACTTCCAGTTCATGGATTTCACCCGCCAGAGCAAACGCGCCGCCGCCATGCATTCCACCTCCCTGGCCAGCGGCGAGGCTACCTGTATCGATTGCCACAAGGGCATCGCGCACAAGCTGCCGGACATGACGGGGGTGAAGGGCTGGTAATCGCCCAGTTGTGAACAAAATTTCCCACTCTGTGGGAATCCTGTTTCACCCTTTGAGAAAACGGTGTGCACCATGTTGGCAAGGAGCACACATGAACTACACCAACCCCACCGATCGCTTGTTGCAGATTCTCGTCGCGCTCGGACAAGCCGAGGAAGCCGTGGCGGCCAAAGAGTTGAGCCTGCAATTGGATCAACCGTTGAGCAGCACCTACCGGCACCTGAAGACATTGCTGCGCTGGGGCCTTGCCGAAGACAACGGCTACGGTCGCTACCTGCCAGGGCCTGCCTGCTTGCAGTTGGCGAAAAAGTTCGACCGCCAGGCGCTGTTGGTATCGCAGGCGCTGCCGGAGCTCAAACGCCTGGCCGAGTTGAGTCGCGAGAGTGTCGCCTTGATGGTACCGAGCAATGGCCAGGCCATTTGCATCGAGATGATCGACAGTCCGCAGCCGCTGCGCTGCTGCTATCAGAAAGGCTTGGCCCAGCCCCTGCTGGTGGGCGCTTCGGCGCGGGTGCTGCTGGCACACATGGAGCCCGAGCGCAGTCAAGCGTTCCTCCACGAGCAGGGGGTGGATGCCGAAGGCATTGCCGAATACGAGCACAGTTTCATCGCCATCCGCGCCCAAGGGTTTGCGGTCAGCCTGAGCGAAATCGACGACGGCGTCTGGGGCGTCAGCGCACCGGTACTCGACAGCCGCAACCGGCTGCATGGCGCAATCAGCCTGATGGCCCCGGCCTTTCGTGCGCAAAAGAACAGCGAGCGGCTGACCCACTGGACCTGTGAGGTCGCTTTGCGCGTCGGTGCGCGGCTGGACTGAATCACACCTGGAGTTTCTGCATGACAGACAATCTTTCGTTGCCGGCGTGGCAGGGCCGTATCGACGCGGGCGAGGGCGCCTCGGCGCTACGCTGGCACCAATGGGTGCAACCCTTCGCTGACCGGCAGGCCCCCGGCACAGCCCTGGTGGGCCTGGCCTGCGATGAAGGCGTGAGCCGCAATCAGGGTCGCACGGGCGCACGTCTTGGGCCGCCCGTCTTGCGCAAGGCGCTGGCCAACCTGGCTTGGCGCGGCGAGCGTCCGGTCTATGACAGCGGCGATGTCGCCTGCCAAGGCACTGACCTTGAAGGCGCCCAATGGGCTTATGCCCAGCGTGTGGCGCTGCTGCTGGAGCAGGGGCATCTGCCGCTGGGTGTGGGCGGCGGGCATGAAATCGCCTACGCAAGCTTCCTGGGCCTGGCCCAGCACCTGCGGCGTCTGGAAGAACAACCGCGCATTGGCATTCTCAACTTCGATGCTCACTTCGACCTTCGCCATGCCGAGCAAAGTAGCTCCGGCACGCCGTTTCGACAGATCGCCGAATACTGCGAGCAGGCCGGTATGGCCTTCGACTACTGCTGCCTTGGCGTGAGCGAGCTGAACAACACCCAGGCGTTGTTCGAACAGGCGCAGCGCCTGAATGTGCGCTATCGCCTCGATCGGCAGATGCAGCCGTGGAACATCGCGGCTATCGAGGCTTATGTCGATGAGTTCCTGGCGGGCATCGATCATTTGTACATGACGATCTGCCTCGATGTGCTCCCGGCCAGCCAGGCCCCTGGTGTCAGCGCGCCCTCGGCCCACGGTGTCGACCTGATGGTGGTCGAGCATCTGGTTCGGCGTGCCAAGGCAAGCGGCAAGTTGCGCATGGCCGATGTGGCCGAGCTCAACCCAGCGCTCGATCAGGACTTGCGCACTGCAAAGATCGGCGCGCGGCTGCTGGCAAGCCTGGTCGACTGAAAAACCCCTTTATCTGTCCCAGTACAATAACAAGAGTATTACCCCATGCTTACCTTGCAACTTGACGCATTGACCACTGTTGCCCTGGCGCTATTGCTGCTGGCCATGGGCGCACAACTGAAAAAGCACAGCCATTGGTTGCGCCAACTCTGTGTACCTGCCCCGGTGATCGGTGGCTTCGGCTTTGCCCTGGTGGTGTGGCTACTGCGCAATCTGCAGTGGCTGGACATCACCCTCGACACGGCCATGCAAACACCTTTGATGGTGATGTTCTTCACCACCGTCGGCCTTGGCGGCAGCCTTGGCCTGCTGCGCCAGGGCGGCAAGATCCTGTTCGTCTACCTGGGGGCTTGCTGGGGGTTGGCACTCTTGCAGAACCTGGTGGGCGTCGGCATGGCCAAGGCGTTGGGGATCGATCCGCTGTTGGGGATCATGGCCGGTGCAGTGTCGCTTGAAGGCGGCTTTGGCGCGGCCGCTGCGTTTGGCCCGATTGCCGAAAGCCTTGGCACCTCGGGTGCGACGACGGCGGCATTGGCTTCGGCCACCTTCGGCATGGTGGCCGGCGCCTTGCTGGGTAGCCCGGTGGCACGTTTCCTGATCGACCGGAAGAAACTCGCGGTTCGGGCCGATAGCGCAGACGCGCTGCAAGTGCTGGAAAAGGCCAACGAAGGTCCAGGCGTGGCCATCGACTCCAAGGTACTGCTGCGTCTGCTGACCTGCATGCTGGTGATCATGGTGCTTGGTTTCTGGATCGGCGATGCCTTGAAGGCGCACCTGGGCATCGTCTTGCCGGTGTATGTCGGCGCCATGTTCGTGGCGATCATTGTGCGTAACTTCAACGACCGTGCCCAGTTGATCGAGATCCCGGATAATGCGGTCGGCACCTTGGGTGACATCAGCCTGGGCATGTTCCTGACCATGGCCATGATGAGCCTGAAGTTCTGGGAGTTGGAGCAACTTGGCCTGCCGTTGCTGGTGATTCTGGTGGTGCAGGTGCTGATCATGATGGCGTTGTGCGTATTCGTGCTGTTCCGCCTGTTCGGTGGTAACTACGATGCCGCCGTCCTGTGCGCCGGCTACATGGGCCATGGCCTGGGGGCTACTCCCAATGCAGTGGCCAACATGGGGGCCATCTGTGATCACTACAAAGTGTTCTCGTACAAGGCCTTCATCATCGTTCCGCTGTGTGGCGCGGTGCTGATCGACATCGTCGCCTTGCCGTTGATTACCTGGTTCATCAACGCGTTCAGTTGATACCTCGGCCCATCGCCGGCGAACGCGCGCCGACGCCTTCCTGTGGGAGCCGGCTTGCCGGCGATGAGGCCAAACCAGATTCCGAATCAACGGTCGGTCGTGCACGGGCTCTGCGGGAGACTTGGGTGAGGATTTGAGCTATACCCTGATATGGCTAAACCCGGCGGGTGAATGTCATGAACATACTGCCAAACAGATTCCAGCATTTCCTCCTTTGCCTGTTGCTTTCACTGCCTTTTTCCTTGAACGCTGCGCCATCGGCTGAACTGCCGAGCGTCGAACTGACCCCGGCTGAAGAGGCGGAAGTTCAAAAACTTGTCTTGCCGATACCCGAGAACTGGATCGGGGATTTCGAAGGCATGCGCGAGCGCTGTAGACATCCCGGAGATACTGGTCACCGCCCCTGGTAGCAAGCCCTTCGAGAAGATCGAGGACCTGTCAGGCCAGGTGGTGGGCCGGGAAACCGTGGATTATGTGGGCAATATCTAGAAGTGGCCTACAAGTTGGTCGAAGAGAAAGCCGGGGGCAAATCGTCACCTTCTGCGCAATGATGGCAGTCATCGCCGGCAAGCCGGCTCCCACAGCAGTATCACCAGCCCCCCAAGGCTTGCGTTGTATCTGTGGGAGCCGCGCTTGCCGGCGATGGGCCGCGAAGCGGCCCCAAAATCCAGAGGTCTACTGTGGGTCGATAGCGGCCACTCTCGACTGACTGCTTTCGACCCATAGCTGCCATTGGATTGATTAGCTGGCGGACAGCTCAGATCGCCAGCTTAGTAGGCTTTACTTGACCTTCACCACGTCATCCGGTTTCCAAGTTTGGTCGTAGAAGGCGTCTTCGCTTCCATACAAACGCAATGCTACGAGGAAGTTGCGGCCCGGTATGGTCTGGATAAATGCTGCATCAGCCACGTCGGTCGGCTTATCGGGGCCAAACCAGATTTCCAGGGAACCGTCCGCCTGCTTGGGAATGTCGTAGTAGCCGTTGGTGGAGGGCAACAGTTGCTTGGTTTCGGGCATGGTGCCGTCGGTGATGTTGTACGCCGTCACTGCCCAGAACAACGCCGCGGGCGGGTTCGGCGGCAAGCGCAGTTTGTAGGTGCTGCCGCCTTCGAGGAACTTGCCATCCTTGTCGCGCCCGGTGAAGGGGTACTTCGAGCCCGCTCCGGTGGTGTGCATCACCATGGCCGGTGCCGATGAATAAGCGAACTGGAAGAAGTTTGCGCGTTGGTTGACATCCAGGTAACTGTCCTGCATCCAGTCGTTGGTGCCGCCAGCCCAGGTATTCTCGTACTGGCGGTCCTTGTAATAGAGGTTGCGTTTGTCTTCGCGGCCCAGTTGGCGATTGGCCAGGATCATCTTCGGCGCGGTTTCGACGGCCTTCTTCAGCAGCTCGTCCTGCCGGGCCGTGGGCTTGAAGGGTTCGCCCTTGATGATGCCGATCGAGGCCAGCACACCGCGCAGCTCGGGGTCGATGGCTTCGACCGGCTCATAATCGACGAAGGCCTTTAGCTTGGTCCAGTAAGTGGTGTCAACCGGGTACATCATGTTCAGCGCCTTGCCGCTGGCGTCGGGGAATTGCATCGGTTTGACGTCTTTCTCCACGGTGAACAACGGGTAGACGCGGGTGGTTTCGGCATTGGCGACCGCCGGTGCCGGGTCAGGCTTGCCTTCGCCTTTGGCCATGACGGTACGGAAGAACAGGAAAACGTTGTAGGTGCGCGACTTGACCGCGAAGTAGCCGCCAGGCACGGGACCGTTGTAGTCCGGCGGCAACAGCAGATAGAGGCCGCCGCGTGCGCGGTCGGGGCCGACGGCGCCGACATCGGTCAGCGTGCGCTGGAAGAAGTCGGTGAACATGCCGATGACATTGGCAGGGGCCTTCACCACGAGCGGGCCGGTCTGCTTCAGGTCCAGGTAGCTCATGGAGTAGATCACGTCGGCGTTTGGCGTGGGCACCATGGTGCGGGCGTCCATGCGTTGCTTCCAGATCGGCAACACGTTGTAGCCGGCGCCGAAGGCAGCTTCCGAACCGTCTTTCATGCCAATGGTGTTGAGCGCCGGCAACATGGTCATGTAGGCGTGGATTGCGCGCTGGTAATACAGCTCATCGCGCAGGCTTTCTGCTTCTTTGGGCTCAAGCCAGTTGCCGTTGTTGATCTGCTGGATCAGCGGCGAGGCCGGTGCCTGATCCGCCGCGTGCACCATCGGTAGGGTTGCCAGTGCAGCCGCCAGGGTGGACAGCGTAAATACCCGTCGAATGGAACTCATCAAACAGTCTCCTGCGCAATGATAAGCGTCGCAACGCGAGGTTTACTTGATTTTCTTGATGACTGGCGGCTTCCAACTTGCATCGAGGATCGGTTCTTTGCCCCAGTACGCCCGGATATACAGTGAGATGGGCTCTTTAGGTGACGGGAGCCAGTTGTTCTCTTGGTCCTTGCCAGGGGATACCGGGCCGATGTAGACCGTCAGTGAGCCATCAGCATTGCGCTTGAGGTCTTTGTTCTTGGTTCCCAGCGAGTAACGATTGAGCGCATTGGCGCTGAAGAGGTGGTGCTGGTTGTACAACGTCAGCGACCAGAAGCCCTGCACCGGCGGCTCTTCACCTTTGGCGAAGGTGACCTCGTAGCTGTGGGCGCCATTGAGTTGAGCACCATTGCCATCGAAGTCGGTGTAGAAGTACTGGGTTTCGTTGGGGCGGTTGTCGAACATGTTCGACTTGGAGGTACCGGTGCGGTTGAAATAGTCCACGCCCCATTGGGCGTTGTTGGCCGAGCGGTTCCAGCCATTGCCCGCCGGGCGGCCGTTGTGCTTCCACTGGAAGAAAGGCGCGATCAGTTCCTTGTCGGCCAGCTTGGCTTCCTCTACCAGCAGCTTCTTGATGGCCGGGTCTTTTGCGGCAATAGCCATGAGTTGGCGGAACTGGGCATAGAGAGCTTCTTCGCCCGGCATCGGCGCGACGGTGTCCAGCACTTGCGGGAGTTGATCAAAGAATTTTTCCGGAATGACCCACTTAGTTTCACCCTGGCTGGCGCTGTCTGCATTGGGCACCGGGATGTCGGGTGTTTTCTTCCAGTCGATGATCTTCATCTTGCCGTCAAAATCTTTGAGCGGGTAGAAGACGACCTGATTGAGTTTTTCCTGCACAGCAGCGCGGTCGGCCTCCGTATCGTCCATGAACACGCGCGGTATGGTGTTGGCCAGCGCCGTGGGGCTGCGGATGATCGCTTCCACGCCGTCGGGCTTTTCGCCTTGCCAGTTCGGGCCCACCAGCAGGTAGAAACCAGGCTTGCTGGCATAGGGCTTCCCCAGTTCACCGAACTGATCGGTACGTTGGTCGTACATGGCGTACACCCAGAAGCGCTCGCCGAAGTCCGGCACCTGGGCGATCACGGGCTCGTCGTCCAGGGAGAAGAAGCCAAGACCGTACACCACATCCTGGTTGGGGCAGGTGACAAAGGTTTCAGCAGGGGTGATGTAATCGTGCAGCATGCCCAACTGACCGCGCGGCGCCGCTGGCAAGATGCCGCCCAGTAGCCCAGGGTGAGGCGCCTTCGTGATGCGCTCATAGCGGTTGATCATGTTGACCATCGGCCAGCCCCAGAGATAAGCCATGCGCGCGATGGTTTTCACGTATTCCGGATGCATGAGCGCGTCGGTGCTGGGTTGGGTGAGCTGAGGCGCGCTTGGCTGGGGTTGTTCGGCGGCCTGCGCCAGTGGTGCGCTGAGTGACAAAGCCAAGAAGGCTGTGCAAAAGCCTGTTTGTGCCGTTCGCATAGTCGTCGTCCTTGCAGTTGAAGGAACAAAGGAGACGAATTAGCGAACTTCGGCGGACGGCACGGCCAACTCCGCACTCAGCATATCGCTCTCCAAGCCGCTTCGAAGTCTAGCCGGTGATACTCTAAGTGGCCTGGTACGGCGTAATCATTTAACGCCGACATTGTTACCTCTTGAACGCTAGCAGTGACGTAGGGCAGCTATGGGTCGATAGCGGCCACGCTCGACTGATTGCTTTCGACCCAATATAGATAGTCCGTTCCACCTTCAACGATACTGGTATCGGTTGGCAGTGCCGGCCTCATCGCCGGCAAGCCGGCTCCCACAGATACAGCGCAAGTCTTGAGGGCAGAGGTGTATCTGTGGGTCAAGCAGTCGGGCTAACCGCCAGGCTATTGCTGACATTACGCCCCAGCACCAGCACCGTAACGAAACCGCAACCCACCAGGGCCGTGGCCAGGCTCAACAGCACCGAGCTGCCCAGTTGGTCGACGATCTGCCCGCCGAAGAACGAGCCCAACGCAATGATCACCTGGAACATGGCGACGAACAGTGGCATGCCGCGTTCGACGTCCTTGGGCGCCACGACGAACATCCAGATACTGGCGCAGGCCGGGAAGGCGCCGAAGGCGAAGCCCCAGAGCGCGATCAGCATCGCAGCGCCGGTCATGCCGGTGGCGAAGTGGGGGAACAGGGCGGTGCTGATGGCGATCATCAATGCGACCAGCATCAGGGTGTGACGCACGCTTCGATTGGCGGCGAAACCGGCAAAGATGTTGCCCATTACCCCGGCCACGCCATACAGCAACAGCAGCGAACCAATGGTCGGCCCATCGAAACCTGCGTTTTGCTTGAAGAAGGGGGCGACATAGGTGTACGCGGCAAAGTGCGCCAGGCCAATCAGCAGCACCGCGATCAAACCCACCCGAGCTTGCGGGTTGATGAACAGCGCCGGCAGGTCACTGATGCGAATGGCCTTGTCCGGGTTGAGCCGCGGCAGCAGAAGGACCTGAGCCAGCAGCACCGGCACGCCCACCAGCGCGGTGGCCAGGAACGTCATGCGCCAGCCCATGAGGCCACTCAACCAGGTGCCTACCGGCACACCCAGCACGGTGGCCAAGGTCACACCGACCATGATGATCGAGGTGGCCTGGGCTACGCCTACGCCCTTGGGAGCCAGGCGGCCGCTGAGGGCGATGGCGGTAGCCCAGAAGCCGCCGATGCTGACACCCAGCAGCACGCGCCCGAACAGCAGCAGGTTGAAGTCGCTGGCGTAGGCCACGACCGCGTTGGCGATGATCATGATCAGCGTGAGGCCGATCAGCAGGTAGCGACGGTCCAGCGCGCCAATGCCGACCGACAGCAAAGGAGCGGCGAGGGCGGCCATGATGCCGGGCAGGGTCACCATCAGACCGGCCTGGCCTGCGCTGATACCGAGATCGCTGGCGACATCGTTGAGCACGCCCACCGGGAGAAACTCACTGGTCACCAGGGCGAAGGCACCCACGGCGACCGAAAGAATCGCCAGCCACTGCTGCTTGACGCTTTGTTGACGATGTTCGAGGGGGCCGTGAGAGGCCAGGGGAGAGCTTGGCATGGTGCGGGGTTCCAGAGGGGACTTTCGCCTGAATCAGGCGGGGGAGCGGGGGGGAAGTGGAAGCCATTATAGGGGGCGGTCTTGGCCACCCAACAGGCAGGGCCTTCGATAGTAATCATCACTGTAATCGATGAAAGGTGCCGGGCAGAGCGGCCGCAATTGGCCGAAAGCGGACTTCGCTGCAGCCCCGGGTTGGCCATCCTCCAACGGCCCGGCGATCGCACACTTTCGATGGCGGTGCAGACGCGCCTGCTGGAGCGCCAGGCGACGGAACTGGAAGCTTAGCAAACGGCACTGCGGGCTACCGACGCCTGGCACCGCGGAATCATCGAGGCCTCCCCGGATGGCATGCTGGTCGTGGGGGCAGACGGTCGCATCCTGATGACCAACCCACAACTGGATGCATTGTTCGGCTACGACCAGGGCGAGCTTGTCGGGTCTGGCGTCGAACGGCTGGTGCCGGAGCATGCGCGCGAACGGCATGCGGTATTGCGCAATGGCTTCATCACCAGCGGCACCACGCGGCAAATGGGCCTCGGTCTGGAGGATCTGCGCGGTGTGCGCAAGGACGGTAGCCTGTTCTCTGTGGAAATAGGTCTGTCTCACCTGCCCAACCTGGAAGGGCGCGGTGTCTGCGTCTGCGTCTGCGCCTCCGTGCGTGACGTCAGGTGCAGATCGCACTGTTCGACTTCGACCGTGCCCTGGAGCTGCTGGAGGACGCATAGGCATGTGGTCCACTTTCGACCCAATAGCAGACATCTGGATGTTGGGGCCGCTTCGCGGCCCATCGCCGGCAAGCGCGGCTCCCACAGGGACAACGCAAGCCTGGGGGCGGGTGATCCTCCTTTGGGAGCCGGCTTGCCGGCGATGAGGCAGGCACTGACGAACGGCCGGCGCGAGACCAATGCAGTCATTGATCTGCCGAAGGCAAGGTACGCATCTTCCAATCAGTCATTGGGCTAGATCCTGACTAACTGCCGTTTCCTGCAAGTAGTGCCAACGTGCGCCTGCAGTCATCACCTCGAGGAGCACCACTGACAGGCGCGCCGTTTCTACACCCAGCAGACGGTGAACCTCCTTGTAACGCAGGACCACGCGGTCACCTTCCTGTTGAAGAGGTTCTATATCACTGAGGATGATTTCCAGACCGGGCCGGGTGCCCTGCACGCGCTTGAACATCTGTTCTATCTGCTTGCGGCTCAAGACTGCGCCCGCCGTGCTGACCATGGTGAACGTATCGGCAAACACCGGCATAAGCGCAGTGATAGCGGCGCTGGCTTGTTCCGTGGGAGAAGTGAATATGCTGTGGATCAGCTCATGGATGTGATGAACGCTGCGTCGCGCCTGATCAAGTTTGTTGCTGTGCATGACAGTCCTTAGGGGCGTTCAGGACGCCGATATGTAGAAGAGGAAGTAGTCCCGCCACCGACGCGATGAGAAACGTAAAGTGGTAGGCCCTGGACGGCTCAACGTGGTCAGCGAGCAGGTTGAACATCATCAGGAACAGCGCAGTGCCCAGGCTGAAGGTCATCTGGCGATTGATGTTCCAGATCACGCTGGCTTTGTGCGTGTCGTGACCTGTGAAGTCCATCAATGCAGTGGTTTGCGCGGTGTTAGCGCCCAGGCCACCACCGATACCCATCAGGCTGTAAGCGGTTATCAGCAGTGCCAGGTCGGAGCGAGCTTCGACCAGGAACAAAACAGCGATGCCAACGCTATGCAGGCACATGCCGAGAATGAACAAGCGTCTGGCGCCTACCTGGTTGTAACACTTGCCGCACAGGAGCATGGCCACGAACGCCCCGCTGGCATACAGGATCATGAACATGCCGGTGGCTTGGGCACTGAAATGCAGCGCATCCTGCAAAAAGAAGATGTTTAGAAGGTTTACCCCGGTAAAGATGCCGGGAATCGCGTAGTAAACCAGAATGGATATACGCAGGCGCGGACTGCCGAGCAGACGCAATTCGACGATGGCTTCGCTCGTGCGGCGGTAATGGGCGACATACAAGACTGCGATCACGGCTGCAAGGATTACACAACACAAAGCAACTGCAGCACTGTAGCCGGCTCCGTACAGCGACATCCCCATCAGCACGCTGATCAGTGCTGCACTAACCAGCAGCAGGCCGATCAGATCAGGACGAGCCTTAGGTGCAGTCAAGGCGCTGTCATTGACCCAAAGCCAAGCCAAGGCAGCGGCGATCAACGATAGAGGAACATTGCAATGGAATACCCAACGCCAGGAGCTGTGAACGACGATCATTCCGCCCAAGGTCGGGGACAGGGCTGGGGCAATCAGTGCCACGGCCATGATGAGTGTTGAGATCCGCGCCCGCTGTTCACCTTGAAACAGGTTGAACGTCATCGCTTGCCCGACGGGGATTATCCCCCCGCCAGCCAGGCCTTGAATGAAGCGCCAGATAACGAGGTCACTGAAGTGGGTGGCTTGGCCGCACATCCATGCTGACACGCTGAAAAGAAGCATCGACCCGGTCAGCACTGCTTTGGCGCCCCAGCGGGCAGCCAGCCAAGTGCTGACTGGAATGATCAGCGTCAAACCCAGAATGTAGGCATTGGCGACCCAGGCGATAGTAGAATTACTTATCTGCAAGTCAGCTGTAATACTAGGCAGTGCCACGGCTGACATGAATATATTGATGCAGTCTATAAAAAAGCCGATGAGGAAGACTGTTGCAATACGGTAACGATACGTCATGTTTCAACCCTTTTCGGGTAGAGTAGGGGGGCGAGGCAGCAATGTCGATGTCGATATCCTTGAAAGCTAGTTTAATGGAATTAAACAATGGGGCGTGTGGCCATGCAGCATCCACTCAACAGGGTTCAGACTTTTCTAGCGGTGGTGGACTTCGGTTCTTATACCAAGGCGGCTAACTACCTGGGTATCAGCAAAGCCATGGCGAGCCTGCACATCAAGGCGCTGGAGGAGGGGCTCGCTGTGACCTTGTTGATACGCAATACTCGGGCCATTGCGCTGACTGAGGCAGGCCAAGCATTTTACGAGGAGTTCAAGGATATTGTCCGTGATATCGACAACGCCTTTGAGAATGTATTGCGTCGGCGTAATCGTGTTTCGGGAAAATTGCGCATCAGTACCACCAGCGAATACGGAGAGCGCTTTATCTTGCCGTTACTTCCCCTGTTCTCAGCGCAATATCCGGATGTGACGATCAGTTATGATTGCAACGCTTCGCTGAATGATCTGGTGGCCGAAAAACTAGACTTGGTCGTCCGCCTGGGGAGTCTCGCCGATTCGGCATTCAAAAGTCGAAAGTTGTCGGATTATGAAATTTTGCTCGTGGCTACCGAGGAGTTTCTTGTCCGCCATCCAGTGGGTCACCCCACCGATCTTGCCCAGGTGCCCTGGATTGCCAACAGCAATCTGCAGAGTCCGACTCAATGGGCATTGCGGCACGTGTCGGGCGTCGTTGAAGACGTCGCCGGCCGACTGGGCTTCGAGTCCAACTCATCGACGGTCATCCGCTCGATGGCGCTGTCCTCTCTGGGCGTGGCAGTGCTGCCCGCTTGGATGATAGAGGAGGATATCGCCAGCGGTTCGCTGCATCGACTGCTGCCGGATTATTCGTTACCCCGCCAGTCGATCAGCATCGTGTTTCCGAATGGCGGCCATTTGCCGCACAAGTCTCGGGTATTCATTGATTTTTTGTGCGATAGGCTTGGAGCCTTCTGAAACCCATAAAAGGGGACAACTACATGACTAAATCAAATCTTTCATTTTCTCTTGCGCTGCTGCTTACCGTGGGCGTGATGCCCGCACACGCCAAGGACCAGGCTACGATCCAATCGCCTGCGTCGGGTGTGCTCTGCGACCGTTACGTATGCGCCAATGACAAGGGGATTTCCCATGAGCTGACAGCGCAGTATTTAGGCAAGAAGGCTGCGGCGGCTGAGGTGTTTACGTCCAGCAACGTAGATCTGACCGAATTTACCTTTGCCAACGGAATTTTCTGCGACGTGAAGGAGCGGCTATGTCGTGAGGATCGGTACTACGGCGCGAACGGCCAGAGAAGCGGCGCTGTTTCCAGGAAATACACCACTGCATTGTTTGGCGAGGTAACTGACGCCAAGCGCTAGGGAATGAAAATTGTCGTAGGAAGCGGCACCGATGACCTTCTATGTCATGGGGTAGAGTTGGAGTAATCCATCCTGACCGATCTTCTGGCCGACATCTGCCCTTGGTCACCGGCAACTATGGGTCGTAAGCGGTCGGTCGCGAGTGACTACTTTCGACCCGAAGCAGCCTGTCACGGATAACGGCTATCGGTCAACTGCTGCCGGTGGCAACAGGAAACACCCGGAAGCACAAGTCTCTGCGCCGGAGCAGCGCCTTGGGCATGGATGCATTGGGTGGCACGAACCGCCAGGGCGATGACCTTGGCATCGGCATTTGGAGCGGCTTTGGTCAGCGCAACTTCAAGCGAATCGGCGTAGGCTGTGGGCATGAAAGGCCGACGTCAACTGTAGCGCTGTAAGTGGAAAGCCAAAGCTTTGTAGCGCCCATGCAGCGGTTTGGACGCTAGCTTTCTGATTTGCGAGAGATTTAAGGATTATCCAAGGTGCAATCATCAAGGGTGTTCGTCATAAGCCGTGCTTTATTTATGGTCTTTCTGATCAGCGGCACTGCGCTGGGTGAGACGTCGCAGATCGTGTTGTCGGTATCTGCGCAGGTCAGTCCGGCGACTGCAGCGCCTGACGACATCGTTGGACAAGGGATCCAGGCCGCGCTTGAACCCCTGGTATCGTCATTTCCTCCCTTGATTACCTCTCGCAAGCATCAACGCGCGGACATCAATCGCGTTGTTCTCGATTTCTATTCCCATCGCAACTATCGCGCTGCCTGGACAGACGGGCGCGATATCACCCAGTTGCTCGAGAGCCTGAATGACATACAAGCTGACGGTCTGAACCCTGCAGACTTCCGGGGCGACGAGTTGGCCGAGGCTCAATCGTTCTTGCAGGCCTCCGCGCCGACGCCAGCGCAAACGGCGGCTTTTGATATCGCGCTGACCCGCACCTACATCACCGCACTCCTGCAATTGCGGCGCGGCAAGGTCAATCCGTCGCGGCTGGATTTTCATTGGAACTTCGACCCGATCGGTGTTGATCCCCGTGAAGATGTGAACAGTTTCTTTGCTGCCCTGGATGCTCACGATGTGGCCCGTGCGTTCGCCCAGGCGCCGCCGCAAGAGGCGGTTTATAGGAGCATGCGTGAGGCATTGGCGCAGTTGCGTCAGGTTCGCGATGCCGGTGGTTGGCCGAAAGTCGCCGAAGGGCAGTCACTCAAGCCGGGGATGGACGGCGCTGTGGTCGCACAGTTGCGTGCCCGTCTGGTGGCCGGTGGTTATCTGGAGCCGCATAAGGGCAAGCGCAGTGCTTACGACGATAAAGTCATTGCTGCGGTGAAGAAGTATCAGGTCGATCAGTATCTTGGCGTGGATGGCGTGGCTGGGGCGGCGACCCTGGCGGCGCTGAATGTGCCTGTCGAGGCACGGATTGATCAGGTCCGGGTGAACATGGAACGGGCGCGCTGGCTGCTCTACAAACTCCATGGCACTTTTGTCGTAGTCGATATCGCCGGCTACAAAGTGGCGTTCTACCGCGACGGCGAACCCATCTGGCGTTCCCGGGTGCAGGTCGGCAAGCCTGTGCGCAGCACCCCGGTGTTTCAGTCCGAGATCACCTACATCACCTTCAACCCCACCTGGACGGTGCCGCCGACGATTCTGACCAAGGATATGCTGCCCAAGATTCAGCAGAACCCGGGTTACCTTGCGGCCAGCCGGATCAGGGTCCTTGATCGTGCTGGCAACGAACTCGATCCAGCGAACGTCGACTGGAACAACGCGCGCGGGCTCACGCTGCGCCAGGACGCAGGCCCTACCAACTCGTTAGGGCAGGTGGTCATTCGTTTCCCCAACGACTATGCGATTTACCTGCACGACACGCCGCATCGCGAGTTGTTCGCCAAGCCCGTGCGCACCACCAGCTCCGGATGTATTCGGGTGGAGAATCCACTGCAGTTGGTCGAGTTGTTGTTCAACGACCCGGTGCGCTGGAACAGCGAGGGGATTCAAAAGCAGTTGGCCAATGGCAGGACCAAGCACATCAAGCTTCCGGTCAAGGTACCGGTGTTGCTGGCCTATTGGACGGTCGACTTGAGCACCGAGGGGCGGGTGACGTTCAAGCCCGACATTTATGGCTACGACACGCCGCTATTGCGGCAGTTGAATTTGCCTTCAGTACTGCCCGCCTTGGCATTGCCGCAGGCAGAAACGACGATGGTGGTCACAGGGCAGAGCCAGATTTAGGCAGCGCATGAGCGACCATAAATTGCGACGCCCATCGATTGGAGCATGTCCACTTGCGCTGTGCTCGAATACGCTAGCCTAGCGGCAATACAAGATGGTTGATCGAGCGGTAGTTGCAGATGGCGAGAGTGGTGAGCATGCGGTGCGTCCCAGCTTGAACTGAGTGATCGATTGTGGCCGAACAGGGTCTGTCTTACTACCGATCAGCACGGCTCGAGAGTGGCCGCTATTGACCCAAGGTAGATGTCTGGAAGTTGGGGCCGCTTCGCGGCCCATCGCCGACAAGCGCGGCTCCCACAGGTACAACGCAAGCCTGGGGCTGGTGATGCTTTTGTGGGAGCCGGCTTGCCGGCGATGAGGCCAGCACTGGCATCATCACTTTGGGCAGGTGCAGCTATCGACCCCAAAGATACCCTTCATCAAGGTCAGTAACCGGTCTAAAGCGGACACCACTTAATCCGTGTTAGACACGTAGCAGGCTATCGCGCAAGGCTGGACTGTTGCTCAAATTCCCATTCTCTTGAAGTGTTCAGTTAGAGTGCAGGCTGGGTTGGAGCGAAGGCCAATGAGGGGCATATGAAAAGAATGAAGCTCGATCGTATCAATCGGGCGATCCTGGAAAACCTGCAAAACAACGCGCGGATCAGCAATCTGGAGCTGGCGGAAAAGGTCAACCTGTCGCCCAGCGCCTGCCTGCAACGTACCAAAGCATTGGAGGATGCCGGTTACATTCGAGCCTACATGGCCTCGATCGATCTCGACGCCATTTGCATCAACGTGATGGCCTACGTCATGTTCAGCCTGCGCGATCACGCCGGGCATCATCGTGTGCAGTTCGAGCGCCTCATCGCCAAGCGCCGCGAGTTGCTGGATTGCTTGAAAGTGGACGGCGAGTACGACTATATCGCTTTTGCGACTTGCTCTACGGTCGCAGATTTCAATCAGCTGTGTGAAGAGTTGTTGGATGAGAACCCCAACATCCTGAAGATCAAAAGCAATATGATTCTCGACAAGATCAAGTGGTTCGCAGGCTATCCGCTGGAGAATCTGATCTGGCGTGAGTGAATAGCTGCACAATCTGCGCTAAAGGCGTAGCGATGCCGCAGCAACTGCCGTCCATTGGCGCTAACTCGACCTTTTGCACCGTCACTGTTGCGGAAAATAGCGGTTTCTTTTCAATGGAGAACCGCGATGTCCGACTCAGTTTTCGTCACCCTGGAAACGGCCCTGGGCGCTTTCACCGTCGAGCTCTTCGAGCAAAAAGCGCCCTTGACCACGGCTAACTTCCTGGCTTACGTCGACAGCGGCCGCTATGACGGCAGCAGCATCTTTCGCATCGTGAATCCCGACAACCAGGACGCTGAGGACCCCGTGCGGATCAGTGTGATCCATGGCGGCACACGACCACTGGCACCCAGCAACCTGCCGATGATCGCCCTCGAAACCACACGACAGACCGGTCTAAGTCATCGCCATGGCACCCTTTCCCTGGGGCGAGAGGCAGCCGACAGCGCCGAAGGGGATTTCTTCGTCTGCATCAGTGATCAGCCGCACTTTGACTATGGTGGCGCGCGTCATCCTGATGGCCTGGGCTTCGCCGCTTTCGGCCAAGTATGCGCAGGGATGGCAGTGGTTGAGGCGATCTGGGGCCGTGCCGGAGCACAGGAGTACCTGGAGCCCGAGGAAGAGATTCGCATTCTGCGGGCGTATCGCCAGCCGCGAGGCTTGTGATGGAGCGTCTCGAATCACTGCGCAAGGAGCTGGCCTGTCGGCGCATCGATGCCTTTCTTGTGCCGAGAAGCGATGGCTATCTCAATGAAGACCTAGCTCCCGCTGATGAGCGCTTGCACTGGTTGACCGGGTTCACTGGCAGCGTCGGATTGGCGCTGGTGACTGCAACCCGGGCGGCCTTGCTGGTCGATGGTCGCTATACCGAGCAGGCCCGGCTGGAGTGCGGGCGGCATCTGGATATCCTGGCGCTGGACGACGCTGAGTTGTTCGGCTGGTTGCGCACGTGTTTGCCTGATGGCGGGACGCTGGCCTGTGATGCGCGCCTGCACAGTGTCGAGGCGTGCGATCGTTTGCAGGCAATGGCTCGACAGGTAGGCATTACGTGGAGCGAAACGCTCGACAATCCCGTGGATTGCTGCTGGCGTTATCGCCCCGACACGCCACGCAGCCCGGTGTTGCCATGGGCGCTCGACTACGCGGGGATATCCAGTATGGAAAAGCTCGCCGGGTTAACCTCACAGCTGCGCGACGCAGGCTCTGATGCCTTGTGGTTGCCCGCACCGGACATGCTTGCCTGGCTGCTCAACGTGCGTGGGCAGGATATCTCCATCGCGCCTTTGCCATTCAGTTGCGGCCTGCTCGATGTCAGCGGCCGCCTTCAGTGGTTCATTGATCACGAACGCTTGCAGCTTCCCGAGGGTTGGTTGCCGTCATCAGTCAGTGTGTGTCCGCCACAGGCACTGTATTGCGCTATTGCCGAGTTGCATGGGCAATCTGTCTGGATCGATCGTCAATCCTGCACAGCTGCGGTCTATCGCCAGTTCCAGCTGGCAGACTGCAGCATTCATGAGGTGGCCAATCCGTTGCTGTTGCGGCGTGCATGCAAGCAGCCCGCAGAGTTGCGGGGCAGCCAGGAGGCTCATCGTATCGATGGCGTGGCGCTGTGCCGGTTCCTGCATGGGTTCTATGAACACTGTGATCGGTTTCGTGGGCAGAGTGAATTGTCAGTGGTGGAGTCACTGGAGCGCTGGCGCTCTCTGCATGGCGACTACCGTGGCGTGAGTTTCGACACCATTGCTGCGAGCGGCGCCAATGGCGCGCAACCGCACTACCTTCCGAAGCCTGGAAAAGCAGCAAAGATCGCCTGGGGCGACCTGCTGCTGATCGATTCCGGTGGTCAGTACCCACAAGGCACTACCGACATAACTCGGGTACTGGCTTGCAGCCCGCCCACCGGGCGCCAGCGTTACCTGTACAGCACCGTACTGAAGGCCCATATCGCGCTGGCGAGTTGCATCTTCCCTGCCGGCACAAGCGGTCAGCGATTGGACAGCGTGGCGCGCCAAGCTCTATGGCGGGAGGGATTGGATTACGCCCACGGCACCGGGCACGGCGTTGGCAGTTACCTGCACGTCCACGAAGGTCCGCAGCGCATTGCACCCCATGCCAGCGAAGTACCTTTGCAGGTGGGCATGGTCACCTCCATCGAACCCGGGGTTTACCTGGACGGTGAACTGGGTATTCGCATCGAGAACCTCTACGAAGTGGTCGAGTGCGAAAGCCACCCGGGATTCTTGGCATTCCGGGCATTGACGTTGGTGCCGCTGTCGATCGAATTGATCGACCGGGCATTGCTCAGTGAGGACGAGGCCCAGTGGTTGGATGACTACCACAGCCGCGTTTGTCTCACCTTGGCGCCGCTGCTGGAGCCGGACGTGGCCGCTTGGCTGGTGCGGCATACCAACGTGAACAATTTGCAGTTTGAGGGAAAATAACCGTCGATTGTTTTTCCACGGCCCGGCAAAAGCGCAGTTAGCGTTTCACCGGGCTGGCAACATGTTTCCTGCGTTCGCGAGCGCCTGACACAATTCCAATAATCGGTTCATCCCGGGCCATTGCCCGGGGCAGGGCCACAGCCGGTCTAGAGGCGAACATGAGCAGTAATGAAGAAGTGATTCCCGATGGCTACGATCGACGGCCAGTGCCGCAGTCCGAAACGGTCTCCGGGGTAGGGCTGGCGCTGATCACCCTGGGCATCGGCATGACCCTGCCGGTGTTCTGGCTGGGCTCGGATGTGACGCAGAAGGTGGGCTTCAGCGCCGCTCTATGGGTATTCATCGGGGTGTGCGGATTGCTCGGGGTACTCTGTGCGTTGACCGCGCTGGTAGGGGTTCGAACCCGGCTCAGCACCTACATGGTGCTGCAGTTTTCCTTTGGCCGGCACGGCGCAAGACTGATCAACCTGATCATGGCGGTGACCCTGCTTGGGTTCTATGCGGCCACAGCGGATATCTTTGGCAGTACCGTGGCCAGTGCCTTGCATAGCGCCTGGGGCATAGACACGCCGGCCTGGGTGCACTGTATCTGGGGCAGCGGACTGATGACACTGATGGCCATTTATGGCCTGCGCGGGTTGGACCGCCTGTCGGTCTGGTCGGTGCCGCTCATGGCCGCGTTCATGCTGTTCGCCCTCTACCTGGGTTTGCAGCGCACTGTGCCCGGACAACTGGCAGGCTTTGCAGGTTCGGGTGACAGCCTGTCGCTGGTGATCGCCAGCACCATCGGCATGGTGATCCTGACGCCGGTGCTGATGCCAGACTTCACCCGCTATGCCCGTACCCAGAAGGACGCGCTGATCGCCGTTCTCGGCATGGCGTTGGGTTTTCCTTTCGTGCTGGGTGTTGGCGGGGTATTGTCGATCATCACCGGCCAAGCGGAGATCATGCAGGTGATGGCGGTGTTGGGCGTTCTGTTACCGGCTTTGGCGGTACTGATGTTCTCCACCTGGATCACCAATACGGCCAACCTTTATTCGGCGACCCTTACCCTTGCAACGGTCAGCCGCGCCGCAAACTGGAAACTCACCCTGGCCGGTAGCCTGGTCGCGACGGTGCTTGCGGTAGGTGGCTTCATGAGTCACTTCCTCGACTTCATTCTGACCCTCAGCATCCTGATTCCACCGCTGGCGAGCATCTATGTAGCCGACTTCTTCGCGGTTCGCCGGCAGCACTACGCTCTTGCTGAACTGGCCCGTTCGCGGCCATTCGGCTGGCCCGCGCTGTTTAGCTGGGCGCTGGCGAGTGGCGTTGCATGGATGACTTCGTTCGAAGGATGGACCCTGACGTCGCAACCCACTGTGGACTCGCTGCTGGTGGCATTGGTCGCCTACCTGGTGCTCTATCGCTTCGCCCCCGTGCCGTTGACTGCGTCCTCACGCCCAGCACCCTGATCCATTGACGCTGACCGTATTTTCCGGGCGTGTCCCCGGCGGGCGAAGCCATGCCCGCATTTGGCTACAACGACAGTTCTTCTGCCAACCGAAACGCAAATAACAACCTCAAGAAGTTCAGGAGCAGATTCCTTGATTCGCATTTTTCTTGTACTGCTGGGCATCCTCGGATGGGGCAGCGCCGCCAATGCTGGAGTGTCCAGCACCCTGGCGCTGACGACGGAATACCAGACCCGGGGCATTGGTTATTCCGGCAACAAACCTGCCTTGAGTCTTAGTCTGGATTGGGCAGGCGATAGTGGCGCCTTCGTCGGTACCTGGATATCGAGCACCGACAGTTTTGAAAGCGGTGACCCCTATGATGACGGCGCGAATATCGAATGGGACTTCTATGGCGGCTATAACGGCCAGCTGGAGAATGGTGTGCGTTATGGCGTCATCGGGTACTACTACACCTTCCCATCGACGAACTACAACATTAACTACACAGAACTCGGTCTCAGCCTCGGCTACGGCAATTTCAACACCTATTACTACTACACCCCCGACCTGATCAGTACGTCGCGGGCCTCGCGCTACGTTGCCGCTGACTACACCTTCAATCTGCCATTGGCGTTGGACCTGACCTTCATGGTCGGTCACGCCTATGGTGATTACTACCGTCGTCGCGACGAGACAGGCGGCCACGAATACACCAACTGGGAAGTTGCTCTCAAACGCAGCTTCGGTCCAATCAATACCAAGCTGAGCTGGGTCGATACCGATCTGTCCGGGCGTTTCTACAACGACGGCGAATACCTACGCAACGATGGCCGCCTGATCTTCGCGGTCTCCCACACATTCTGAAAATACAGCCGGCAGCTGCGGCTGCCGGCGCCTGCACGACTGCCGGAGGATTTATGACAATTCGTGTGGCTACCGATATCGGTGGCACTTTCACTGACTTGGTGTACCTGCAGGACGGTGTGATCAAGGCTGTGAAGGCCGATACCACTGCACCGCATTTCGAACAGGGGCTGCTTGATGCAGTGGCCAAGAGTGGCGTGGACTATGGCGATATCAGCTTCTTTGCCCATGGCTCCACCGTGGTGATCAATACCCTGACCGAGCGCAAAGGGGTCAAGACTGCATTGCTCACCACCCGTGGTTTTCGCGATGTGCTGGAAATCGCACGCGGTAACACCCCAGACATCTTCAACACCCGCTACCGCAAGCCGCCTCCCTTTGTGCCACGGCATCTGCGCCTGGAAGTCAGCGAACGACTGAACCATCACGGTGAAGTATTGACGCCGCTGGACCTGACGCCGCTGCCCGGGCTGCTCGATGGTCTGCGCGCTGAAGGCGTTCAGGCGATTGCCATCTGCTTGCTGCATGCCTACTGCAATCCGGTTCACGAGCAGCGACTGATGGCGGCGGTGCAAGCGCACTGGCCGCAAGTGGCGGTAATCGCATCCCATCAGGTCAGCCGCGCCCTACGCGAGTACGAGCGGACCAACACCACGGTGCTGTCCGCCTATGTGATGCCCGCTACCCGCGACTATCTGGACAATCTGTCGCGCCACCTGGCAGAACGTGGACTGCAGCACGAACCGTTCATCATGAAATCCAACGGTGGCATCTCCCCGGTACGCGCCGCCCGCCAAGACCCCATCAGCCTGGTGGAATCCGGACCTGTGGGCGGTATGCTCGGTGCCCAGGCCTATGGCGAACTGATCGGTGAATCCCAGGTGCTGGCGCTGGACATAGGTGGCACCACAGCCAAGTGCTCGCTGATCCATCATGGCAAGGTGGATATCAGCAATGACTACGTGATCGAGAAAGACGCGGTGAGTGCGGGCTACCCGATCATGACGCCGGTGGTGGATATCGTTGAAATCGGCAACGGCGGCGGTAGCCTGGCCTGGATCGATGCTGCCGGCAGCCTCAGGGTGGGGCCGCAGAGCGCAGGGTCACGACCTGGGCCGGTGGCCTACGGTCGGGGTGGTCAGGTGCCGACGACTACCGATGCCAATCTCTATACCGGGCGTATCAACCCGGAAGATTTCGCAGGTGGCCACATCACACCAGACCTCGGCGCCGTGGAGCAGGCCTTCGGCGTGCTGGGTGACAAGCTCGGTGTGACCCCGAAGATGCTCGCCCACGGGGTACTGCAGATCGCCAACGCCAACATGGTCAATGCGCTGAAGCTCATCTCGGTCAACCGCGGCCATGATCCCCGCGACTTTGCGCTGATGGCCTTTGGTGGCGGTGGCGCATTGCATGCCTGTGCACTGGCGGGCGAGTTGGGCATTCCCAAGGTCATCATCCCGCCGTTCGCGGGGGTTTTCTCCGCTTGGGGCATGCTCATGCTCGATGCGCGTCGCGACTATATCCAAACTTATCTGCAAGCATTGGACGACGATCGTCTGGCTGGGCTTGGGGCTGCGTTCGAAGGCCTTCAAGCCGAAGCCGCGGCGGCGTTCGCCAAGGACGATATGCCCCGCGAGGCCTTGCGATTCGAATGGCATATCGACGCGCGCTACAGCGGTCAGGAACACACGGTCAAGGTGATGCTCGAAGGCCTGGAGCTGGGTCCCATCCTTGAACAGTTCCATACTCGCCATGAACAGGCGTACACCTTCCGACTCGACTTGCCCATAGAAGTCGTCAACTTGCACCTCGTGGCTTTTGGCACGGTACCCAAGTCGCCGATGAACCCCATTGGCAGCACCGATTGCACCTCGGCCGAAGCTGCACTGTTTGGACACCGCTGGGTCGAGTTCGAGCCCGAGCAGCCGCTGCACACGCCGTTGTACCGGCGTTCGTCGTTGCTTCATGGCATGCGCATCGACGGCCCGGCGATCATCGAAGAAGCCACTACGACCACCGTGATGGGCCCGGCCGACCGGCTGGAAATCGATGCCTACGGTGGGCTTCACATCCACATCAACGTGCAGGAGATGGCGCAATGAGCACGGCCAATCCGTTCACCCGCGAAATCATCAAGAATGCCCTGGTGGCCATCGGCGAGGAAATGTTCCTGGCGCTCAAGCGCACCAGCATGAGCCCGATCATCTACGAGGCGCTGGACTATGGCATCGGCCTGACCGATGCCCGCGGCCAGCTGATCTCCCAGGGCAATGGCATTCCCGGCTTCATCGGTACCCTCGATGGCGCCGTGCGCAGCGTGCTGGACAAGTTCCCGCTGGACGAGATCCGCCCGGGAGACATGTTCATCACCAATGACCCTTACACCGGCGGCGGCACGCACCTGTCGGATGTGTCGATGATCATGCCGGTGTTCCATGAAGGCCGCCTGCTGGCCTGGACGGCTAACAAGGCGCACTGGACCGAAGTTGGCGGCAAGGACCCTGGCAGCTTCAGTGCCGACGCTAGCGAGATCTACCAGGAAGGTTTGCAATTCCCTACCGTGCGAATCTATGACCAGGGCCGTATCAACCAGGCCCTGGTGGATATCATCGCAGCCAACGTGCGCCTGCCGCAGATGACCCTCGGCGACCTGCATGCCTGTGCGGCCGCCCTGCGAGTGGGTGAGCGGCGCTTGCTGTCGATCGTCGGCAAATACGGTGAGGCCACTACCCTGGATGCCATCGAGCGCCTCCTGGAGCACGGTGAATCCATGGTGCTGGCGGCGTTCGCCGGCTTGCCCAAGGGCGTGTTCCATGCCGAAGATGTGATCGATGAAGACGGCCTGGGCAATGGACCGTTTACCGTGAAGGTCCGTGTCGAGATCGGCGAGGGGCGCTTCGTGGCCGACTTCACCGGCTCCAGCCTGCAGGCCCAGGGGCCGATCAACAATACGCTGTGCGGCTTGCAGTCGGCGGTACGTGAAGTCTTCATGGGGGTAGTGCGCCCCGGAATACCGGCCAATGCAGGCTGTTTCCGTCCCATCGAAGTGATCTGTCCTCCAGGAACCATCTGTACGGCCGAGCGCCCAGCGCCGGTGTCGGCCTATTTCGAGTCCATGGTAACGGCTGCCGATGTGGTGCGCCGCGCCCTGGCACTGGCCCTGCCGGACCGGTTGATCGCTGGCCAGCTGGGCTCGGTGTGCTCGATGGTGCTCAATGGACGGGATTCGCGCACCCACGAGGAATACCTGCTGGTGCAGCCGCTGGTGGGGGGCTGGGGCGCGGGGCATGACAAGGACGGGGAGAGTGGCCAGTTCTGCGTCGGCAACGGTGAGACCAGCAACCTTCCGGTGGAGTTGACCGAGCGCTGCTATGAAGTACTGGTGGAGCATTACGGATTCCACCAGCAGGACGGTGGTGCAGGGCGGCATGCGGGTGGACGCGGGGTACGCCTGGACTACCGGATCCTCTCGCCGAAGGCCTGGATCTCGACCTTCTTCGGGCGGGGCATTACCCCTCCGTGGGGCATTGATGGGGGTCAGGAAGGCTCTTGCAATTTCGCCGAAGTCATCCGTGTGGACGGACAGAGCCAGCGCTTCAGCCGGGCAAACCGCGTAGCGATAGAGAAAGGAGATTTATTACGGCTGATCACCGCCAACGGCGGTGGTTGGGGGCCCGCCACAGAGCGCAGTCTTGAAGCAATCCTTATGGATATTCATGACGGCTATATTTCGAAAGAGCAGGCGAGGCGAGACTATCCTTCCCAGATGGAAAGGTGTTCAAAGCAAGGTTGATTACTTGTCTGTCACTAAGAAACATAGACAGTGAGTGTCGTTAAATTTAAGCGGTGGTCGAAAGTAGTTCTCTGACTGCTTTCGATCTTGACGCATGACATTTTTACGGTCTTGCAACGTCTGTCTCAATAATTGGTTGCACATGGCATGCCTGGCACTCTCGTACTGGGCCAGCCGTATGCAGTCGCTGAATATTTGTTAAATGGCAGTCTCGGCAAAGATTATGGAAGTCTTCCTCGATGCGCAGGGCTAAGGTCGGTGTTTTTTTATGGCACAGCAGGCAGGTTCGCTCACCGGAGGGCGCGGAGGGAGAATGATCGGCATAGTCATGATGGCACGTCAGGCAATTAACTCTTCCATGAACTTGGTGGTTGAAATCGAGAGGAAGCAGGGGGCGATGTTTGACGAGCTCGCCGTGACCATAATCAAGTGCGCATCCGAGTGCGACGATCAAAGGCACCGGCAACAAAAGATTTAATTTACTCATAGGGTAAATCGCTATTTGCCAACAACGCATATCCAGCCGCCAGGAGTATGACGACAACCATGAAACAGCAGGCCAACCAACTTGCTAGTATTCCGGTATTGCGCTTTCTTGGCCCGTCACCCCGTTCTAGAGGCTTGCGTGGCAGTAGCGGTAGAAAAATAATCAAGGCAGCCACGGCAGAGAGAAATGTAACCTTCCAAATTTCCTTTATATAAAATCCAGCGCCGACAATGTGTAGCAATGTCAAAAGCATTATGGCCACACTGAGTCCGTAATGCCAGCGCTTGAAGCTTTTTTGAGTTCGCCACATTTTTTTTCGCACACTCGGGAGGCTAACAGGCAACGCGAAAATCAGCAGAATTATTGCCCACATGCCGCTCTGCATGGTCCATGATGCTGAAGGCAGTAGGTAGGCTAGGGTTAAAGGTTCTTTAGTCAATAGAGTACCAATATGTATGACCGCTAGCGCTGTTGCTGCATACCCAAGGTCTCGATGAAGGTTCATGAAGAATTTTCCATCGTAATACGGCTTGCCAAGAGGTCGACCGCTATAGATGAATAGGATAAGCATAAACACTGCGGAGAAGAGTCCTGAGATATTTGCGAAATCCCAAACAAGGCCTATTCCAGGTTTTGCATTTGTAAGTAAAAGTACAAAGAAAGGCGCGACGATTATCAAAGTCAAACGGCCAATTATTGCAGTCATAACCTTCCTCCATGGAAGCTGGAAACCGAGTTTCGCGCGGAAATTATCTTACTAAAGAGCACTTAAGCCTATTGCTTTTATGCCTTGTTCTTTGTTGGTCGTGACAATTCTTGATTCCGTAAGATAGGACATGTGCAGACCGAGTCATATCCAAACCTGAAGCGGTCCAAATGTGGGGTGGTGATGAGGGGACGAAGGTTGCTCGGGAGCGTGTGCATGACACTCGGCCTACAGAACGCCACTTTACCGGGCTGGGCTGAATTGCCCAGACGCGTTGTTCATCGGCGCTCTATTGCAGGCGGCTTTGATGCTGCCCTCAGGAACTCACTGATACGTGAAGCGACTTTGCCCACATTGGCCCTACTACCAGAGAGGCCTCCGCCAACGGCAGCTTCTGGCCCAATGAAGCATGTCGCCACCGTCCGTTATAGGTCGAAAGCGGTCAGTCGAGAGTGGCCGCTATTGACCCAAGGTAAATGTCTGGAAGTTGGGGCCGCTTCGCGGCCCATCGCCGGCAAGCGCGGCTCCCACAGGTACAACGCAAGCCTGAGGCTGTTGATACTTTTGTGGGAGCCGGCTTGCCGGCGATGAGGCCAGCACTGACAAAAGAGCCTTGAGTCAGTGTCCAATCATGCCGCTCAAACCTGAAAGGGCTGCCAAATGGCAGCCCTTTCAGGTTTCGGCACCGACTGGCGTGAATGCAATCTCCAGGCCTTGCCTGCGCACGCATCCCAGCCCGGTCAAGCAGCTCCCTTGGCCTGCTGCTCCAGGTGCACCTGCAAAGTCGGATCGATTTGCAGTGCGCCAGCCAGTTCGTCAAGGTAGGCCCGCTCTGCGTCCTGCTGGTCATCCACCAGCATCACGCTGGCCAGGTACATTTCCGCGGCCATGGCCGGGTCCTGGGCCGACTGAGCCACCTCGGCGGCATCGAGTGGCTTGCTGACTTCATCATCCAGCCATTGCTGCAGTTGCGGGTCGTTGGTGTGACGTTTGATTTCCGCGTAGATCAACTGTTCTTCCTGCTTGTCGATGCGACCGTCAGCCTTGGCTGCCGCAATCAGCGCGCGCAAGATTGCATGGCTGTGATCCTCGGCCTCTGGGCCGGACAATTGATCGACAGTACGCACCGCCTGTTGCGGGGCTGCCGCCTGGCTGCGCTGCCAGCTTTGATAGGCCTGGAACGCCATCATGCCCAATGACGCCAGGGCCGCGTAATTGGTGCCACCTGAGGAGCGCCCCTGGGTATAGCCGCTAGCGCTGCCGCCACCTCCGCCACCCAACAGGCCGCCCAGTAAACCACCCAGGCCACCACCGCCACCCGTTGCACCGCCGCCGCCAAGCAGACCGCCCAGCAAGCCGCCCAAACCGCCCAGGCCGTCTTGCGAAGACATGCCGCCGCTCCCTTGTTGCGCTTGCGAGCCTTGCCCGGCCCGGAGTAACTGTTCGAGTAGATCGCTGGTGTTCATGGTACCGCCCTCGGTCGGTAGTCGTTGCCCAGACAAGCAACGATAGCCCCCTCAAGGCGATCCGCCATCACCGTCTGACCGACGGGAAACGCAGGCTTACCGAGCTGGCAGGTTTATGTGAGCATACCCACCCTGCGATGCCCCATCCCATGCCCCAATAAGAGGCTGTATGTCGATTTTCAACAAAAGAACCCTGACGCTGACCCTGGCCGTGGTCGGCCTGGTGGGGCTGTCGAACCTGCATGCCGCCAGCAAACCCACCACCAAGCCGATACCTGAAATCAACGTCGCGGTGCTCGGCGGCAAGTTCAGCTTCAACCTGCCGGCAGGCTACACCGCCAGCCCTTTGAGCGCCGATGAACAGAGCAGCGAAGGCGCCGGCAGCGTGGGTACCCTGTATGCCAATGCGCAGGAAAAGCGCGTGGTCATGGTGGTCGAGAAACCGCTTCCCGAAGCTTCTCGCCCCGGCGACAACGACGATGTCTTCCTCGATGGCGCCGTCAGTGGTTTCGTCGACCGCCAGAGCGCCGAGCTGTCGGACTTTCGACAAACCGGTGAATCGCGCCTCAACCTCAACGGCCTAGGTGTGCGACAAGTCGACAGTACGGCGACCCTGGGCGGCGGCAAAACGTTGAACAGCACCTTTATTGCAGGCTCCGGTGATCGCATGGCCGTCATCCAGGTCATTTCCCGCGGCGACCAGGCCAGCGGTCATGCTGCGCTGGTCAAGCGAATTGCAGGTGAGTCCTCGATGCCGGTTTCGGAATCGCCCGAAAACGGCAGTAAATAGCACGCAACTCAAAGCCCTCCGCCGAAGCGGTACTGCCAGACAATGGCAAAGCCATCGTACTCGCTGCCAGTGCGGCTGTACGCACCATGACTGCCAGACAGCTTCAGCGAATGGTTGCGGTTGACCGGCAGGGTGAGGGTGGCCCCGTAGCGTGTGTTCTCTTGATAGTCGTGGTTGCCGACGCCATTGATCGAGGTGCTGCCGCCGGCAAGGTAAGTGGCATCCAGCGACACCCACACACCGTTGGTGAAGGCGTAGATCACATGCCCCTGCAGCTGATAGAGCGGGTCTTGCGACGCCGTGCGATTGCCGAAGTAATCGTCATTGTCGGTGAAGTAGGTTGCCGCTGCGGCCAGCTCCAGGGTCACCGCCCCCAACCGCTTGGAGATCCCCAGTTCGGGCTTGAATGACCAGCGATTGTTGCCCAGGTTGACCAGCCTGCCGGGGTCATATTGGCCAAGGGGCGCGGTGACCGCCAGGCTGGCACCGATGATCACGTCCTGCTGGTAGTCAGCGAACTCGGCAAGGGACAGCGCCGGCGCGCCGTACAGGTTGACCGAGAAACGAAATCTTGGATCGATCAGGCCGGTGACATCACGCTCCCTGGGTTCACCGGCAAACAGCGCAGACCCCTTCAAATGCGCCCGGGGTATGACGACATCGAACTTCCCCGATCGACCCCATACGTCCAGAGACCTGGCAAAGGCAACCACCGCCGACTTGATCTTGATTTTGCCATCCTGCAGCGGAACCGAAGGGCTAGCAGTGACACTGCCATCAAGCTCGCTGTAGCCCATCAGCAAGAAATTGATGCCGACCGGGGTATTGCTGTACGACCTGGGTTCAAGATCTTCGGCAGCGGCCGTGCAGGCCAGCAGGGCAAATGACGCGGCGGCGCAGGATTTGTGTGTCATGCACATTCACGCGCTTCCTGTCGGCCCCAGAGTGGTATGTATTGTTGTAGCGCAGGGTTTCAAAGTTCGGAGCGTCCGCTTTGGGTCGAACGCAGCCCTTGGTCGCAAGTCTGATCTGGCCTCATCTCCGGCAAGCCGGCTCCCACATATACAGTGCCAGGCCTGGGTCCATGTGGGAGCCGGCTTGCCGGCGATGAGGCCAGCGCATTTCAAACCCCGGGCAGACACTAGACACCGTCTGCCATCCTGAAGCACAGGTTCACCGTCGTTCCCTTGTTTTTGCCAGTCGCCAGGCTAGCGT
Source organism: Pseudomonas sp. NPDC089396 (assembly GCF_044749545.1). Lineage (NCBI taxonomy): Bacteria > Pseudomonadati > Pseudomonadota > Gammaproteobacteria > Pseudomonadales > Pseudomonadaceae > Pseudomonas > Pseudomonas sp. NPDC089396. The sequence goes on along the minus strand of NZ_JBIVIC010000009.1, from coordinate 57,004 downwards.
GACCGCCAAAGCGCTGCATGATCAATTTCACCAACATCAACCCGATTCCAAAGCCTCCCTGTTTGATCGCGCAACGAGGCCGAAACAACGCTTTCTGTTGGGCAGTGGTCAATCCCTTGCCGGTGTCCTGAACGATGATGTTCAACCGCTTGGACGTGCGCTGATTGATGGTGATGTACAGCGTCCCCCCGTCTGGCATCGCATCTATCGCATTGGATACCAGACTCTCCAATATTTGAACGAGCAACGGACGATGGCCTGTGACCGGCAGCGCGCTGGTGACTGAAAACTCTACATGCACATTGGCGTTGTTCAATGGCAGTTCGAAATTTCGCAAAGTCTCAAGCACTGCATCCACTGGGTCGACCTTACCGATTTCACCCTTCATCGATGTGGACGCAACATGCAGCTCCTTGATCCAGTCCGACATGCAATCGACCTGGTTGATGATGTCCCCGATGTTTTTGCAGGCGGCTTGAGTGCCGATCTCCAGGGCCAACTCGGCACTGGAGCGGACCGCGGCGAGCGGGTTGCGCAAGTTGTGAGCCACGACGCTGGTCACTTCGTTAAGCAAGGTGGCCATTTCATGGTCAATGTTTTTTTGAGTCCTCGATGGAAACAAATTGCCAAGCCTACCCGTAAAGGCGAGAAGGCCCAGATAGATCAACGCTGCGCCAATCGAGCAGGCCAACCACAGCACCCCGTAACCCAATCGCGTCTGGGTCAGCCATCCAGGGGGTTCTGTATAGAACTCCACGACGGCGGGGACTTCACCGGCCTTGTTGACGAGCGGGATGTAGTGCTCGATGAACAGGTTGCTCGGCTTTCGACTGAACTGCTGTTCTTTACGACTTTCTTTTACCTGATGGTAGCTTGCAACGACGTCCCCCTTGCCGGACTCGGTGCTCTCAAGCTCGTCGTTGTCTGGGAATTGCTGGCCGATCAGTTTTGAGTTGCTCGACCAGATGATGACTTTGTCGGGTGCATAAACATTGATCAATAAAGTATCCGACTGCCTGGCAATGTTGCTGAGGCTCTCAAAAAACTGATTTCGTGACTTCTGACGATCGATCCGGGCTTCTTGAGACAAGCCATTGTCCGCACGCGAGTCCAGTATGTCGCTTGTTTGATACCCCGGCAGCCCCGAACTCGCCGTGTCCACTGCTCCCAAGGCCTGGATGAACTTGGCCGTGAATGCCGTACTTTGTTCGGTGCTGATACTGACAATCACGCTGGTGGCAATGAGTCCAACCAGGGCGGCGACTAAAAGGATACGGGCTCTGATGGGGAGCGAAGGTCTTCGGGTGGCTTTGAGTTTCGCCCAAAGCGAAGCGCGTTCATGCCGACTGGACTTTTCGCATGCCGCGGTGGGCGGGGTACTCTCTTGAGTTTGCGGCATGCGCTTCACACCTCGAGATTGTGAGAGAACACTCTGCAATGCAATTTCGATAATGGAACAAGCACGCACCATGCCAGGCTCGATAGCCGCTGGCGCCTGGGTTGAGGCCCAGCGCGTTAAAGGCGTTACCCAGAAATTACCCTTATTTGGGGGTTTTTGGGTTTTCCATCCACCCAAACGAGGGTTCTCTGGGCGCTCAGGCAGGGAAGTGGGTGATCCAGTGCCTGGCAATTTCTTCGCGCCGGCAGATCCACACCGCGTCGTGGCCTTGTACGTAGTCGAGAAAGCGCGCGAGTGCCATCGCCCGACCAGGATGACCACTGATTCGCCCATGCAGGCCGACGCTCATCATCTTCGGGTGGTGCAAGCCCTCCTGCCACAGCAGGTCGAACGCATCCTTGAGCAGCCGGAAGAAGTCCTCACCGCTGGCGAAACCGTTCGACAGCAGATAGCGGGCGTCGTTGTTGACCAGTGTGTAAGGGATCACCAGATGGGCGGGCGAGCCAGCAAGCCAATAGGGCAGATCATCGTTGTAGGCGTCCGAGCTATAGAGAAACCCGCCTTCCTCGCGCACCAGGCGGCGGGTGTTCTGGCTGACCCTTCCGGTGTACCAACCTACGGGACGTTTACCGCAGACCTGCTCGATCACGTCGCGGGTGAGACCGATATGGCGCCGCTCCTGGTCTTCGGGCATATCGCGATAGTCCAGCCAACGATAGCCATGTCCTGCAATCTCATGCCCGGCAGCGCACAGCGCATGGCCAATCGCCGGGGTGAGTTCCAGTGCCCGGCCGACGGCGAAGGCGGTCAGCGGCAGTCCTCGGGCATTGAACAGTTGCAGAATACGCCAAACGCCCGCGCGCGCGCCGTATTCGTACATGCCCTCGACGCTCAAGTCGGGTTCCCCCACGCGCGGCGGACGGCCCGGTAGCTCGTGAAGCCAGGCCTCCGACTGGGCATCGCCATTAAGCAGGCATGACTCCGCGCCTTCTTCGATGTTGAGTACAAACTGTAGGGCGACGCGCGCCTCACCGGGCCAGCGCGGGTGGGGTGGGTGGCCACCGTAACCGGTGAGGTCGCGCGCGGACATCAGCCCAGCTCGAACGTCGTGACGCCGAACACACGTTCGTGCGCGATCACAGGCGGAGGGCCGAGGTACATGCGCGCACAGCCGAAAACCTCGACCATGCCCTGTTGCTGCACGAGCGCCATGGCGGCGGGGTTGTTCTCCGGGGCATCGAGAAACAGCGGGCCACCCTGGGCAAATTCCGCCAGGTGCGCATAAAGCGCATTGGCAGCCGAGGCGTCATCGGCAAACAAGGGGCCAATCTTGCAGCCTTCCCGGCAGCGCCTTGCTACGCCATAGCCGCTAAGCCTGCCGTCACGCCGGCAACCTACGGCGAGTGCATCGGCTTGGGCTATCCACCCGCTGAGGAAGGTTTCGCGTGCGGCGGGAAAGCAGGTGCGGTCGTAAGCGACGACCTGATCGAAAGGGAAGGTGGTCAACGGAACAATGTCCTGGTCGCACAGCTGCGAAGTCGTTGGGCGTTTGCTGACGCTGGCACGAAAACGCAGGTTGCGATGGGAGAAGATGAAACCACCCTTGGCGTAGTAGTCCTGCATCGCGAAGACGCCGTCCATGCCGATGCTCGAACCTGGGCGCAGGCGGGCGAGGAGTCGCTCGCGGCGTGCGTGCCAGAGGGTATTGCCCAGGCCTTGGCCTCGATATTCGGGGCGAACGATAAAAAACCCCATGAAGCCAAACTCGCCATTGTAGGCGGTGATGGCACCGCCCCCTATCAGTTCAGCGCCCCTGGACGCCGCGATGAAGGCTGCAGGGTCAGTGGCCCAGAACAGCTCGGCATCGTGAAGGCCGGGATTCCAACCCTCACGGGCAGCCCAATCGACAAGCTCGTCCAGTTCGGGACGTGTCATGTTGCGTATGACCAGCTGAGTCGACACCGTGAAGTTCTCCTCGGACGCTTCGAGCCTGTGGGGCAACCCAACCTCCACTCTGGACCCTTTCGGTATAGCTTCATCGCGAGTATTGATCCAGCGAGCACGGTCGAACTCGCAAGATAGAAAGTAATGGGCAATCTGATATGGCCTCATCGCCGGCAAGCCGGCTCCCACATGACGGCGTTGGACTCAGGCCTGGCACTGTCTCTGTGGGAGCCGGCTTGCCGGCGATGAGGCCCTCATGCTACGTAACGCTCTCCAACCGATACGGAAATCACAATGCACCCAAACAAGGCCTGTCCGGTCATTCTCTCCCCCACCTCGCCCCCCAAACTGCTCCTGTTCCGACATCCGCTCGCAGGCGTGCAGTTGGTGAAGGGCAGCATCGAGCCCGATGAAACACCGCGCGAGGCAGCACTGCGCGAGTTGGCCGAAGAGTCCGGCATCCGCGACGCCACGGTGACTGACGACCTGGGCTGCTGGAATGCCGACCACTCAGGTCAAATCTGGTCGTATCAGCTCTGCCGAGTCGAGCGAACCCTCCCTGACCGCTGGTCTTTTCAGACACTGGATGACCACGGCCACCTCTTCGCGTTTTTCTGGGCGTCGCTGGAGCACTTGCCCTACGGCGACTGCCATCCTGTTTTTCAGCGGGCGTTGAAGTTCTTGTGCGAGGCACTCAAGGCGCATCGCAGAGCATGATCAAGGCATGCCATCAGCCAGCGTGACCGCGCTGTCCATATTCTCCAGGAAACCCCGGATCTGCCGCTCGCCCCGTTGCATGAGGGGCGTCCAGTCGAAAAAAATGGACGGCGATTGTGCGGTTTTTGCCCGTGCTGTCAATGGCCGCTATCCAACGGCGCACTACGCTTCCAACATCAAGTGAACGAGGTTGATTCATGATCATTCGTCAGGGTATTGCCGCGGACTACCCGTTGCTGCTCGACATCTGGCTGCGCGCCGTGCGCGCCACCCACCATTTTCTGCAACCGTCCGATATCGAGGCGCTCATCGTGCCGCTGCGCGACAGCTACCTGCCCGCTGTCGAACTCATGGTCGCGGTCGATGCCGATGACACCCCGCTGGGCTTCATCGGGCTCAACGAGGACCACGTGGAAATGCTCTTCGTCGCCCCCGACCTGCATGGCCAGGGCATCGGCAGGGCGCTGCTGGATCATGTGCGCGCATCGCGCAAATCGTTCAGCGTCGATGTCAACGAACAGAACCCGCAGGCCGTGGGCTTCTACCTGCACTATGGGTTCGTGAAGACCGGCCGTTCCCCGCTGGACGGCGAGGGCCGGCCCTTCCCGTTGTTGCACATGCGCATGCCTGGTTGAAGCTGATCAGTACGGGCAGGCCGGCGGCACCTGGCCCCGGCCGATGCCGTAGTACGCAAGACCTGCGGCGGCCATGTGCTCGGGCTCGAACAGGTTGCGGCCGTCGAATACTACCCGGTCGGCCAGTTGCTGCGGCACCTGCTCCAGGTTCAGTACCCGGTAGTCCTGCCATTCGGTGACGATCACCAGGGCGTCGGCGCCCTGCAGGGCATCGTCCTTGCAGGGCACCAGCTGCAGGTCCGGGCGCGGGCCGTAGTGCTGCTGGATCGCCTCCATCGCCTGCGGGTCGTGGGCCTGTACCCGCGCTCCGGCGGCCCACAGAGCTTCCAGCAGCACCCGGCTGGAAGCCTCGCGAATATCATTGGTGTTGGGCTTGAACGACAGCCCCCACAAGGCGAAGACCTTGCCACGCAAGCCGCCCGGGTAGTGCCGCTGGATCTTGTCGAACAGCCGATGCTTCTGCCGCTGGTTGACCGACTCGACTGCATGCAGCAGTTGCGGATCGAAACCTTCCGTCTCTGCACTGCGGCGCAGGGCTTGCAGGTCCTTGGGGAAGCACGAGCCGCCAAAGCCACAGCCGGCGTAGATGAAGTCGTAGCCGATGCGCGGGTCCGAGCCGATGCCGCGACGCACCATCTCGATGTCGGCGCCCAGGTGCTCGGCCAGGTTGGCCATTTCGTTGATGAAGGAGATCTTCGTCGCCAGCATGCAGTTGGCCGCGTACTTGGTCAGCTCCGCGCTGCGGGCGTCCATCACCATGAGTTTTTCCCGCTTGCGGTTGAACGGTCTGTACAGCTCGCGCAGCAGCTCAACCTCGCCCGGCCCGGCGCCACCGATGATGATGCGCTCGGGGCTCATGCAGTCATCCAGGGCGGTGCCTTCCTTGAGAAATTCCGGGTTGCTGATGACCTGGAAGCGCCCGGTGTCGGCCACGGCCTGGGCGATGCGCGCTTTGATCCGATCCACCGTGCCCACCGGCGAAGTGGACTTGTTGATGATCACCTTGGCACCGATGGCGTGTTCGAGGATGTTGTCGACCACGGCGAACACCTGGCTCAGGTCGGCACCGCCATCGGCCAGCGGCGGCGTGCCGACGGCGATGAACAGCAGGCGGGCATGGTTGCTGGCAAGGCCTGGGTCGGTGCTGAAGCGCAAGCGTCCGCACGCCAGGTTCTTTTCCAGCAACGGCGCCAGGCCGGGCTCGAAGATCGGACAGTGTCCTTGATCGAGGGCGGCGACCCGTTCGGCATCGACGTCCATGCACAGCACCGAGTGCCCCACCTGGGCCAGGCACACCGCCTGGGTCAGGCCCACATAGCCGGTACCAAAAACCGTAACCTTCATTTGACAGCTCCGTCGTCGTCGCTAGGCAGATCGCGGCAAGTTGAAAAAATGTCACGTTTGTATTGAGGATTTGTGACCAGGCCGACCTGAAAACCCACCGCGCACTGCCGCCAGACCAGGGGCCTGGCGGGAGGGTGGCTGGGTGCTGGTTTGCAAAGGGGCTTGTCGCCTGCAGCAGGCAGGAGGGGTGAAATTGAAAGTGGCTTTGCATGCTCGATCTGCAGGTTATTGTTACCGATGAATAATCCGACAAAAGCAATGTTAGCGCTAACAATCTGGTGTTACAGTGCCCTCCATTCGATGACATATCCTTGGAGGACACTTCATGTTGACCTGCGGAGAACTGCTGGTTGAGCTGCTGGAAGGGCTGGGCGTGGATACCGTGTTCGGTATTCCCGGCGTGCACACCGTGGAGCTGTATCGCGGTCTGCCCAACACCGCCATCCGCCATGTGACGCCGCGCCACGAGCAGGGCGCCGGCTTCATGGCCGACGGCTATGCCCGCGTTTCCGGCAAGCCGGGCGTGTGCTTTATCATCACCGGCCCGGGTATGACCAACATCACCACCGCCATGGGCCAGGCCTATGCCGACTCGATCCCTATGTTGGTGATCTCCAGCGTCAACAACACCGGGCAACTGGGCATGGGTGGTGGCCGCCTGCACGAGCTGCCGTCGCAGAGCAACCTGGTGTCCGGCGTGGCCGCCTTCAGCCATACCCTGATGCGCCCGGACGAGCTGCCCCAGGTGCTGACCCGCGCCTTCGCTGTGTTCAACGGCGCCCGTCCGCGCCCCGTACACATTGAGATCCCCATCGACGTGATCACCGCGCCGGCCGACCATGTGCGCCGCAAGCTGGGCGCGCTGCCGAGCCGCCCGGGGCCGTGCCCGCACGCCATCGTTCGCGCCGCCGCGATGCTCAAGGCTGCCAAGCGTCCGCTGCTGCTGCTGGGTGGCGGCTGCGCCGACGCCGCCGCCGAGGCCCAGCGCCTGGCCGAAGCCCTGGATGCACCCACCGCTTACACCATCAACGCCAAGGGCGTACTGCCCAAAGGCCATAGCTTGGCGTTGGGTAGCAACCAGACTTGGGTGCCGGTGCGCAAGATGGTGCTGGCTTCGGACCTGATCCTGGCCATCGGCACTGAACTGGGCGAGACCGACTACGACGGGGTGTTCGACGGCAACTTCCGCATCGAGAGCCCGCTGATCCGCATCGACATCGACGCCGAGCAGCTGAACCGCAATTACCCGGCAGACCTCGCCATCCTCAGCGACGCTCGCCAGGCCATGCAGGCCCTGGTGGCGGCCTTGGGGGAGGTGCCGGCGTTCAATGCCGAAGGCGTGGGCAGCCAACGCGCGGCCACGGTGCGTGCGGAGCTGGACGCTCAATGGCCGGCAAACTGGAAGGGCCAGTGCAAGGTGCTGGACACCCTTCAGCGCACCCTGCCGGACCTGATCGTGGCGGGCGACTCCACCCAGCCGGTGTACTCGGGCAACTACCTGTTCGAAGCCACCCGCACCCGCAGCTGGTTCAACTCCGCCACGGGCTACGGCACCCTCGGCTACGGTTTGCCGGCTGCCATCGGCGCCAAGTTGGCGGCACCGCAGCGCCCTGTGATCGCATTGATCGGCGATGGTGGCATCCAGTTCACCCTGCCGGAGCTGGCGTCGGCGGTGGAAGCCGGCGCGCCCATCATCGTGCTGCTGTGGAACAACAGTGGCTACGGCGAAATCAAGCGCTACATGCAGAACCGCGACATCCCCACCCTCGGCGTCGACATCTACACGCCGGATTTCCAGGGCCTGGCCCGCGCCTTCGGCTGCAACGCCGAGAAGGTCACCAGCCTGGATCACTTGTCAGCGCTGCTCGAGACCGCCGCCAAGGCCGATCGCCCGACCTTGATCGAGGTGTGGGAGCACGCTGACTTCCTGGCCTGATGGCGCAACCGTGGCCCTACCTGTGGGGGCGAATGAATTCGCTCCCACAGACAGGGACTTGCCCATTCACAGGGCCGTTCAGGGATAATGCGCCCCTTACCACAGGCGCCAGAGGCCAGGATGTCCACCAAGAGCAAACCCGCCACCCTGCATGACGTCGCTCGATTGGCCGGGGTATCCGGCATGACGGTCTCGCGGGCGCTGAGCAAGCCGGACAAGGTTACCGAACGCACTCGGCAGAAGATCGAGCAGGCGGTGCGCGAGCTGGGCTACGTGCCGAACCTGGCTGCCAGCCAGCTGGTGACCGGGCGCAGTGGCATCATCGGCGCAATGATCACCACCATCACCAACCCCATTCTCGCCACCACCATCGAGGTGCTTCAGCAAGGCCTGGCCCGTGCCGGCTACCACCTGTTGATCGGTGAGACGCGCTTCTCCCAGGACGAGGAGCACAAGCTGCTGCGGGCCTTCCTCGGCCGTCAGCTGGACGGCCTGATCCTCGCCTACGGCTATCACTCGGCGCAAACCCTGGCGCTGTTGCAGTCCGCCGACATCCCCCTGATCGAACTCTGGGATTTGCCCGAGGGCGAAGTGCCGCGCCAGCCCGTGGGGCAGGTGGTGGGTTTTTCCAACTGGGCGGCCGGGGCCGCGGCCGGGCGCCACCTGGTGGAGTCCGGTTATCGCCGGCCGGCTTTCTTCGGCTATGACGACGAGCGCGAGAACCTGCGCTTCGCCGGTTTCCGCCACGCAGTGCGCGACGCGATCGGTGTCGAGCCGCAACGCTTCAACACATCCCCCATACCCCAGGTCGACGACGGCGTGGCGGTGATCGAGCGTCTGGTTCGGGGCGAGATCGATTGCGACGGGGCGTTCTTCACCAACGACATGCCGGCCCTCGGCGCGCTGTTCACTGGTCAGCGCCTGGGCTTGGACGTGCCCGGGCGCCTGGGCATCTGCGGCTTCGGTGATATGCCCATCGCGCGGGTGGCCACACCGTCGCTCACCAGCGTGCGGATCCCCTCCGAGCGCGTGGCCGACGCCACCGTGGAGCTGCTTTTCCAGCGCATCCGCAACGAGGCGCCCAGTGCGGTCAATGTGGATGTGGGCTGCGAGCTGGTGGCGCGCGAGTCCACCGCGCTGCGCGGTTGAATCCTCAGGGCGTTAGCAGTACATGCACGGCACGCGGGCCATGGGCGCCGTAGAGCAGCTGGCCGCCGATATCGGCGGTGCTGGAGGGGCCACCCACCAGGTGCAGCGCCTCACCCGGATGCCCGGCCACCAACGGCCACAGCTGCTCCAGCCGCCCCACCAGCCGCGCCTTTGACAGCACCACCAGATGATGCGCTGGCAAAAAGCCCGAGCGCGGCGGATGGTCAGGGCCTGCCAGAAACACCAGGCTGCCGCTGGCCGCCACGGCAGCGAAGGCACGGGTTACCGCCACTTGGTGATGGGGCAGGGCACCGCCCACGTCCACCGCCACGCCCTGCCAGCGCTCGTGCGCCAATCCCGGTGCCAGAGCCACCGCATGGGTGAGGCCCAGAGGTGCCAGGTAAGCTGCCACGGCGCTGGCGAGCTCGTCTGGGCTGGCCAGGGTTTGCAAGGTTACTCCGGTGAGCGCCAGGCGTTCACGCAGGCGCTGCTCCAGGTCGCTGCCGTCGACCGTGACGATCGCGGCGGGCGGTGGCGCCGGCTGGACGCAATCGCCCGATTGACGCCCCAGCGCCTGGCGCACCTTGCCAAGAATGGCCGCACGTGAGCACGTCATTGGCGTTTCTCCTTCTGCTGACGTTGCCAGCGTTGCTGGAAGGTGGCGCCCTGGGGCGCGGGCAGGTCGCGCTCGGCGGTCCAGGCGCCGGCCAGTGGCAGGCGACGGAGCCGGCCACGGCCACGCGCGGCCAGTTTCAGGACGCAGGCTAGCAGGGCGGTAAGCCGGTGGTAGAGCGCCGGGCGCCGCGCCAGCGCCGCCCACAAGCGCAGACCCAGGCGGGTGCCGGCGGGCGTCAGTTGCCGTTGCCACTGCTGTTCGCGCAGCGCGCGGAGCATGTCGGGGAGGGGAATCTGCAGGGGGCAGACTTCCTTGCAGCGGCCGTTCAGGGTGCAGGCGTTGGGCAGGTCGCGGGTGTCTTCCAGACCGGCGAGGTTCGGCGTCCACACCGAGCCCATGGGGCCTGGGTAGATCCAGCCATAGGCGTGGCCGCCGACCCAGTTGTAGACGGGGCAGTTGTCCATGCACGCCGCACAACGGATGCAGCGCAGCATGGGGCGGAAGGCGCCGGCGAGCATCTCGCTGCGGCCGTTGTCCAGCAGGACCACATGGCATTGCTCGGGGCCGTCGCTATCAGCGCCGCCATACACCGAGGTGTAACTGGTCAGCGGCTGGCCGGTGGCGCTCAGGGCCAGCAACTGCAGGTGGGTGCCGGCATCCTCCAGGGTCGGCAGTACCTTCTCGATGCTCGCCAGGACGATGCGCACCGGCGGCAGCAGGCTGGTAAGGTCGCCATTGCCTTCGTTGGTCACCAGCACATGGGTGCCATCCTCGGCGATCAGGAAGTTGGCCCCGGTGATGCCCACATCGGCCGCCAGGAACTGACCGCGCAGCAGGCGCCTGGCTTCGGCCAGAAGTTCGGCCGGGTCTTCCAGGTATCGCTCGCGCCCCAGCCCCTGGTGATGCTGGTGGAAGAGTGCCTGCACCTGGCGCAGGGTCTTGTGGATCGCCGGGCCGTTGATATGGCTGGGCGGCTCGTCGGCCAGCTGCAGGATGTATTCGCCCAGATCGGTCTCGACGCGCTCGATGTTGGCGTGGGCCAGGGCCGCGTTGATGCCCATCTCCTCGCCGATCATGGTCTTGCCCTTGATCACCCGGCGCGCACCGGCCTGGCGGCAGATGGCGAGCACCTGCTGCTGCGCCTCTTCGGGGGTCGCGGCCCAGTGCACCTGGATGCCCCGCGCTTGCGCGGCGGCTTCGTAGCGTTCCAGGTAGTGGTCGAGATGGGCCAGGGTGTGGTCCTTGACGGCCCGGGCCCGTTCGCGCAGGGCCTGGAAGCTGCCGCTGGCCGCCACCTGCTCGCGCACATGGGCGGCGAAGCGGCGGTTGTCGGCCATGGCCTCTTGCAGGTCCGGATCGAACAGGGCGGCGCGGGCACTGGGCTGGAAGTGGGCCGAGCGCAGTTCCATCAGGTCCTCCCGCCTTCGCCGATGGCCGGGGCGTCGGTCATGCCGGCCAGCACCTCTGCGGTGTGAAACACCCGCACCGACTGGCCCAGGCGGGTCAGCCGACCGCTGATGCTGAGCAGGCAGCCGAGGTCGCCGCCGAGCAGGGTGTCAGCGCCGCTGGCGCGGATATTGGCGACCTTTTCGCTGGCCATCCGCGCGGAAATATCGGGGTACTTGAGGCAGAAAGTGCCGCCGAAGCCGCAGCAGGTCTGCCCGTGCGCCATCTCCACGAGCTTCAGACCCACCACGCCGGCCAGCAGGCGTCGCGGCTGTTGCTCGATACCCAGCTCGCGCAGGCCGGAACAGCCGTCGTGGTAGGTGACACTGCCCGGGTAAGCGGTGGTTGGCTGCCAGGCCATCGTCTCGTCGAGGAAACTCAGCAGCTCATGGCTGCGCTCGGCCAGGGCCAGGGCGCGCGAATGCCAGGCGGGGTCGTCCTTGAGCAGCTCGGGGTAGTGCCGCTTGATCATGCCGAGGCAGGAGCCCGAGGGGGCCACCAGGTAGTCGTAATGCTCGAAGGCCGCGATCAGCTGCTTCGCCAGCGCCCGGGCCGGGTCGGCGGCGCCGCTGTTGTAGGCCGGCTGGCCGCAGCAGGTCTGGGTTTGCGGCACCTCGACTCGGCAGCCTGCCTGTTCCAGCAAGTCCACGGCGGCGAAGCCGACGCTGGGGCGGTGCAGGTCCACCAGGCAGGTGACGAACAGCCCCACCCGAGGGTTAGTCTGGCTGATGGACATGAGGCGTCTCCGAAGCAAGGTGACAGGTAATCTATGTTAGCGATAACATTTCGTCAAATCCAAATCTCCAGCGTTGGCCCGCAGGTACGTGCTGTTGGACAATGAGCGCCTCTGCGTACCACGAGACGAGTTGCCCTTGACCGACCATGCCTTCGACCTCGCCCGCTGGCTGAGCCATGAAGCCCCGCTGATTGAGGCCATCGGCCGTGCCGATTTCCCTGCGCGCCTGCTGGAGTCGGTGTTTGCGGCGGTGCCCATCGACACCGCCTTCATTGTCGCCCACGTGTCCGCACGGCCGCCGGCGATGTTGGAGGCGGGCCGGGTACTGCCCGAGCGGCGGGAAGAGATCCAGCGCTACCTGGTGGGGCCCTACCTGCTTGACCCGGTACGCCAGGCCTGCATCGAAGGGCGGCGGGGCGTGCTGCGGTTGGCTGACATCGCGCCGGACGGTTTCCAGGACTCGGAGTATTACCGCAGCTTCTACGTGTCCCATGGGCTGGCGGACGAAGTGAACATCCTCATCGACCTTGCCGGTGCCGGCGGCCTGGCCCTGTCCATGGGGCGTCTGGCCGGCCATGGCGCCTTCGCCGCCGAGGACCTGGCGAAGTTGCGGGCCATCGAGCCGCTGGTGGGGGCCGCAGCCCGCCGCCACTGGGGCGCCGTCCTGGTGGACGGGGAGGGCGAGGGGCAGGCATTGCACCGGCAGCTGGAGCGTGCCTTCGAGCGCTTCGGAGAGGGTTGTCTGACCGAGCGCGAGGCCGAGGTGGCGCGGCTGATCCTGCGTGGGCATTCCTCCAAGTCGGTGGCCCACGCACTGGCGATCTCCACCGATACCGTGGGCGTCCATCGCAAGAACATCCACGCCAAGCTCGGCATCAGCTCCCAGGGCGAGCTGTTCTCCCAGTTCATCGCCAGCGTCACCGCCTCCGGCGTGGCCTGAGCCAGGCCCTACCCTGATCCGGGTATGGTTGGGTTCGCCCGCCGACTCTAGGCTGCCTCTCGTATCCACCACCGACCCCACGCCGGTGGTCCGTCGAGAGAGCATCCCATGGCCAACACCCACACTGCTTCACTTCGCATCGATGGCGAACGCCTCTGGGCCCGCCTCATGGCGATGGCGCAAATCGGCGCCACCGACCAGGGCGGCTGCAATCGCCAGGCCCTGACCGACCTCGACAAGGCCGGTCGCGACCTTTTCGTCGGCTGGTGCATCGAGGCTGGCTGTACCGTGAGCGTCGACCGGATGGGCAATATCTTCGCCCGCCGCGCCGGGCTCGACGACAGCCTGGCGCCGGTGCTTACCGGTTCGCACCTGGACACCCAGCCCACCGGCGGGCGCTTTGACGGCGTCTATGGCGTGCTCGCCGGCCTGGAGGTGATCCAGACCCTGAACGACGCCGGCCTGTGCACCCGCGCACCCCTGGAGGTAGCGGTGTGGACCAACGAGGAGGGCGCGCGCTTCTCGCCGGCGATGATCGGCTCTGGCGTCTGGGCCGGCGCCTTCGACCTCGCCTATGGCCATGGCCGTGCCGACCGCCAGGGCCTGACCCTCGGCACCGAGTTGGAACGCATCGGCTACCTCGGCGAACTACCGGCACAGGCCAGGCCCCTGGCTGCCGCCTTCGAAGTCCACATCGAGCAAGGCCCGATCCTCGAAGCCGAGCACCTCACCGTAGGCGTGGTGACCGGGGTGCAGGGCATTCGCTGGTACGACCTGACCCTCACCGGCCAGCCGGTGCATGCCGGACCGACGCCGATGACCGTGCGGCGGGATCCCTTCATGGGCTTGGCCGCAATCCTTGCGCGCCTGTATCGCCTGGCCGAAGAGCACGGGCCCTGGGCCCGGGTGACGTTCGGCGACATCCGTGTCGAACCCGGCTCACGCAACACGGTACCCGAGCGCCTGGTGCTGGCAGTGGACCTGCGCCACCCCGAGCAGGCTGTGCTGGATCGGCTGGACACCGCCTTTCGCGCGATCGTCGCTGAAGAGACAGGGCGCTTGCGCCTCGAAGCCGATATCCGTGAAGAGTGGCATTCCCCGGCGGTGGCCTTCGATGCCGACTGCGTGGCCGCGGTGCAGGACGCCGTGGCGCAATTGGGCTACTCGCACATGCCCATGTGCAGTGGTGCCGGCCACGATTCGGTGTACCTGGCGCGGGTCGCCCCCACCAGCATGATCTTCGTCCCCTGCAAAGGTGGCATCAGCCATAACGAGGCTGAGGACGCCGCCCCCGCCGACCTCGAGGCCGGCGCAAACGTCTTGCTACACGCCATGTTGCGCATGGCCCATTCCTGACCTGGAGAACACCATGAGTGCATTCACCCTCAAGCACCGCCGCGACAGCGGCGACACACCGCGCCTGGAACACTGGGGCGCCAACTCCGAATACGGCACCCTGCGTGACGTGCTGCTGGGGCCGGTGGACCACTACCACTGGCTGGAGACCAGCTCCATTTCGAAGAAGAGCCTGCGCCTGGGCTACCGCTTCGACGCCGATGTGGCCCGTGTCCAGCACGCCGAGATGGTCGACGCCTACCGCGAGGCGGGGGTGAAGGTGCACATGCTGCCCACCGACCCCAACCTCAAGTATCAGGTGTTCGCCCGCGACTCGAGCGTGATGACCCCCTTCGGCCCGATCGTCACCCAGATGGCCCAGTGGTGGCGCCGTGGCGAGTACGCCCCGGTGATCCAGTTCTACAAGGACAACGATATTCCGATCTATGACATGATCAGCGCCGGCTCATTCGAAGGCGGTGACTTCATGATGCTGCAGCCGGGGGTGATCCTCTGCGGCTACACCGGCGAGCGCTCCCAGGCGCCGGCGGTTCAGCAGATGAAGGGCTGGCTGGAAGCCGAGGGTTGGGAAGTGAAACTCTACGGCATGGACCCGTTCTTCGTGCACATGGACGCGCTGTGCGTGATGCTCGCCGAACGCTTGGCGGCGGTCTGCGTCGATGCGGTGGAGCCCGAGCTGGTGAATTGGCTGAAGGCCAAGGGCATCGAGATCGTCGATATTCCCTTCAAGGACGCCATGGAGCTGGGCTGCAACGTCGTAGCCCTGGGCGAGGGGCGAGTGCTGCTGCCGTCCACCAGCCTGACCCTGAAAGAGAAGTGCCTGGCCCTGGGGCTGAAGGTCTATGACCCGGACATCAGCATGATCGCCAAGGGGGGTGGTGGCGTGCACTGCATGTGCCAGCCGCTGCGGCGTGATTGGGTGTAATCGGCCACGGCTGAATGCCTTGTTTACCCCTCTCCCTGACAGGAGAGGGGTGACCGTGGGCATCGAACGCGCCGTAGCGTTCAATCCGGACCCGGCTCCCTCCACTGCAGCAACCAGTCGACGAGATGCTTCACCTTGGCATCGTTGTTCTGCTTCGGCCACACCACGTAGTACCGTCCCGCCACCAGCGCCTCCTGGCAGGCAAGCACCAGCAGCCCTTCGCAAACCTCCCGCTCGACAAAGAAGCGCGGCAGCACCGTGACGCCAAGCCCATGCAGGGCGGCATCGAGCACGAACTGAAAGTGCTCCAGGCGCTGGCCGGGCAGGGCTTCGATTTCCTTTGCCGACAGACCGGCATGGTGCAGCCAGAGCTGGGTCGAGGATTTTGTCAGACCGGTGAGGGAGCTGTGGTGCAGCAGCGGATAGCGCAGGATGTCACGTCGCTCGACGATCGGTCCAAAGCGCTCCAGCAGGTCGGGGGTGCACACCGCGACCATTTCCCCCTCCATCAGCAGGCGGGAGTCGAACTCGGCCCAGTTGCCGTCGCCGTAGAGGATGCCGACGTCGTAGCCTTCATACCGGTCATACAGGCGCCGCAGGTCGTTCATGATCTCCAGCTCGACCTCGGGGTGTTCCCGGGCGTAGCTCTTGAGCTTGGGCAGCAACCAGCGGGTGGTGAAGGACGGCTCGGCGCCGACCCGCAGGCGTCTGGAATGGCTGCTGCTTACGCGCAGGGTGGCGGCCTCCAGCTGGTCCAGCAGCAGCGCGACTTCCTGTACGTACTCACGGCCCTTGTCGGTCAGCAGCAAGCGCTGGCGGACCTTTTCCACCAGGGGGCAGCCGAGCATGTCCTCGAGGTTCTTGATCTGCCGGCTCACGGCGCTCTGGGTGAGGTTCAGCTCTTCGGCCGCGCGCGTCACGCTCATGTGCCGGGCGAAGGCGGAGAAGCAGCAGAGGGAGATCATGCTGGGGAGCTGTCTGCGCATCAGAGTTCATGACGTTTTGGAATGATTGTCTGCAAGATAAATCGATATTCGCCCCCAGGCAAGCCCCCTAATCTACCTCCTCGAAGGACCATAGGCGGGTAGGCGCACAGGCCGTGCGTAGGCATCAGGGATGCACCGTGCTGCCCAGCGATAGCCGCACCTGAACGACTGGATGGTTCCATGATTACAACAACGAACGAACAAATGCTCCGCACCGATCTCGCCGCCGCCTACCGGCTGCTGGAGGTCAACGGCTGGAGCGACCAGGTCTTTACCCATATCTCGGTCAGGCTGCCGACGGACGAGCCGGCCTTCCTGATCAACCCGTACGGTCTGCGCCCCAGCGAGGTGTGCGCCTCCAACCTGGTGGCCATCGACGTCAATGGCCGCAAGCTCGATGACAGTGCTCCCGAAGTGAACCCCGCCGGTTTTACCGTGCACAGTGCCGTGCACATGAGCCGCCACGACGCCGTCTGCGTGATGCATACCCACACCTTGGCCGGCATGGCCGTCGCCGCCCTGGAAGAAGGCCTGCTGCCGCTGAACCAGACCAACATGATGTTCTACGACCGTGTGGCCTACTACGACTACGAGGGCGTGCCCCTGGACCTGGAAGTGCGCCAGCGCATCGTCGACGCCCTGGGCGACAAGCACAGCGCCATCCTGCGCAACCACGGCTTGCTCACCGTGGGCCGAAGCGTCGCCGAAGCCTATTTCCGCATGTACTACCTGGACCAGGCCTGCCGGATCCAGCTGGAAGCCCTGAAGACCGGCCGTGAACTGATCGTACCGGACCACGAGGCCTGCGAGTTCACCGCACGGCAGTTGGAGAACGAGCGTTACCACCTGGAAAGCGTTGACCTGGTGTGGCAGTCCGAACTGCGCCGGCTTGACCGCCTGGACGCGACTTTCCGCACCTGAGTCCCTGCGTTGCGCCCTGAATCGCGAGAAACAATGCCTGCGTACTGGAACGCCAGCGGGCGCTAGGTCCACTACAACTACAAAAAGGTGTGAACCCATGAACGAACAACCCGAGTCCGGCGTCTTCGCGAAGTCCGGAGGCCTCTTGATGCAGTACAGCCCCGCACAGCTGCTGCGCTTCCTGATCCCCTCGTTGATCGGCGTGATGCTGTTTCTGGTGCCGATCGAGATCAACGGCAAGAGCAACATCCTGATCGCCTTCCTGATCGACTACATCAACGACGTGGTCAAGCCGCTGATGGTGCCGGTCACCGTCGGCGTTGCCACCATTCCCAGCCTGCTCACTGTGCTGGTTACTTTCAGCTCGCTGAAGAAGCATCCCAACCGTTTCGTCCAGTTGTTCAACCCCGGCATGGGCTGGACCGTCGTGCGCGTCATCGGCGCCGTGCTGATGGTCATGACCTATTGGAAGATCGGCCCGGAGTGGGTCTGGCACCGCAACACTGGCGGCGTGATGCTGTATGACGTCGGCCCGGTGGTCCTGGCCATTTACTTCCTGTCGGCGGTGCTGCTGCCGCTGCTGACCGACTATGGCCTGATGGAGTTCGTCGGCAGCCTGGTCAGCCGTGGCTTCGAGAAGCTCTTCGGCCTGCCCGGCCGCGCCGCGGTGGACTGCATGGCCTCCTGGCTGGCCGCCTCCAGCGTCGGCATCATCCTCACCACCCAGCAGTACCGCCAGGGCTTCTATTCCAGCCGCGAAGCCTGTGTGATCGCCACCAACTTCTCCATCGTGTCGATCGCCTATTCCTACCTGTTGCTGAAGCTGATCGGCATGGAACACATGTTCCTGCCCTGGTACGCGGCCGTTGCCGTCACGGGCCTGATCTGCGCCCTGATCGTGCCCAAGCTGCCGCCCCTGCGTGGCAAGCCCAACGCCTACAATCCGCTCGTCGGCAAGCAGCTGCGCACCGATCGACGCGAAGGTGAAGGCCTGATGGCACTGGGCCTGCGCCGTGCCATCGAGCGTGCCGATACCGCGCCGTCGATCTTCGCCCAGCTGCGCCATGGCGTGCATGTGAGCCTGGACATCGCCATCTCCGTCTACCCGGCGATGATGGTGATCGGCTGCCTGGGCCTGTCGCTGGTGGAATTCACCCCGCTGTTCAAGTACCTGTCGATGCCGCTGGTGCCCTACATGGAGCTGCTGCAGCTGCCGGAAGCCGAGAAGGCCGCCCCGGCCCTGCTGGCGGGCATGGTCGACAGCATCATGCCGTCCATCCTCGGCGCATCCATCCAGAGCGAAGTGACCCGCTTCGTCATGGTTGGCGTGGCGGTCAACCAGATCATCTTCTTCACCGAAGCGGCCATCCTGCTGATTCGCGCCGATATCGGCCTGAAGCCGCTGGACCTTCTGCTGATCTACATCGTGCGGGTGCTCGTCTCCCTGCCGATCCTTGCCTTGCTCGGTCACCTGATCGTCGGCTGACGCCCCGCCGGAGCGCCCCATGGCGCTCCGGCCCATAACCAGAAAATCACCTTGCTTCGGATTCGACTGCCATGGACCAACACACCGACTACCGCTCCAGCAACGTACCCGGCCCGCTCGGTGCCGCCGACCTGGTGCTGACCAACGGCCGCATCTATACCGTGGACGCCGCCAACCCATGGGCAGAGGCCGTGGCCATCCGTGGCGGGCGCTTCATCGCTGTCGGCACAAATGCCGACATGGACAGCCTGACGGGGCCGCGCACCCAGGTCCTGGACCTCAAGGGCCGCTTCGCCATGCCGGGCCTGTACGACATGCACACCCACCCAGACCTGAAGCTGGCCCCGGGTTACGCGGGATACCTGGAAGTGGGGGTGGAAGACCCGACGCCGGAACAGGTCCGCCAGGCCATCCTCGACTACGCCGCCGCCCACCCCGGCGATGGCTGGGTCTATGGCCAGTACTTCGTCCGCTACACCTTCAAGCAGGCCGGCCTGGTACCGGATCGCCACTGGCTGGACAGCGTCCTGCCGGATCGCCCGGTGGCCATCCTCGACCGTTCCTGGGGCTGCATGATGGTCAACTCCAAGGCCCTGGAGCTGGCCGGCATCGACGCCGAGACCATGGACCCGCGCCATGGCTACATAGAGCGCGACAGCGTCACGGGCGAACCGACCGGTATCCTGGTGGATGGTGCCTATGCACTGATGCACGCCGCCATGCCGCCCACCCCGCAGCACGCCCTCAAGCGCGCCTATCGCGAAGGTGTGTGGTTCCAGAGTGGCCAGGGTGTGGTGGGCACCAAGTTCGTCCACGTCTGCGAGCATCGCCTGGATGCCCTGAAATCCATCGACCAGGCCGGCGAGCTCTCGGTACGGGTCGAAGCCGCTATCAGTTGGCAGGACGACATCTTCCCGGTGAAACGCCGCTGGCAATTGCTGGCCGGCGAGCGCCACTACTACCGCAGCGCCCGGCTCAACGCCAACGCGGTGAAGTTCCACTTCGACGGCACTCACGAATCCCGCTCGTCCTACCTGTCCAGTGCCTGGCCGGGTGACAGCAGCTGGCGTGGCCACCTCAACATGACCCCGGAGCACATCACCGACATGGTGGTGGACATGGACCGCAAGGGCATCCGGGTGATCGCCCACTGCACCGGCGACGGCGCTTCCGACCTGTTCCTCGACGCCGTGGCGCAAGCGCGCCAGCGTAACGGCTACAGCGGCGTGCGCCACCAGTGCGCGCACAGTACCACGCTGCTCGATGCCAACCTGCCGCGCTTCGCCGAGCTCAACGTCACCGCCGAATTCTCCCCGGTGGGCTGGTTCCCGTCGTCCTTCGCCAATGCCCGCGCGGTGTTCGGCGAGGACCGCATGCAACGCGCCTACAACTTCAAGGGCGTGCTGGAGCACGGCGGCGTGGCGGTCATGGGAACCGACTGGCCGGTATCGAGCATCAACCCCTGGATCGGCTTCGAGGCCATGGTCACCCGCGAGAACCCCTACGGCGAACAAGAAGGAACGTTCTACGGCAGCCCCATCAGCCTCGAGCAGGCCATCCGCGTGATGACCCTCAATGGCGCCTGGTGCATGGGCATCGAGGACAAGGCCGGCTCCATCGAGGCGGGCAAGTCCGCCGACCTGATCGTCCTTGACCGCAACCTGTTCGAGGTGGCGCCCAAGGGCAACATCCACAACACCCAGGTGCAGCTCACCCTGCTGGAAGGTGAGGTGACCTGGGACCGCAACGGCGAGTTCGACGGCTCCAACCACCAGGCCACCTGGCGTGGCGAGCTGCCCAACTTCTGATGGCCGGCGACAAGGAGACACGCTAATGAGCAGACTGCCCCCCATTCCCGTGACCCTGGTGTCGGGGTTCCTCGGTGCTGGCAAGACCACCTTGCTCAACCGCATCCTCAACAGCGACCACGGCCTGCGCATGGCGGTGATGGTCAATGACTTCGGTGCCATCAACATCGACAGCCAACTGATCGTCAGCCAGACCCAGACCACCGTCAGCCTGGCCAACGGCTGCATCTGCTGCACCGTCGAGAGCGACCTGATCGAGCAACTCGGGCGCCTGCTGGATGACCGCAGCAACCGCCCCGAGTACATCGTGATCGAGGCGAGCGGGGTGTCCAACCCGAGCAAGATCGCCAACACCTTGCGTTATCCGCAGTTTCGCGACGCCCTCGCCATCGACACCATCCTCACCGTGGTGGACGCCGAGCAGTTCGGTAGCCTTGAAGGCGAGATGGCGCAACTGGCCATGGAGCAGTTGGATGTGGCCGACATCATCGTCATGAACAAGGTCGACCGGGTCGGCCGCGAGCAACTTGATGCGCTGAAGGCTCGCTGGCTCTACCCCAACGCCCGCCTGTTGGAGTGCGAGTACGGCGAGGTTCCGCTGGAACTGGTACTCGGCGTAGGGCCCGCCAGGTCCGGCTGGCGCCTCACCCCGTCGGCGCCGGCACTGACTTCGGTGCGGGTGGCGGGCGAGAAGGATCATTCGACGCTCTTCGATACCTGGAGCTTCTCCAGTGACCGGCCGTTGTCGCTGAAGGCGCTGCGCCAAGCCCTGGCGGCCTTGCCCAAGGACATCTACCGGGCCAAGGGGGTGTGCCAGATCGCAGAGGCACCGGGCAAGCGCTGCATCCTGCACCTGGTGGGCAGCCGCAGCGAGATCAAGCCGGAAGATGGCTGGGAGGGCCGTGTTCCCTTCAGCCAGATGATCTTCATCGGCCGCCGGGGAAGCCTCGATGGCACGCAGTTGCAGGCGATGTTCGAAGGATGCCTTGTGTAGGGGACACCAAGGGCTTGCAGGTCCATGGGCAAGCACGAGCCGGCAAAGCTTCAGTCAACCGCGTACCCGACGCCAGACGGTGCTACGGCTGACTCCGAGGCGCCGAGCGGCCTCGTCCATGTCGCCGTCGCATCGCTCCAGCACCTGGCGGGCATGGGCCGCTTCCGCCGCCTTGCCCAGGCTGCGCAGGTTGTCAGTCGGGGCAGGGGGCAAGGCTTCGGCCGTGTCGGCGTGGAGTAACTCCGGGAACAGCGTGTACAGGTCGACGCCGCCGTCGTCGCCCAGTGTGCCCAGGCACAAAGCCGCGCGCTCGGCGATGTTGTCCAGCTCGCGGATGTTGCCAGGCCAAGGGTGGCGCAGCAGCAGTGGCAGCAGGGGCTGCACGTGCTCCGGGGCTGCCGGTGGCATGCCGCTCGCACGGCTGTGGCGCGCCAGCAGGGCATTGAACAGCGGCAGGATGTCTTCGACCCGCTCACGCAGCGGCGGCACGGCCAGGCGCAGGGTGTTCAGGCGATAGAACAGGTCCTGGCGAAAGCGTTGGTCGGCGATGCGCGCGGTCAGGTCGCAATGGGTGGCCGCAATCACCCGGATGTCCACCGCGGTCGGCTCGCAGGCGCCCAGGCGCAGCACCTCGCGCTCCTGCAGCACACGCAACAGGCGGGTTTGCAGCGCCACTGGCATGTCGCCGATCTCGTCGAGGAACAAGGTGCCGGTGTGGGCCAGCTCGATCAGGCCGGGCTTGCCGCCCTTGCGCGAGCCGGTGAAGGCGCCGTCCTCGTAGCCGAACAGTTCGCTTTCGAGCAGTGACTCAGGCAAGGCCGCGCAATTGATCGCCACGAACGGCGCCTGCTGGCGCGGGCTGGCGTTGTGCAGGCTTTGCGCCAACAGCTCCTTGCCGGTGCCGCTTTCGCCGGTGATCAGCACCGTGGCATCGGTCTGCGCGTAACGCTGCGCCAGGCGCAGGGTGGCGCGAAACGCCGGGGCATCGCCGAGCATCTGCTCGAAGCGGTGGCGGGCGTTGAACTGGCGCGCGGCGGGCTGCTCGCGCAGGCGACGAGGCATGCGCCGCGCGGGTGTTTCATCAAGCCTGGCACCCAGGGTCACCAGGCTGTCGAAGGTATGGCGCAGGCTTTCGGCATCCAGCGCCAGTACCCCTTGGGCGCCAGCTGCGTCGGCCAGCTGGCAGACCGTCGGCGAGCCGATGATGACTTCGAAGCCATCTTCGACCAGGCCTTCGACCTGCGCCCGGGCTTGCTCCAGGCTGGTGTAGGTGTGCTCGCGGATCTGCAGGGTGAACAGCGCCTGCATCGCGGCCAGCTCCGGGTAGGGCTGGCCGAAACTGAGGATGCCCACCCGGCTGGCCCGGTCGCGGGCCAGCACCAGGGCACGGATCAGGTCGAACTCGCCCAGGTGCAGGGTCCGCACCGTGGTCGAGAGGTGCTGGCGCAGGTAGTCTGCGGCCGCACCGGAACACAGGATGACGTCTGCCTGCTGGCGGCTTTCCAGCTCGCGCGCCAGTGGCAGCAAATCGGCCAGGGTGGTTTCGATGACCTCGATGCGCGCCTGCTGCCGGTAGTCGGCGCTTACCTGCTCGATCAACTGTGCCATGCGGCTGGGCGCGGCGGGGCGATGCAAGTGGGTGACCAGCGCGATCACGCGCGGCAGGTAAGCGGCGACAGGCATACAGGCTCCTTTTCAATTACAGCGGGTTGACCAGGTGTCCGCCATCCACGGCCAGCACGCTGCCGGTCATGTAGGCACCGGCGTCGCTGGCCAGCAGCAGCAAGGGGCCATCGAGCTCCTGCAATTGCCCCAGGCGGCGCATGGGCACTTGCCCCTTGATGTAGCCCTGGCCGGCCTCGCCGTCGAAGTAGTCCTCGTTCATCTCGGTCTTGAAGTAGCCCGGTGCGATGGCATTGACGCGGATCCGGTAGCGCGCCAGCTCCAGCGCCATGGCCTTGGTCAGTTGCACCACGGCGGCCTTGGCCGTGCAGTAGTGGCTCAGGCCACTGCCGACGCGCAGGCCGAGGATCGAGGCGATATTGACGATGCTTCCCGGCCGTTCGGCCTTGACCAGGCGCTGGCTGGCACACTGGGCGACGTGGAACACGCCGTCGAGGTTGGTCGAGAGCATGCGCTGCCAGTCCTGCTCGCTCAGATCGAGAAAACGCCCAGGGTCGCCGATCCCGGCATTGTTGATCACCACGTCGACTACACCGAAGCGCGCCTCGGCCTGGTCGAAGGCCTGTTCGACGCTGTCGCGCCGGGTCACGTCGAGGGCCACGGCCAAGGCTTCACCGCCGTTGGCCTGGAGCGTTTCGGCCAGCGCCTGCAGGCGCTCGACCCGGCGCGCCGCCAGCACCACGCGGGCGCCGGCGGCCTGGGCCAGGCGTGCGAAGTGGGCGCCCAGGCCGCTGGAGGCACCGGTCACCAGCACGGTCTTGCCGGCCAGGGAAAATGTGTTTGCAAGCATGTCGTTGCTCCTCGATCTCAGAGTACTTCGAACAGGCCGGCGGCACCCATGCCACCGCCCACGCACATGGTCACCACCACGTAGCGCACCCCGCGCCGTTTGCCTTCGAGCAAGGCATGCCCGACCATCCGCGCGCCGCTCATGCCATAGGGGTGGCCGATGGCGATGGCACCGCCGTTGACGTTCAGGCGCGCCGGGTCGATGCCCAGCTTGTCGCGACAGTACAGCACCTGGCAGGCGAAGGCTTCGTTGAGTTCCCACAGGCCGATGTCGTCGACCTTCAAGCCATGCTGCTTGAGCAGGCGCGGCACCGCGTACACCGGGCCGATGCCCATCTCTTCCGGGGCCAGGCCGGCCACGGCGATGCCGCGGTACAGGCCGATCGGGCGCAGGTTGCGCTGTTCGGCCAGGCGCGCGTCCATCAGCACGCAGGCGCTGGCGCCGTCGGACAGCTGGCTGGCGTTGCCGGCGGTGATGCAGCCACCTTCGAGTACCGGTTGCAGGCGTGCCAGGTCGTCCAGGACGGTTTGCGGGCGGTTGCCCTCGTCCTGTGCCAGGGTCACCTGGCGGTAGCTGACCTCGCCGGTCTGCTTGTCCTTGACCAGTTGCTGGGCAGTCACCGGCACGATCTCGGCTTCGAACAAACCGTCGCGCTGGGCGCAAGCGGTGCGCAGCTGCGACTGCAGGGCGTAGGCGTCCTGGGCTTCACGGCTGATGCCGTAGCGTTTGGCGACGTGCTCGGCAGTCTGCAGCATGGGCATGTAGGCGTGCGGGACACGCTGGATAACGCTGCTGTCCTGTTCACCCAGCGCCCATTCGAGGTTGCGCGTCTGCACCGCGCTGATGTTTTCCTGGCCGGCGCCGATGGTCGCCTGCATGCCATCGACGATGATCTGCTTGGCCGCGGTGGCGATCGCCATCAGGCCGGAGGCGCACTGGCGGTCCAGGGTCTGGCCACTGACCGACACCGGCAGGCCGGCAGCCAGCGCGCTCATGCGGCCAAGGTTCCAGCCGGCGGTGCCGGAGGGCATCGCGGTGCCCATGACCAGGTCTTCGATTTCGTCAGCGGCGATGCCGGCGCGTTCGACCGCTGCTTGGATGGCGTGCGCTGCCAGGCTTGGCGAGCGGACGTTGTTCAGCGCGCCGCGAAAGGCCTTGCCGATGGGGGTACGGGCGGTGGAGAGGATGACGGCTTCTTTCATGATCGGAGTTCCTTGAGACCAGGGGAGAACAATTCAGAGGCCAGGTGCGGCCAGCTTCGTGCTGGAAGCCATGCGCCGCAGCAATGGCGCTGGCTGCAACCACATGCGGCCGTAGGCGCCGAGCTGATCGTGCAGTTGCTCGATGCCTGTCAGCACCTTGTCCAGGCCCAGTTCACGGGCATAGTGCAGCGGGCCGCCACGCCAGGCCGGGAAGCCGTAGCCGTTGGTCCACACCAGGTCGATGTCGCCACTGCGCAGGGCAATGCCTTCGTCGAGCAGTTGCAGGCCTTCGTTGATCAGCATGAACAGGCAGCGGTCGTGGATTTCCGCGTCGCTGATGGGGCGCCGGATGATGCCCAGCTTGGCCGCCAGCTGCGCCGCGATCTGCTCCACTTCCGGGTCTTCGATGCGCTCGCGGCCTTCGTAGCGGTAGAACCCGCGGCCGCTCTTCTGGCCGTAGCGGCCCAGGTGGTAGAGCTCGTCAGCGAGGCGGAAGTAGCTCGGGTCGTGGGCGATCTCGCTGCGTCGCGACTGGCGCACCAGGTAGCCGACATCGATGCCGGCCAGGTCGTACATGGCGAACACGCCCATGGCCAGGCCCAGGCCAGTCAGCACGTTGTCCACCTGGGCGGGCGAGGCGCCTTCGAGCACCAGGCGATGGGCCTCGCGGCCGTAGGGTTCGAGCATGCGGTTGCCGATGAAGCCAAAGCACACACCGGACACCACCGGCAGCTTGCCGATGCGCTTGGCGATCTTCAGCGTGGTGGCCAGCACGTCCGGCGCCGTGGCCCGGCCGCGCACCACTTCAAGCAGGCGCATGACATTGGCCGGGCTGAAGAAGTGCAGGCCGACCACATCCTGCGGGCGCTGGGTGCAGCCGGCGATGCGGTCGACATCCAGCGTCGAGGTGTTGCTGGCGAGGATCGCGCCGGGCTTGCACACCCGGTCGAGGGTGCGGAACACCTGTTGCTTGATCGACAGGTCCTCGAACACCGCTTCGATCACCAGGTCAGCGTCGGCCAGGTCGGCATAGTCGAGGGTGCCTTGCAGCAGGCTCATGCGCTGTTCGAGTTGCTCGGGGGTGAGCTTGCCGCGCTTGATGCTGCTTTCGTAGTTCTTGCGGATCTGTGCCAGGCCGCGGTCCAGCGCCTCGGGCTTGAGCTCCAGCAAGCGCACCGGGATACCGGCGTTGATGAAGTTCATGGCGATACCGGCGCCCATGGTGCCGGCGCCGATCACCGCCACATTGGCAATGGTGCGCAGTGTCGTGTTGGCATCGATACCCGGCACCCGCAGCGCTTCGCGTTCGGCGAAGAACTGATGGCGCAGGGCCGTGGCCTGTGGGTCTTGCAGGGCTTCGCGGAACAGCGCCTGCTCGCGGGCCAGGCCTTCGGCCAGTGGCAGTTCGCAGGCGGCGCGGACGGCGGCCAACACCCGCAGGGGTGCCCGTTGGCCGGGTTTGCGGGCGACCAGTTGGGCTTCGCGGCTGGCGAAGAAATCGCTGGCCAGGCCGTCTGCCAAGGAGGTTGGGGTGGCCGCTGGCGCGGCGGGTTGGGCCAGCAGGTCACGGGCGAAGGCGCAGGCCAGTTCCAGCAGGTCCTGGCCGGGCTCGGGCAGGCGGTCGATCAGGCCCAGGGCCAGGCCCTGGCGGGCATCGAT
The DNA here is from genome assembly GCF_044749545.1 of Pseudomonas sp. NPDC089396. Classification (NCBI taxonomy): domain Bacteria; kingdom Pseudomonadati; phylum Pseudomonadota; class Gammaproteobacteria; order Pseudomonadales; family Pseudomonadaceae; genus Pseudomonas; species Pseudomonas sp. NPDC089396. The sequence continues at coordinate 30,332 of NZ_JBIVIC010000009.1, read as the reverse complement.
CGGGTCGCCGCTGAGCATCATGTCCAGCGCCGGCTCCACGCCGACCAGGCGCGGCAGACGCTGGGTACCCCCGGCGCCGGGCAGCAGGCCCAGGCGTACTTCGGGCAGCCCCAGGCGGGCGTTGGCAGTGCCCAGCCGATGGCTGCAGGCCAGGGCCAGTTCCAGGCCACCGCCCAGGGCGACGCCGTCGATGGCGGCGATCAGGGGTTTGCCGATGCGGGTCAGTGCTTCGAGCAACTCCGGCAGTGCCGGTTCCTCCCAGGTCCGCGGGCTGCCGAACTCGCTGATGTCGGCGCCGGCGCTGAAGGGTAGCTGCTGCCCGTGCAGGATGATGGCCTGCACCTCGGGGTCGGCGGCGGCCTGGCTGCACGCCTGCATCAACGCCTGGCGCAGGCCGTGGCCAAGGGCGTTGACCGGCGCGTGGCACAGGCCAATCAGGGCCAGTTGGTGGTCGCGGCGATAGTCGATCAGCTGCTGCATGGGAGGATACTTCCTGTTCTTGGCCCCAGGCCGGCGATGTGATTCTCGCCTTGGGCTGGGACGAATGAAGAAAACGAGGTGGCGGCCGGTAGCGCTGGCCGCCACCCGAAAATCCGCTGCCTGGAGGGGGCAGGCAGCGGAAACCAGCAAGGTTGGGTCAGCGAGCGAATGCGGCTTCGCTGATGTCCATCAGGTTGTGGCTGCCACTGCGAATCAGCGTTTCATGCAGGTTGGCGCGCGGCAGCAGACGCTGCAGGTAGAAGCGTGCGGTCTCGCGCTTGCCCTGGTAGAACGCGGCCTCGATGCTGCCGGCGGCCAGTGCCTGTTCGGCCACGCACGCGGCGCGCAGCCAGAGGTAGCCGGTCAGGGTGTAGCCGCTGAGCATCAGGTAGTCGTAGGCACTGGCGCCGATCAAGTTGGCGTCGGTCTGGCTGGCGTCGCGCAGCCAGTCGCTGACGTCGCGCCAGGCCGTCACTTGCTTGAGCAGGGCCTGGGCCAGGTGCGCTGGGGCCGTGGTGCTCTGGATGAAGTCTTCGATCTCACCCAGCAGCTCGGCCAGGGCTTCACCGCCATCGGCCAGCACCTTGCGGTTCAGCAGGTCGAGGCCCTGGATGGTGTTGGTGCCTTCGTAGATCGCGGTGATGCGCACATCGCGGGCGATCTGCTCCATGCCCCACTCGCGGATGTAGCCGTGGCCACCGAACACCTGGATACCCAGTTGAGCCGCTTCGTTGCCGGCCTCGGTGACAAAGCCTTTGGCAATTGGCGTGAGCAGCGCCAGCCGGCGTGCCGCGGCCTGGCGCACACCGGCGCTGGCGCCGTGGTGCAGTTGGTCGACGCCCTTGGCACAGGTGTAGGCGAGCATGCGACCGCCTTCGGCATAGGCTTTCTGGGTCAGCAGCATGCGCCGCACATCGGCATGGCCGATGATCGGGTCAGCGGGCTGGTCGTTGCGCAGGCGCGGCGTGGCGCGCATCTGCACACGCTCGCGGGCATAGGCCAGGGCGCCCTGGAACGACGCCTCGGCGTGGGCCTGGGCCTGCTGGCAAACAGCAAGGCGCGATTCGTTGATGTAGGTGAACATGGCGTTCAGGCCACGGTTGACCTCGCCCAGCAGGTAGCCGGTGGCGCCGTCGAAGTTGAGCAAGCAGGTGGCGTTGCCGTGGATGCCCATCTTGTGTTCGATGGAACCGCAGCTGACGCCGTTGGGCGCGCCCAGCTGGCCTTGGGCATCGACCTGGATCTTCGGCACGGCGAACAGCGAAATGCCCTTGACCCCCGCCGGAGCGCCTTCCAGGCGCGCCAGCACCAGGTGGATGATGTTTTCGGTCATGTCATGTTCACCGGCAGAGATGAACATCTTGCTGCCGCTGATCTGGTAGCTGCCGTCGGCCTGGGCTTTGGCGCTGGTGCGCAGCAGGCCGAGGTCCGAGCCGCAATGGGCTTCGGTCAGGCACATGGTGCCGCCCCAGCGGCCGGCGATCATCGGCGGCAGGAAACGCTGCTGCAAGGCTTCGTCGGCATGCTCGCTGAGGGTGCTGATGGCGCCGCCGGCGAGGTTGCCGTACATGCCCCAGGCATGGTTGGCGCTGCAGACCATTTCGTAGTTGACGAAGCCCAGTGACGGCGGCAGGCCCTGGCCACCGAAGGCCGGGTTCTTGTCCAGGCCCAGCCAGCCGTTGTCGGCGAAGCGTTTGTAGGCATCGGCGAAACCCGGTGGCGTGGTGACCTTGCCGTCCTGCCACTGGCAGCCGTGCTGGTCACCCACGGCGTTGAGCGGGGCCAGCTCCTGCTCGGCGAACTTGGCACCTTCCTCGACGATGGCGGCGAACGTGGCCTCGTCCGGGGCTTCGCAGCCAGTCAGTTGTTGGTAGTGGCTGCACAGGTCGAGCAGCTCCTGGGCAACGAAGGTGATATCGCGCAATGGGGCGGTGTAGCTGGGCATGCCGGACTCCTGGCTGGGTGGACTCGGCATGTTGTAACAGGCAGGCCCCGGCGCCGCGTCCACCCCCCAGGTGGAATGGCGGGTGGAATCGGCGCTGGACCCAGGTGGAGGTCAGTTCAGCAATTGCAGTTCGCGCGCCGAACACAGGGCGCTGTCGCGGTCGACCACGTCGAGCTTGCGGAACAGGTTGTTGATGTGGGTCTTGACCGTGCTCAGGCTGATGAACATCGCCTCGGCGATCTGCCCGTTGCTTTGCCCGCGCGCCATGCGCTGCAACACTTCCAGCTCACGGCGCGACAGGGGCACGATCAGCGCGCTTTCGGCGCTCTCCTTGGTGGCCAGCAACGGGCGGAACAGCGCATTCAGGTGTTCGCGCGAGGGCGCCGGGGCCTCCAGGCCCAGGCGTTCGCGCACGGGCGGCAGCAGCAGTTGGCGCAGGGTCTCAAGGCAGGTATCGCCCTCGTACTGCAGCAATTGCCCGAAGCCGTATGTGCAGGCCAATTGCAGCGCCTGTTCGAGGCTGAGCAAGGCGTCGTCACGGGCGCCACGGTCTTGTAGCAGGGTCGCGCCGAGCAGTAGCGCGTCGAGCAACAGGCGGCGGTTGCCTTGCGCTTGTGCCTGGGCCTGCAGGCTCTGCTGGATCTGCCTGGCCTTGTCACGCTGGCCCAGGTGGCGTTGCACCCAGGCATAGGCGAGCCACTCCTCGGGCAGCAGCTGGTCGCTATATTGGCGCCTGCACCAGTGCCACTGGTCGAGCCAGTCGGGCAGGTAGTCCTGGTCGTTGTCGCGCAGTGCCAGGCGCGCCAGCCATGCCCCGGCCTGTCGGTAGAGGGTGAACAGGCGGTACTGGCGGGCCAGCCTGCGCACTTCCGCCCAGCGTGCCTTCGCCTGGGCGGTTTCGCCCAGCGCCCAGTGCAGGCACGCCTGGTGGTGAAACACCCAGGGCAGTGCGGCGCTGTGGGGAAAGCCCAGCGCCAGCACTTCGGCCTGGGCCATGGCCTGGCGCGCCTGGGCCAGGCGATTGGCCTGAAGCAGGGCCAGGCCCTTGCCCAGGTGGCTGAACAGTTCGTAGAAACGTCCGGAGCTGCCGGTGGCGGGCGTTTCGGCCATGCCTTGCAGGCGCTCCCAGGCGGCATCGGTGGCGCCTTGGGCCAGCTCGATCTGGCCCAGCAGCAGCTGCAGCAGGTTGGTGTAGCCGCTCAGGCCAAAACCCTGCAACTGGCTCAGTGCGCGGCTGCCTTCAGCGTGGGCTTGTTGCAGCTGGCCGAGCGCGGCCAGGCAGTTGGCGCGGTCGAAATACAGCACCGAGCGCGCCGCATTGTCCTGGGGAAACTGCTGCAAGGCCCGCGCCGCCAGGGCCAGGCCATGGCCCAGGTTGCCGCCCAGGTAGGCCAGGCGGCTGCGCAGGAACATCACCGTCTGCTGCACCCGCTCGGGGTGGCGCGGCACCGACTGGCGGCGCTGCAGGGCGTACAGCTGGTGCAGGCACTGGCAGGCCTGGGCGATATCGTTGGTGACCATCACCGTGGACGCTTCGGTCACCGCCAGGGTGAAACTGTCGTTGCCGGTGCGGCCGGCGACTTCGTCGAGCACATCGACCAGGGTGTTGACCTTGCCTTCGCGCAGCAGCTCGAAACCATGCCGGTCGACGATGCCGAGCACGGCGTCCAGGTCGCGGGCGCGGCCGAACTGATAGATCGCTTCGGTGTAGCGGCGCTGCGTCAGCAGCCAGTGGGCGGCCTGGCGATGCAGCTGGCGCAGGCCCTGTGGATTGCGTTGTTTCAGGCGCTGGTAAAGGCTGTTGCGCAGGGCAGGGTGGTAGCGGTATTCGGTGTGGTTGCCCTGGGGCACCTCGATGATCAGGTCCAGGCGCTGCAACTGACGCAGGGCGGCCGGCACATCGGCCGGCGCGGCGAGTTCCCCGGCAAGGCCGGCATCGAACACCTGGGCCACGGCCGTCTGTTCGAGAAACCGACGCAACGGCACGGGCAGCCGCTGCAGGCGTTCTTCTTCGAGGAACTGCCGGGCATGGACGTAGGCCTGGCGGGTGATCGGGCGCAGGTCGCCGGGCGCCTGGCCGGTGCTGTGCAGCGCCTCGCGATAGGCCTTGAGCCAGAACAGCACGCCACTGGGCCAGCCTTCGCTGCCGGCCCGCAACTGGTAGAGCGCATCGCTGCCCAGCTTGACCTCGCGGGCGATCGCCAACTGTTGGGTTTCCTCGCTGTCCAGGGCCAGCTCACGGGTGCCGAGCAAGGTCAGCCGGTCGTCGCGCAGCAGATGGGCCAGGGGCAGGTACGGCGGGCCTTCGCTGGCAGCGAGCAGGCGCAGGCCAGGCGACGGGTAGCGCAGCAGCGTGTCGAGGTACTGCCAGGCGGGCGGGGCGTTGAGCAGGTGCAGGTCGTCGAGCAGCAGGGTCACCGGTGCCTGGCGGGCCTCAAGGTCGGCCAGGATCAGGCTCCACAGGTGTTCGACTTGCGGCGTTTCGCGTTGCTGCGCCGGCAGTTGCAGCGCCGCGTGCAGGTGCAGCAGCAGGGCCAGTGGCTGGTTTTCGGCGCGGGTCAGGCGCAGCCACCCCCAGGCCCCGGGCAGGCTGCGCGCGAACTGGCCGAGCAGGGTGCTCTTGCCATAGCCCAGGGGCGCTTGCAGGAGCACGAAGGTGCCATCGTCCAGCGCGTTGGCCAGGTGTTCGAGCAGCCGCGTGCGCACCACGCCCTTGGGCAGTTCGGCGGGCGGGCGCAGCTGGTTCGGTTTGAGCGCGGGAAGATGCATGGCAAGCAGGTTCCGTCGGTTCGGCCAGACATCCTAGCCGAGAGCTCGCCTTGCGCGGGGAAATTTTGCGGGCAGAGGACCGTAGTTGCCAGTGCAGAAATGAACACGGATTTCAGTGTTGAAATTCGCGTGTTCAGTTTTGCGATGAAAGCGTTTTCATGTGTTTGAGATTAAGTTGTAACGTTCTGATTTATAACGATTTTCATGATTTAAAAGGAAGCTGGCAACCATCTTGCAATGGGCATTGGCACGTGTGAACAGTGAGTTGGACCGACCATGCCAAGCAGTCATTTCGTGCAGCAAGCCAGTGCTCGCATCGACGTCGCAGACGCCCATGAGGTGCTGTCTGCCTATCTACAGGAGCGCCTTCACGGCCAGCCGGTGCGCATCACCCGCAGCGAACGTCTGTCGGGTGGCGCCATTCAGGAGAACTGGCTGCTCGAAGCCGAAGTAGCCGGTGCGCCACAGCGTTGGGTGCTGCGCACCGACGCGGCCTCCGCCGTGGCCGCCAGCATGAGCCGCGAGCAGGAGTTCGCCGTGCTCAGTGCCGTCCACCAGGTGGGCGTCAAGGTGCCCGAGCCCCTGTGGCTGTGCCAGGCGCCGCAGGTGATCGGGCGCGATTTCTTCATCATGCAGGCCCTGGCCGGCAGCGCCAGCGGCCACCGCCTGACCACCGCCCAGGCCACGCCCGAGGGCAACCCGGCGCTGTGCCGGGCGCTTGGGGCGAACCTTGCGCGCCTGCACCAGCTGCGCCCGCCACAAGCGGCGCTGGGGTTCCTGCCCGCGCCGGTGGCCGACGCGGTGCAGGCCAGCGTCGACCAGTACCGCGGTTACCTCGATGCCTTGCCGGGTAGCCACCCGGTCATCGAGTGGGGCTTGCGCTGGTGCGAGCTGAACAAACCTGCGCCTTTGCCAGCCTGCCTGATCCACCGCGACTACCGCACCGGCAACTACATGGTCGAGGGCGGTGAGCTCTGCGGCGTGCTGGACTGGGAGTTCGCCGGCTGGGGCGACCCGCGTGAGGACCTTGGCTGGTTCACCGCGCGTTGCTGGCGGTTCGCCCGCCCGGACCTGGAGGCGGGCGGCATCGGCCGGCTGGACGACCTGCTCGCCGGCTACCGCAGCGTGTCGGCACTGGACCTGGACAGCGAAACGCTGCGCTTCTGGCAAGTCATGGCCCACCTGCGCTGGGCGGTGATCGCCCTGCAGCAGGCCGAGCGCCATGTCTCCGGCCAGCAGCGCTCGCTGGAGCTGGCCTTGACCGGGCGCATGGTCAGTGAACTGGAACAGGAACTGCTGCTACTCACCCAAGGAGGCCGCGCATGAACCAGCCCGATGCCCAAGACCTGCTTGTCACCGCGCGCGACACGCTGCTCAAGCACTTGTTGCCGGCATTGCCGGCACCGTTGCACTACGAAGCGCGGATGGTGGCCAGCGCCATGCAGATCGCCAGCCGTGAGCTGGCCCAGGCGGCGGCCTGTGCCGACATTGAGCGCCAGGCCATGGCCGGCCTGCTGGCGCTGCACGGGGAGGCGCCGGCTACGCCCGAGCAAGCCCGCGCCGTGCTGGCCCGGCAGATTCGCCAAGGTGTCTATGACCAGGCGGGCGAGGCCCGTGCCAGTCTGCTCTCGGCCTTGCGCGCCATCAACCGGGCGCAGCTGGGCATCAGCAACCCGAAGGTGCTGACCCATGACTGAAGCGCTCGTCCAGCCCGTGCGGCGCCGCCGCTGCTACCTGGTGCGGCATGGCCATGTCGACTACTTCGACCCCAGCGGCCGACCCCTCGACCCGCGCAGTGTGCCGTTGTCGGCCAAGGGCGTGGCCCAGGCCCAGGCCTTGGGCGAGGTGCTGGCGCAGACCCGGTTCGACCGCGCGGTCTGCTCGGACTACCCGCGCACCCGGCAAACGCTCGACCATCTGCTGGGTGGCCGCGTCCAGCCCGTGGAAGAACGCGCCGAACTTCGTGAAATACGCGCCGGGCGCCTGCGGGAAATCCCCCGCGAATGCCTGCACCGCGAAGTGGCCCAGGCCTATCAATTGGCCGACCGCCCGGACGCGGCCTTTTTGCGCGGCGAACCGTGGGCGGCGTTCCAGCAACGGGTGCTGGGCAGTTTCCAGCAGTTGCTGGAGGAGCCGGACTGGTCGTCGCTGCTGCTGGTGAGCCACGACGCGGTCAATCGCATCCTCCTGGCTTGGGCCTGCGGCGCCGGGCTCGGTGCCCTGGCCGCCTTCGAGCAGGACCCTGCCTGCCTGAACATCGTCGACATCGACATGGCCGGCACCCAGGTGCTGCGCGCCTACATCCGCACCCTCAACTACTCAGCCTACGACCCGGGCAAGGCGACGATCGACCAGACCGTCATGGAGCATGTGCACGCCTCCATCGACCCGCGCCGCCTGCACGCCTGACCCCATTTGCCTACAAGGAACACCGCCATGAGTTTCGCTCTGTCTGCCGAGTTGCTCGCCCTGCAAGCCAAAGTCCGGCAATTTGTCGCCGACGTCGTCATCCCCCTGGAGCGCGACCCGCGCCAGACGCCCCACGGCCCGTCGGCCGAGCTGCGCCAGGTGCTGCTCGACCAGGCCCGTGAACACGGCCTGCTGACCCCCCATGCCTCGCGCGAAATGGGTGGGCTGGGCTTGAGCCACATCGAGAAGGCGATCGTCTTCGAAGAGGCCGGCTATTCGACGCTGGGGCCGGTGGCCCTGAACATCCACGCGCCGGACGAAGGCAACATCCACCTGCTGGAACAGGTCGCCACGCCTGCGCAGAAGGACCGCTGGCTCAAGCCGCTGGTGCAGGGCCGGATCCGTTCGTGCTTCGCCATGACCGAGCCGAGCCCGGGCGCCGGCTCCGATCCGTCGATGCTCACCACCCAAGCCGTGCGTGACGGCGACGACTACATCATCAATGGCCAGAAATGGTTCATCACCGGGGCCGAAGGCGCGCAGATGGCGATCATCATGGCGCGCATGGAGGATGGCAGCGCGACCATGTTCCTCACCGATACCGACCGCCCCGGCTTCGTCCTCGAACGCATGATGGACTCGCTGGACAGCTGCTTCAGCGGCGGCCACGCAGTGCTGCGCTTCGAGAATCTGCGCATTCCGGCCAGCGATGTGCTGGGCGAAGTGGGCAAAGGTTTCCGTTATGCCCAGGTGCGCCTGGCCCCGGCACGCCTGACCCACTGCATGCGCTGGCTGGGCCAGGCGCGCCGCGCCCAGGACGAAGCGTGTGGCTATGCCAACCGGCGGGTGTCGTTCGGCAAGCCGCTGGGTGAGCATCAGGGCGTTGGCTTCATGCTGGCCGACAACGAAATGGACCTGCATACCACGCGCCTGTCGATCTGGCACTGCGCCTGGGTGCTGGACCAGGGCGAGCGCGGCAACTTCGAGTCGAGCATGGCCAAGGTGCTCAGCTCCGAGGCCATCTGGCGGGTGATCGACCGCTGCGTGCAGGTGCTGGGCGGGCAGGGCGTCACGGGTGAGTCGATTGTCGAGCGGATCTTCCGCGATGCGCGCAGCTTCCGCATCTACGACGGCCCTAACGAAGTGCACCGCATGAGCCTTTCGAAGAAGATCCTCGCCCGCCACGCCACGGGGGTGGCCGGATGAACCTCGACAGCTATCGCGACCAGGTGGTGATGATCACCGGCGCCGCCAGCGGCTTTGGTACGTTGCTGGCCCAGCGCCTGGCCGGGCTGGGGGCCCGGATGGTGCTGGGCGACCGTGACGTGGCGGGCTTGGAGCGGGTGGCCGGGGCCTTGCGCGAGGCCGGCGCTGCGGTGCTGGCGGTGCCGTGCGACGTGACCCGCGAGGCGCAGGTCAAGGCATTGGTGGAGGCGGCCATCAGCACCTTCGGCCGCCTCGATGTGGGGGTCAACAATGCCGGCATCCTGACCCCGATGAAGCGCTTCATCGACACCACCGAAGAGGAGCTGGACCGCAGCCACGCGGTCAACACCAAGGGTGTGTTCTTCTGCATGCAGCAGCAGATCCGCCAGATGCTGGAGCAGGGGGGCGGGGTCATCCTCAACATCGCCTCCATGGCCGGGCTCGGTGGCGCGCCCAAGCTCGCCGCCTACGCGGCGGCCAAGCACGCGGTGGTCGGGCTGACCCGCACCGCGGCGGTCGAATATGCCCGCCGGGGGATTCGCGTCAACGCCCTGTGCCCGTTCTACAGCGCAACGCCCATGGTCACCGAAAGCGAAGTGGGCGAGCAGCAAGATTTTCTCGCCCAGGGTTCACCGATGAAGCGCCTCGGCACGCCGGAGGAGATTGTTGCAGCGATGCTGATGCTGTGCGCCAGGGAGAACAGCTACATGACCGGCCAGGCAATTGCCGTGGACGGCGGCATCTCGGCGTTCTGAGCCTCTACACCGGGCGCCCCCGGCAGCGCCAGGCGCTGAAACCGGGGGTGCTGTCATGAACTGAAAAATCGTTGTCGTCCGATGATAAGCGCCGCAAGGCGCAACGGCCTAAATTGCCCTCCATAACGAATGTTGCTGTTCAACAAGAACTACAAGAAGGGAGAATTGGCATGGCCAAAGCGGTACGTTTCTACGAAACCGGGGGCCCTGAGGTCCTGCGCTACGAAGACGTCGAAGTCGGCGAACCGGGCCCTGGGCAGGTTCGCCTGCGTCACGTGGCGGTTGGCCTGAACTACGCCGACACCTATTTCCGCAACGGCACCTACCCGATTCCCCTGGCCAATGGCATGGGCGTGGAAGCGTCCGGCGTGGTCCAGGCGGTAGGCGAGGGTGTCACGCATGTAGCGGTCGGTGACCGGGTCACCTACACCGGCTTCATGAACACCCTCGGCGCCTACAGCACCGAGCGCATCATCCCCGCCGCGCCGCTGATCAAGCTGCCGGAAACCATCGCCTTCGAAACCGCCGCAGCCATGACCATGCGTGGTCTCACTGCGTCGTACCTGATGCGCCGCCTGTACGACTTCAAGCCCGGTGACAGCATCCTGCTGCACGCCGCAGCCGGTGGTGTCGGCCTGATCGTTTCGCAGTGGGCCAAGCTGCTGGGCCTGACCGTGATCGGCACCGTCTCCACCGACGCCAAGGCCGAAGTGGCACGCGCCCATGGTTGCGATCACACCATCAACTACAGCCATGAAGACGTGGCCAAGCGCGTGCGTGAGCTGACCGATGGCGTTGGCGTCAACGTGGTGTTCGACAGCGTCGGGCGCAACACCTTCATGGGTTCGCTGGACTCGCTCAAGCGCCGTGGCCTGATGGTGTGCGTGGGCACGGCGTCCGGCACCATCGAACCGTTCGATCCGCAGATCCTGGCGATGAAGGGCTCGTTGTTCCTGACCCGTCCGGCACTGGCCGACTACATCGCCGACCCGGCCGAGAAGTCTGCCCTGGCAGGCGAGCTGTTCGGTCACGTGGGCAGCGGCCGGATCAAGATCGAGATCAACCAGCACTACGCCCTGCAGGACGCGGTCCAGGCGCACCGTGACCTGGAATCGCGCAAGACCACCGGCTCGTCGATCTTCGTCATCTGAGGAGGGCGCTGTCATGCAAGTCGAACAATTGACCTGCGCCATCGGTGCCGAGCTGGTCAACGTCAAGTTGGCCGATGCGATTCACGATGACGGGCTGTTCGCCGAGATCCGCGCCCAGTTGCTCAAGCACCGGGTGCTGTTCTTGCGCGATCAGGACATCAGCCGCGCCGAGCACGTGGCGTTCGCCCGCCGCTTCGGCGAGCTGGAAGACCACCCGGTGGCCGGCAGCGACCCGGAACACCCGGGCCTGGTGCAAATCTACAAGTCCCCGGAAACCCCGGTGGACCGTTACGAAAACGCCTGGCACACCGACGCCACCTGGCGTGAAATTCCACCGATGGGCTGCGTGCTGCGTTGCGTGGAAGCGCCGTCGGTGGGCGGTGACACCATGTGGACCAACATGGTGCTGGCCTACGACAACCTGCCGGCCGATATCAAGGCTCGCATCGAAGGGCTGCGCGCGCGCCACAGCATCGAGGCGAGCTTCGGCGCGGCCATGCCGATCGAGCAGCGCCTGGCCCTCAAGGCCCGCTTCCCCGACGCCGAGCACCCGGTGGTGCGCACCCACCCGGAAACCGGCGAGAAGGTGCTGTTCGTCAATGCCTTCGCCACCCATTTCAGCAACTACCACACCCCCGAGCGCGTGCGTTTCGGCCAGGACGCCAACCCTGGGGCCGGCGAACTGCTGCGCTACCTGGTCAGCCAGGCGTACATCCCTGAGTACCAGGTGCGCTGGCGCTGGAAGCCCAACAGCATCGCCATCTGGGACAACCGCAGCACCCAGCACTACGCCGTCATGGATTACCCCGCCTGCCACCGCAAGATGGAACGTGCCGGGATCATCGGCGACGCGACTTTCTGACCGTAAAAGAACAAGATTGAGGATTAGACATGCAATTCTTCGACGACTCGCTGCACCCGGAAAACATGGAAAAGGTGGTCATCACCGTGGCCCCTTATGGCCCGGAGTGGATGCCCGACGACTTCCCTGAAGACATCCCGGTCACCATGGACGAGCAGGTGCAAAAGGCAGTCGATTGCTATGAGGCCGGCGCCACCGTGCTCCACCTGCACGTGCGTGAACTCGATGGCACCGGCTCCAAGCGCCTGTCCAAGTTCAATGAGCTGATCGCCGGTGTACGCGAAGCCGTACCGGACATGATCATCCAGGTCGGTGGCTCGATTTCCTTCGCCCCGGAAGGCGAGGGTGAAGCGGCCAAATGGCTGAGCGACGACACCCGTCACATGCTGGCGGATCTTACGCCCAAGCCAGACCAGGTGACGGTGGCGATCAACACCACCCAGATGAACATCATGGAGCTGCTGTACCCGGAATACCTGGAAGGCACCTCGCTTTCCAGCCCGGCAATCCAGGCAGCCTATAGTGAAATGACCGTGCCCGCGGGCCCGGCCTGGGTCGAAGAGCACCTGCGTCGCCTGCAGGCCAGCGGTATCCAGCCGCACTTCCAGCTGACCGGCATCCACGCCTATGAAACCCTCGAGCGCCTGGTGCGCAAAGGCGTCTACAAAGGCCCGCTGAACCTGACCTGGATCGGCATCGGCGGCGGCTTCGACGGCCCGAACCCGATGAACTTCTTCAACTTCGTGAACCGTGCGCCGGACGGCTGCACCCTGACCGCCGAATCGCTGCTCAAGAACGTGCTGCCGTTCAACATGATGGCCTTGGCCATGGGCCTGCACCCGCGCTGCGGCATCGAAGACACCATCATCGACCAGCACGGCAAGCGGTTCAGCTCGGTGCAGCAGATCCAGCAGACCGTGCGCGTGGCTCACGAGCTGGGCCGTGAAATTGCCAGCGGCAAGGAAGCCCGTGCGATCTACCGCATCGGCGAGCAGTACGGATCCGTGGAAGAAACCCTGCTGGCGAACGGCATGGCGCCGAACCGTCGGCCGGGCCAGAAGGGCGTGCCGCAGCGCGCCTGATGGTCCACTGGCCCTATCGCCGGCAAGCCGGCTCCCACAGATACACCACTGTTCTCTGGGCAGTGGTCCTCCTGTGGGAGCCGGCTTGCCGGCGATGAGGCCAGCAAAAGCAGCACAGATTTTGGCAAGTGTTCATAACAACAAAAGCAACTTTAGCCAGATACCCGAGGAGGCAGCATGGCCACCTATCACGTTGGTGCGGCAGAACCAGGCACTGATACTTCGCTCGGCATCCCACGGCGCTATGCCTGGATCGTCTTCGCCCTGACCTTCGGTCTGTTGATTTCCGACTACATGTCGCGGCAAGTGCTCAATGCCGTGTTCCCGCTGCTCAAGCAGGAATGGCAGCTCAGCGACAGCCAGCTGGGGCTGCTCAGCGGCATCGTCGCGCTGATGGTCGGCCTGCTGACCTTCCCCCTTTCGTTGCTCGCCGACCGCTTCGGCCGGGTCAAGAGCCTGACCTTCATGGCGGTGATGTGGAGCCTGGCCACGCTGGGTTGCGCACTGGCGGAAGACTACCAACAGATGTTCATCGCCCGCTTCATGGTCGGTGTCGGCGAAGCTGCCTATGGCAGTGTCGGCATCGCCGTGGTGGTGTCGGTGTTCCCGCGTGAAATGCGCGCCACCCTGGCCGGCTCGTTCATGGCCGGCGGCATGTTCGGCTCGGTGCTGGGCATGGCCTTGGGCGGCGTGATGGCCCAGCACCTGGGCTGGCGCTGGGCGTTCGCCGGCATGGCGTTCTTCGGTCTGATCCTGGCGCTCTTGTACCCGTTGATCGTGCGCGAAGCGCGCATTGCCCCCAAGCGCCTGGCCGAAACCATGGACAAGGCTGCGCTCAAGGCCATGCGCCCACTGCGTACCTTGTATAACAGCCGTTCGGTCATCAGTGCCTACATCGGCAGTGGCCTGCAGCTGTTCGTCGGCGGTACGGTGATCGTGTGGTTCCCCAGCTACCTGAACCGCTACTACGCCATGAGCACCGACAAAGCCGGCGCCGTGGCCGCGATCATCGTGCTGTGCAGCGGTGTGGGCATCATCCTGTGCGGTATGCTCTGCGACCGTTTGGGGCGTAGCCGTCCGGACCGCAAGATCAGCCTGGCCATCGCCTACTGCCTGGGCAGCTGTGTGTTGCTGTCGATTGCCTTCGCGTTGCCGCCGGGGCTGCCACAGCTTGTACTGATATGTTTGGGCATGATGATTGCCGCCGGCACCAATGGCCCGTCCAGCGCCATGGTCGCCAACCTGACCCACTACACGGTGCATGGCACCGCGTTCGCCACCCTGACCTTGAGCAACAACCTGCTGGGGCTTGCCACCGGCCCGTTGATCACCGGCAAGGTGTCCGACGTGATCGGCTTGCAGTCGGCGTTCCAGCTGGTGCCGTTGATCAGCATCGCTGCCGCTGCGGTGTTCTTCTACGCCAAGCGTCACTACCACCCGGACATGGCGCGCCTGAAGCACGGTGAAACCGTCCAGGCGCCTGTCCAGCCTGTACTGGAGGAGGCTCGCTCGTGAAGCGTTCGTTGTCGATTGATGTGTACTTCGATTTCATCTGCCCATGGTGCCTGATCGGCCGGCGCCAATTGCAGCGTGCACTGGCGCAGTTCAAGGCCGCGCAGCCGGAGGTCGAAATCGACCTGGCCTGGCAGGGCGTGCAACTGTTGGCCGAGATGCCTGCCCAGGGCCAACCCTTCGCCGAGTTCTACCGCCGTCGTCTGGGCAGCGAGCAAGCGGTTCTGCAACGCCAGGCCCAGGTACGCGAGGCGGCCAGCATGGTGGGTGAGCAGATCGATTTCAGCCTGATCCAGCGCATGCCCAACACCGGCGACGCCCACCGTCTGTTCCTGCATGCCAGCGAACTGGGCGACGAGCAACAGGTCGAGGCACTGATGGAGCGGCTGCTGGCGGCGTATTTCCATCGCGGCGAAGACCTGGGGGATCGCGACACGCTGTTGCGCATCGCCGAGGAATGCGGTTTCGCGCCGCAGGCACTGGCCGGCAGCTTGCGCGGTGATGGCATGCCGTTCGTCAGCGCCAGCGCCGACATCGCGGGCCGTGGCGTGCCGTGCTTCGTCTTCGACGATCGCCTGCAGGTGGTCGGTGCCCAACCGGTGGAAGCCTTGCTCGAAGCCATGCACATGGCGGTGGCCCGTTCGACGGGGGCAGGGCAATGAGTCAACGCATCGAAGTGCCGGCGCAGCGGGTGCCCGCCGTCGGCGAGCGCTGCCTGATCGAAGGCGAGGGCAAGAGCGTGGCGTTGTTCAACGTCGGCGGTCGTCTGCTGGCGATTGACGACAGTTGCCCGCACCAGGGTTCGTCCCTGTGCGCCGGCAAGCTCGAAGGTGCGGTGATCCAGTGCCGCGCCCACGGCCTGCGATTCGACCTGAACAGCGGCTACCTGCTCAATTCCAAGGCGCTCAAGGTGGCCAACTACCCGGTAGAGGTCGAGGACGATCGGGTGTTCATCGTCCTGGCCGCCCAGGAGGCGCTGTCATGAGCACGCTTGCAATTACCCAGGTCAACAACCGCGTGCGTGAGCTGGCGCCAGGCCTGATCGTCAGCCTGATGGCCGCAGCCGCGGCGAGTTTCCTCGCCGAGCACTACGGCGCGCCGGTGATGCTGTTCGCCCTGTTGCTGGGGCTGGCGCTGAACTTCCTGAGCACCGAAGGCAAGTGCAAGGCCGGTATCGAGTTCACCGCGCGCACCGTCCTGCGCCTGGGGGTGGCCTTGCTGGGCATGCGCATCACCCTGGAACAGATGGCAGGTCTTGGCTGGAAGGTGGTGGCGCTGGTGGTGATCCTGGTGGTGGTGACCATCGGGGTGTCGATGATCGCGGCCAAGGCCATGGGTTTCCAGCGCTTGTTCGGCATGCTCACCGGTGGCGCCACGGCGATCTGCGGCGCTTCGGCGGCGCTGGCGCTGGCCGCCGCGTTGCCCAATCACCCGCAGAAGGAAAAGGCCACGCTGTTCACCGTGATCGGGGTGTCGGCGCTGTCGACGCTGGCGATGATTCTCTACCCGATGATTGCCAACGCCTTTGGCCTGTCACCGCAGGCCGCCGGAATATTCCTCGGCGCCACCATCCATGATGTGGCCCAGGTGGTGGGCGCGGGCTACAGTATGTCCACCGAAACCGGCGATACCGCCACGGTGGTCAAGCTCATGCGCGTGGCCATGCTGGTGCCGGTGATTGTGGTCGCGGCCATGATCGCGCGTCGCCAGGGTAACGACACCGCAGGCAAGCGCCCGCCTTTGTTGCCTTGGTTCGCGGTTGGCTTCCTGATCCTGGCGTGCGTCAACAGCACCGGCTGGGTACCGACGGTGGTGCAGGGCGGTATCAACGAGCTGTCGCGCTGGTGCCTGGTGGTATCGATCGCTGCCCTAGGGATGAAGACCCAGCTCAAGGAGCTGGCTTCCGTGGGCATCAAGCCGATCCTGCTGATGGTGGGGGAGACGGTGTTCCTGGTGGCGCTGGTACTGGTGGTGATGCGCCTGGGGCTGTAACCGACAGCCCCAGACTTTCAGCGTACGCCGGCCGAACCTTGGCCGGCGTTTTTGTTACGCTTGGGTGGCACCTGCAGTTCGTGCTGCGCCCGCCAGCTGGCCGGCGGCTGGCCGAACTGGCTGATGAACCAGCGGGTGAACGAGCTGTGCATGGAATAGCCGAGCATGTCGGCAATGCGCCCCAGCGAATAGCCGGGGCTTTCCAGGTAACGCACCACCAGGTCGCGGCGCACGCCGTTGACCAGCTCGCTGAAGGTCGCGCCTTCTTCCTCCAGGCGGCGCTGCAAGGTGCGCACGTTCATGCCCTGGGTCTGGGCGATGTGCTCGATGGTGGCGCGGCCCATGGGCATCAGCAGGAAGATCGCCTTGCGTACTTCGAGGGTCAGCGACGGCAGGTTTTCATCCTGCAACAATCCCACGTAACGCTGCGCCAACCGCGCCATGCCTTCGTTGGCCTGGGGGTTGGCGGTGTCGAGGTCGGACGCCGAGCAGACGATGCCGTTGAAGTCGCTGTTGAACTCCAGCTTGCAGCCGAAGATGCGCCGATGGATGGCCAGGTCGGCAGGCGCTGCGTGGGTGAAGTTGGCACTGATCGGGTGCCAGTGCGGGCCGAGCAGTGCCGAGCAGAAGCGGTGCATCACGCCAATGGCCAGTTCGATGGCCTGGCGACTGTGCATGGGCTGATCGGTGATGACCTCCTCACGGATGATCACGGTCTTGCCGATCTCTTCTACATGGATGGCCAGGGCGTTGTTGAGCAGGTGGCGGTACTGCACGATCACCTGCAAGGCGTCGCGCAGCGAGTGCTGGTGGCTGATCAGCAGGCTGACTTCGCCGAAATCCGACAGCTGGCGCAGTTCGGCCATGCGCAGGCCGAACGCTTCACAGCCGCTCAGTCGCGCCGACTCTTCCAGCACGTTGATGGCGGCGGCTACGGGGATACGTTGGTCGGGGGTTTCCAGCAAAGAAGCGCTGAGGCCGTTCTGGGCCAGCAGGCCATGGCCGTTCAGGCCTAGATGGCGGGAAACTTCCAGGTAATTGGTCAGGGTCGCGGCACGGGCGAGCACGGTCATTTTATTGTTTTCCACGTGATCTTGATGAGCTCCCGCTGCGCTGGCGGGTTGTCCACTTATAGCGCTTGTGTCGTCAGATGCAAAGTCATTTCCGAGCGGCCGGCCACGGGTGGTCGGCGCAACCCAGGGCGTGTCATCAACTGAAAAGTTCGTGACGCGCAATGTAAAGCGCCTGGCAGGGCGACTCATTACTCTGGCCCCAAGCAGTCGGCAATCGACCGACCTAACAAGAACAAAGGGCCTCGACGTGGAAAAACTGCAAACCACTGCAACCGTGCTGATCGTGCCTGGCTTGCGCGACCATGTACCTGAACACTGGCAAACCCATTTGCAGGCACGCCTGGGCAAGGTCCGCTCGGTGCCGCCACTGGAAACCGACAAGCTCAGCTGCAGCGCCCGCGTCGAAGCGATCGAGCGTGAGCTGGCAAGCATCGAGGGCCCGGTGATCCTGGTCGCGCACAGCGCCGGGGTATTGATGGTGGCGCACTGGGCTGCGCGCTACCAGCGTCCGATCAAGGGCGCCTTGCTGGCCGCTCCGCCAGACCTGGATACCGAATGGCCGGCCAATTACCCCACCCCCGACACCCTGCGCGCCAATGGCTGGGCGCCACTGCCCAGCGGCCGTCTGCCCTTCCCAAGCGTGGTAGCCGCCAGCCGCAACGATCACCTGGCCAGCTTCGAAGCGGTCGCCTGCATGGCCGACCAGTGGGGTAGTGCGCTGATCGACCTCGGCGACGTCGGCCACCTCAACCCTGCCTCGGGCTTCGGCCCATGGCCACACGCCGAGGTACTCGTCCAGCAACTCGATCACTAAGCGGCGCAAGGCACGCGCACGCCCAGGGTCCGCCAGCGCCCGATCATTGCTGGCACCTTGTACATCCCAAGCAGAGACATCGCATGAACAACAATAAAAACGTTCTCTTCTGCCTTCACCGCCGCAACCTGATGGTCACACTGTTGGTCATCGGCGGGGTACCGGCTGCCCAGGCATTCCAGCTCGACCTCTCCAACCCTGACTGGAGCGTGCGTTTCGACAACACCGCCAAGCTCAGCTATGGCCAGCGTGTCGAAGGTGAAAACGCCAAGATCGCCAATACCGCCAACCTCAACGACGGCGACAAGAACTTCAGCGTCGGCAGCGCGACGACCCAGCGCCTGGACCTGCTGACCGAGCTGGACGTGGTCTACAAGGACACCATGGGCATGCGCGTCAGTGCCGCCAGCTGGTACGACCACGCCTATGACAATGTCGGCTCCAACTCCAACCCGTTCCCAGGCCAGGCAGGCAATGCCGGCAACCTGGTGCTGGCGCGTCCAGTCGGCAACCTGCCGGCGGGCACCGTGCTGCAGGGTGGGCCGTCCAAGCGTCACGGCCTGAGCAACTACAGCGACCGTTACTACAACGGCCCGTCCGGCGAGTTCCTCGACGCGTTCGTGTTCTACAACACCGAAGTCGGCGAAGAATCGATGTTGAGCGGCAAGCTCGGCTGGCACTCGGTGTACTGGGGCGAAACCCTGTTCAACGCCGCCAACGGCATCAACTATGGCCAGTCGGCGCTGGACCTGGCCAAGCTGTACAACGTGCCGGGTACCGAAACCAAAGAACTGTTCATGCCGCGCAAGCAGCTGTCCATGAGCTTCACGGTCAACCCCGAGCTGACCCTGGCGGCGCAGTATTTCCTTGAGTTCGACAACTCGCGCCTGCCGGAAGGTGGCACCTACATGGGCGGCTACGACATGCTCGGCGAAGGTGCCGACATCTTCTGGCTGCCGGTGCCCAACGCCGTCGGCGGTGCCGGTGCCTTCTACGGAGCGCCCCGCGGGCATGACATCCGTCCACACAACTCGGGCGACTTCGGCGTGATGGCCAAGTGGAGCCCGGAATGGCTCGACGGCACCCTGGGCTTCTACTACCGCAACACCTCCGACCCGACCCCGGCGGTGCTGATCAACGCCCCCAACCTGCACACCGGTAGCCTGGCTGGCACCACCTACATGACAGCCTACGCCGACGACATCGATATCTACGGCATCAGCCTGGCGAAGAACGTCGGCCCGGTCAGCGTGGGGCTGGACGTCAACTACCGCGAGAACATGCCGCTGATCAGCAACTTCAGCACCATCAACGGCCCGCTGTACAACGCCCTGGCCGGCACTGCCGGCGGCACCAACCTGATCGGTGAAGTGCCAGGCCACGGTGAAACCGGTCTGGCCCGCGGCAAGACCTTCCATGTGGTGCTCAACGGCCTGGTTACCTTCGGCGCCACGCCGCTGTGGAACGCCTCGTCGCTGGCCGTGGAAGGCGCCATGACCCACCTGGTCAGCGTCGACAAGGCCGAGCAGACCTTCAAGGGTGACTCCACCTACGAAGGCGTCGACAAGGTCACCACCAATGCCTACACCCTGGCGGTCAACTTCACCCCGACCTGGTTCCAGGCGCTGCCGGGGGTCGATATCACCCTGCCGCTGTCCTACAACGTCGGCCTGAAAGGCAACTCGGCTGTCCAGCTGGGCGGTAACGAAGACTCCGGCAGCTACTCGATCGGTATCGCCGCTGACGTCTACCAGAAATACAAGTTCGACCTGAAGTACGTCGATTCCTTCGGCAAGTTCGATACCTGTGAGACCGGTACCGACAACAACACCCCAGGCACCAACGGACGCTACCAGTGCATCCCCGGACAGATCACTTCGCAGGCCGGCCTCGCGCCGCTGCTGAAGGACCGCGGCATGCTCACTGCATCGTTCAAGACCACCTTCTAAAAGCTCCAGTACAACAACAAAGCGGAGAAAAGCGATGAAGTATCTCAATAGCCTGCTGTCGGCCTCCATTGCGCTCGTCATCGCAGGTTCGGCCCATGCGGCCGCCCCGGCCCAGGAAGTCGCCCGACTGGGCAAGGACTTGACCCTGGTAGGTGCTGACAAGGCGGCCAACGCCGACGGCTCGATTCCGGCCTACCAAGGGGGCCTGAACACCCCGCCTGCCGATTTCAAACAGGGCGATAGCATGCGCCCCGATCCCTACGCCGCGGACAAACCGCTGCTGGTGATCGACGCCAAGAACGTCGACAAGTACAAGGACCAGCTGACGGCCACCACCGTGGAGTTGGCCAAGCGTTTCCCGACCTTCCATATCGACGTCTATCCAAGCCACCGTACCGCCGCCTTGCCCAAGGCGTTGCTCGACAACACCCTGAAGAATGCCGCCAATGCCAAATCCCTGGAAAACGGCCTGGCCATCGAGAATGTCCTGCCGGGTGTGCCGTTCCCGATCCCGCAATCGGGCGCCGAGGCCATGTGGAACCACCTGCTGCGCTACCAGGGCGTGGCACAGAAGGCCAAGTATGACTCCTGGAACGTCGACTCCGCCGGTGTCGCCGCCCTGGCCACCACGGGCCTGGCCTATAACGCCTACCCGATCTACGAAGACCTGAACAAGGTCATCGAACCCAAGGACATCTACTTCCAGACCAAGCTGTACTTCGAAGGCCCGGCCCGTCGCGCCGGCGAATCGATGATGCTCAAGGACGCCGCCAACCCGCTGGTGCAAGAGCGCCGCGCGTGGCAGTACCTGCCGGGTCAGCGTCGCGTGAAACTGGCACCTAACCTGGCCTACGACACGCCGAACCCAGGTACCGCAGGTTCGGGCACCTTCGATGACGTGTATGTGTTCAACGGCGCGCTGGACCGCTACGACTGGACCCTGGTCGGCAAGAAGGAAATGTACGTGCCGTACAACACCTACAAGCTGACCTACATCCACGACCCGAAAACCCTGACCACGCCGAACCACCTGTCGCCTGACCAGGTGCGCTGGGAGAAGCACCGCGTCTGGGTAGTGGAAGGCACGCTCAAGGGCAATGCTCGCCACATCTATGCCAAGCGCCGCTTCTACCTCGACGAGGACAGCTGGTTCGCTCTGGCATCCGACCAGTACGACGCCCGTGGCCAGCTGTATCGCGGCTCGTTCAGCTTCTTCACCCAGAGCTACGACAAGCAGATCCCCAACAACAACCCGCATGTGGTCTACGACCTGGTCGGTGGTACTTACAACGTCAACGGCCTGATCGGCCCACACGGCGGTATCGAGTACATCGCCCCTCTGTCCAAGGCGCAGTGGTCGCCGGAAGCCCTGGCTGGCGCCGGTATTCGCTGACCCCGACGATCAGCCTGCCGGCGCGCCCTGGAGGGCCGCCGGCAAGTCTTGCAGAGGATGTGGCATGGCTTCTTTGAACAAGTATGCGCCGTTGGCGCTGGCAATCACGCTCGCCCTGGGCGGCACCTTCGGTGCGGCCCAGGCGGCGTATGTCGATGTGCTGGACCTGCCGGCCAAGGCCAGCGCACTGGCGGCGCACACCGCGTTGCGCGATGTGGCGCGGGCCGGTGACCGGCTGGTGGCGGTGGGGCCCCGTGGCCACATCGTGTATTCCGACAACCAGGGCCAGGACTGGCGCCAGGCCAGTGTGCCGGTGAGTGCCGACCTCAATGCCCTGGTTTTCCCCACCCCCGAACAAGGCTGGGCGGTGGGCAACGATGGCGTGATCCTGCACAGCAGTGACGGCGGTGCCAGCTGGGCAGTGCAGCTCGATGGCCGGCGCATCGGCGCGTTGGTGGCGGCCCATTACCAGGCCCTGGCCACGGCCCACCCGGACGATGAGCGCTGGGCGCAGTTCGCCGCCGAAGGCCAGCGCCTGGAGCAGGAGGGCGCCGACAAGCCGTTCCTCGGCGTGTGGTTCACCGACGCCAAGCATGGCTACGCAGTGGGGGTGTTCAACCTGATCCTGCGTACCGACGACGGCGGCAACAGCTGGGTGCCGATGCAGGACAGCACCGACAACCCGCAAGGCTTGCACCTCAATGCCATCCGTGCGGTGGGCGATGAGCTGTACGTGGCTGGCGAGCAGGGCCTGCTGCTCAAGTGGAACGCCCAGCAGCAGCGTTTCGTCGCCTTGCCAAGTCCTTACCAGGGCACCTGGTTCGGCCTGGTTGGCAAACCCGGCGAAGTGCTTGCCTATGGCCTGCGTGGCCATGTGGCGCGAAGCCTCGACGGCGGGCAGAGCTGGACCAAGGTGGACACCGGCCTTGCCCTGAGCATTACCAGCGCCAGTCTCGACAGCAGCGGTGACTTCTGGCTGTACAGCCAGGCTGGACATGTGCTGCGCAGCCGTGACGGCGGCCAGAGTTTTGCCTTGCAGCCGCAGGTGCCGCTGGCACCGGTGGCCGGCGCCCTGCAGACCGGCGCCAACGGCATCGTGCTGGTAGGCGAGCGCGGCGTACGCGTACTTGCGGCCCACTAAGACCCACAAGAATTACAAGAGAACCTCGTGATGGCCAACATCAAGCAAGACACCATGCCGGTGATCCGCGACCTGCGGGATTTCGACCGGCATTCCGGCAATCTGCTGGAACGCATGGTCTTCAACTATCGCCCGCTGTTCATGCTGTTCATGGTGCTGGCCACGCTGGTCCTCGGGTATGTGGCTGTGACCCGCCTGGAACTGCGCCCCAGCTTCGAGAAAATGATCCCGCAGAGCCAGCCCTACATCCAGAACTACCTGGAAAACCGCAAGTCACTGCGCGGCCTGGGCAACTCGGTGCGGGTGGTGGTGGAGAACACCCAGGGCGATATCTTCGACCCTGAGTACCTGGACGTGCTCAAGCAGATCAACGACGAGCTGTTCCTTGCCCAGGGCGTCGACCGTGCCTGGATGAAATCGTTGTGGAGCCCAGGTGTACGCTGGACCGAGGTCACCGAGGAGGGCTTCCAGGGCGGCCCGGTGATGCCCGACGACTACCAGGGCAAGCAAGCCGATATCGAACAGCTGCGGCAGAACATCAGCCGTGCCGGTATCGTCGGCAGCCTGGTGGCGACCGACTTCAAGTCGAGCATGCTGGTGGTACCGCTGCTCGACCACGACCTGGCCACCGGACGGGGCATCGACTACCGGCAGTTCTCGCAGATGCTCGAAGAGAAGCTGCGCGACAAGTATGAATTCGACGGCGACACCAAGGCGCGCCTGTCGGGTGAAGAAGGGCACGGCAAGTACAAGGTGCGGGTCATCGGCTTCGCCAAGCTGATGGGCGACCTGATCGATGGTCTGATCCAGGTGATGATGTTCTTCGCCCTGGCCGTGGTCACTTCGCTGGTGATCATCTTCCTTTACACCCGCTGCGTGCGCAGCACCTTGCTGGTGGTGTTCTGCTCGCTGGCGGCGGTGGTGTGGCAGCTGGGTATCGTCGGTTGGCTGGGCTATGCCATCGACCCTTACTCGATCCTGGTGCCGTTCCTGATCTTCGCCATCGGCGTGTCGCACGCGGCGCAGAAGATGAACGGCATCATGCAGGACATCGGCCGGGGTACCCACAAGCTGGTGGCGGCGCGCTACACCTTCCGCCGCCTGTTCGTGGCCGGGGTGACGGCGCTGCTGGCCGACGCCGTGGGCTTTGCCGTGCTGATGCTGATCGACATCCCGGTGATCAAGGACCTGGCGATCACCGCGAGCATTGGCGTGGCGGTGCTGATCTTCACCTCGTTGCTGTTGATTCCGGTGTCGCTGTCTTACGTTGGCGTGGGTCGCAAGGCGTCCGAACGCGCCCTGCGCATCGACCTGCGTGCCGCCGAGCACCGTGGCTTCGGCAAACTGTGGGACGCGCTCGACCGCTTCACCACGCGCAAGTGGGCAACCGGCGCAGTACTGGTCGCCACGCTGATGGGCCTGGGCGGCTTCTGGGTGAGCCTGCAGCTGAAGATCGGCGACCTCGACAGCGGTGCGCCGGAGCTGCGTGCGGACTCGCGCTACAACCGCGACAACGCCTACATCACCAGCCACTACGCGCTGTCCAGCGACATGTTCGCGGTGATGATCAAGACCGCGCCGGAAGGCTGCCTGAACTACAAGACGCTGATCCTGGCCGACCGACTGGCCTGGGAGCTGCAGCAGTATCCGGGCGTGCAGACCACCGTGTCGCTGGTCAACGCCGTGCGCCAGATCACCGCGGGCTCGTTCGAGGGCAACCCGAAGATGAGCAGCCTGCAGCGTAACCAGGACATGCTCAACTACGCCGCCCAGCAGGCCTCGGTCAACGCTCCGGAGCTGTTCAACAACGACTGCTCGATGATGCCGGTGATCGCTTACCTCAAGGACCACAAGGCCCAGACCCTGGACGACGTGGTGGCCATCGCCGACCGCTTCGCCCGCGAAAACAGCACCCCCGACCGCCAGTTCCTGCTGGCTGCCGGCAGCGCTGGCATCGAGGCCGCCACCAATATCGTGGTGCGCGAAGCCAACCGCACCATGCTGCTGTTCGTCTACCTGGCGGTGACGCTGTTCTGCCTGATCACCTTCCGCAGCTGGCGCGCGACCCTGGTGGCGCTGCTGCCACTGGTGCTGACCTCGGTGCTGTGCGAGGCGCTGATGGTGTTCATGGGCATTGGCGTGAAGGTGGCCACCTTGCCGGTGATCGCCCTGGGCGTCGGTATCGGTGTGGACTACGCCCTGTACCTGCTCAGCGTGCAGCTGCACTACCAACGCCAGGGCCGCACCCTGGGCGAGGCCTACCAGAACGCCGTGGCCTTCACCGGCCGGGTGGTCGGGCTGGTGGGTATCACCCTGGCAGCCGGCGTGGTCGGCTGGGCCTGGTCGCCGATCAAGTTCCAGGCCGACATGGGCATCCTGCTGACCTTCATGTTCCTCTGGAACATGCTCGGTGCGCTGCTGCTGATCCCGGCGCTGTCGCACTTCCTGCTGCCCGACAAGCGCTTTGTCGCTGCCGCTCCCACCCCCTGCGAGGCTGAACCTCAGCCTTGTGACAGCGCCCCGGTGCCGCGCGCGCAAGCGCGGGTGCAGGCGTAAGCAGGCCTTCGAGTCGAAACGAACAAGGAAATCGGAAACAAACTTCATGGCCAAGACAAAAATTATGCCCCCGGCACCCGGTGCCTACGACTACCCACTGCTGATCAAGCGCCTGCTGATGTCGGGCGTGCGGCACCAGCCGGACCAGGAAATCGTCTACGCCGACAAGCTGCGCTACACCTACCGCGAGCTCGACCAGCGGGTGCGGCGCCTGGCCAACGTGCTGCGCGAGGCCGGCGTGCAGGCCGGTGATACCGTGGCGCTACTGGACTGGGACAGCCACCGTTCGCTGGAATGCTTCTTCGCCGTGCCGATGATCGGTGCGGTGCTGCACACGGTGAACATCCGCCTGTCGCCGGAGCAGGTGGCCTACACCATGAACCACGCCGAGGACGACGTGGTGCTGGTGCATGACGACTTCGTGCCGCTCGTGGAGCAGATCCACGGCCAGTTGGGCACGGTCAAAGGCTACCTGCAACTGACCGACGGGGAGGCCGCGGCCACTTCGCTGCCGGTGCTGGGCGAGTACGAGACGCTGCTGGACGCAGCGAGCATCGAAGCCGATTTCGAAGACTTCGACGAGCAGTCGGTGGCCACGCTGTTCTACACCACCGGCACCACCGGCAACCCCAAGGGCGTGTACTTCTCGCACCG
Source organism: Pseudomonas sp. NPDC089396 (assembly GCF_044749545.1). Classification (NCBI taxonomy): domain Bacteria; kingdom Pseudomonadati; phylum Pseudomonadota; class Gammaproteobacteria; order Pseudomonadales; family Pseudomonadaceae; genus Pseudomonas; species Pseudomonas sp. NPDC089396. Next base: position 4,589 of record NZ_JBIVIC010000009.1, on the reverse strand, counting down.
CCAGTTGGTGCTGCACACCCTGAACCAGCTGGGCACCTTCGCCGCCTACGAGGGCCAGCCGCTGCTGCGTTCCAGCGACGTGTACATGCCGATCACGCCGATGTTCCATGTGCACGCCTGGGGCGTGCCGTACACGGCTACGGTGCTGGGGATCAAGCAGGTGTATCCGGGCCGCTACGAGCCGGACAAGCTGGTGCGGCTGTACCGTGAAGAAGGGGTGACCTTCTCCCACTGCGTGCCGACCTTGCTGCAGATGATGCTCGAAAGCTCGCAATCCCAGCACACCGATTTCAGCCGCTGGAAAATCCTGCTCGGCGGCAGTGCGCTGACCCACGGCCTGGCACGCCAGGCCAGCGAGCGCGGCATGCTGATCTTCAGCGGCTACGGCATGTCGGAAACTTGCCCGCTGCTGACCCTGACCCACCTTCGCGACGAAGACCTGGCCTTGCCCATGGGCGAGCAGGTGGCGCAACGGATCAAGACTGGTGCGCCGGTGGCCATGGTCGATCTGCGTATCGTCGATGCCAGCGGCAATGAGGTAGCCCATGACGGTGAGTCGCTGGGCGAGATCGTGGTGCGCACGCCATGGCTGACCCAGGGTTACCTGCACGAGCCGGAGAAGGGCGCCGAACTGTGGCAGGACGGCTGGCTGCACACCGGCGACATGGGTTCGATCGACCGCCACGGCGTGCTGGAGATCAAGGACCGGATCAAGGACGTGATCAAGACCGGCGGTGAGTGGATCAGTTCGTTGGCACTGGAGAACCTGATCAGCCAGCATGCGTCGGTCAACGCCGTGGCGGTGGTGGGCATTCCCGACGAACACTGGGGCGAGCGACCGATCGCGCTGGTGGTCTGCATCCCAGGTGACAGCCTGGACCAGCTGGGGCTCGAGACGCACCTCAAGCAATTCGTCGAGAGTGGCCTGATCAACAAGTGGGCCATTCCACGGCAGGTGCACTTCGTGGCCGACATCCCCAAGACCAGCGTTGGCAAGATCAACAAGAAGCTGATCCGCGAGATGCACATGGGGGCATGAACCGCCCCGGCAGGCGGCGCCGCCCACGGGCGGCACCGCTGTCGGGTTCAGTAATGCAGACAGATCTTGCCGAAGTGCTTGGCCGCCCGCTGGTGGGCAAAGGCGTCGGCAATCCGCTCCAGTGGGTAGCGGCTGTCGATCACCGGGCGCCATTCGAAGTTTTCCAGCGCGCGCACCATGTCCTGCTGTTGTTCGCGGCTGCCGACGATCAGGCCGCGCAGGGTTTGCTGCTTGCGCATCATCTCGACGGTCGGCACGTTGCCGGCGATGCCGGTCAGCACGCCGATCAAGGCGATATGCCCACCCGCCGCGCAGGCCCTGATCGAGTTGGGCAGGGTGCCCGGGCCACCCACTTCCACCACGATGTCCGCGCCGCGCCCACCGGTGGCGGCCAACACCACATCGCCCCAATCGGGGTGCTGACGGTAATTGATCACCTGATCGGCACCCAGTGCCAGCAAGCGGGCCTGCTTGTCCTGCGACGAGGTGGTGGCGATCACCCGCGCGCCCATGGCCTTGGCCATTTGCAGGGCGAACACCGACACCCCACCTGTGCCCAGCACCAACACCGTATCGCCGGCCTGCAGGCGGCCGTCCACCACCAATGCGCGCCAGGCGGTCAGGCCCGCAGTGGTCAGCGTGGCCGCTTGTTCGTGGGTGTAGCCTTTGGGGGCGTGGGTGAAGGCCTGGGCGGGCATGTTGACGTACTCGCGGGCGAAGCCGTCGACGCCATCACCGGGTACGGTCTTGAAGGTGCTGGGCACTGCTCGGCCGGCTTGCCAGTGGGGGAAGAAACACGAGACCACGGCATCGCCAACGGCAAATTCCGTCACGTTGTCGCCCACGGCGGTGACCACGCCGGCACCGTCAGCCATGGGGATGCGCTTGTCGTCGACCTTGAGCTGGCCGCAGACCACGCCCAGGTCGTGGTAGTTGAGCGAACTGGCATGGATGCGCACCTGGATTTCCCCAGGTTGCGGTGCGCCGGGCATGGGCAGGTCGACCAGGCGCAGCTGGTCCAGGCCGCCGGGGCGCTGGAGTTGGATGGCTTTCACGTTACGGGTCCTTGCGACGGTTGAGAAAGGGTCGAAGCACAGTCTGGCCGGATCATAGGCATGCCCGGGCGAACCGTTGTTGACCTGAGATGACAATCGGTTTCCCTTTGATGACAGGCCCCCCGAAGGTGTCCCAAAACGTCAACTTTCGTCTTGGCGCAATCCCTATAACTGCAAGTCCCTACACTTCTGCATTCGGATATCCGCCATGAGCAAGCAGTTTGAACAACAAGTGGTTTTGATCACCGGCGCCACCGCAGGCATTGGCTATGCCACGGCGATCGCCTTCGCCCGCGAGGGCGCGCGGCTGGTCGTTTCCGGGCGCAATACCACGGCCGGGCAACAGCTGTTGGCCGAGTTGCATGCCATGGGTGCACAGGCTGAATTCGTGCAAGCCGATGTCAGCGATGAAGCGCAGGTGACCCAGCTGGTCGACCGTTGCGTGGAGCGTTTCGGGCGGTTGGATGTGGCGGTGAACAGCGCCGGCTACGAGGGCGCGCGCGGCCCGATCAGGGAGCAGACGGTGGAGGCGTACACGGCTGCGTTCAATGCCAACGCGCTGGGGACTTTCCTGTGCCTGAAGCATCAGCTGCGGGTCATGGCCGATCAGGCATCGGGCGCCATCGTCAACCTGTCGTCGACCATGGGCAGCCGCGGCAATGCGCTGGCACCGATGTACGTGGCCAGCAAGCATGCCATCGAAGGTTTCACCAAGGCAGCGGCGCTGGAAGCCTGCCAGTTCAATGTGCGGGTCAATGCGGTGGCACCGGGGCCGATCGCTACCGAGATGCTTGAGCGCATTGCCGATGGCGCGGACAAATTGCCGATGGTGGCGGCGACCATTCCGGCGGGGCGTATTGGCAGGCCGGAAGAAGTGGCGGATGCGATCTTGTTCGTGGCGTCGCAGCAGGCGAGCTTCATTACCGGGCAGGTGCTGCATGTGAATGGTGGCAAGACGGCTATGTGATTCAGGCTGTACCGGCCTCATCGCCGGCAAGCCGGCTCCCACAGGACTGGCGCAGCCTCAAGGGCAGCGCAGCACCTGTGGGAGCGGGTTCGTCCCGCGATAAGGGCGGTACAGGATGTAAGATTTTGTAGGATAAATTCCGGTCAAATGTAGGACGCGTCTATATTCCCCCGGAAGGGTGGCCCCCTCAGAAATTGTGCGCCAAGGTTCGGAACTTCACCGCAGTGGAGTTCCGAAAAATGGCGCAGCCCTTCTTTGATCACAGCCGGCACAAACTGGACGTCACCGGCCTTGAAGCCAAACTCGACGTCCTGACCTTCAAAGGCGAAGAGGGGCTCAGTCGCCCGTTCTGCTACACGGTGACGTTCACCTGCGCGGTACAGGACATCGCCGCCGAGCGCCTGCTCGGCAAGGGCGCCACCTTCAGCCTGCACGGCCCCGCTCAGCCGTCTCTGCCTGGTTTCAACATTCCTCCGGCCAAACCCCTGCGCACGCTGCATGGCGTGATCACCGGCTTCAGGCGACTGTCAGACTCCCCGGATGAAGCCCGCTATCAGCTCACCCTGCAGCCGCGTTTGGCCCTGCTAGAACGCGGCCAGCAATACCGCCTCTACCAGCACCAGTCGGTGCCGGAGATCGTCGAGCACATCCTGCGTAGCCGCCATGAGTTCGAAGGCCAGCACTTTTTCTTCGACCTGGTGCGCGAGTACCCCCGGCGCGAGCAGGTCATGCAGTACGGCGAAAGCGACCTGGCGTTCATCAGCCGCCTGCTCGCCGAGGTCGGCATCTGGTACCGCTTCACCAGCGATGATCGGCTGGGTATCGAGGTGGTCGAGTTCCATGATGATCAGCGCAACTACCAGTTTGGCGTCGAGCTGCTGTGTCGGCCGCAGTCGGGCCTGAGCAGCACCGACAAGGATGCGGTATGGGCGTTGCAGACCCGGCACCAGGTGGTGGAAAAGCACATCAACATCCGTGCTTATCAGCACCGTGACGCGGCGGCCTATCTGGACGCCGATGTCGACCATAGCCGAGGCGCCACCACCACCTACGGCGAGAGCTACCGCTACGCCGAACCCTATGCGGTGCTGGGGGACGCTATCGATCAGCACGAAGACCTGCTCAGTGAGAGCGGCTACTTCTACGCCCGCCTGCGGCACGAGCTGTACCTCAATGATCAGACCCGGCTCAGCGGTGCCAGCAGCAGCCCATCGTTGGCGCCGGGGCAGGTGCTGAAGATTGCCGGTGGTGCACCGCAGGCCTTCGAGCCCGGCGCGGTGATTACCGGCCTGGTCATCGAAGCCGCACGTGATCGCAGCCTGGAAGTCACTTTCGAAGCCATCCCGTATTCGGAGACGGTGTGCTTTCGTCCCAAGCTTGTCCCTAAGCCGAACATCGCCGGCACTGTACCGGCCAGGGTCACCAGCTCGCGCAAAAACGACCCTTACGGCCATATCGATCTGCAAGGCCGTTACCGGGTCAATTTCCTCTTCGACCGCGACGAGTGGAATACCGGCGAAGAGAGCGC
>NZ_JBIVIC010000008.1:0-354023 GCF_044749545.1 Pseudomonas sp. NPDC089396 | reverse complement strand
GTTGGGCCGACATCCATCGATGCGCAGACGTCAGGGATCGAGCAGTTGTCATCAAGAACCATGCTTGCAGCACGTTGCTTGAACTCGCGGGTATAAGTCTTTCGTTCTTGCATGGAACCTCCTGATTGGGCGAATCATATCGCCCTTAAGAGGTGTCCGGGATCATTAGGCCAGTTCAAGGCCGCTCCTACAGGGGTTCGCATATTCCTGTAGGAGCGGCCTTGTGTCGCGAATGGGCCGCAAAGCGGCCCCCAAATGCTCAAATCACAACGAAATCGGCCTACGCCCGGCAAAGGCATGCGCCAGCGTCCCACCATCGACCAGCTCCAGCTCGCCGCCCAACGGCACACCATGGGCAATCCGCGAAGCCACCAGGCCTTTCTCGGCCAGCAACTGCGCTATGTAGTGCGCCGTCGCCTCCCCTTCCACCGTCGGGTTGGTCGCCAAGATCACCTCGGTGAAGCTGCCCTGCTCTTCGATCCGCGCCATCAGCTGCGGCACACCAATTGCCTCCGGCCCCAGGCCGTCCAGCGGCGATAGATGCCCCTTGAGCACGAAATAGCGGCCGCGATAGCCAGTCTGCTCCACCGCATACACATCCATCGGCCCTTCCACCACGCACAGCTGCGTGTCGTCACGGCGTGGGTCGGCACACTGCGGGCACAGCTCCTGCTCGGTCAGGGTACGGCACTGACGGCAATGGCCAACCCCTTCCATGGCCTGGCTCAGCGCCTGGGCCAGACGCAGGCCACCACTGCGGTCACGCTCAAGCAGCTGCAAGGCCATGCGCTGGGCGGTTTTCTGACCAACACCCGGGAGGGTGCGCAAGGCGTCGATCAGTTGGCGGATCAGGGGGCTGAAGCTCATGTAGGCAGGCCTGCAAGTCAGGGGAACAGAATGAACAAGGGAGCAACGACCCTAAGGCCATTGCTCCCCATTTGACACAAAAGATCAATCAGAACGGCATTTTGAAACCCGGCGGCAGCTGCATGCCAGCCGTCATGCCACCCATTTTCTCCTGGCTGCTCTGCTCGACCTTGCGCACGGCGTCGTTGAGCGCGGCGGCGATCAGGTCTTCCAGCACTTCCTTGTCGTCTTCGTCGGTCGACATCAGGCTCTGGTCGATGCTGACGCGCTTGACGTCATGACGGCCGGTCATCACCACGCTGACCAGGCCACCGCCGGATTGGCCGGTCACTTCGGCGTTGGCCAGCTCTTCCTGCATCTTGGCCATTTTTTCCTGCATCTGCTGGGCCTGCTTCATCAGGCCGGCCATGCCACCTTTCATCATGGGGGTATACCTCGATTGGGTCATGTGATGCGGCCTGGCAAAGGGCCGGCCGCACGGTTATCCGTTACTGCTCCTGGCTGACCAGGGCGTCTACAGGCTCAATAGTATCCTGCCGCACCGTTGCACCGAACTGCTTGATCATCTGTTGGATCAACGGATCCTGCTGGATTGCACTCACGGCATCCTGCTGGCGTTCGGCACGCTTGCGTGCCGCGGCCTGGGCCGGGGTTTCCTGCTCGGGGCGGATCAGCTCGATTCGCAGGTTCAACGTGCGCCCCAGGTGCTGGTTGAGCGCTTCGTTCAGGCGACGTTGCTGGGTGGCGTTGAACAGTGCGCCCTGGCCGGGGTCCAGGTGCAGCAGCCAGTCGTCGCCGTCGACGGCCATCAACGTACAGTTTGCGGCGATGTTGCCTGTCATCCCGGATACAGGCAACTGTGGGAATAATTCCAGCCATTGCAGGGCCAGCCCGGTCGCCGGCATGGCGGCAGGCATAGGCTCGGGCGCGACGACAGGCGCCTCTTCCTGCACGTGCTCGGCCAGCTCATCGAGGTAGCTGAAGCCGACCGGGTCGCTGTCGCCGACGTAGTAGTCTTCGTCCATCGGCGGTTCGTCATCGCGATCCATGCCGGCCGGGGCGTAGGCAGACGGGTCGAACGGCGGCTGGTCGAAGGCCGACTCGGGGGCTGGCGCCGGGGCGGGCGCAGGTGCTACCGCTGGCGCAGCAGGTTCGAGCTCTACACTGACAGGCACGGGCGCGGCGGCGGGCTCCTCCCAGGGCAGGTCGATCACCTCCTCCGCTACCGGCGCGGGTTCGACGACCTCGGGCTCAGGCGCAGGCTCCGGCGCGGGAGCAGGCGCTGCCTCCACCACAGGGGCAGGGGCAACGGCAGCAACGACAGGCGCCACAACCGCTGGCGCTGCCACTGGGGTTGCTGGATCAGCTGTGGCCTGGCTGATCCCCACCGGCTTTAGTACCGGCTTCGGCGCATCGTCAGCGTCGGCCGGACGGAAGGCCAGCATGCGCAGCAGGACCATTTCGAAGCCACCCCGCGGATCCGGTGCCAACGGCAGGTCGCGACGGCCGATCAGGCCCATCTGGTAATAGAACTGGACGTCTTCGGCTGGCAAGGCCGAGGCCAGCGCCAGCACCCGGTCGCGGTCGCCCTGGCCGTTGTCCACCGCTTCCGGCAGGGCCTGAGCGATGGCCACCCGGTGCAGCACATTGAGCATTTCCGCCAACACGCCACTCCAGTCCGGCCCCTGTTCGGCGAGGTTGCGCACCGCTTCCAGCAGCGCCCGCGCATCGCCTTCGAGCAGCGCCTGCAGCACGCCATAGACCTGGCCGTGATCGAGACTGCCAAGCATGGCGCGCACGTCGGCGGCCAGCACCTTGCCCTCGCCGAAGGCGATGGCCTGGTCGGTCAGGCTCATGGCATCGCGCATCGAACCATCGGCGGCGCGGCCGAGCAGCCACAGGGCATCCGGCTCGAACGGCACGTTCTCTGCCTGCAGCACATGGCTCAGGTGCTCGACCACCCGCTCCGGGCTCATGTTCTTCAGCGAGAACTGCAGGCAGCGCGAAAGAATGGTGGCCGGCAGCTTCTGCGGGTCGGTGGTGGCGAGGATGAACTTGACGTAGGGTGGCGGCTCTTCCAGCGTCTTGAGCAAGGCGTTGAACGAGTGGGTAGAGAGCATGTGCACTTCGTCGATCAGGTAGACCTTGAAGCGCCCACGGCTGGGCGCGTACTGCACGTTATCGAGCAGTTCGCGGGTGTCCTCGACCTTGGTGCGGCTGGCGGCGTCGATCTCGATCAGGTCGACGAAACGGCCCTCATCGATCTCGCGGCAAACCGAACAGGTGCCGCAGGGCGTCGAGGTGATGCCGGTTTCGCAGTTCAGGCATTTGGCGATGATCCGCGCGATGGTAGTCTTGCCCACGCCGCGCGTGCCGGTGAACAGATAGGCGTGGTGCAGGCGCTGGTTGTCCAAGGCATTGATCAAGGCCTTGAGCACATGGGCCTGGCCGACCATTTCGCGGAACGAGCGCGGACGCCATTTACGTGCAAGAACCTGATAACTCATCGAAAAACCATCGCAGCCTGATCGAGCGGAAGATCGCTAATGCTAGCGGAGCGGGGCCGAAATTGCACCCTGCGTGGTTCGTCTAAGCTTAGGAACTGGCACGCCGTTCAAGGAGGATGTGCATTGCGAAGACTGCTGGCCCTGATGCTGCTCTGGTCCACCCACAGCCTGGCAGACCCGCCGGTGCTGCGTTTTTCCGTGGTCGAGAGCTGGAGCATGCCGCTGGTGCGGGTCGAGGGCGACCAGCCGGTGGAAGGCTTGATGTTCGACCTGATGCAAACCATGGCCCGCGAAGTCGGCGCCCTTCCTGAGTACCACGTGCTGGCCCGCCTGCGCATGCAACAGGCGATGGAGGACGGCGACATCGATGTGCGTTGCTATGTGAGCACCCAGTGGTTCAATGACCGGCCGGGCAAATTCGTCTGGAGCATTCCGTTGTTTCGCCAGCGCGATGTGCTGGTCGGGCGGGCGAGCGACAGTGGCCCTACCCGCCCGGAGCAGTTGCCGCAGCAGGCCATTGGCACTGTGCTGGGGTATGCCTACGGCACGCTGGAGCCGTTGTTCGCGCAGGGGCAGTTGCGCCGAGAGGACAGCCGCAGCCAGGAACTGGCGCTGCAGAAGCTGCAGATTGGGCGTTATCGGCATGCGGTGAGCAATGAGCTGTCACTGCGCTGGTTCAATCAGCGATTGCCTGCCGAGCAGCGTTTGCAGGTGCTGGCGGTGCTGGAGGAACAGGCCTTGGGATGCATGGTGCGTGATGACCCGGCGATACCGACGCAGGGGGTGCTGCGGGCGCTGGTGAGGATGAAGGAGTCGGGGGAGATCGAACGGATTGTGCAGCGGTATGGGGCGGCGGGGTATTCGGAGAAGGTCTCGGCGGCTCGGCCGTGAGGTTGTGGCGTTTGTGGGTGTTCGTCTTGAGGGGTTGGTCGTGTTCAAGATCGAGCGCCGCGCGGGCGGCGCTCGATCTAATGGCCGCCACAACCCTCAAGGCGAGCCCCCGCCCTAACGCTGCCGCTCCACCGCCAAAGTCACGGCATCCGCCTGCCCCCAGGCAATCTGCAGGGCCCGCAGCCCATGCTGCAGCTGCTGCCGTGTCTCTTCATCCTCGATACGCTCAAGCGCCCGCCGGCTGTCGCTGTAGGCGAACATCAGGTAGTGCGAGACATTCATCAACACGAACTCCATCGGCACGATGCCTTCGCTGATGGCTCGAGAGAGGGTTTTTCCTGGAGGAAGGTCGAAGGTATACGGTGGATCGGGAACAATTTTTTTCATGACAACTCCGTGCTGGCTGAGCTGCGCCCTTTCTGCTTCCACGCATTGGGGTGGCAGCTGTACGCGGGGTGGAAGACCAGGTGCACGGTAACCCCGGCAGGTACGAATACCTCCCGCGCGCAGCTGCCATAACTGACGTCTGCTCTGTGCACCTCGCAGGCTTCCACACCCGATCGCTGAACCGACAGCGACCGCAAAAGCCTAAAGGGCGGGGTTTCCAGGGACAATCAGACGGGTGTCGACAGGGTTCGTAGGATAAATCGCCAGCCTAAACTTTGTTGTAGGACGTTTCCTAAATTTAAGCAGGACCAAAACAGCCGAAGCTTTGCAGTCCGCGCAAGTTGAGGGCTCTAAGTAATACCGCGACTGATTTGAGCCCAAGCCCTCGGCTTGGCCTAAGACGGGGCTAATGCGTGGCTTCGGGATAAATCGCCTGGCGCGTACACAAGGGAAGAATTGTCTTAGCCAAATCCCATAAGCCTGCACGCCCCTGCGGGAGCGTGCAGGCCGCGCCCACAGGTTTCGCATACGCCTGCCCGCAATCAACCCTCAAGCCGACTTGGCCTCGCACCGTAGTATACGAAGTTGTCGAAGTCCGGATGCCGATAGGTGTCATGCCGCTCATAGTAGTTATATACCACCGACAGCTTCTGCTCTTTAAGGGTCGGTTCACAGTCATGCAGCACTTTGCGCCCTTGCATGATCAACAACGCCCCTTTGCGCGCGTGAACCTTTCCATGCTCAACCCAGGCTTCCTTTCTACTGGGGTGAGACCGCTCGACCTGATAGCGCAACGGCGCCTCTTGGTTCGTGGTCAGGAAAAGTAACACCGTGATGCCGTTGGTATCGTAATGCAGCCCCAAGGTTCCCCCACCCGGTGGGTAAGCCTTGATGTTTACGTCTGAAGCCGGATAAGGCGAAACCACAGTATCGGTATGGGTAATGACGCTGATCAGCGGCACCAGAGCGTGATATACCGCCGTGAGCTCCGGCAGATGCTTTCGGACATCCTCTCCTTTGAAGATGTGGTGCTTGTATTCGCCACCAAGATCCGACACTGCATCCGTCCCGAGCCCCGTGTGCTCGACAAGATCCACGCCTTCCTCGTCGATCACCTGTTGTACCCTGCGCGCCAGACCATCGCACAACTCATCCGGCAACACACCCTCAATTACCGTTCTCAACGTCCACGTAGTAAATTCGCTATTTCGACGCACGCCCCGCACGCAGAATGCCTTGCAGCCCCTGGGCATTGACGAAAATCAGGATACCCAGCAGAACGAAGCCAATGGCCATTGCCTTGGCTACATTCATTTGCTCGCCAAAGAACAGATACGAAGCAATCACCCCTGATACCGGGACGAGCAGCGATAAAGGCGCGACGTGGGTAGCCGGATACTTCTTCATCAGGTTGTTCCACACCCTGTAGCCCAAAATGGTCGTGATGTAGCTTTGGAAAAGAACCGAGAACACCGCTTCCCATGCCACCCCGCCGGCAAGACCCCAGAATGGGGCCCAGCCATTGACTGCTACGGTCAGAACGAAGATGGCCGGTACCGAGAATAGGCTCGACCATATGATGAACGCCACCATTTCGCCTGGACGCTTCAGTTTCACCAGCAGATTGCACAACGACCAGGCCAAGGCTGCGACCAGCACCAGAAGCACACCCGTCACTGTCGATGACTCTGCACTCAGCAACAGAATCATCATCAAGCCACATACCGCGAAGGCCATGCCGCAAATGTGAGCCAAAATGATTCGCTCACCTAGTACGGCACCGCTTAGCACGATGGTGAAAAACGCGCTGAATTGCAGGAATACCGAGGACATACCCGGAGACAAACCCTGATACATCGCAAAGTTGACCAACCACCACAAACCAGCGCCGAACATCACGCCGTGAAGCGCCAGCACTCCAAACGAAATACCGGCTGGGCGGCGAACAAAGAACACCAGAGGTATTGCGCAGAACGTGAAGCGCAAGAGTGTTAATAGATAAGGGTCCAGGCTCTTTAGCCCCAGTTCAATGACTGAGAAGTTACAGCCCCACAGCACCGTCACCAGTACACCGGCGACCAGATCCCGCTTGCTCATTTTCATGCCTGCGCTCCTTTGTTGAGGCTCGCATCACTGTAATGAAGCTTGCTGCGCAAAGATGCAGGACCCGTCCTATCGACGCGTGAGGCTGCTCCTAGAAAAACCGATTGTCGTAAACATCAATGTTTAAACGCGAGAAACCGGTGTAGGAACGCTTCAAATAAGACCTCGGCGCTTTCCCGGTGCTTATATAAAGGCGATCAGCGTCGCGCTCAAGAACAGCCCCACCCCGAACACTACGTGCGTAACCACGCTCTTCAGACAGTTACGCGCAGGCGTCGGCGTTCTCGACGCAAAGAACCCTGCCCCCATCGCCGGCTGCATGAAGCACAACGGCGCCACGACCGTCCCCACACCGATAGCAACCGCGGGCCACAAAGTGGGCGCCTGCAACCAACCCTCCCCTCCAACCACCACCAGCAGCATCGCGAACAGCACGCCGATGCCGTAGTGAATCACCCACCCCCACACCCGCTCGTGCCGGACCGGTTCGGCCTTGGCAATCGCCTCATGCCGCATACGCCCCTGAAGCAAATGCCCCGCCCAGCGCCCGACCATGGCGAAGTTCAGCGTGGCAACACCCAACCGCCTCAGCAGCAACCCCCACAGGTCCATGACACCCGTGGCACCCATACCTATCGGCAACGCAGCTAGAAACATCGCGGTAAACGTCATTGAACAAGCCCTCGAAGATTGACGGTCATCACCCTGCCGCGCAGCATAGAAGTTGAAGTCAACTTCAAGTCAAGGGCCCGAAATGGACATTGCCGATGTCGCCAAACGCACTGGTGTACCCGCATCGACACTGCGTTACTACGAGAAGAAAGGTTTGCTCAAATCACTCGCCGGACGCGGCCAGCGGCGGCAGTTTGCAGCCGACGTGGCCGACAGGCTGGCGCTGATCGCCTTGGGGCAGGCTGCGGGATTTTCGCTGGATGAGGTGGGAGCGATGCTGGTGGACCAGCAAGTCGACCGGCAGCTGCTGCTGGCCAAGGCGGATGAACTGGATGCGCGGATCAGGCGGTTGCAGGCGATGAGCAAAGGGTTGCGACATGCGGCGCAGTGCCCTGAGGAGGATCATTTGGCCTGCTCGAAATTCCAACGACTGATGAAGGTGTCGGCGGCGGGACATGGAAAAAACAGGACAGGTTTTTGAGCGAGAAATCCTTGAGAGCTCAAGGACTGGCGTAATGGAGGCGGCCCCACCAGCCACACCCCGGCACTCGATGTTCCCGCTATGGCTGCTCCCTTCCGGGCCTGACCAGGTTAACGGGTAATCAATGCGGGGGGACCGATGGGGCCACCACTACGCGGCTCGCTGAGCAGCGAGTGGCGCCATTGTACCGGTCTTGGGAGTAGATACAACCTCTGGGGGAGAAAAAGTCATCATTTCTCAATGACTTGTCCGGGGGTGAGGGTGTTCGGGAGGGCCTCATCGCCGGCAAGCCGGCTCCCACAGGGATCGCAGCGCTGCAAAATCCTGTGGGAGCCGGCTTGCCGGCGATGAGGCCAGCACAGTCAGACGGCGATACCCTGCTCACCCAGAAACACGACAAACGCATCCTCATCCAGCACCTTGACCCCCAGCTCACTGGCCTTGGCCAGCTTGGAACCCGCACCAGGGCCAGCCACCACGCAGTGGGTCTTGCCCGATACCGAACCGGCCACCTTGGCACCCAGGCTCTCCAGCTTCTCTTTGGCAAGGTCGCGGCTCATGCGCTCCAGCGTGCCAGTCAGCACCCAGGTCTGCCCAGCCAGGGGCAAGCCTTCGGCAACTTTCTTCTCGCTGGTCCAGTGCATGCCGAACGCCTGCAACTGAGCCTCGATGTCGCGGGCCAGCTGCTGATTCGCCTCGTCCTTGAAGAATTCCCGCACCGCCTCGGCCTGCTTCGCCGCCAGCGCCTGGCGCAGATCGATACCGTCAGCCTCGATGATCTTCTCCAGGCTACCCAGCTTGGCCACCAGCTTTTCCGCCCCGGTCGGTCCGACCGAAGCGATATCGAGCTTGGCAATCAGTCCGGCCAGGGTAGTGCTGGCAGCGAACTCGGCCGCCAGCTCACCCTCGTCCTGCAACTGCATGCCACAGGCCAGCAACTGCTCGATCACCTTGCGGTTGTGATCGTCTTCGAAGAAGTTGTGGATTTCATGGGCCACTTCCAGCCCGATGTCCGGCAGGTAGGTCAGTACCTGTGGCAGTGCCTGCTGCACCCGCGCCAAGCTGCCCAGCGAGCGGGCCAGCACCTTGGCGGTCTCCTCGCCCACATCCGGGATGCCCAGCGCGTAGATGAAGCGCGCCAAGGTCGGGCGCTTGCTGGCTTCGATGGCATCCAGCAGCTTCTTGCTCGATACCTCGGCGAAGCCTTCCAGCCCGACGATCTGGTCGAATTCCAGCTTGTACAGGTCTGCCGGCGAGCCGATCAGGCCTTCGTCCACCAACTGCTCGACGCTCTTCTCGCCCAGGCCATCGATGTCCATGGCGCGGCGCGACACATAGTGAATGATCGCCTGCTTGAGCTGAGCACCGCAGGCCAGGCGGCCTACGCAGCGGTACACCGCACCTTCGCTGGTGACTTCCTTGCCCTTGCTGCGCTTGATCAACTGAGTACGCTCGACCTGCGAGCCGCACACCGGACACTCGCTCGGCACCTCTACCGGACGGGCATCCTCGGGACGCCGTTCGAGCACCACCTGCATGACCTGCGGGATGACGTCGCCAGCACGGCGGATGATCACCGTGTCACCGATGCGCAGCCCCAGCCGGGCGATTTCGTCCATGTTGTGCAGGGTGGCGTTGGACACGGTCACACCGGCCACCTTGACCGGCTTGAGGCGCGCCACCGGCGTTACCGCGCCGGTACGGCCAACCTGGAACTCCACGTCCAGCACTTCGGTGAGCTCTTCCATGGCCGGGAACTTGTGGGCGATGGCCCAGCGCGGCTCACGGGCGCGGAAACCCAGCTCGCGCTGGGCCGCCAGGCTGTTGACCTTGAACACCACGCCGTCGATCTCGTAGGGCAGGCTGTTGCGCCGCTCGCCGATGTCGCGGTAGTAGGCCAGGCACTCCTCGATCCCCGCGGCATGCTTGAGCTCGCGACTGATCGGCAGGCCCCACTGCTTGAGTTGTTCGAGAATGCCGATATGGCTCTCGCCGATGCTGGCAGACACCTGCCCCACGCCGTAGCAACAGAATTCCAGCGGTCGACTGGCGGTGATCTTCGAGTCCAGCTGGCGCAGGCTGCCGGCAGCGGCGTTGCGCGGGTTGGCGAAGGTCTTGCCACCGGCCTCGGCCTGAGCGGCGTTGAGGCGGTCGAAACCGGCCTTGCTCATGAACACCTCGCCGCGCACTTCGAGCACGGCAGGCCAACCCTCGCCTTGCAGCTTCAGTGGAATATTGCGCACGGTGCGCACGTTGGCGCTGATGTCTTCGCCGGTAGTGCCGTCGCCACGGGTGGCGCCTTGCACCAGCTGGCCATCGCGATACAGCAGGCTAACCGCCAGGCCGTCGAGCTTGGGTTCACAGCTGAAGTCGACCGCACCGGGCTGGTCGAGGCCATCCACCACACGACGCCCGAATTCACGCAGGTCAGCTTCTTCGAAGGCGTTGCCCAGGCTGAGCATGGGCACTTCGTGGCGCACCTGGCTGAAGGCCGCCAGGGCTGCACCGCCGACGCGCTGGGTGGGCGAGTCAGGGGTCACCAGGTGCGGGTGCTCGGCCTCCAGCGCCTTGAGTTCGTTGAACAGGCGGTCGTATTCGGCGTCGGGCACGCTTGGCTCGTCGAGCACGTAGTAGCGGTAGTTGTGCTGGTCGAGTTCGGCGCGCAGTGCGTGGATTCGGGATTCGGCGTTCATATTTCAGGCTCTCTTGCAAAGCAAAAGAGCAGCCCTTGGCTGCTCTTGCGCTTGTAACGGGGCGAGCAGGACCCAGACAAGGTCCGCTCGCTAAACTCCATCAACGTTTCTGGGTCAGCGCACGGCGCTCGAACTCGACGATGCGCTGGCGGTAATGCTCGATGGTCTGGGCGGTCAGCACGCTGCGCTGGTCATCCTTCAGCTCGCCATTGAGCTCGTGTGCCAGCTTGCGCGCCGCGGCCACCATCACGTCGAAGGCCTGCTTCGGATGACGCGGGCCCGGCAAGCCAAGGAAGAAGCTCACCGCACGGGTGCTGAAGTGGTCGATGTCGTCCAGGTCGAAAATGCCGGGCTTGACGGCGTTGGCCATGGAGAACAGCACCTCGCCGTGGCCGGCCATGCTTTCGTGGCGGTGGAAGATGTCCATTTCACCGAAACGCAGCCCGCTTTCGAGAATGTTCTGCAGCAGCGCCGGGCCCTTGAAGCCGCCTTCGTCACGGGAGATCACGCTGATCACCAGCACTTCTTCCACGGGCGGCAGGTCCTTGGCGGCAGCATTGCCGGTCGCCGTGAAACCGTTGCTACGGTTGTTGTCGGCGGCGAAATCGTCGTCGGCATCGGCGAACAGGTCCGACTCCCGCGGCTCGGCGGCCAGGTTCAGGTCACCCTGGGCCTGCACGGGGGCTTCGGCGACACGCTTGCCGCGCTTGCTGGCCTTGGCCGGCTTCGGCTCACGCTCACGCTCGCGCGCAGGGGCGCTCAGCGAAGGCAGGTCGCTTTCGTCCAGCTCTGGCTCTTTATGGGTATCCAGCACCCGCGGCGGGCCGAGCACTTCAGCGCCGCCCTCCTCGTCCGGGACGTTGGAGTAACTGCGATCCAGACGGAATTTCAACTTGCCTTTTCCGCCGCGCATGCGGCGCCAGCCGTCGAAAAGAATACCGGCGATGACAATGATGCCGATGAGGATCAGCCACTCGCGCAGACCGATTTCCATGTAATCCCGTGCCTCTATAAAAATATGCTTGAAAACAAAGGCTTCAAAGCCCTTTAACACGTGGCGCCAACTCTATGTTCTGACAGGCGTTTTACCCACGCAAAAAACGAGTGACATTAAGCTAGCACGACCAAAGACAACTTTACACCGTCTGTCGCACGTGGCGGGGGGCATTTACCTACAGAATACGCCGCAATCTTCGCTAATCAGGCATCAACCATGGCTAGCGCCTCCTCCACGTCGACTGCCACAAGACGTGAACAACCGGGTTCATGCATGGTCACCCCCATCAATTGGTTCGCCATTTCCATGGCAATCTTGTTGTGGGTGATGTAGATGAACTGCACGCTTTCACTCATTTCCTTTACCAGCCGGGCGTATCGCCCGACGTTGGCGTCGTCCAGCGGCGCATCGACCTCGTCGAGCATGCAGAACGGTGCGGGGTTCAGCTTGAAGATGGCAAATACCAGCGCCAGCGCGGTCAGTGCCTTCTCGCCACCGGACAGCAGATGGATGGTGCTGTTCTTCTTGCCCGGTGGGCGCGCCATGATCGTCACCCCTGTATCGAGTAGATCTTCGCCCGTCAGTTCCAGATAAGCGCTGCCGCCACCGAAAACTTTTGGGAAAAGTGCCTGTAATCCGGCATTTATCTGATCAAAGGTATCCTTGAAGCGGTTGCGGGTTTCCTTGTCGATCTTGCGGATGACGTTTTCCAGGGTCTCCAGCGCCTCGACCAGATCGGCATCCTGGGCGTCCAGGTAGCGCTTGCGCTCGGACTGCTGCTCGTACTCCTCGATGGCCGCCAGGTTGATCGCGCCCAGGCGCTGGATGCGCCCCTCGACCTGCTCCAGCTCCTGCTCGGTACCCTGCTCGCTGGCATCGGCCTCGACAGTGGCGAGCACGCCCTGCAGGTCGTAGCCATCGGCCAACAACTGTTCCTGCAAAGTCTTGCGCCGCACATCCAGGCCCTGGCATTCCAGGCGCAGCTGCTCCAGCTGACCGCGCAGCAGCTGTGCCTGCTGCTCGGCCTGGGTCCGGCGTTTCTCGGCATCGCGCAAGGCACGGTCGGCTTCGTCCATGTGCAGGCGGGCCAGGCGCATTTCCTCGTCGACGCTCATGCGCCGCTCCAGCAGTTCTTCGAGCTTCAGGCGCAGCTCTTCCTGCGGCGCCTCGCCCTCTTCCAGGTTCAGGCTCAGTTGCTCCTGACGCTCGCTCAGGCGCGCGGCCTGCTGCTCCAGGCGCTCCAGGGCCTGGCGGGTGGAATCGTGCTGGGCCCGTAACGAGCCCAGGCGCACCGCCAACTGGTGGCCGTGGTCCTTGTGCTGGCGAGCCTCCTGGCGGATGCGGTCGAGGCCTTCGCGCAAGGTATCGCGACGCGCCATCAGCTGCTCGCGCTGCTCGGTGTCCTGGGCCATCAGCTCAAGGGCTTCCTGCAGCAACAGCCGCGCCTCGCCCAGTTGCTCATGCTCCAGGGCACGCTGCTCCTGGAGTTCGCTCAATTCTTCCTGCAGCCGCCGGCGTCGCAATTCGACCTGCTCGGCGCGGGCGCGTCCAGCGCTGAGGCTGGCGTTCAGCTCGCCATGCTGGCGGTTTTCTTCCTGGGTGCGGCGGCGTAGCTGTTCACGCTGCTCTTCCAGGCCCAACTGCTGTTCGCGCAGGTCCTGCAGCTGCTGATCCAACTGTTCCAGTGCGGCTTCCTGCTGCAGCTGTTCCTCGCCGAGGCGCTCGATTTCCTGGCCACGGGCCAGCACACCGCCCTGGGCCTCGCCTCCCCGGCTGACACGCAGAAAATGCCGGCCGACCCAATAACCATCGCGGCTGACCAGGCTTTGCCCTTCGCCAAGCGAGGCACGCTGTGCCAAGGCCTGGGCGAGGTCTTCGACCGGCCTCACCTGGCCCAGCCAGGGCACCAGGTCGGTGCGCCCCTGGACCTTGTCGAGCAGGCTGCCGGGTTGGCGCGGTGCTTCATCGGCCGCCAGCAGCAAGCGCAGCTCACCTTGCTCCAGGGCGCTGAAATCAAGGCTCGCGAATTCATCTACCAACACCGCCTGCAAGTCGGCGCCCAGCACGGTTTCCACCGCCAGCTCCCAACCCGATTCAACGCGCAGACCTTCAGCGAGGCGTGGTCGCTGCTCAAGACCCTGGCCGCGCAGCCAGTCGGCGGCGCCAGCACCCGGTTCCAGCGCCGCCTGCTGCAGCGCTTCCAGGGAGGCCAGACGGCCGCCGAGGCGCTGCAGCTCGCCCTGTTGTTGTTGCTGCGCCTGGGTAGCCTGCTGCAGTTGCTCGCGGACGGCCTCCAACTGCTCGACCACCTGCCCTTCCGACAGCTGCAGCTCTTCCAGCAGCATTTCACTGCTGGCCAGTTGCTCTGCCAGCTCGATCATCGCGGCATCTTGCGGATCGGCACCGAGCTGGTCGCGCTCTTCCGCCATTTTGCGCTGGCGCTCGGCCTGACGCTCCAGGCTCGCCTCCAGTTGCTGCAGGCGCGCCTGCTGCACCTCGGCCTGGCGCCGTGGCTCGGCGGAGCGGGTGTTGAAACTGTCCCATTGTTCTTGCCAGCCGTGCATGCCCAGCTCGGCCTCTTCGAGGGCCGCAGCGGCTTCCTCGGCGGCGGCCAGGGTCATTTCCTGTTCGGGCTCGAGCATGGCCAGCTCTTCGCCCAGGGTGGCCAGCAGGGTGCGATCGTGGCCCAGGTGCGATTCGGTTTCCTGGCGCGTGCGCTCGGCTTCCTTGAGGTCGTCCTGGAGCTGGCGCAAGCGCTGCTGGCCGTGCTGGATGCTCTGCTCGACCCGGGCAATATCGCCGGCCACCGAGTAAAAGCGGCCTTGCACCTGATTGAAGCGTTCGGACAGCTCATGGTGGCTATCGCGCAGGTGCTCGATGCTGGCGTCGGCGTTGCGCTGCTCGGCGACCAGGGCCTCGTGGGCCACGCCCTGGTCACCGATCACCGCCTCGCGCTGGCGCACCCGTTCATCCAGGTCGCGCCAGCGCAGGGCCGACAGGCGCGCCTTGAGCTGACGCTCCTGGGCCTTGTATTCGCGGTATTTCTCGGCAGCCTGGGCCTGGCGGTGCAGGCGTTCGAGCTGGCGCTCCAGCTCTTCGCGCAGGTCGGTCAGCCGCGCCAGGTTCTCCTGGGTCCGGCGGATGCGGCTCTCGGTCTCGCGGCGGCGCTCCTTGTACTTGGAGATGCCTGCCGCTTCTTCGATGAAGTTGCGCAGTTCCTCGGGCTTGGCCTCGATCAGCTTGGAGATCATCCCCTGCTCGATGATCGAGTAGCTGCGCGGGCCGAGCCCGGTGCCGAGGAAGATGTCGGTGATATCACGCCGCCGGCATTTGGTGCCGTTGAGGTAATAGGTGTTCTGCCCGTCGCGGGAGACCTTGCGGCGGATGGAAATCTCGGCGTAGGCGGCATACTCGCCCAGCAGCGTGGTCTCGCTGTTGTCGAAGATCAGCTCGATGCTGGCCTGGCTCACCGGTTTGCGGCTGGTGGAGCCGTTGAAGATGACGTCGGTCATCGACTCGCCGCGCAGGTTCTTCGCCGAGCTTTCGCCCATCACCCAGCGCACCGCATCGATGATGTTGGACTTGCCACAGCCATTGGGGCCGACCACGGCCGCCATGTTGCTGGGGAAGTTGACCGTGGTCGGGTCGACGAACGACTTGAACCCGGCCAGGCGAATGCACTTCAGGCGCATCGGTCAGCCTCGGGCCAGCGCCGCCAGCACCAGTTCGCAGCTGCGCTGGCAGTAGGCGGTGAGCACCTCGCGAATGCGCGGCAGGTCGCGAGCGACCACGGCGTCGAGCAGGCGGGCGAACAGGTCGAGGTAGTCGAGCATGTTGGCCTGGCGCTGATCCAGGGCCAGGTAATAGGCACGGCTCATGGCCGGCTGCAGGTTTTCCACGGTTTCCTGCAGGTACGGGTTGTCGGCGAACGGATAAGCGGCGCGCATCACCGCGAAGCTTTCGGCCACGAAGGACTTGATGTCCTGCTGCTCGCGTGCCTGCTGCAAGCGCTGCTGGATCTCCAGGAACGGGCGCAGGTCGGCGTCCGTGCGCCATTTTTGTGCAACGGCATTGCCCAGCAGGATGTAGAACTCACCCATCAAGGCGCACAGGCTGCGCACGCTGCGCTCGTCGAGCCGGGTCACATGGGCGCCGCGACGCGGCAGGATCGCCACCAGATGGCGACGTTCGAGGATCAACAGCGCTTCGCGCACCGAACCACGGCTGACATTCAGTGCCTGGGTGACCTTCTGCTCCTGGATGCGCTCGCCGGGCGCGAGTTCGCCGCGAATGATGCGCTCGGCCAGGTAGTCGGCAATTTGCTCGGAGAGGCTGTCCGGCGCCTTGAACGTCATGGTTTTCCTTCAAAATCATTGAACTTACACAAGTGGCGGATTGTAGCGCACTTGCCCAGCCCTCGCGCAGAGGGGCACGGCGCTTTATTTGGGCCGTCGGGCAGCCTGCCACGCGGCGCGATCTATGCTTGATATATCGGCAGTGTGTTCGGTCGGGCGTAGGCGTGTGCATTTTCCTGACCTCAGAGTCAGAAAAATATTGACCAGTTCGTCAGGTCTGCTTATTGTCCGCTCAACAACAATAAAACCATTGCGAGGCCTTCCCCGTGATCCAGTTTCTCGTCAACCAGGAGCTGCGTAGTGAGCACGCCCTGGACCCGAACATGACGGTGCTGCAATACCTGCGCGAGCACTTGGGCAAACCCGGTACCAAGGAGGGCTGCGCCAGTGGCGACTGCGGCGCCTGCACCGTGGTGGTCGGTGAGCTGACCCAGGATGAACAAGGCCAGGAGAGCCTGCGCTACCGCAGCCTCAACTCGTGCCTGACGTTCGTCTCGTCCCTGCACGGCAAGCAACTGATCAGCGTCGAAGGGCTCAAGCACCAAGGTGAGCTGCACAGCGTGCAACAGGCCATGGCCGACTGCCACGGCTCGCAATGCGGCTTCTGCACCCCAGGTTTCGTCATGTCGCTGTTCGCCCTGCAGAAGAACACCCAGGGCCATGACCTGCACAAGGCTCAGGAGGCCCTCGCCGGCAACCTGTGCCGCTGCACCGGCTACCGGCCGATCCTCGATGCCGCCGAGCAGAGCTGCCGCCAACCCTGCCGCGACCAGTTCGATGCGCAGCAGGCGCAAACCATCAGCCGCCTCAAGGCCATCGCCCCGACCCAGACCGGCGAACTCAACAGCGGCGACAAGCGCTGCCTGGTGCCACTGACCGTGGCCGACCTTGCCGACCTGTACAGCTCGCACCCCGAGGCGCGCCTGCTGGCCGGCGGCACCGACCTGGCGCTGGAAGTCACCCAGTTCCACAAGACCCTGCCCGTGATGATCTACGTTGGCCACGTCGCCGAGCTCAAGCGTATCGAAAAGACCGCCAGCCACCTGGAAATCGGCGCTGCCACCCCGCTGACCGACTGCTACGGCGCGCTCAACGAGGAGTACCCCGACTTCGGCGAGCTGCTGCACCGTTTCGCCTCGCTGCAGATCCGCAACCAGGGCACCCTCGGCGGCAACATCGGCAACGCCTCGCCGATCGGCGACTCGCCACCCCTGCTGATCGCCCTGGATGCGCAGATCGTCCTGCGCCAGGGCGAGCGCCAGCGCAGCATGGCGCTGGAAGACTACTTCATCGACTACCGCATCACTGCCCGCCAGGACAGTGAGTTCATCGAGAAGATCATCGTGCCACGTGCCAGCAGCGACTGGGCCTTCCGCGCCTATAAAGTGTCCAAGCGCCTGGACGACGATATCTCGGCGGTGTGCGGCGCCTTCAACCTGAGCATCGAAGACGGCGTGGTCAGCGGTGTACGGATTGCCTTCGGTGGCATGGCCGCGATTCCCAAGCGCGCCCGCGCCTGCGAGGCGGCCCTGCGCGGCAAGCCCTGGAACCAGGCCAGCATCGAACGCGCCTGCCAGGCCCTGGCCGAAGACTTCACCCCACTCAGCGACTTCCGCGCCAGCAAGGAATACCGCCTGCTGACCGCGCAGAACCTGCTGCGCAAGTACTTCATCGAACTGCAAACGCCGTACATCGAAACCCGGGTGACCGACTATGTCTAACCATCACGCCGTCAAGAGCCAGGCCGAGATGGCCGAACTGTTCAGCCAGGACCTGACCACCGGGGTCGGCCGCAGCGTCAAGCACGACAGCGCCGACAAGCACGTGGCCGGCGAAGCGGTGTACATCGACGACCGCCTGGAATTCCCCAATCAGCTGCACGTCTATGCGCGCACCGCCGACCGTGCCCATGCCCGCATCCTGCGCATCGACACCACACCCTGCTATGCCTTCGAAGGAGTGCGCATCGCCATCACCCACGAAGACATCCCTGGCCTCAAGGACATCGGCCCGGTGGTCGCCGGCGACCCGCTGCTGGCCATCGACAAGGTCGAGTTCTTCGGCCAGCCGGTGCTCGCCGTCGCTGCCCGCGACCTCGACACTGCCCGCCGCGCGGCCATGGCCGCGATCGTCGAGTACGAGGACCTGGAACCGGTGTTGGACGTGGTCGAGGCGTTTCGCAAGAAGCATTTCGTGCTCGACAGCCACACCCACCAGCGCGGCGATTCGGCCACGGCCCTGGCCGGCGCCCCGCACCGTCTGCAGGGTACCTTGCACATCGGCGGCCAGGAGCACTTCTACCTGGAAACGCAGATTTCGTCGGTGATGCCGACCGAAGACGGCGGCATGATTGTCTTCTGCTCCACGCAAAACCCCACCGAAGTGCAGAAGCTGGTCGCCGAAGTCCTCGACGTGCCGATGAACAAGGTGGTGCTCGACATGCGCCGCATGGGCGGTGGCTTCGGCGGCAAGGAAACCCAGGCCGCCAGCCCCGCCTGCCTGTGCGCGGTGATCGCACGCCTGACCGGCCAGCCGACCAAGATGCGCCTGCCACGTGTCGAAGACATGATGATGACCGGCAAGCGCCACCCGTTCTACGTCGAATACGACGTGGGCTTCGATGACAACGGCCGCCTGCACGGCATCAACTTCGACCTGGCCGGCAACTGCGGTTACTCGCCGGACCTGTCCGGCTCGATCGTCGACCGCGCCATGTTCCACTCCGACAACGCCTATTACCTGGGCGATGCCACCGTGCATGGCCACCGCTGCAAGACCAACACCGCCTCCAACACCGCCTACCGCGGCTTTGGCGGCCCGCAGGGCATGGTCGCCATCGAGCAGGTGATGGACCACATCGCCCGCCACCTGGGCCGCGACCCGCTGGCGGTGCGCAAGGCCAACTACTACGGCAAGACCGAGCGCAACGTCACCCACTACTACCAGACCGTCGAGCACAACATGCTCGAAGAGATGACCGCAGAGCTTGAGGCCAGCAGCGACTACGCCGAGCGCCGCGAGTCGATCCGCCGCTTCAATGCCAACAGTCCGATCCTCAAGAAAGGCCTGGCACTGACCCCGGTGAAGTTCGGCATCTCGTTCACCGCCACCTTCCTCAACCAGGCCGGTGCGCTGATCCACATCTACACCGACGGCAGTATTCATCTGAACCACGGCGGCACCGAGATGGGCCAGGGCCTGAACACCAAGGTGGCGCAGGTGGTGGCGCAGATCTTCCAGGTCGATTTCAGCCGCATCCAGATCACCGCCACCAACACCGACAAGGTGCCCAACACCTCGCCGACCGCGGCCTCCAGCGGCGCCGACCTGAATGGCAAGGCGGCGCAGAATGCCGCCGAAATCCTCAAGAAGCGCCTCACCGAGTTCGCCGCGCGGCACTACCAGGTGACCGAGGAGGATGTGGAGTTCCGCAACGGCCATGTGCGCGTGCGCGACCAGATCGTCAGCTTCGAACAGCTTGTGCAGCAGGCTTACTTCGCCCAGGTGTCGCTGTCCACTACGGGCTTCTATCGCACGCCGAAGATCTTCTATGACCGCAGCCAGGCGCGCGGCCGGCCGTTCTATTACTACGCCTTCGGCGCCGCCTGCGTCGAAGTGATCGTCGACACCCTGACCGGCGAATACAAGATGCTGCGCGCCGATATCCTGCACGACGTGGGTGATTCGCTGAACCCGGCCATCGACATCGGCCAGGTGGAAGGCGGCTTCATCCAGGGCATGGGCTGGCTGACCACCGAAGAACTGGTGTGGAACGCCAAGGGCAAGCTGATGACCAACGGCCCGGCCAGCTACAAGATCCCGGCGGTGGCCGACATGCCGCTGGATTTGCGGGTGAAGCTGGTGGAAAACCGCAAGAACCCGGAAGACACGGTGTTCCACTCCAAGGCCGTGGGCGAACCGCCGTTCATGCTCGGCATCGCCGCCTGGTGTGCGATCAAGGATGCCGTGGCCAGCATGGCCGACTACAAGGTGCAGCCGAACATCGATGCGCCGGCGACGCCGGAGCGGGTGCTGTGGGGCTGCGAGCAGATGCGCCAGACGGTGGCTCAACAGCAAGCTGCCGACCAGGAACTGGAAACCGTGACTCACTGACATCGCAGGGCCCTTGTAGGAGCGGCCTTGTGTCGCGAAAGGGTCGCAAAGCGGCCCCAGGATCTCGAGTGCTACATGCATTTTGGGGCTGCTGTGCAGCCCTTTCGCGACACAAGGCCGCTCCTACAACGGACCACGTCGATCCTTAAAGAGGTTGAATCATGCACCAATGGATCAACGCCCTCGCCGACCACCAGTCCCGTGGCGAAGCCTGCGTACTGGTGACCATCATCGAGGAACGCGGCTCGACCCCGCGCAACGCTGGCTCGAAGATGGTCGTCAGCGCCACCGGCCTGTACGACACCATCGGCGGCGGCCACCTGGAATACAAGGCGCTGCACATTGCCCGGCAGATGCTCGAAGAACACCGCACGACCCCGCACCTGGAACGCTTCAGCCTCGGCGCCAGCCTTGGCCAGTGCTGCGGCGGCGCCACAGTGCTGCTGTTCGAGCCGATGGCCGCCGTGCAAGCCGAGATCGCCGTATTCGGCGCGGGCCATGTCGGCCGTGCTCTGGTACCCTTGCTCGCCGCGCTGCCCTGCCGGGTGCGCTGGATCGATTCGCGTGAACAGGAATTCCCCGAACGCATCCCCAACGGGGTGACCAAGGTGGTCAGCGAGGAACCGGTCGACGAAGTGGCCGAGCTGCCTGCCGGCTGCTACTGCATCGTCATGACCCACAACCACCAGCTCGACCTGGAGCTGACCGCCGCCATCCTCAAGCGCAATGATTTCACCTGGTTCGGCCTGATCGGCTCGAAGACCAAACGGGTCAAGTTCGAGCACCGCCTGCGCGAGCGCGGCTTCGATGACGCCGTGATGGCGCGCATGCGCTGCCCAATGGGCCTTTCCGAGGTCAAGGGCAAGCTGCCGATCGAGATCGCCGTGTCCATCGCCGGCGAAATCATTGCCACCTACAACGCCTGCTTCGGCCAGCACGACGCTGCCGTCAACGCCGGCCCCATTGCCCAGTTGCTGCCGCCTTCCCGGCGCAGCCAAGCCCTTTGACGAGTGTGTTATGACCCTTACCCGCAAAGCCTACCGTGCCGCCATCCTGCACAGCATCGCCGACCCGGCCGAGGTGGGCCTGGACGCCTCCCATGAATACTACGAGGACGGCCTGCTGGTGATCGACGATGGCCGCATCAGCGCCCTTGGCCATGCCAGCGAGCTGCTGCCGACCCTGGATGCCGACATCGAAGTGGTGCATTACCAGGACGCGCTGATCACTCCTGGCTTCATCGACACCCACATCCACTTCCCGCAGACCGGCATGATCGGCTCCTACGGCGAACAGTTGCTGGACTGGCTCAACACTTACACCTTCCCTTGCGAAAAACAGTTCGCCGACAAGGCGCACGCCGACAAAGTGGCGAAAATCTTCCTTCAGGAGCTGCTGCGCAACGGCACCACCACCGCCCTGGTGTTCGGCAGCGTGCACCCCGAGTCGGTCAATGCCCTGTTCGAAGAAGCCGAACGGCTGGACCTGCGCCTGATCGCCGGCAAGGTGATGATGGACCGCAATGCCCCGGACTACCTGACCGACACTGCCGAAACCAGCTACACCCAGAGCAAGGCATTGATCGAGCGCTGGCATGGCAAGGGCCGCCTGCACTATGCGGTGACCCCACGCTTCGCGCCGACCAGCACCCCCGAACAGCTGTCCGTTGCCGGTCAGTTGCTGAAAGAACATCCAGGCGTGTACCTGCATACCCACCTGTCCGAGAACCTCAAGGAAATCGACTGGGTCAAGTCGCTGTTCCCCGAGCAGAAGGGCTACCTGGACGTCTACGACCACTTCGAGCTGCTCGGCGAGCGCTCGGTGTTCGCCCATGGCGTGCACCTGTGCGACGAAGAGTGTCAGCGCCTGTCGGAAACCGGTTCGGCCATCGCCTTCTGCCCGACCTCCAACCTGTTCCTGGGCAGCGGCCTGTTCAACCTGCCGCAAGCGGAGAAGTTCAAGGTCAACGTGGGCCTGGGCACCGATGTCGGCGCCGGCACCAGCTTCTCGCTGCTCAACACCCTGAACGAGGCGTACAAGGTGATGCAGCTGCAAGACGTGCGCCTGCACCCTTACAAGTCGCTGTACCTGGCCACCCTCGGCGGTGCCCGGGCACTGCGCCTGGACGACCGCATCGGCAGCCTGCGCCCCGGCAATGATGCCGACTTCGTGGTGCTCGACTACAAGGCCACGCCGCTGCTGGACTACCGTATCCAGCAGTCCGGCAGCATCGAAGAGACCCTGTTCGTGCTCACTACCCTGGGCGACGACCGCACCGTGCGCGAAACCTACGCCGCAGGGCGCTGCGTGCACCAGCGCTGAGGTCTCAGAAGTCGGCCAGGCGCTGCAAGGCGATCTGGCCGACGTGCGGCCCCTCCTCCAGACGCAAGACCGCCGCCAGACGCACCAGGCGCCCCCCACCCTCGGCCTGCTGCAGGCTCTGCAGCGCAGCATTGGGCAGTGCCCGCCGCCAATGCTCCATCCAGCCTTGGGACAACACTGCGCGCCCCTGCTCCAGGGCGAATTCCACCGAAGCCTGCTCGCTAACCCCCATCACCACCAGGTACACCCGGTTGCTCGCCAGCTGATGGTACTGGGCGATATGTCCCGCTCGATGCTGCAAGGTCAGGCCATAGCGCGTGAGCAGCACGTCGATCACACTCAACGCATGCTGGCGCCTGGGCGAGCCGCTGACCATCGCCAGCAAGGTCTGGCTATGGCCGCCAGAAGCCCTCAGGTAATAGACCATCGGCGTGGCGCTGTCGCTGTCCAGCGGGAGTGCCAGGCGCCAGGCCCCTCCTCCCGCCAACCCCGTTGGCCGTTGCGCCGCAAGCAACAGCAAGGGGTCGGCCAGCTCATCCACGGCGATGGTGCCGTGCACCCAACTGGCCGTGACCTGCTCCAGCATCAGCAGACGTGCATGATCACTGCCTTGGGCGCGTTCGAATAGATGACGCGCCGCGTTCAGCGCACTCTGCCGGGTAAGTCCCGAACGGGCGCGACGGACTTGAAGACTCAGCGGCATCGGGAACAGTGGCCGGCGAACCGACCAGCCACCTCGGCCGCTGATGATCATCCATGGCTGCTCGCCAAAGCGCTCGCGCACGCAGCGCTCCAGGTCATCGAAACCCAGCGGGGTCGATAGTTCGGCCGAACGGCTGAGCAGGATGCGGCTGTCGGACCCCGTGGCAAATACCGGCAGCAAGCGCCCCTCGACCGTTACGCCGAGTACGCTGGCCTGGCCCTGGGCGCCATAGAGACCAGAACCCTGCACCAGCTCCCGGTCGGTTGCCGCCAGTGGCCGCAGCTGGTGACGCCAGTTGCGCAGCATCGGCAGTTGCGCCTCTGCCGTCGCGGCCATTGTCACGCGCTGCCACACCAACGCCGTGCGATCCGGCCCCTCCAGCAACAACCCACCCAGCAACGGGTGCAACACCCCCTGCTGGCGCGCCGAACGCAGTGCCGCCGCCATTTTCAGGTCGCGAGCGGTGGCGATCAGTTCATCCAGCCAGGTATCGCTGAGCAGTACCAGGCCGTTGCTGCCCTGAAGCGAAAACTGGCCCAACGAACGATGCTGCAACAGTATGTAGACGTGGCGCTGGCCCGACCGGGTGAACAACAGCAGATGCCGTTCGGCTACACCGCTGATGTGCAGGACGTTATAGCCACGGGCCGTGAGTATCTTGTGCAGCACCATACCTACCGGCCCAGCGTGCAATGAGTCGACAAACTGGCGCAAGGCCGCGTGTTCGGCCGCGTCCAGGTTCCAGACCAGTTGATCGAACGGCGTGCCACCCAGACGCGATGACAGCTGCGGATACTTGCCGCCGAAGCTCAACCGCATCTGCGCAGTGGCCTTGTGCAGGGTGGTAACCGACATTTCGTGCAAGGGTTCCAGGTTCGGATCGTCAATCCGCTCCAGCAATCGCCGCAGGCGCGCCTGGGTCAACCCGGCGGCACTGCCATCGGCGCCGCGATAGAGCGCCTCGCCCAGCGCCAGGCGGCTGCCTTCACCCATCGATGAAAAGCGTGTGGCCAGTCGCTGCTCAAAGGTTTGTGCAAAACCGCCCAGCACCGTGGGCGCCTCGACAGCGTTAGCGCCCAGGCTGATGCGAACCGGGCCGTTGCCTTGCTCGATCAATTCATCCAGCTGGCGGAGGTTGTCCGGTATCCTCCCTCTTGGCCAGACATAGACGGTGTCGCCAATGAAATCGCTGGGCAGCACGGGGTAATAGTGGCCCTGCAAGCGCACGCCCGGCTGCCGCGCTACGGCGCGGGCAAAGGTCACGCTAACCAGGCCGCCCCGCATGTCGACGACCTCGTCGCCTGGGTTGATGGTCCAGCGTACCGCCTGCCAATCATTGCTCGGCAGGGTCGCACTGGTTGAACCACTGCCCTCGCGCAGGTACTGCCGTGCCCATGCTGGCGGAGCGCCATCCTGCAGGAGGGAATGGGTGAACTCCAGCTCCTGGTTCGCATTTGTGAAGCTGTAGCGCCCCAGAATCTGCCTACCCCGGGTCAAGGCCTGAACCCGGTTGGTGCCCGCCAGCGGTCCCTCGGTACTGCTCGGCCCCCACGTGGCCAGCAGTTGTTCTGCCTCGCTCAACTTGCCACCGCCACCGCGCAGGCCGACGTCGGCATGGATGACCCAGCGCGCGCCATCCTGGCGCACGGGCGCCTCGTAGCTACGAGTGGCAGTGGCACGCAGGCGCAGGGTCGCCTCATCACTGCGCCGGTAGACCTCGTAGGCCAGCCCGTCCTGCCAGATATACTGCTTGCCATTCAGGCGCCAGGTGTTCAGGTCGACACCGGTCATCGCTTCGGCGCCCGTCAGCGGCTGACCGGCGGCGTAGCCAGCGAACGGCTGGCGGGCAATGCGTTGCCTGACCACATTGCGTACCACCCGGCGCAGCGCGGAAACCCCGGCACCAACCGGCAGGGCCGTGAGCAGGATGTCGACCACGCCCAGGGCGATGCTCAAGGTGCCGCTCAGCAACCCGGAAGTGCCACCGCTGCGCCAGGCATCGGCGATCTGCATGGCGCCGTCATGAATCTGCATCGCGCTGTACCAGGTACCGACCCCCGGGATCACGCCCAGTGCGGCCTTCAGGTAACCGACATGGCGCACGTGGTCCTGCCAGTTATTGTCCTTGTCGATGCTGGCCTGGCTGCGCCCTATTGCGCGGGCAGTGGCGATCAGCACGTAGCAGCGGTCAGCCAGCTGCATATCGACCAGCGTCTGGCTCAGCACAGGTTGGCTGCTCAGGTAACCGTCGTAGCGCCGTAATGCAGCCTGGTTCAGGTAAGCAAGCAGCCCCTGTGGATCATTGCCGCAACGCTGGGCGACGTACTCGGCCATGTCCGCGCTGGAACCGACGGCAGAGGCCAGGGATTCAAGGGCCTGTTTCAGACTGTCACGTTCGATCAACTGATAGGAGGAAGGGGCACCCGGGAGATAGATCAGTGTGTACCCCGCCGCATTGACCAATGCAGCAGCACCGCCGATCGAATCGCCCAGCTCTTCAACGGCGGTTATCACCAGCCAGTGCAACGTTACCCCCGCATCCTGTAACTGCTCACGGGTTTGCGCCTCGGCTGCAAGGCGCAGCAGCCGCGCGCCCTCTTCGCTCAGGTTGCGCCGCCAGCGCTCACTGGTGGCCAACAGCTGCAGTTGCAGGCGGTAGGGGTGGCGCAAACGGTGTGGGTCCGCTGCGATGGCCGGATCGAACACCTTGCGCAGTTTTTCCGCGTACCGGCCGAGGGGATCGAGCTCGACCAGCACTCGCGACAGGTAGTCTGGGTCGACCCCCTCGACATGCCAGCGGGCCATGTCCAGGCGCTTGCACTCATCTTCACTGTCGAGGTCGAACCCTTCGCTGGCGATCTCGGCAAGGGTGCTGGGGACATAAGGGAGTTTGAAATCCATCGAAGGATCAGGGCGCCACAACACGATCTCGTCAACGGCAAGCTCGATGCCCAGATCTTGCTGTATACGCGCCTTGAGCAACGCCCCGGCCCAGCCAGAGAACGTTGGCGCCTGCAGGTCCAGCCAGGTTTCCAATGCCAAGGCACTGGCGTGATACTCAAGCAACTGCCGGGCGTAAGCCTCTCGTTCGTCGTCACTGCGCGACAAGACCCACTGCGGCACCTGCTCAAGCAGCGCATCGGCCTGCCACTCCCGCTCGACTTGCACAAGGGCTGCCTGGCGGCAGGTATCGGCGGGCATCGCCAGTGCGGCGCGGGCCAATAGCAAGCGAGACTCCTGCACGTCTGCCGATTCGCTGTCGAGGTATTCCTGCCAGCGCTGTACCAAGGTCCCGACCAAGCCGTTCAACCCTTCGGTGACGACCTTGAAGCCGGCCTCGAGTGGCTCGTCCGCAAGCATGGCCGTCGCAGCCAGTGCGCCACTGCCCAACGTGAACAGCAAGCGCTCCAGCAACGCCTGGCGATCATTCAGGCAGGTCATGCCTCCGCCTTCACCATGCACCCAGAGCAACATCGGCGCGTCACGCCGGCCTGACGCCCAGGCAGCCTGCTCCACCATGATCCAGACGCCGGGCAACGCCTGTTCACCGAGGTGCACGGCCAGCCAGGTGACCTGGTCCGCCGCTTCGGGCTGAAGCAGTCGTTGGCAGGCTTGCTGCGCAAGCTGACCTTCCTCGACCTGCAGGATGCCCTCGGCGCGCATGCCGTTCAGGA
The DNA here is from genome assembly GCF_044749545.1 of Pseudomonas sp. NPDC089396. Classification (NCBI taxonomy): domain Bacteria; kingdom Pseudomonadati; phylum Pseudomonadota; class Gammaproteobacteria; order Pseudomonadales; family Pseudomonadaceae; genus Pseudomonas; species Pseudomonas sp. NPDC089396. The sequence continues at coordinate 327,258 of NZ_JBIVIC010000008.1, read as the reverse complement.
TATGGGTACACAACGGCTGAAGCTGTGCGCTCCAACGGGCACCGGGCTGCAGCGCGATCGCGTTGACCCCGCGCCAGGCGGCCTGGCGCTGCGCCTGGGCGACTCGCCAAGCCTGCAGGGTGGCCATGGATGGAGCATCCTGGCCGAAACGCGCGAGCAGACGCTGGCGGTGCAGGGCCTGATGCTGTGCGGCGATTCGCATGGGGTAGCCCGGCGGCAGGCTCCCTAGCGCCAGCAAGTCCTCATGTTCGCGGGCTTGCGAGGCCAGTAGCGCATCAGTCGCTGCACGCCAGTTGGCCAGGTCGTTGGCGATCACCCGGGCATCTGCCGAGCATTCACCGGGCAATGCCTTATGCCAGTCGTCGGTGTCTTTCCGAGCGAATGCGAGGGCAGTGGCCAGCTGGTTCAGCCAAACTACCGGCTGTGGCGCATAGGCCAGCCATGTCAGCAGGCGCAAGTTGATTGCCTGTGCGCTATCTGACGCGCCGGGGGCATCGTGCTCGGCGGTAACCGGCAAGGTTTCCAACAAAAGGTCCAATGAATCCATGGTCGGGGGCTCCTGTAATGGGAGCCCCGACGCTAGAGCGTTACAGGCCTGACAAGTGGTACAGCGATACTACGGCTCCCGGGCAAGGCCCTTGTACAGCGCGCCGCCGATTGCCGCGCCGATCAGGGGGGCCAACCAGAACAGCCACAGCTGCTGCAGGGCCCAGCCACCGACGAACAGCGCCGGCCCCGTACTACGTGCGGGGTTGACCGACGTGTTGGTCACCGGGATCGAGATCAGGTGAATCAAGGTCAGGGCCAGGCCGATGGCGATGGGGGCGAAGCCTGCCGGTGCGCGCGAATCGGTGGCGCCCATGATGATCACCAGGAACATGGCGGTCATCACCACCTCACTGACGAACCCCGCCGCCAGCGAGTAGCCACCCGGCGAATGCTCGGCATAGCCGTTGGAGGCCAGGCCCGACGACAGCTCGAAACCGGCCTTGCCGCTGGCGATGAAGTAGATCACCGCGGCAGCCAGGATGGCCCCGATCACCTGGGCGATCACGTAGGGCAGCAACTCTTTGGCCGGAAAGCGCCCACCCACCACCAGGCCGAACGACACGGCAGGGTTGAGGTGGCAACCGGAAATGTGGCCGATGGCGAATGCCATCGTCAGGACTGTCAGGCCGAACGCGAAGGCGACCCCCAGCACGCCGATGCCGAGGGGGGTGCTTGCAGCCAGTACCGCACTGCCACATCCGCCCAGGACCAACCAGAAGGTACCGACCAGCTCGGCACCCATACGCACACCCAAAGACGTCGTCATTGACCTTTCCTCAGTAGTTGAACGCAGGTAATGCGCAAGCCCAACTACTTTGAAAGGGGTTTGCAAGTAGCAAATTTATCAGGGATTTGGCGAAAGGCCAGTAAACGCAAGGGCCGCTTCGCGCCCCATCGCCGCGGTTCGTCGCCACGGCAAGCCGGCTCCCACAGAGACCGCGAAGGCGCTATCCCTGTGGGAGCCGGCTTGCCGGCGATGGGGGTCATGCAGGCAAACGATCAACCCTTGGCGGACGCCTTGGGTTTCTTCAGCAGGTGGGAAAACACCGCATGCAAGTCGTCCGAGGCGCTTTCCTCGTCCAGGTTCAGCTTGCTGTCGATATGGTCCATGTGATGCATCATCAGGCTTACCGCCTGCTCGGCGTCACGCGCCTCGATGGCATCGATCAGTTGCATGTGCTCGTCGTAGGAGCAGTGCGAACGGTTGCCGCTTTCGTACTGGGCGATGATCAATGACGTCTGCGACACCAGGCTGCGCTGGAAGCTGACCAGCGGGGCATTACCGGCCGCCTCGGCCAGCTTGAGGTGAAATTCACCGGAAAGACGGATGCCAGCGCCGCGATCGCCACGGGAGAAGCTGTCGCGTTCTTCGCGCACCATCTGCCGCAGCTCGTTGAGCTGCTCCAGGGTGGCATGCTGCACGGCCAGTTCGGTGATCGCCCGCTCGACCATGCGCCGCGAGAAGAACACCTGGCGCGCCTCTTCCACCGTTGGGCTGGCCACCACCGCGCCGCGGTTGGGCCGCAGCAGCACCACGCTTTCATGGGCCAGGCGCGACAGTGCGCGGCGGATGATGGTGCGGCTTACGCCAAAGATCTCGCCCAGCGCTTCCTCGCTCAACTTGGTGCCCGGCGCCAGTCGTTGTTCGAGGATCGCCTCGAAGATATGCGCGTAGACGATGTCGTCCTGGGTACCACTGCGGCCAGCCTTGCCGACACGTGCAGGTTTCTTCAGAGGTTGCAGCTGTTCGTTCATGAGCTCTCGAAGCACGAAGGAAAGTATGGCGCCATTGTACACAGGCTGAGCCGTTTCTGCAGGTAGGCTTTTACCTATATAGCCGTTGCACGGCGGATTGTGCGCACAAAATATAAAACATTATTTGCATTCTTTGTACACAAAAGCATAATCCATCGGGCGACATCTTGACCCGCGAGTCAACAAAACGGTCAGACGTCTGCCATCCCCTCGCGGAGCCACCAAGTGCATTGCGCAGGTCACTGGCTCCAAGAACAACAAGAAAGACTTGAGGAGTACTCGCTGTGGAAAGCCGCAAATCCGACGCACCTACGCTGGATCTCGCTCCACCGCTCGAAACGAGTTGGCTGGAACGGATTTTCAAACTCAAGCAACACGGCAGCACTGTCAGAACCGAGATGATCGCCGGGGTGACCACGTTCATCACCATGGCCTACATCATCTTCGTCAACCCCAACATCATGGCCGACGCCGGCATCGACCACGGTGCGGCGTTCGTCGCCACCTGCATCGCCGCCGCCCTCGGCTGCCTGTTGATGGGCCTGTACGCCAACTGGCCAGTGGGCCTGGCACCGGGCATGGGGCTTAACGCCTTCTTCACCTACACCGTGGTCGGCACCATGGGCTACAACTGGGAAACCGCGCTGGGGGCGGTGTTCGTCTCGGGTGTGCTGTTCATGTTCCTGACCTTGTCCAAGGTCCGCGAGTGGCTGCTCAACAGCATCCCGGTGAGCCTTCGGCACGCCATGGGCGCCGGCGTCGGATTGTTTCTCGGACTGATCGGCCTTAAAACTGCGGGCATCATCGTCGACAGCCCGGCCACCCTGATCAAGCTGGGCTCGCTGCATGAGCCAGGCCCTCTGCTGGCGGCAATCTGCTTCCTGCTGATCGCCATCCTCAGCTACAAGCGCGTGTTCGGCGCGATCCTGATCAGCATCATCGGCGTGACCCTGGCTGGCTGGGGCCTGGGCCTGGTCAAGTTCGGCGGGGTGATGTCGATGCCGCCGAGCCTGGCACCGACCTGGATGGCCATGGATGTGGCGGGCGTGTTCAACGTCAGCATGATCAGCGTGGTGCTGGCGTTCCTCTTCGTGCACATGTTCGATACCGCTGGCACCCTGATGGGCGTAGCGCAACGGGCCAACCTGGTGGCGGCTGACGGGCGTATCGAGAACCTATCGAGAGCGCTGAAGGCCGACAGTGCTTCCAGCGTGTTTGGTGCGGTGGTCGGCGTGCCGCCGGTTACCAGCTATGTGGAGAGCGCTGCGGGCGTAGCCGCCGGTGGCCGCACCGGGCTGACGGCGGTGGTTGTCGGCATTCTGTTCATCGCTGCGATGTTCTTCGCACCGCTGGCGGGGATGATTCCGGCCTATGCAACAGCCGGCGCGCTGATCTACGTGGCGATGCTGATGATGGGCAGCATGGCGCACATCCACTGGGACGAAGCTACCGACAGCATTCCGGCGATCGTCACGGTGATCATGATGCCACTGACCTTCTCGGTGGCGGACGGTATTGCCCTGGGCTTCATCAGTTATGTGGCACTGAAAGCAGGTACCGGCAAGTACAAAGAGATCTCGGCCAGCCTGTGGGTGCTGTGCGCGATCTTCATTGCCAAGTTCGTGTTCCTCTGACCTGGCCTGTAGCAAACAAGGGCGCTTCGGCGCCCTTTCTTTGTTTGTGCCGCCTGCACCGGCCCTATCGCCGGCTTGCCGGCGATAGGGCCAGCCCAGTCAATCCAAAAACAGCAGACGAAAAAAAGCCCGCCAGTGTGAGAGCGGGCCAAGGACCTACGAAGATTCTTCTAGCGACCAACTAGCTCCCGCGATAGGTCGAATAGCTGTACGGCGAGATCAGCAGCGGCACGTGGTAGTGCTCCTGCTGCTCGTCGATGCCAAAGCGCAGCACGACAACATCCAGAAACGCCGTGTCCGGCAGCTGTACGCCGCGAGCACGGTAATAAGCACCAGCGCTGAACTGCAGCTGGTAGACGCCAGTACGGTAGTCGTCACCCTGCAGCAGCGGGGCGTCGACGCGGCCATCGCTGTTGGTCAGGGCGGTGTTCACCAGCTCCAGCTGCTGGCCTACGACGCGATACAGCTCGACCTTGATCGAGCTGCCCGGGCAGCCGTGAGCGGCATCCAGTACGTGTGTGGTCAAACGTCCCATTGCTTGTCGCCTCTTGTTCAATCTGTGGGCAAAAAATACACAGCCATCACCACGGCAAAGGGCCTGCGATGGGCGGGAATGGCGTTATTAAGACATTTAAGCCGCAGATTGTACACAATTTTTTGAGCCCATCCGTCGCAGCCTTGCGCGCACTGCTTTCTGTCGCAAATTCAAGGCCTGCGCAGACCCCCATGGCATTTACTGACCAACTGGGCAGGTTTCTTGCAATCCATTCTCAGGCGACAAAAGGGAAGAAATGCGGAAAAACAGGCTTACAAAAGATTTCAGAAGTTGTATACAATCAGCCCATCCGGTGGTGCGACATACCGACGCGGCCCGCCCACCCCGCACTAACACACAAGAAGGAAGACTGCAGTGAGCGCTGACTACCCTCGCGACCTGATCGGTTACGGCAACAACCCTCCTCACCCGCAATGGCCGGGCAACGCTCGCATCGCGCTGTCTTTCGTCCTCAACTACGAAGAAGGCGGCGAACGCAACATCCTGCACGGTGACAAAGAGTCCGAAGCCTTCCTGTCCGAGATGGTCGCTGCCCAGCCACTGCAGGGCCAGCGCAACATGAGCATGGAATCGCTCTACGAATACGGCAGCCGCGCCGGTGTATGGCGCCTGCTCAAGCTGTTCAAGGACAGCGGCGTACCGCTGACCGTGTTCGCCGTGGCCATGGCCGCCCAGCGCCACCCCGACGTGATCCGCGCCATGGTCGAAGCCGGCCACGAGATCTGCAGCCACGGCTACCGCTGGATCGACTACCAGAACATGGACGAGGCCCAGGAGCGCGAGCACATGCTCGAAGCCATCCGCATCCTCACCGAACTGACCGGCGAACGCCCGCTGGGCTGGTACACCGGCCGCACCGGCCCGAACACCCGCCGCCTGGTGATGGAGGAAGGCAACTTCCTGTATGACAGCGACACCTACGACGACGACCTGCCGTACTGGGACCCCAACAACCCGACCGGCAAGCCGCACCTGGTGATCCCCTACACCCTGGACACCAACGACATGCGCTTCACCCAGGTCCAGGGCTTCAACTGCGGCGAGCAGTTCTTCCAGTACCTCAAGGACGCCTTCGACGTGCTCTACGCCGAAGGTGCCGAGGCACCGAAAATGCTCTCCATCGGCCTGCACTGCCGCCTGGTCGGCCGCCCGGCCCGCCTGGCCGCCCTCAAGCGCTTCGTCGATTACGCCAAGAGCCACGACCAGGTCTGGTTCGCCCGTCGCGTGGACATCGCCCGCCACTGGCACACCACCCACCCGTACAAGAAAGAGAACGCCTGATGACCGCCTTCAAGACCCTCAAGCCATCCGCCCTGGACCGTGACGCCTTCGTCAAGGCCTTCGCCGACATCTACGAGCACTCGCCGTGGGTCGCCGAAAAAGCCTATGACCTGGGCCAGCTGGGTGAACTGGACGAGATCGAGGCGCTGCACCAGCGCATGAGCGACATCCTGCTCAGCGCCAACCACGCAGACCAGCTGGCACTGATCAATGCTCACCCGGACCTGGCCGGCAAGGCCGCCATCCAGGGCGAGCTGACCGAATCGAGCACCAACGAGCAGGCCGGCGCCGGCATCCACCAGTGCACCACCGAAGAGTTTGCCCGGTTCACCGAACTGAACGACGCCTACAAGGCCAAGTTCCAGTTCCCGTTCATCATGGCGGTCAAGGGCAGCAACCGGCACCAGATCCTCGCCGCCTTCGAAAAACGCATCCACAACGACACCGATGCCGAATTCAAGGAAGCCCTGGCGCAGATCAACCTGATCGCCCTGTTCCGTCTGCTGCAGCTGTAAGCAACAGCCGAACCTTTTTCAGTACAACGAACATATAAGAGAGACCCGCATGCGCACCCTGATGATCGAGCCCCTGACCAAAGAAGCCTTCGCCCAATTCGGAGACGTGATCGAAACCGACGGCAGCGACCACTTCATGATCAACAACGGCTCGACCATGCGCTTCCACAAGCTCGCCGCGGTCGAGACCGCCGAGCCTGAGGACAAGGCGATCATCAGCATCTTCCGCGCCGACGCGCAGGACATGCCGCTGACCGTACGCATGCTGGAACGCCATCCGCTGGGCAGCCAAGCTTTCATCCCGCTGCTCGGCAACCCCTTTCTGATCGTGGTCGCGCCAGTTGGCGATGCACCTGTATCAGGCTTGGTCCGTGCCTTCCGTAGTAATGGCAGGCAGGGCGTCAATTACCATCGCGGCGTATGGCACCACCCGGTGCTTACGATCGAAAAGCGGGATGATTTCCTGGTGGTTGATCGCAGTGGTTCTGGCAACAACTGCGATGAGCATTACTTCACCGAGGAACAGATGCTGATCCTCAATCCCCACCAATAAGAAAAGGTCAGTCATCTAACGGTGACTGGCAGAGGTACATACTGTGGAAGCACACCTTCACGAATGGCTGAACCTGAGCATTCGCTGGGTTCACATGATCACCGGTGTCGCCTGGATCGGTGCATCGTTCTACTTCGTCTGGCTGGAGAACCACCTGAACCGAAGCAACCCGCGCGATGGGTTGTCGGGTGATCTCTGGGCAATTCACGGCGGTGGTATCTACCACCTGGAGAAATACAAACTCGCACCCCCGAAAATGCCCGAGAACCTGCACTGGTTCAAATGGGAAGCCTACTTCACCTGGATGTCCGGTATCGCCCTGCTGTGCGTGGTGTTCTACTGGAACCCGGCCCTGTACCTGCTGGCACCTGGCAGCACCCTGAGCGGTGCCGAAGGCGTGGCCATCGGTATCGGCTCGCTGATTGCCGGCTGGTTCATCTACGACTTCCTGTGCGACTCGCCCCTGGGCAAGAAGCCAGCGCTGCTCGGCGGTGTACTGTTCGTGCTGATCATCGCCGCCTGCTGGGGCTTCAGCCTGGTGTTCAGCGGCCGTGGTGCGTACCTGCACACTGGCGCGATCATCGGCACCATCATGGTCGGTAACGTGTTCCGCATCATCATGCCGGCCCAGCGCCAGCTGGTGGCGGCGATCGAGAACAACCAGACGCCCGACCCGGTACTGCCGGCCAAAGGCCTGCTGCGCTCGCGTCACAACAACTACTTCACCCTGCCGGTGCTGTTCATCATGATCAGCAACCACTTCCCGAGCACCTACGGTAGCCAGTACAACTGGCTGATCCTGGCCGGTATCGCTGTAGCCGCGGTTCTGATCCGCCACTACTTCAACACCCGCCACGACAGCAACAAGTACGCCTGGACCTTGCCTGTCGGCGCTCTGGCAATGATCTGCCTGGCTTATGTCACCGGCCCCAAGCCGATGGCTGTTGCGCCTGAGCAGGCTGCGGCGAAGGTCGAGTACCAACCGCTGCCGGCAACCGCAGTGGGTGGCAAGACCGCTGCCGAGCAGCGTGCCGAAGACGCCGCCAAGGCCGCCGAAGCGCCTGCCGCACCGGCACAAGCACCGGCCCAGGCCACTGCGCAAGCAGGCGGCGGCGCCTTCGACAAGATCCATACCGTCATCCAGGAACGCTGCACCGTGTGCCACTCGCAGAAGCCGACCAGCCCACTGTTCAGCGCCGCCCCTGCCGGCGTGATGTTCGACACCCCGCAGCAGATCCAGGCCCAGGCCGCGCGCATTCAAGCGCAAGCGGTCGCCAGCCAGATCATGCCGCTGGGCAACATCACCCAGATGACCGCCGAAGAGCGCAAGCTGGTCGGTGACTGGATCGCCAAAGGCGCGCAGGTCAACTGATACACCTCTCCTGCCGGGGCGTCCGCGCGCCCCTGTGGGAGCGGCCTTGCGCCGCGAATGGGCCGGCTCTGCCGGCCCAAGGTTTGAAGAAACACGCAACAAGCAAGCATCGAGCGACCAGGCATGAGCCTGGCGCTTGGATCCGAGAATAAAAACAAAACTCGAGGTGCTGCATGTCCGAGTCACGCAAGGCGTACATTCCCGTTGCGCCGCCGCGAGAGCCTCTGCCCCTGTTCCAACTGATCCTGGTAGGCCTGCAACACGTTCTGCTGATGTACGGAGGTGCGATTGCCGTGCCTTTGATCATCGGCCAGGCGGCCGGATTGTCCCGTGAAGAAGTCGCTTTCCTGATCAACGCCGACCTGCTGGTCGCTGGCGTTGCCACCATCATCCAGTCGTTCGGTATCGGCCCGGTAGGGATCCGCATGCCGGTGATGATGGGCGCCAGTTTCGCCGCCGTCGGCAGCATGGTGGCCATGGCCGGCATGCCCGGCGTAGGCCTGCAGGGGATCTTCGGCGCGACCATCGCTGCCGGGTTCTTCGGCATGCTGATCGCGCCGTTCATGTCCAAGGTGGTGCGCTTCTTCCCACCGCTGGTCACCGGTACCGTCATCACCTCGATCGGCCTGTCGCTGTTCCCGGTCGCGGTCAACTGGGCCGGCGGTGGGCATGAGGCAGAAGCCTTCGGCTCGCCGATCTACCTGATGGTGGCTGGCCTGGTGCTGGCGGTGATTCTGCTGATCAACCGCTTCATGCGCGGTTTCTGGGTCAACGTCTCGGTGCTGGTGGGCATGGGCCTGGGCTACATCCTGGCCGGCTCCATCGGCATGGTCGACCTGTCGGGCCTGAATGAAGCACCGTGGCTGCAAGTGGTGACCCCACTGCACTTCGGCATGCCGACCTTCAGCCTGGCGCCGATCCTGTCGATGTGCCTGGTGGTGGTGATCATCTTCGTCGAGTCCACGGGCATGTTCCTCGCCCTGGGCAAGGTGACTGATCGTGAAGTGACACCTGGGATGCTGCGTCGGGGCCTGCTGTGCGATGCCGGCGCGTCGTTCATCGCCGGTTTCTTCAACACGTTCACCCACTCCTCCTTCGCCCAGAACATCGGCCTGGTGCAGATGACCGGGGTACGCTGCCGCTTCGTCACCATCGTGGCCGGCGCGCTGCTGATCCTGCTCAGCCTGCTGCCCAAGGCGGCCTTCCTGATCGCCTCGATCCCGCCCGCGGTACTGGGCGGCGCGTCCATCGCCATGTTCGGCATGGTCACCGCCACCGGGATCAAGATTCTCCAGGAAGCCGACATTGGCGACCGTCGCAACCAGCTGCTGGTTGCGGTCAGCGTCGGCTTTGGCCTGATCCCCGTGGTCCGGCCGGAGTTCTTCGCGCAGATGCCGCAGTGGATGGAACCCATCACCCACAGCGGCATCGCCATGGCCACGGTCAGTGCACTGGTCCTGAACGTGCTGTTCAACATCCTCGGTGGTGCCGACCGCGCCGCACACAACGACGCCTGTCACCAGCATTGAGCCAGACGGGGCGGCACAGGTTGCCGCCCCTGCTCATACCCGAAAACGCTGCACCGTCGGCCCGCCGGAATGGGCCGCCCGGGGCGCCTGCGCGCCAAAAAAACCGCCAACAAAAACAATAAGTCCGGGAATCACAACATGAAGCGCATCGCATCAAGCCTGCTGTTGGGCAGCAGCCTGCTGGCCATCCTCCCCGCCCACGCAGGCGAATGGCTGCTGTGGCATGGCGAAAGCCTGACCTATCTGTACGGCAAAGACTTCAAGGTCAACCCCGACATCCAGCAGACCATCACCTTCGAGCACGCCAACAAATGGAAGTACGGCGACACGTTCATGTTCGTCGACAAGATCTTCTACAACGGCAAGCCGGACCGCAACAAAGGCGTGACTACCTACTACGGTGAGTTCAGCCCGCGCCTGTCGTTCGGCAAGATCCTTGATCAGAAGCTGTCCTTCGGCCCGATCAAGGACGTGCTGCTGGCCATGACCTACGAAAGCGGCGAAGGCGACAACGAGGCCTACCTGATCGGCCCCGGCTTTGACCTGGACATTCCCGGCTTCAACTACTTCACCCTCAATTTCTATGTACGCAACACCGAAGGCAGCCGCCCAGGCGACAACGTCTGGCAGATTACCCCCGGCTGGTCGTACACCATCCCGGTGGGCAGATCCGACATTCTGATCGACGGTTACATGGACTGGGTGACCGACAACGACGAAACCCGTCGCGGCACCTACCACGCCAACCTGCACTTCAACCCGCAGGTCAAGTACGACCTGGGCAAGGCCCTGAACCTGGGCGCCAAACAGCTCTACGTGGGCTTTGAATACAGCTATTGGAAGGACAAGTACGGCATCGACAGCCGCGGCAACCTGGAAAGCAATCAGAGCGTGGCCAGTGCGCTGATCAAGGTGCATTTCTAAAAATCTGACCGATCGCACAAGTTTGATCTACCCTGCTCCAGGATGGAGCACTTGAGGCCGGGCGCGCAAGCCAGTAATCTGCGCGCCCCCTCGATCAGGGCAGGACGGATTCTGCCTGCGTTTACTGACCGCTCAGTCAATGAATTCGGGCGGTTGGCCAACGTGTTGCCAGCCTGAAATACCCATTTTCATCCGTTCAGAACGAGTCGAGCAGGACCGTTGTAGCCAGCCCGGAAAAGTTGGCGCAACTCTTGCCAAACAGCTGTGGCCTATCGAAAAAAGCTGACTCAAAAGACAAGAACAGCGCCTTCACGAGCGCTGACAACAGATCAAAACAAGGGAGCGACTCTCGCAATGCGTACCATCAACAGCCTGATTCTCGCGGGCGGCCTGTTGGCCTGCGGCACCACCTTCGCCGGCGACCTGCTGCAGTGGCAGAACAACAGCCTGACCTACCTCTGGGGCAAGAACTTCAAGGTCAACCCCGAGATCCAGCAGACGGTCACCTTCGAGCACGCCGATGGCTGGAAATACGGCGACAACTTCTTCTTCGTCGACAAGATCTTCTACAACGGCAAGAAGGACTTCAACAACGGCGACAACACCTACTACGGCGAATTCAGCCCGCGCCTGTCGTTCGGCAAGATCTTCGACCAGAAGATGGAATTCGGCCCGGTCAAGGACGTGCTGCTGGCCATGACCTACGAGTTCGGCGAGGGTGACACCGAGTCCTACCTGATCGGCCCTGGCTTCGACCTGGCCATCCCGGGCTTCGATTACTTCCAGCTGAACTTCTACAACCGCACCACCGAAGGCAGCCGCGCGGGCGACAACGTCTGGCAGATCACCCCGGTGTGGTCCTACACCATTCCTGTGGGGTCGTCCGATATCCTCATCGACGGCTTCATGGACTGGGTCGTCGACAACGACGAGAACAGCCGTGGTGAATACCACGCCAACCTGCACTTCAACCCGCAGGTCAAATATGACCTGGGCAAGGCGTTGCACCTGGGCGAGAAGCAGCTGTACGTCGGTTTCGAGTACGACTACTGGAAGAACAAGTACGGGATCAAGGATTCCGATGCGTTCACCACCGACCAGAACACTGCAAGTTTCCTGGTCAAGGTTCACTTCTGATCTTTTGGGGCCGCTTTGCGGCCCATCGCCGGCAAGCCGGCTCCCACAGCTATTGCGCAATGCGAGGTACATGTGGGAGCCGGCTTGCCGGCGATCCGGGGCCTCGCCCCGGCCATTCACATCAGGTTGCAGGCTTTACAGCCCGCCACAGCTTCCCAGCCACCGCCACGACTGCCAACACCACGGCACCCGCGACAATCCCCACGCCACCATTGAGCAACGCCCCGGTCAGCGCCCCGCCCCGCCCTGCGCTGAATGCCTCGATGGCGTGATGCAACGGCTCGATCCCGTGCACCAGAATCCCGCCACCAACCAGAAACATCGCCGCGGTGCCGATCACCGACAGGCTTTTCATCATGTACGGCGCAGCGCGCAGAATACCGTTACCTACCGCCTGGGCAACTTTCGAAGCCTTCTGGGCCATCCACAACCCCAGGTCATCGAGCTTGACGATGCCCCCCACCAGGCCATAAACGCCGACAGTCATGATGATGGCGATCCCCGACAGGACGATGATCTGCTGGCTCAGCGGCGCATCCGCCACCGTGCCCAGGGTAATGGCGATGATCTCTGCCGACAGGATGAAGTCGGTGCGCACCGCGCCCTTGATCTTGGTCTTCTCAAAGGCCACCAGGTCGACATTCGGATCGGCCAGGGCCTCGGCCCGCACGCTGTGCTCCGCCGCCTCCTCTTGCTTGCTGTGCAAGAACTTGTGCGCCAGCTTCTCGAAGCCCTCGAAGCACAGGTAGGCACCGCCGATCATCAACAACGGCGTCACCGCCCAGGGGATGAACGCGCTGATCAGCAGCGCTGCCGGTACCAGGATCGCCTTGTTGATGAACGAGCCCTTGGCCACCGCCCAGACCACCGGGATCTCGCGCTCCGCGCGCACGCCGCTGACCTGCTGGGCATTGAGCGCCAGGTCGTCGCCGAGCACGCCTGCGGTCTTTTTCGCCGCCATTTTGGTCATCAGCGAGACGTCGTCGAGTACCGTGGCGATGTCGTCGATCAGTACCAGTAGACTGCTGCCTGCCATGTTTGTCGCTTCCCGTTGAATGAATGGGCCGGAGTCTAGCCGAAAGTCGCTGCCTTGAGCGCTCGTCAGAGGCGGTGCTACCATGGCCGGTCACCTTAGAGGTGGCCAGACACGAGGAAGATCCCCGACCATGAGCACCATTCGCGAGCGCAACAAGGAACTGATCCTGCGCGCGGCCAGCGAGGAATTCGCCGACAAGGGCTTCGCTGCCACCAAGACCAGCGATATCGCCGCCAAGGCCGGCCTGCCCAAGCCGAACGTGTACTACTACTTCAAATCCAAGGACAACCTCTACCGCGAGGTCCTGGAGAGCATCATCGCGCCGATCATGCAGGCGTCGACGCCGTTCAATGCCGACGGTGATCCGAAGGAAGTGTTGAGTTCCTATATCCGCTCGAAGATCCGCATCTCGCGCGATCTGCCGCATGCCTCGAAGGTGTTCGCCAGCGAGATCATGCACGGTGCGCCACATTTGTCGCCCAGTCAGGTCGAGCAGCTCAACGAACAGGCACGTCACAACATCGAGTGCATCCAGCACTGGATCGAGCGTGGGCAGATCGCCCATGTCGACCCGCATCACCTGATGTTCAGCATCTGGGCGGCGACCCAGACCTATGCCGATTTCGATTGGCAGATTTCGGTGATCACCGGCAAGGCCAAGCTGGCCGACAGTGATTATGAAGCGGCGGCGGAGACCATCATTCGCCTGGTGCTCAAGGGCTGTGAGCCCGAGGCGGCCTGATAGGGCCTAGGCGCCCCCATCGCCGGCAAGCCGGCTCCCACAGGGTTGCTCAGTGATGTCCCTGTGGGAGCCGGCTTGCCGGCGATGGGGCCAGTACAGCCAATAAAGCTTTAGGCAGCCACCCCCGCATCCGCCTTCAACCCCACCTCCTCGATCGCACTGATCGCGCATTGCTCGTCGATATCCGACGTATCACCGCTGATCCCTACCGCGCCCAGCACCTTGCCGTCCTGATCACGAATCAGCACGCCACCTGGCGCCGGCACCACCGGCCGTTCACCCAGCCCATTCAACGCCGCGAAAAACGCCGGCCGCTGCTGGGCATCCAACGCCAGCAGGCGCGAGCCCTTGCCCAGGGCAATGGCCCCCCAGGCCTTGCCGGTGGCCACTTCCGGCCGAATCAGGCTGGCCCCATCCTCGCGCTGCAGCGCCAGCAGGTGCCCGCCGGCATCCAGCACCGCCACCGTCAGCGGTGCGGCGTTGATCTTGCGGCCCGCCGCCAGCGCGGCATTGACCAGGCTGACAGCGACTTTCAGGTTCAAAGCGTTCATGGAAAGGTCCTCTTCTTGTTGTGAGAAGCCCTGAGGGCAGGTGAAAAATCGATTGCACAAATAGAACACAACACAGAATATTTTTGTATACAATATTTTGAAACGATCGTGCACGATCAGACGAAACGCAGTTTTCACGGGCGCTCCGACGAAAGCCACCTCCCCCGATGAAAATCCATTGACCTAGCCCGCCAGCCGTGAATACACTCTGGCACAAAGCAAGTTGTATACAATTACAAAATCGATGAGGCACAACCCATGAGCAAAATGAGAGCAATCGATGCAGCCGTTCTGGTCATGCGCCGTGAAGGTGTAGATACCGCGTTCGGCATCCCGGGGGCTGCAATCAACCCGTTGTACTCGGCCCTGAAGAAAGTCGGTGGCATCGATCACGTCCTCGCTCGCCACGTCGAAGGTGCCTCGCACATGGCCGAGGGCTACACCCGCGCCAACCCGGGCAACATCGGCGTGTGCATCGGTACCTCCGGCCCTGCCGGCACCGACATGGTCACCGGCCTGTACAGTGCGTCGGCCGACTCCATTCCAATTCTCTGCATCACTGGCCAAGCCCCGCGTGCCCGCCTGCACAAGGAAGACTTCCAGGCCGTCGACATCACCAGCATCGTCAAGCCGGTCACCAAGTGGGCCACCACCGTGCTGGAACCCGGCCAGGTGCCGTACGCCTTCCAGAAAGCCTTCTATGAAATGCGCACCGGCCGTCCAGGCCCTGTGCTGATCGACCTGCCGTTCGACGTGCAGATGGCCGAGATCGAATTCGACATCGACGCCTACGAGCCGCTGGCGGTGAACAAGCCGTCCGCCACCCGCGTACAGGCCAAAAAAGCCCTGGCCCTGCTCAATGACGCCGAGCGCCCACTGCTGGTAGCCGGTGGCGGCATCATCAACGCCGACGCCAGCGACAAGCTGGTGGAGTTCGCCGAACTGACCGGCGTTCCTGTGATCCCGACCCTGATGGGCTGGGGCACCATCCCTGACGATCACGAGCAAATGGTCGGCATGGTCGGTCTGCAGACCTCGCACCGCTACGGCAACGCCACCCTGCTCAAATCCGACCTGGTGTTCGGTATCGGCAACCGCTGGGCCAACCGCCACACCGGTTCTGTCGATGTCTACACCGAAGGCCGCAAGTTCGTGCACGTCGACATCGAACCGACCCAGATCGGCCGTGTGTTCACTCCGGACCTGGGTATCGTTTCCGATGCCGGCAAGGCGCTGGACGTGTTCCTCGAAGTGGCCCGCGAGTGGAAAGCCGCTGGCAAGCTGAAGTGCCGCAAGGCCTGGCTGGAAGAGTGCCAGGAGCGCAAGGCTACCCTGCAGCGCAAGACCCACTTCGACAACGTGCCGGTCAAGCCGCAGCGCGTGTACGAAGAGATGAACCAGGTCTTCGGCAAGGACACCTGCTACGTCAGCACCATCGGCCTGTCGCAGATCGCCGGCGCGCAGTTCCTGCACGTGTACAAGCCACGTCACTGGATCAACTGCGGCCAGGCCGGCCCGCTGGGCTGGACCATCCCTGCCGCGCTGGGCGTGGTCAAGGCCGACCCGAAACGCAAAGTGGTCGCGCTGTCGGGTGACTACGACTTCCAGTTCATGATCGAAGAGCTGGCGGTGGGTGCGCAGTTCAACCTGCCTTACGTCCACGTGCTGGTGAACAACGCCTACCTGGGCCTGATTCGCCAGGCGCAGCGTGGCTTCGACATGGATTACTGTGTACAACTGGCGTTCGAGAACATCAACTCCACCGATGCCGCCACCTACGGTGTCGATCACGTCGCCGTGGTCGAAGGCCTGGGCTGCAAGGCCATCCGCGTGTTCGAGCCGAACGATATCGCCCCTGCCCTGCTCAAGGCGCAGAAAATGGCCGAAGAGTTCCGCGTACCGGTGGTGGTCGAAGTGATTCTCGAGCGTGTGACCAACATTTCCATGGGCACCGAGATCAACGCGGTCAACGAGTTCGAAGACCTCGCCCTGGTCGGCAACGACGCGCCGACCGCCATCTCGCTGCTCGACTGATCGCCTGACGCCCCCAGGGCTGCTCTGGGGGCCTTCATCGCAAGGAGACAACTCATGCCTCGCTTCGCTGCCAACCTGTCCATGCTGTTCACCGAACAGGACTTCCTGGCCCGCTTCAAGGCTGCTGCCGACGCCGGCTTCAGCGGTGTCGAATACCTGTTCCCCTACGACTTCAGCGCAGCTGAAATCAAGGCCCAGCTCGACGCCCACGGCCTGACCCAGGTGCTGTTCAACCTGCCT
Source organism: Pseudomonas sp. NPDC089396 (assembly GCF_044749545.1). Lineage (NCBI taxonomy): Bacteria > Pseudomonadati > Pseudomonadota > Gammaproteobacteria > Pseudomonadales > Pseudomonadaceae > Pseudomonas > Pseudomonas sp. NPDC089396. The sequence goes on along the minus strand of NZ_JBIVIC010000008.1, from coordinate 310,850 downwards.
GCGGGCGATTGGTCGAAAGGTGAGCGTGGCATCACCTGCCACCCCGACCGCGTCGAAGAGTTCCGCGCCGGTGTCGACAAGGCCATCGAGTACGCCAAGGTGCTGGGTAACACCCAGGTCAACGCCCTGGCCGGCATTCGCCCGCAAGGCCCGGATTGCGCCACCGTGCGCAAGACCTTCGTCGAGAACCTGCGTTACGCCGCCGACAAGCTGAAGGCCGCTGGCATTCGCCTGGTCATGGAAATGATCAACACCCGCGATATCCCAGGCTTCTACCTGAACACCACCCAGCAGGCCCTGGACATCCAGGCCGAAGTGGGCAGCGACAACCTGTTCCTGCAATACGACATCTACCACATGCAGATCATGGAAGGTGACCTGGCGCGGACCATGGAAGCCAACCTGAAACTGATCAACCACATCCAGCTGGCCGACAACCCAGGCCGCAACGAGCCAGGCACCGGTGAGATCAACTACCGCTTCCTGTTCGAACACCTGGACCGCATCGGTTACCAGGGTTGGGTGGGCGCGGAGTACAAGCCGCTGACCACTACTGAAGCGGGCCTTGGCTGGCTGAAGACTCATAACGCAATTTAAGAACACACGCAGCACTGATGTAGGAGCGGCCTTGTGTCGCGAAAGGGCTGCACCGCAGCCCCGGCAATTGTCCTGCATGGCTGAGATCGAGGGGCCGCTACGCGCCCCTTTCGCGACGCAAGGCCGCTCCTACAGAGGCCGAGTCGCCTGTTCATACAATTACAAAGAGGTAAGTTCTCATGGCTAAAATCGGATTCCTCGGCACCGGCATCATGGGCAAGCCCATGGCTCAGAACCTGCAGAAAGCAGGTCACAGCATCTTCGTTTCGACCCACCACGATGCCGCCCCGGCCGACCTGATCGCCGCTGGCGCCGTGGCCCTGGCCAACCCGAAAGAGGTTGCCCAGGAAGCCGAATTCATCATCGTCATGGTCCCGGACACCCCGCAGGTCGAAAGCGTGCTGTTCGGTGAAAACGGCGTCGCTGAAGGCGTCGGCCCGAACAAGGTGGTGATCGACATGAGCTCGATCTCGCCGACCGCCACCAAGGCCTTCGCCGAGAAGATCAAGGCCACCGGCGCCGCTTACCTGGACGCCCCGGTGTCCGGTGGCGAAGTCGGTGCCAAGGCCGCAACCCTGAGCATCATGGTCGGTGGCTGCCCGAAAGCCTTCGAGCGCACCCTGCCGCTGTTCGAAGCCATGGGCAAGAACATCACCCGCGTGGGTGGCAACGGCGACGGCCAGACCGCCAAGGTCGCCAACCAGATCATCGTCGCCCTGAACATCCAGGCCGTCGCCGAAGCCCTGCTGTTCGCCGCCAAGAACGGCGCCGACCCGGCCAAGGTACGTGAAGCACTGATGGGCGGTTTCGCTTCGTCGAAGATCCTCGAAGTGCACGCCGAGCGCATGATCAAGGGCACCTTCGACCCAGGCTTCCGCATCAACCTGCACCAGAAGGACCTGAACCTGGCCCTGCAAGGCGCCAAGGAACTGGGCATCAACCTGCCCAACACCTCCAACGCCCAGCAAGTGTTCAACACCTGTCAGGCCCTGGGCGGCGGCAACTGGGACCACTCGGCGCTGATCAAAGGCCTGGAGCACATGGCCAACTTCTCGATCCGCGACGATAAGTGATTTGAAGCATGGGGCTGCTTTGCAGCCCCATCGCCGGCAAGCCGGCTCCCACAAGGACCGCACACCCTCCCCTGTGGGAGCCGGCTTGCCGGCGATGAATTCCACACCGATGAACCTGCGACCACAGGCTCATGGGTGACACCGAGCAACACCCGCCCCTGGTTCGGCCTGCACGGAGGCAGTTCCAGGGGCGTTTTCGATTTTGAGAACAACAAGAATTCTGGGAGCCTGCCATGTCGGTCGATCCGCAAAAACTTCTGGGCGAGCTGTTCGACACAGCCATCGCCGCCGCCCACCCGCGCCAAGTCCTCGAACCCTACCTGCCCGCCGACCGTAGCGGCCGGGTCATCGTCATCGGTGCCGGCAAGGCCGCTGCCGCCATGGCCGAAGTGGTCGAGAAGAGCTGGCAAGGCGAAGTCTCCGGGCTGGTCGTGACCCGCTACGGCCACGGCGCCAACTGCCAGAAGATCGAGGTGGTCGAAGCCGCCCACCCGGTCCCCGATGCCGCCGGCCTGGCCGTGGCCAAGCGCGTGCTGGAACTGGTCAGCAACCTCGAAGAAGACGACCGCGTCATCTTCCTGCTCTCCGGCGGCGGTTCCGCCCTGCTGGCCCTGCCGGCCGAAGGCCTGACCCTGGCCGACAAGCAGCAGATCAACAAGGCCCTGCTCAAGTCCGGCGCCACCATCGGCGAAATGAACTGCGTGCGCAAGCACCTCTCGGCGATCAAGGGCGGGCGCCTGGCCAAGGCCTGCTGGCCGGCCACTGTCTACACCTATGCGATTTCCGATGTCCCGGGCGACCTGGCCACGGTCATCGCCTCCGGCCCCACCGTGGCCGACCCAAGCACTTCGGCCGATGCCCTGGCGATCCTCAAGCGCTACAACATCGAAGCCCCCAAAGCCGTCATCGACTGGCTGAACAACCCCGCCTCGGAGACCGTCAAGCCCAACGACCCGGCCCTGGCCCGCAGCCACTTCCAACTGATCGCCAAGCCCCAGCAGTCGCTTGAGGCCGCGGCCGTCAAGGCTCGCCAGGCAGGCTTCAGCCCACTGATCCTCGGTGACCTGGAAGGCGAATCGCGCGAAGTGGCCAAGGTGCATGCCGGCATCGCCCGGCAGATCGTCCTGCACGGCCAGCCGCTGAAAGCGCCGTGCGTGATCCTCTCCGGTGGCGAAACCACCGTGACCGTGCGCGGCAATGGCCGTGGCGGGCGCAATGCCGAGTTCCTGCTCAGCCTCACCGAAAGCCTCAAGGGCCTGCCGGGCGTGTACGCCCTGGCCGGTGACACCGACGGCATCGACGGCTCGGAAGAGAACGCCGGCGCCTTCATGACGCCAGACAGCTACGCCCGCGCCGAGGCCCTGGGCCTGTCGGCCAGCGATGAGCTGGACAACAACAACGGCTACGGCTACTTCGCAGCGCTCGACGCGCTGATCGTCACCGAGCCGACCCGTACCAACGTCAACGACTTCCGCGCCATCCTGATCCTTGAGACTGCCCAATCATGACGCCTGATAAAAAAGTCAAAATCCTCGCGACCCTCGGCCCTGCGATCAACGGCATCGACGACATTCGCCAACTGGTCGAAGCCGGGGTGAACATCTTCCGCCTCAACTTCAGCCACGGCGAGCACGCCGACCACGCCCTGCGTTACCAGTGGATCCGCGAAGTCGAGCAGCAGCTGAACTACCCGCTGGGCATCCTCATGGACCTGCAGGGCCCGAAACTGCGCGTGGGCCGCTTTGCCGAAGGCAAGGTCCAGCTGCAACGCGGCCAGGCCCTGCGCCTGGACCTGGACAAGACCCCGGGCGACAGCCGCCGGGTCAACCTGCCGCACCCGGAGATCATCGCCGCGCTTGAACCCGGCATGGACCTGCTGCTGGACGATGGCAAGCTGCGCCTGCGGGTCACCGCCAAGCACAGCGACGCCATCGACACCGAAGTGCTGGCGGGCGGTGAGCTGTCCGACCGCAAGGGCGTCAACGTGCCCCAGGCAGTACTCGACCTGTCGCCGCTCACTGAAAAAGACCGCCGTGACCTGGCCTTCGGCCTGGAACTGGGCGTGGACTGGGTGGCGCTGTCGTTCGTGCAGCGCCCGGAAGACATCACCGAGGCCCGCCAGCTGATCGGCGACCGCGCCTACCTGATGGCCAAGATCGAAAAGCCATCGGCCGTCGAGCAGCTGCAGGCGATCGCCGAGCTGTCTGACGCGATCATGGTCGCCCGTGGCGACCTGGGCGTGGAAGTGCCGGCCGAAAGCGTGCCGCAGATCCAGAAACGCATCATCGGCACCTGCCGTCAGCTGGGCAAGCCGGTGGTGGTGGCCACGCAGATGCTCGAATCCATGCGTTTCTCGCCAGCGCCGACCCGCGCCGAAGTCACCGACGTGGCCAATGCCGTGGCCGAAGGTGCCGACGCGGTGATGCTGTCGGCCGAGACGGCCTCGGGTGACTACCCGCTGGAAGCGGTGCAGATGATGAGCAAGATCATCCGCCAGGTGGAGAATGGCCCGGATTACCAGGCCCAGCTCGAGGTGGGCCGGCCGAAGGCCGAAGCCACCGTGTCCGATGCCATCAGCTGCGCGATCCGCCGTATCAGCGGCATCCTGCCGGTGGCGGTGCTGGTCAACTACAGCGAGTCGGGCGCCTCGACCCTGCGTGCTGCGCGTGAGCGGCCACGGGCACCGATCCTCAACCTGACGCCGAACCTGAATACCGCTCGCCGCCTGAGCGTGGCCTGGGGCGTGCATTCGGTGGTCAACGACCGTCTGCGCCAGGTGGACGAGGTTGTCTCCACGGCGCTGGAGATCGCTCAGGCCCAAGGTATGGCCAGCCGTGGCGACACGCTGCTGATTACCGCCGGTGTGCCTTTCGGCAAGCCGGGTTCGACTAATACGCTGCGGATCGAGACGTTGATCTGAAATCGCCGGGGGCGCTTTGCGCCCCTTTCGCCGGCAAGCCGGCTCCCACAAAGTTCTCTGCTGCTCCTGGATGCACTGCTGGACCTGTGGGAGCTGGCTTGCCAGCGATTGGAGGGCAAAGCCCTCCCCTTCATGCGGAAAACCGAGGCCCAAAGAGGCCCACCGCTCCCCCATCAACCTTTACCGACTGCCCATGTACACCAAAAATTTCGTCAACCCGTGCCCCGACTGGGCCACGGCCTTGCTCAACGGCTTCAGCCAGGTGCTGCTGCTGCGCAGCCCCCTGTGCGGCCTGTGCTGCCTGCTGGCCATCCTGCTCACCGCCCCCACCCTGGTCGGCGGCGCCCTGCTCGGCGCGCTCGCGGGCCTGCTCACCGCCCAGCGCCGCGGCTATGACCGCGCCGACCGCCAGGCCGGGCTGTACTCCTACAACGGCGTGCTGATCGGCATCCTGATCAGCGCCGTGCTGCCCTGGTCGGTGATCATGCCGCCCCTGATCATCGCCGCCGGCGGCCTTTCCAGCATCATCACCCACCAGTGGCGCAAGCGCGGCGGCAAGTTGCTGATCGCCTACACCGCACCCTTCGTACTGCTGGGCTGGGCCACCCTGCTGCTGGCCACACCTTCGCCCAACGGCTTCGTCGAAGCCGAACCGCTGTACGCACTGGCGCGCGGTGTGGGGCAGATCTTCCTGCTCGACCAGCCATTGGCCGGGTTACTGATCATCGCCGGCATGTTCATCGCCAACCCGTATGCCGCGCTTTGGGCCGTGATTGGCTCGGCCATCGGCGGTGGCGTGGCGCTGCTGGCCGACCAGGCCCAGGCGGCCTGGCTGGGTCTGTACGGCTTCAACGCGGCGCTGGCGGCACTGGCCTTCAGCCGACAGGGCGAACGCCCTTGGGTAACACTGCTGGCCATATTTACTTCTTTGCTCCTTCAGCCATTGTTCAACCTGCTTCCAATTGCCTGCCTGACCGCACCATTTGTCAGTGCCTGCTGGGTCCTTCACTTAGGAAATCATTTGATGCGTGGGGACTACCGACGGATATCCCCGACGTAGTCGTTGGGCACTGCTCTCTGTCTCCGGGAAATCCCTGGCGGCCCGGAATTCTGGTTCGCCACCGTCAATCCAGCACCAGCCGCAGGCAAAATAAAAGTATGCGTCTCTGATGCCAACACTTCTCGTTTGTAGCCTTTCGCTATCAGATTAATCCCCGGATGGTCGAATCTGGGCGATGGTATGTAGACATCCCCTTTAGTGAAAAAAACGCCGGCGACCTGTGATCGCGTTTCGACCGGTCCTTCTTGTCTACCTGTAATCAAAGGGTGGTCGCCAGTAAATCGATAGGTCGTGAACTGATCGCCCGTTCGTTTTTTCACATACAACCACTGCCCTTTGTGCGCTGGAGTGGCCAGTGACTTGAGGTGGAACTTGAGGTCCTTTTTAGGCAGTCCGAAGTTATTAAGAAGCGCTGTTAGCCCCGTTCTTTGGCCTGCCTTGCCGGAGGGATCCCACATGTTGACTGGATCTCCTGAACAATATGCATAGGGATTGAGCCCCCCCACTCCAAACGGGCTGACGGTATCGGGCCTGGCGAAACGCATCAATGACGGATTGAACAGACGATACCCATTGCCAAGCAAATACCCCCCTGCATCGGTATCCAGTCGCTGGCCGGTAAAACGCAGCACGCCTGCGAACCCGTGCTCCGCCAAGTATCCATACGGTGAATAGTCCAGAGCGTGCATTCTATTTCTACTGCGCCTGGTAGCCATGTAATGACCTCATACGTGAGTGCCAAGAAACAACATCGTCGCTAACGAGTTTGTGAACCACGATCCTGCACCATCGATCACTTGCTCAAAACTGGCATTTCTACCAGTTATCGCGGTCGGCACTGCTTGCATGAACCCTCATGTAGCTCCTAGCCTTGCCATCTCGCTTTCGGAATCCATGCCTCATGACTACTCTGCCCTCCATTCGCGAACGGCTCTACGTCATCGTCTTCCAGACCGACACCGTGGCTGGAAGACGCTTCGACAAGATCCTCCTGCTGATCATCCTCGCCAGCCTGGTCACGGTGATTCTCGACAGCATCGACGAAGTGCACCGCAGTTACGCGGGCCTGCTGGCCGGCATCGAGTGGGGCTTCACCGCGATCTTCCTGGTCGAGTACCTGGCCCGCCTGTACTGCTCGCCCAAGCCCTTGCGCTATGCCTTCAGCTTCTACGGCCTGGTCGACCTGCTGGCGATCGTGCCGGGCATCATCGCCCTGTACTACAGCGACGCGCAGTACCTGCTGATCATCCGGGTGATCCGGATGCTGCGGATCTTCCGCGTACTCAAGCTCAGCCCCTACCTGAAGCAGGCCCACTACCTGATGGAGGCGCTGCGCGGCAGCAAGCAGAAGATCATCGTGTTTCTGGTCAGCGTATCGACCCTGGTCACCGTGTTCGGCAGCCTGATGTACGTGATCGAAGGCCCGGAGCATGGCTTTACCAGCATCCCCAAAGGCATCTACTGGGCCATCGTCACCCTGACCACCGTGGGCTTCGGCGACATCGTGCCGAAGACGCCGCTGGGCCAGGTGCTGTCGTCGCTGGTGATGATCACCGGTTACTCGATCATCGCTGTGCCCACCGGCATCTTCACCGCGGAACTGGCCAACGCCATGCGCGGCGAACAGCTGCAACATGACTGCCCGACCTGCCGCAAGAAGAGCCACGAACACGGCGCGGCATTCTGCTCGCGGTGCGGCAATTCACTGTTCCCGAAAACCGAATAAGCAAAGATCCATTTGGTCTTTAATCGCTCAGGAACGAAACGCTATAGTCGCTGGCAAATTGCCAAACACTTGAACAACAAGGAAAGCCTCAGTGAAAAAACTGTTCACCGCCTCGCTGCTCGTCGCAGGCATGGCCCTCGGCAACCTCGCCCAGGCCGCCCCTACCCTGCTCAACGTTTCCTACGACGTGATGCGCGACTTCTACAAGGACTACAACTCGGCCTTCCAGAAGCACTGGGAAGCCGAGCACAAAGAGAAGGTCAATGTGCAGATGTCCTTCGGCGGTTCGAGCAAGCAAGCGCGCGCGGTGATCGATGGCCTGCCGGCCGATGTCATCACCATGAACATGGCCACCGACATCAATGCCCTGGCTGACAACGGCAAGCTGGTGCCGGACAACTGGGTGACGCGCCTGCCGAACAACAGCGCACCGTTCACCTCGGCCACCGTGTTCATCGTCCGCAAGGGCAACCCGAAAGCCCTGAAGGACTGGCCAGACCTGCTCAAGGATGGCGTGCAGGTGATCGTGCCCAACCCCAAGACTTCGGGTAACGGCCGCTACACCTACCTGTCGGCCTGGGGCTACGTGCTCAAGCAAGGCGGCGACGAAACCAAGGCCCGCGACTTCGTCGGCAAGCTGTTCAAGCAGGCGCCGGTGCTCGATACCGGTGGCCGCGCCGCCACCACTACCTTCATGACCAACCAGATCGGCGACGTGCTGGTGACCTTCGAGAACGAAGCCGAGATGATCGCCCGCGAGTTCGGCCGCGATCAGTTCGAGGTGGTCTACCCAAGCGTGTCGGCCGAGGCTGAGCCGCCGGTGAGCGTGGTCGACAAGGTGGTGGCGAAAAAAGGCACCCAGGCCGTGGCCGAGGAGTACCTGAAGTACCTGTGGTCACCGCAGGCCCAGGAAATCGCCGCGCAGAACTACCTGCGCCCGCGTGATGCGACGGTGCTGGCCAAGTACACCGACCGCTTCCCGAAAGTCGACTTCCTGTCGGTGGAGAAGACCTTCGGTGACTGGCGCACCGTGCAGAAGACCCACTTCAATGACGGTGGCGTGTTCGACCAGATTTATTCCAACCCGTAATTGATGCACGCCGTACCGGCCTGATCGCCGGCAAGCCGGCTCCCACAGTGCAATACCTGTGGGTGCCGGCTTGCCGGCGATAGGGCCCGAGAATTCCATCGAACTTTCCCCGCCCAACACCCCTCAGTTTCTTGAGTAACCCTGCCCCGCTCACCCCGGCCCAAGGAGTACTCCAGTGCTGCGCTACTTCACCACCCTGCTGCTCGGCTGCCTGCTGAGCACCCACCTGCTCGCCGCAGACCCTGCCCCCACCGAAGAACAACCCGCCGACTCCGAGCCCGTGCTCCAGGGCGGCCTGCTGGGCGCCCTGGCCGACGGCCTGGACAGCGCCGCCCAGGAACTCGACCTCGACGCCCACCTGATCGACGCCTGGCGCCTGCGTACCGACCGCGCCAGCAAGGAAGTGGTACGCCTGGTCGATCGCCACAACGCTGGCGATACACTGCAACTGGCCGGCAACTTCCTGCTGCTGACCCTCGCCTGGGCCGTCAGCTTCACCGTGCTCACCCGCGCTGGCCGCTGGCTGGCCAAACGCAGTGCAAACGGGGCATGGCTGCGCCAGCGCAAACGCGCCAGCAGCCTTCTTGGTTATCTATTGCCGTACACGCTGCCGGCCCTGGCCAGCTTGCCAATCACCCTGTACGTCAGCCGCTTCCTCGACCCGTCGGTAGCCCGCGCGCTGGGCCTGAGCCTGGCCTACGCCACCAGCAGCGGCCTGTTCTCGACCTCGATCATTCTGTGTCTGGTCACCCTGTTCGATGCCGGCCACAAACGCGCTGCCGTGGCAGTGATCAAGCGCCTGGCACCGCGCCCGCTGTTTCTGATCGGCTTTCTCGCCGCCTGGAGCGATGCTCTGACCAGTCCGCAGATCGCCCGCCAACTGGGCGGCAACATCACCGCCAGCATCGCCGTGGCCACCGGCCTGGTTGCCACCTTCATCTTCGCCAGCCTGGTGATCCGCCTGCGCCGCCCGGTCGCGCACCTGATCCGTAATCGCGCCCTCAAGGACCGTCAGCAACACCGCGCTGTGCAGGAGACCCTGCGAATCTTTTCGGTGCTGTGGTACCTGCCGATCCTGCTGATGATCCTGGTTTCGGCCATCCACCTCATCGGCGCCGGCGAAGAAAGCCAGAAAGCCTTGCAGAAGGCGTTGCTGACGACCGTGCTGCTGGTTTCGACGGTGTTCCTCAGTACCTTGCTGCAACACCTGCTGGCCGCCGGCGAAGCGGATGCCATGCAACGGGTGCGACCCTACAAGGAACTGTTGCGCAGCCTCGCCCACGCATTGCTGCGCATTGTCATGGCCGTGTCCTTCATCGAACTGCTCGGGCGCATCTGGGGCTTCTCGGTGATCGACTTCGCCCTGAGCAACAGACTGGGCCAGGCGATCAGCAACTCGCTGTCGAGCATCGGCCTGATCCTGCTGGTGACCTGGCTTCTGTGGGTGGTGCTCGACACCGCCATTCAGGAAGCGCTCAAGCCGGCGGTCGGCCGCCGTGCGGCACGCCAGCCCAGTACGAGGGTACGGACCATCCTGCCCATGCTGCGCAACGCCATCAAGGTGGTGCTGGTCATCATCTGCACCATCACCACCATGGCCAACCTGGGCATCAATGTGGCGCCGTTGCTGGCCGGTGCCGGGGTAATCGGCCTGGCCATCGGTTTTGGTTCGCAACAGCTGGTGCAGGATGTGATCACCGGGCTGTTTATCCTCATCGAAGACACCATCTCGATCGGTGACTGGGTGGTGCTCGACTCCGGCCACGCCGGCACGGTCGAGAGCCTGACCATCCGCACCCTGCGCCTGCGCGATGGCAAGGGCTTCGTGCACTCGGTGCCGTTCGGCCAGATCAAGGCCGTCACCAACCAGTCGCGGCAATTTGCCTATGCGTTCTTCTCGGTGCAGTTCACCTACGACAGCGATGTGGACGAATCGCTGACGCTGATCCATCAGGTGGGGCAGTCGATCAGCGACGACCCGCTGCTGCGCATCAACCTGCAGGGACCGCTGCAGGTGTTTGGGGTCGATCGGATGGATTTGAACGGGTTTGTGCTCACGGCGCAGTTCCGTACCATTTCCGGGGGGCAGTATGCGGTGAGTCGGGCATTCAACGAGCGGCTGAAGAAGCGTGTGGACCAGACCGAGAATGTGAGTTTTGCCCAGGTGTACCCCATGCCGGTGCGTGGGGTTTCGGCTTGATGGTGTCTGTACCGGCCCTATCGCCGGCAAGCCGGCTCCCACAACAGCCCTTGAGCATTGTGGCGTCCCTGTGGGAGCCGGCTTGCCGGCGATAGGGCCAGTAAAAACAACATCAACCCTGGCGGAATACCAAAGCCTTCAAGCCCCCCGCCGGATCAGCATCAGGAAACTCCGGTGGGTTCTCCAACCGCTCGACAAAGGCCAGCGAAGGCGCCTGCTCAGCCATCCCTTCGATCAGAAACTCCGGCCCGATCCCCGGGTCGTTCACACACGCCAGCACAGTCCCCCCAGCGCTCAGCAGCTCTGGCAAACGCCGCAGGATCTTCGCGTAGTCCTGGGTCAGCACGAAACTGCCTTTCTGGAATGTCGGCGGATCGATGATGATCAAGTCATACGGCCCATACTTGCGCACCTTGCCCCACGACTTGAACAGCTCATGCCCCAGGTACGCCACCCGCGACGCATCGTGGCCATTGAGCCGATGGTTGTCGCGGCCACGCGACAGCGCCGACTTGGCCATGTCCAGGTTGACCACCTGTTCGGCACCGCCGGCAATCGCCGCCACCGAGAAGCCACAGGTGTAGGCGAACAGGTTGAGCACCCGCTTGCCTGCGGCCTGTTCGCGCACCCAGCGGCGGCCATAGCGCATGTCGAGGAACAGGCCATTGTTCTGCCGCACGCCGAGGTCGAGCAGGTAGCTCAGGCCGTCCTCGACCACTTCCCGTTGCTGGCACGGCTCGCCCCAGACCCATTGGCCTGGGCTGTCGGGCAAGTAACGGTGCTGGATCAGCATGGCCTGGCCGGCCCATTGCGGGTGCGCTGCAAGGCGGCCGAGCATGGCTTCGAGCTCCGCCAGCTGGCCTGGCGGCGGTTCGCGAAACAGCGCCACCGACAGCACGCCCTGCAGCCAGTCGACCGTTACCTGTTCCAACCCCGGCCAGCAACGGCCGCGGCCATGGAACAGGCGGCGGGTTTCCTGCGGGGCGGGGTCGAGGGCAGTGAGCAGGAGCTGTTCGAGGGTCTGGATCGGCGAAGTCATGGCGGGTCGCAAGCAAGTAAAAGAGGGCATTCTACCCTTTGGCTACCACCTGCGCCGAACGGAACCACCAACCCTGCTGCATGCCCGCCGCCGCCAGCAGGATCAACACCACGCCCAGCCACTGCAACGGCGCCAGGCGGTGCCCGAACGCCACCCAGTCGACCAGGATCGCCGCGATCGGGTAGACGAACGACAAGGCCCCGGTCAGCGCCGTGGGCAACCGCTGGATGGCGCTGTACAACAGCACGTACATCAACCCCGTGTGCACCATGCCCAGGGTCACCAGGCTGGCCAGTGCCGAGGGCTCGCCAGGCAGCCCGCCCAGCTTGACCCAAGGCGCCAGCAGCAGCACGCCGGTGACCACCTGGATCAAGGCGATCAGGTGCGGTGGCGTGCCTTTCAGACGCTTGATGATCAACGCGGCGATGGCATACAGAAACGCCGCCCCCAGGGCCAGGGCAATACCCAGCAGGTACTCGTCGCCACTGGCCTGCCCGGCACCATGGGCGCTGACGATGGCCAGCATGCCGAGGAAGGCCACGCTGAGCCAGGTGACCTTGGGCAGGGTGATCTTCTCGCCGAGGAACAGCGCCGCCAGCCCCACCAGCATGAACGGCTGCACGTTGTACACCGCCGTGCCAATGGCGATGGACGCCCGCGAATAGGAAGCGAACAGCAATACCCAATTGCCGACGATGGCCACGCCGCTGAGAATCGCCAGCAGCAAGGCGCTGCGGCTGATGACGCCAGGCTTGAGGAAGCCGAGCGTTGCGCAGATCACCAGCAAGGTGCCGGCGCCGAACACGCAGCGCCAGAACACCACCTCCAGCACCGGTTGGCCCGAGACCAGCACGAACCAGCCGATGGTCCCGGAAATCAACATGGCGGCGACCATTTCCAGCGAGCCACGGCGCAATGAACTGTCCATCTCACACCTCCCGTTGACGATGGGCCTAGTATGCGGAGGGTAACGCCTTGCCTTCCAGCGGATAACCAAGGCCATGTGACGCGTTCGCCTTTACTATCAAGGCAAATCCGCAATCACGCCTAACGAGGTACCCATGACCGATGCCATTGACCAACTGCTGATCAATGCCCTGATGGAAGACTCACGCCGTTCGCTCAAGGCACTGGCGCAGATCAGCGGCCTGTCGGCCCCCAGCGTGAGCGAACGGCTGCGGCGCCTGGAAGAGCGAGGCGTGCTGCGGGGCTACACGGTCGATGTCGACCCGCGCAGTTTCGGTTACCAGTTGCAGGCCATCGTGCGTGTTCGCCCGCTGCCAGGGCAACTGCAGGAAGTGGAACGGCAGATCATCGCCATTGCGGAGTTCACCGAGTGCGACAAGGTGACGGGTGAGGATTGCTTCATTGCACGGCTGCATGTGCGGTCGATGGAACAGCTCGACACCTTGCTGGACCGGATCAATGTGCTGGCCGAGACCAATACCGCGATCATCAAGAAGTCGCCGGTGAAACGGCGGTTGCCGCCGATGGATTGATTTTCTGTAAGGGCCCTATCGCTGGCAAGCCAGCTCCCACAGGTATTTCACCGGCCTTGAGGCTTGTGGGGTACCTGTGGGAGCTGGCTTGCCAGCGATAGGGCCAGAGCAGAAAAAGCTGACTATTTTTTGTACACAGAAATGTCACCATAGGTGCCATTTTTGTGTGCACTTTCCCAAGTAACGCCCCAATCCGTTACACATTTCGTTTAACTAATTCTGACCAATCGATCAACTAAATCACCCACTAAAAAATTAAACCTGTTCACTTGGTCAGTTTATATTTACGCTATTTCATTCACTTATCTTTCAACTAGATAGATTCAGAATAATGGCCACCCGCAGGCCGCTTTCCGCCTGGCACGGAACTCGCTTTTGTGTGTTCGTGTTTTGTATACAAGTTCTGCAAAACATAAATACACAATAACTCGCGACATTGACCCAAAAGTCAGCCGCCGCGCCCAGAACCCAGTGATGCCAACGCTGCACCGACGAGATGGCGAGCCCGTGCGCATGCCCGCTCATCGCAGTCCACGTGCATCAGGAGCCTGCCGGAATGAGTACCAGCCTCGACCTTGCCCCTGAACTATCCGTCGCCAGCACCACCCCCTCTTCCACCCTGGTCGGTGAACTTCCGTTACTTGAACTGAGCCCACGCCTGCATAACCGCGACCTCGCACCAACCCGTATGGAAGGCCGCCGCTGGGGGCGCTACAGCATCTTCGCGCTGTGGACCAACGATGTGCACAACATCGCCAACTACTCATTCGCCATGGGTCTGTTCGCCCTCGGCCTGGGTGGCTGGCAAATCCTCCTGTCACTGGCGATCGGTGCAGCGCTGGTGTACTTCTTCATGAACCTGTCCGGTTATATGGGCCAGAAGACCGGCGTGCCGTTTCCGGTGATCAGCCGCATCGCCTTCGGCATCCACGGCGCGCAAATCCCGGCGCTGATCCGCGCAGTCATCGCCATCGCCTGGTTCGGTATCCAGACCTACCTGGCCTCGGTGGTGCTGCGCGTGCTGCTCACGGCCGTGTGGCCGCAACTGGCAAGCTTCGACCACGACAGCCTGCTGGGCCTTTCGAGCCTGGGCTGGGTGTGCTTCGTGGCGATCTGGCTGGTGCAGCTGGTGATCCTTGCCTACGGCATGGAGATGGTGCGCCGCTATGAGGCCTTCGCGGGCCCTGTGATCCTGCTGACCGTGGCCAGCCTGGCACTGTTCATGTACTTCAAGGCCGATGCGCGCATCGCCTGGTCGGTGACCGAGCCGCTGACCGGTGCCGAGATGTGGCGCAACATCTTTGCCGGCGGCGCCCTGTGGCTGGCGATCTACGGCACCTTGGTGCTGAACTTCTGCGACTTCGCCCGCTCCTCGCCGTGCCGCAAGACCATCCGCGTCGGCAACTTCTGGGGCCTGCCGGTGAACATCCTGGTGTTCGCCATGATCACCGTGGTGCTGTGCGGTGCGCAGTTCCAGATCAACGGCCAGATCATCGACAGCCCGACCCAGATCGTCGCCAGCATCCCCAGCACACCGTTCCTGGTGCTCGGTTGCCTGGCCTTCCTGATCGTCACCGTGGCGGTGAACATCATGGCCAACTTCGTCGCCCCGGCGTTCGTGCTCAGCAACCTGGCGCCGCGCCACCTGAACTTCCGCCGCGCAGGTTTGATCAGCGCCACCCTGGCCGTGCTCATCCTGCCGTGGAACCTCTACAACAGCCCGCTGGTGATCGTCTACTTCCTGTCCGGCCTGGGCGCCCTGCTTGGCCCGCTGTACGGGGTGATCATGGCCGACTACTGGCTGCTGCGAAAAGGCTGCATCAACGTGCCGGAGCTGTACAGCGAGCACCCGGCCGGCGCCTACCACTACAGCAAGGGCATCAACCTGCGCGCCGTGTCCGCCTTCGTGCCGGCCGCCCTGCTGGCCATCGTCCTGGCCCTGGTGCCCAACTTCCATGCCATTGCGCCGTTTTCCTGGCTGATCGGTGCCGGCATCGCCGCCGCGCTGTACCTGCTGATCGCCCCGCGCAACCGCCAATACCTCGATGTCAGCGGTGAATGCATCGCCGTCGACCACAGCAGCCACTGAATCAGGGAGGAATGTCCATGCGTATTCTGATCGCCAACGTCAACACCACCGCCGCCATCACCGAGGCCATCGCCGAACAGGCGCGCAGCGTGGCGTCGCCCGGTACTGAAATCATCGGCCTGACCCCGTGGTTCGGGGCCGAGTCGGTGGAGGGCAACTTCGAGAGCTACCTGGCCGCCATTGCCGTGATGGACCGCGTACTGGCCTATGACGGCCCCTACGATGCAGTGATCCAGGCCGGCTACGGCGAGCACGGCCGCGAAGGCCTGCAGGAGCTGCTCGACGTGCCGGTAGTGGACATCACCGATGCCGCCGCCAGCACGGCGATGTACCTGGGCCACGCATATTCGGTGGTGACTACCCTGGACCGCACCGTGCCATTGATCGAGGACCGCCTGAAACTGTCCGGCCTGTATGACCGCTGCGCCTCGGTACGCGCCAGTGGCCTGGCCGTGCTGGAACTGGAGGCCGACCCGCAACGCGCGGTTGAGGCGATCGTCGAGCAGGCCGAACGGGCCGTGCGCGATGACAAGGCCGAAGTGATTTGCCTGGGTTGCGGCGGCATGGCCGGGCTGGATGAGCAGATTCGCCAGCGCACCGGGGTGCCGGTGGTGGATGGCGTGAGCGCGGCGGTGACCATCGCCGAGTCGCTGGTGCGCATGGGGTTGAGCACGTCCAAGGTGCGCACCTATGCCACGCCGCGGGCGAAGAAGGTGGTGGGCTGGCCGATGCGCTTCGGCCGGTAAGGTCTTTGCGGGCTTTGCTGGCCCTATCGCCGGCAAGCCGGCTCCCACAGTTACCCCACCGTTTTCGAGACCTGTGGAGTACCTGTGGGAGCCGGCTTGCCGGCGATAGGGCCGGTACAGTCAGCCCAACAGCCGAGCCAACCGCTGCGCACTGCCACAGGCCAGGGTAAACCCCAAAGCCCCATGCCCCAGATTCAGCCAAAGATTCCGATAAGCCGTAGCCCCAATGATCGGCACGCCCGTCGGCGTCGCTGGCCGCATCCCCGCCCACTCCACCGCCTGCCCGTAATCCGCCGCATTGGGCAGTGTCTCGAGCGCCAGCCGGCGCATGCTTTCCAGCCGGCGCGCATCCACCGATTCGTCGAAGCCTACGATATCCACCATCGCCGCGACCCGCAGCTGCTGATCGAGCCGCGCATAGACGATCTTGCGTTCATAGTCGGTAATGCTGACTTCCGGCGCCCGCTGCGCCGTGCCGATCGGCGCAGTCAGGCTGTAGCCCTTGAGCGGATAGATCGGCAGCTTCAACCCCGGCGCCATCCCGACGCTGCGGTGCCCGGCGCACAGCACCACACGCTGCACCTCGCGCTGCTCTTGCCCCACCTGCAGCGCAACCACCTGGTCATTGCGGCTGAGCAGGCGCGTGACCGATTTGCCGAGCAACCATTGGCATTGCCCAGATGCGCGCAAACGCTCAGCCAGGCGCTCGCAGAAGCGGTAACAGTCGGCCACCTCTTCAGTTGCCGTGAACACCCCGCCAATGAAAGGCGCCTCGGCCAGCGCGGGCTCCAGCGCTTTCAGTTCGAAAGCGCCGAGCACTTGCTGATGTGCAGGGTCGAGCAGCTGTTCACGGCCATGGGCAAAGGCGCGCTCACTGCGAAATGCGACCAGCTTGCCGTTGCGCCGCCAGGCGAAATCCGACAGGCCGTCTTCTTCGCGCCAGCGCGCCAAGGTGGCCTGGCTGTGCAGCGCCAACTCCAGCAACTGGGCGCCATTGCGGCGATTGACGCTGTTCCGACAGGCCAGCAAGAAGCCCAGCAACCACCGCCACTGCGCCGGGTCCAGGCGCAAGCGCAGCCGCAGCGGCGAATCCCCCTGCAGCAGCCAGCCAAGCGCCTGCCAAGGCACGCCCGCGTCCGCCAACGGCGCCACATAGCGGTATGACAGCTGTCCACCATTGGCGAAGCTGGTGGCTGACGCCACGCTGTCGCGCGCGTCGATCAGGTCCACCGAAAGCCCCTCGCGCACCAGCGCATAGGCCGTGGTCAGGCCGATCACTCCCGCGCCAATTACCGTTACCCGCTGTTTCATGCTGCTTCCCTGTCACCGCTTCCTGGCCAAGACAGTAGCAGCGGATCAGGTCGGGCAGCTATGGGCTCCGCCGTTCAGGCCCTGTCGCACGCTGCGGCTGAGCAGGCTGGCCTTGCCGTCTTGCCAGGTCAGGGTCAGGACGTAGAGGCTATCGAAATCATCACCGCTCCAGTCCTCGGTAATGACACGCTCCTCACCCAGGGCCTTGCCGGCGACCGCGTTGATCAGCTCGGGCAGGTAACCGTGGGACCAGGCCGTATAGACCGTGGCGTTGCGGTACTTGTCGCTGAGCAGTTCTTCGGCGAGTTCGTCGGTGTCATTGGCAGCGAAGTCGATGTTCACCGGCAACCCCAGGCGAATGGCGCTGGGGGTAATGGTCATCAACGGGCGGATGTAGCTGTAGCTCTGGTCCTGGCTACCTTCCTCGACTTCCCGCGTAGGGTTGGCCGCGAACACGTAGTCCGCATTGCCGAAGCGTTCTGGCAGCAGCGTGGCCAGGTCCAGCGCGCGATTGAGGCCCTGGCAGTTCAACTGCCCCAGCCCCTCACCCGGTTTTTCGGCATGGCGCAGGAAGACCAGGGTCTGGGTACCGTTGACCGGCTGCGCCCGGCTTTCGACCACATCCAGCGCCAGGGGCACCGCGGCGGCGACCAAGGCCAGGCACGTCAGCAGGAGGCGACGACGCCGAAGGAAAGATGGCAACTTCATGAAAAGGCGGGCTCTTGTGGCAAAAAGTATCGGATTGACTCGCCACATTGCCCAAGGGCACAAGGCCAAGGTGTCCCTGTAGTGGATGCCGTCCCTGGCAACGAGTAGGGCTCAGAGTGCCATCGCCCCGTTTGGTTCCTTCCTGAGTGTGATGCCGTTCCCTAGGCAATCTTCATCATAAGGGGGTTTTGTTGCTGGATTATTTCCTGTGCGCCATCAATCATCCCGCGTCAGCACTTCCAGCACCTCGATTTCGAACGTCAGGTCCGAATTCGGCGGAATCGCGCCGACGCTGCGTTCGCCATACCCCAGGTGCGCCGGGACCTGCAGCTTGCGCTTGCCGCCGACGCGCATGCCCATCAGGCCCTGATCCCAGCCTTTGATCACGCGCCCCGTGCCGATCACGCACTGGAAGGGTTTGCCCCGCGACCAGGATGAATCGAACTCGCTGCCGTCGGCCAGCCAGCCGGTGTATTGGGTGGTGATCAAAGCGCCCTTGACGACGGCTTTGCCGTCGCCTTCGACGAGGTCGGTGATTTGCAGTTCGCGGCTCAAAGGCATGCTCCAACGCTGAATTTCAAGGCCGTCCTTTTCGCAGGAATGCATGGGTTTGGCAAGCCGGTTGGTCAACCCAGTTGCTCGAAGGCTTGCTGTCCAGTCAGTTCCTTGGTCTGGTTGGCGAAGCAGTACCAGGCAGGTTTCTGCTCGACGAAGATCTGCAGGTCGAACGCCCAGGCTTCGTCGCCGTCGAGCAGGCCCACCGGCACCGCGTAGAAGTCTTTGGCCTTGAGCCGATAGTAGAGGTGCGTGCCGCACTTGCCGCAAAAGCCGCGCTGGGCCCAATCGGACGAGTCGTAGACACTGGGCTCACGCCCCTCGAAGACGGGAGGCTGGCTGCAATCCACCACCAGCAGCGGACCGCCGGTCCATTTGCGGCACATGCTGCAATGGCAAGCGCTGACATGGGTGTTGTCGACAGTGACGCGCAGTTGGGTTTCGCCACAGAGGCAGCTGCCGCGTTTTTCAAGGGTCATGGTGGGGCTCCTTGCGAGGGGTGGGTGCTCAAGTATAGAACGGGCCCCAGCCAGGGCCCGCCCACCCACCCGCTGGCTCAGATGAATACGCTACCGCGCAGGTACAACGCCGCCCGTCCGCTGATGATGACCCGGCCATTGTCCGGCACCTGGCAGTGCAGTTGGCCCTTGCGTGCACCGCCCTGCTCGCAACTCAGCGCGTGCTTGCCCAGTCGCTGCGCCCACAAAGGCGCCAGGGAGGTATGAGCGGAACCTGTGACCGGGTCTTCGTTGACGCCCACCCGAGGGCCGAACCAGCGGGTAACGAAATCGTGACCGCGGCCCGGCGCCGTCACCGCGATGCCGCGCACATCGAAGGCGGACAAGGCAACGAAGTCGGGCTTGAGCGGGTCGAGCAAGGCGGCATCGTCGATCATCACCACGTAGTCGTCCGAGCGGTAGACAGCGCGGGCAGCACTCAAGCCCAGTGCCTCCAGCAAGCCTGCCGGCGTCTCCACGGCAACCGGCTGCTTGGCCGGGAAGTCCATGGCCAGCAGCCCGTGCGCGTCTCGGCTGACCCGCAGTTCGCCGCTGCGGGTGTTGAAACGCAGCACTGCCGCCTGCTCACCCAGTTGCTCGAACAGCACATAGGCCGACGCCAGGGTGGCATGGCCGCACAGGTCGACTTCCACCGTCGGGGTGAACCAGCGCAGGTCGAAGGTTTCGCCGTTGCGCACGAAGTAGGCGGTTTCGGAGAGGTTGTTCTCTTCGGCAATGCGTTGCAGCACGGCATCCGGCAGCCAGTTTTCAAGGGGGATCACCGCCGCAGGATTGCCACCGAACGGCTCGGCGGAAAAGGCATCGACCTGGAAGATCTCGAGTTGCATGCACACACTCCTTGAAGCCCGGACAGCGCCGGGCAGTATCGAAAGCGAAGGTTACCCGCGAACCGGAGTCAGCACCGGTTCGCCGGCAAAGAAAGCCTGCAGGTTGCGCAGTACCAGGGTCACCGTGTCTCGCGCAGCCTCAGGCGACTGGCCGGCCACATGGGGCGTGAGCACGGTGTTGCCAAGGGCCTTGAGGGCTTCTGGAACGGCGGGTTCATCGTCGAACACGTCAAGCGCCGCGCCAGCGATCCGACCCTGCTGCAACGCTGCGACCAGCGCCTGGGTATCCACCACGCTGGCGCGGGCGATATTCACCAGGTAGCCCTCGGCGCCCAGCGCTTCGAGCACCTGGGCGTCGACCAGGTGACGGGTGTGGCTACCGCCGGGGGTGGCCACTACCAGGATGTCGACCGCGTCGGCCAGGTGCTGCGGGCTGTCGTACCAGGTGTAGGGCACATCCTGGCGCGGGGTGCGGCTGTGGTAGCTGACGCTCATGTCGAAGCCGAGGCTGGCACGTTTGGCGATCGCCTGGCCGACTGCACCCAGGCCGAGGATGCCCAGGCGTTTGCCGCTGACCGAAGGGCTTATGACCCGGTTCCACTCGCCAAGGCGGGTGCTGGCATCGGCGCGAGGGATATCGCGCAGCAGCGCCAGCAGCATGGCCAGGGTGTGGTCGGCAACGGCGGCGGCGTTGGCGCCAGCGCCGTTGGTGACGGTGATACCGCGGGCAGCGGCGGCGGGCAGGTCGACCTGTTCGTAACCGGCACCGATCACGCAGATGATCTGCAGCGCCGGCAGTGCATGGATTTCGGCAGCGGTCAGGCCCAGGGGGCCGCGGGTCAGCACCGCGTCGATCTCGGCGCCATGGCGCTGGATCGCGTCGGCGCGCAGCTGTGGGGACGGCGCGCGAATCAGGCGATAACCGGCCTGTTCGAGTAGTGGCAGGTAATCGTCGACGGTTTCCACCAGCACCAGGACTGTCTTGCGCATGCCACCTCCTTGAATATCAGGGGGGCATTATGCGGAGTCAGTGGGCGGCACAGTCAATCGCAAAATCAGGGCTCAACTGTACTGTATGGGTATTGAGGGTCTTGCCTGTAGGGCCCTATCGCCGGCAAGCCGGCTCCCACACAGACACCACAGTTCTTCAGCCCAGTGGCGTACCTGTGGGAGCCGGCTTGCCGGCGATAGGGGCACACACATTACTGGGCGAAGGCACGCCCCAGACCGCCTGGCACACCACTGCTGTCAGTCTCCTGCCATGGCCCATCCGGGTTCAGCGACCAGCTCCAGCCATTGTCATACCGGTAGTAGGTACGCTGCCGGTAGAACGTGTTGGGCTTCTTCTCCAGCACGTAGACGCCAAGCTTCGGGTCCCAATGGCTGGCACCGCCCGGTGGCGGCGCGAAGCTGGCGGAGGTACGCGGCATCGGTTTGGGGATCGCCGCCGGCTTGCTCGGTTGCGTCGATGGCTGACCACCCGGCAAGGGCTTGACCACCGGCCCTGGATGCGACGGCACCGTTTCGATCGGCGGCGAGGGCTGCTCATACGGCTCACGCACCGTACACGCGGACAAACCCAGGGCCAGGGTGATCAAGGTGAGGCGAACGGTACTGTGCATGGCAGGGTTCTCTTACGGGTCGGGGCTGTCGATGATCAGCTGCTGGGTGGCCTGGGTCGAAGTGGCCAAGGGTGCGCCCTTGCCGATCCACTCACCCTGGGTGGGTTTCCCGGCGCGGGACACACGTGCAACCAGTTGGACTTCGGCAAAGTCCGACAGTTTCATCTGCGGCATCATCGCATCGGCGTCGGACAGCTCGACTTCCAGCGGCAACTGCGCCACGGTCACCCGCTTGGCTGCCAGCGGCATGGGCGGCCCATTGCTGGCGCGGGCGAAGATGAACACGGTGTCGTCGGGCTTGACCTTGTCCTTGAGCGCCGCTGCCAGTTCAACCCGCACCTTCAGGCGCGCGGCGGCAGGTTTGCTGACGTTCCCGCCCAGGCGCTCTGCGGCGCGGTCGATGCCACCTTGCAGGGCTGCGCGCGAGGCATCGCCTTCAGGCAGCTGCGTCAGCAGGCGCGTCCAGTAATCGATCGCTTCCTGGTAGCGCTCGCCTTCGAACGCGGCGATACCCCGCAGGCCAAGGCTGGTGACCTCATTGGGATCAGCCTTGAGTGCCTCGTCGGTCAGTGCCTGCACCTGCGCGTTCCATTGCTTGTTGGCAGCGAAGTACAGCGCCTGCGCCCATTGCCCGAGCAACTCGGGCTGGCGGCCGGCCAGTGCCACGGCGCGCTCGTAAGTGCGTGCGGCGTCCGCCGGACGCTCTTCGGCCATGTAGGCGCGACCGAGGAAGTACAAGCCTTCGGCGGAATCGGGCTGGGCTTCGACCGCTCGCTCCAGGCGCTTGGTCATTTCTTCCAGGGTTTTCGGTGCATTGCCGAATTCCTGAGTCAGCTGAACCTGGTCGGCCGCACCAAAGTGCAGGTACAGACCCAGCCCCAGCACCGGCACCAGCACCGCTGCCAGCAAAGGCAGGGCCTTGCCCAGGTGCCCCTGGCGCGACGTGTCGGTACCTTCAGTGTCGGCCAGCAATTCCCGCGCGGCCTCGTCGCGACCTGCGGCCAGCTGCGTGTCGTCGAGCACGCCGGCGGCCTGCTGGGCCGCCAGCTCAGCGACACGCTCCTGGTACAGGGCCACGTTCAAGGCCGTACGGTCTTCTTCCTGCTGCTGGCGACGGCCGCGCAGGATCGGGATCAGCAGAAAGCCGAGGGCGGCGAGCAGCAGCAGGCCCGCGCTAAGCCAGAATTCAGTCATGGTTCTGTTCTTTTTCCAGCAGTTTGGCGAGACGCTCGCGTTCTTCCACGGACAAGTGCTCCGCGCCCTGGGCAACCGGTGCCCGGCGCCGGCGAACGATCACCGCCAACACCGTGAAACCACCTACCAGCAAGATCCCCGGGCCGAACCACAGCAGCCAGGTACGCCCACTGAGCGCCGGCTTGTAGCGCACGAAGTCACCATAGCGGTCGACCATAAAGTCGACGATCTGCTGGTTGCTCTTGCCCTCGCCGAGCATGCGGAAGATCTCCCGGCGCAGGTCGGCGGCGATCGGTGCATTGGAGTCGGCGATGTCCTGGTTCTGGCATTTCGGGCAGCGCAGTTCCTTGGTCAGTTGCTGATAACGCTCACGCTCGGCGTCATCGCGGAACTGATAGGTGTCGATGGCCGCCTTGGCCACACCGGCCAGGCTCATGCCCAGCACGGCGGCTGCAAGCCAGCGCTTCATGGCCGGGCCTCGTCGACCAGGCCCTGGTACAGCGGCGCCAGCTGCTCGCGCCAGACGCTGGCATCGACGACACCCACGTGCTTGTAGCGGATGACGCCCTTGGCATCGATCAGGAAGGTTTCCGGCGCGCCGTACACGCCCAGGTTCAGCCCCAGGCTCCCCTGCTCGTCGCGGATATCCAGCTGGTACGGGTTGTGGAACTCGGCCAGCCACTTCAAGGCAGCGGCATTGTCGTCCTTGTAGTTGATGCCGTAGATCACCACGCCCTGCCCGGCCAACTGGTTGAGGTACGGGTGTTCGACCTTGCACGACGGGCACCAGGTGGCCCACACGTTGACCAACGCCGGACGGCCCTGCAGGTCGGCCTCGGTGAGGGTGCGATCACCTTGGGTCGAGGCCAGGGAAAATGCCGGGAATGGCTTGCCGATCATTGCCGAGGGCAACTCGTCGGGCTTGAGGAACAGTCCTTTGTACAGAAAGACCGCCAGCAGCAGGAACACTGCCAGGGGCACCACCATGATCCAACGCTTCATGCAGCTGCTCCAGACACGCCCAGGACATCACGCACCCGGGTCTTGACCTTGACGCGGTAGCGCCGGTCGAGGGCCGCCAGCAAACCGCCCAGGCCGGTCAGCAGACCACCCAGCCAGATCCAGCGAACGTAAGGCTTGATATGCACCCGCACCGCCCAGGCGCCGTTCTCCAGCGGCTCGCCAAGGGCTACGTACAGGTCGCGAGTGAAGCCGGCATCGATACCCGCTTCGGTCATCATCGACTGCTGCACGGTGTACAGGCGTTTTTCCGGGTGCAGGGTGGTCACTTCACGGCCGTCGCGGCTGACTACGACGGTGCCCTTGTCGGAGATGAAGTTAGGCCCTTCGAAGTGCTTGGCGCCCTGAAACAGGAAGTGATACCCGCCAAGCTCCACGCTTTCGCCCGGTGCCATGCGCAGGTCGCGCTCGGCACTGTTGTTGCTCGACAGCACCACGCCCAGGGCACATACCGCAAGGCCCAGGTGCGCCAGCTGCATGCCCCAGTAGCTGCGGGTGAGGCCGCGTACGCCTTTGGCCAGGCCCTTGTGGCGGGTCTTGTCGAGAATGTCGCGCAGCCCGCTGAGTACCACCCAGGCAGCCAGTGCGAAGGCGGTCAGGGTCGGCCAGTCGAAGTCGTCGACGATGAAGCCGGCCAGGGGTGCCAACACGGCGCTGCCGATCAGGACCGGGGTCATCATGCTCGCCAGCCACTTGCCTGGGGTGTCCTTCCAGCGCACCACCACGCCAATGCCGAGCACCACCATCAGCAGCGCCATCAGTGGCAGGAACAGGGCGTCGAAGTAAGGCGGCCCGACCGACAGCTTGGCCCCGGTCAGGGCATCGAGCACCAGCGGGTAAAGGGTGCCGAGCAGGATCATCGAGGCGGCCACTACCAGTACCAGGTTGTTGGCCAACAGCAGCGTCTCGCGCGACCACAGGGCAAAGCCCACCTGGCTCTTGACCACCGGCGCGCGCAGGGCGAACAAGGTTAGCGAGCCGCCGACCACGAACAGCAGGAAAATCAGGATGAACACGCCGCGCGCCGGGTCGGAGGCAAACGCGTGCACCGAGGTCAGCACACCGGAACGCACCAGGAAGGTGCCCAGCAGGCTCAGGGAGAACGCGGCGATCGCCAGCAGCACCGTCCAGCTCTTGAACACCCCGCGCTTTTCGGTCACCGCCAGCGAGTGGATCAGCGCCGTGCCCACCAGCCACGGCATGAACGAGGCGTTTTCCACCGGGTCCCAGAACCACCAGCCGCCCCAACCGAGCTCGTAATAGGCCCACCAGGAGCCCAGGGTGATGCCCACCCCGAGAAACGCCCAGGCGACGATGGTCCATGGCCGCGACCAGCGCGCCCAGGCGGCATCCAGGCGCCCGCCGAGCAGTGCGGCGATGGCGAAGGCGAAGGCCACCGAAAAGCCCACATAGCCCATGTACAGCATTGGAGGGTGAACGATCAGGCCAAAATCCTGCAGCAGCGGGTTGAGGTCGCGACCGTCCATCGGCACTTGCGGCAGCAGGCGCTCGAACGGGTTGGAGGTGATGATCAGGAAGCTCAGGAAGCCCACGCTGATCATGCCCATCACCGCCAGCACCCGGGCCAGCATCACTTGCGGCAACTGCCGCGAGAACACCGACACGGCGAAGGTCCAGCCCCCGAGGATCAAGGCCCAGAGCAGCAGCGAGCCTTCGTGCGCGCCCCACACGGCACTGAACTTGTAGTACCAGGGCAAGGCGCTGTTGGAGTTGCTGGCCACATAGGCCACCGAGAAGTTGTCGGTCATGAAGGCATGGGTGAGGCAGGCGAAGGCAAAGGCCAGGAAGGCGAACTGCCCCCAGGCTGCCGGGCGCGCCAGGCCCATCCACAGGCTGTCGCCGCGCCAGGCACCGAGCAGCGGCACGGTGGCCTGCACGGCGGCGAAACAGATCGCCAGGATCATCGCCAACTGGCCGAGTTCGGGGATCACCAGGGACGCGTTCATGGCTTGGCCTCCGCCTGGCCGCTTTCCTTCAAGGCCTTGGTGACTTCAGGCGGCATGTACTTCTCGTCGTGCTTGGCCAGCACCTCGTCGGCCACCACCACGCCCTCGCCATTGACCTTGCCCAGGGCGACGATGCCCTGCCCTTCACGGAACAGGTCCGGGAGGATGCCGCGGTAGGTGATCGGCACCGACTTGTTGAAGTCGGTGACCACGAAGCGCACGTCGAGCGAGTCGCCCGAACGCTGCACCGAGCCCTTCTCGACCATGCCGCCAGCACGAATGCGCGTGTCCTGCGGTGCCTCGCCATTGGCGATCTGGGTGGGGGTGTAGAACAGGTTGATGTTCTGCTGCAGGGCGCTCAAGGCAAAGCCGACGGCCACCGCGACCCCGGCCAGCAGGCCGAGGATCAGGAACAGGCGTTTCTTGCGCTGCGGATTCACAGGTTGTTCTCCCGGCGCAGACGGCGCGCCTCTTCTTGCAGGTAGCGACGGCGGGCCAGCATGGGCGCTGCGACATTGACCGCCAGCACCGTCAGGCAAATGCCATAGGCCGACCAGACGTACAGGCCATGGTGGCCCATGGCGAGAAAATCGCCGAATGAAGAAAAGCTCATCACGCGGCCCTCCGACCCAGGCTGTTCAACACTTCATCCTTGACCCAACTGGTACGCGCCTCGCGCTTGAGCACTTCAAGGCGCATGCGCAGCAACAGCACCGCGCCGAAGAAGCAATAGAAGCCCAGTGCCGTGCACAGCAGCGGCAGCCACATTTCGACTGGCATGGCGGGCTTTTCGGTGAGGGTGAAGGTGGCACCCTGGTGCAGGGTGTTCCACCACTCCACCGAGTACTTGATGATCGGGATGTTGATCACACCGACGATGGCCAGCACCGCGCAGGCTTTGGCCGCGCTGTCACGGTTGGTGATGGCCTGGCCCAGGGCGATGATGCCGAAATACAGGAACAACAGGATCAGCATCGAGGTCAGGCGTGCATCCCAGACCCACCAGCTGCCCCAGGTCGGTTTGCCCCAGATCGCCCCGGTAACCAGTGCCACAGCGGTCATCCAGGCGCCGATGGGGGCCGCGCATTGCAGGGCGACGTCGGCCAGCTTCATTTTCCATACCAGCCCGACCACCCCGGCCACCGCCAGCAGCACGTAGCACGATTGGGCGAGCATGGCCGCCGGCACGTGGATGTAGATGATGCGGAAACTGTTGCCTTGCTGGTAGTCCTCGGGGGCGAAGGCCAGGCCCCAGATCACGCCGGTGGCCAGCAGCAGGATGGCGGAGACGGTCAGCCAGGGCAGCATGCGGCCGCTGATGGCATAGAACCATTTGGGGGAACCCAGTTTGTGGAACCACGTCCAGCTCATTTTCATCAGGGTACATCCAGGGTATTAGCCGGGCTTGAAAGCCCGGGACTCGTTATTCGCCGACGCTGATCTTCAGGCCGGCCGCTATCGCAAAGGGTGCCAGGGTTACCGCCAAGGCAGTCAGGCTCGCCAGCCACAGCAGATGGCCGGTAGCCGGCATATTCTGCAACGCCGCCTGCAACGCACCACTGCCCAGGATCAATACAGGGATATACAACGGCAGAATCAGCAACGCCAGCAGCAAACCACCGCGTTTGAGACCGACCGTCAGCGCCGCGCCGACCGCGCCCAGCAGGCTCAATACCGGCGTACCCAGCAACAGTGAGCCAAGCAACACCGGCAGGCAATGGCTCGGCAAGCCCAGCATCAGCGCCAGCAGTGGCGCCAACAATACCAGTGCCAGGCCAGAAAAGATCCAGTGCGCCAACACCTTGGCCAGCACCAGCATGGCCAAGGGGTGTGGCGACAGCACCCACTGCTCCAGCGAGCCGTCCTCGAAATCGCTGCGAAACAGGCCATCGAGCGACAGCAGCACGGCCAGCAGCGCCGCGACCCAGACCAGCCCCGGTGACAAGGTTTGCAACAATTGGCTTTCCGGACCTACCGCCAACGGGAACAGCGCCACGACGATGGCGAAGAATACCAATGGGTTGGCCAGCTCGGCGGGGCGGCGGAACAGCAGGCGCGCTTCGCGGCGCAACAACAGGATGAATACGCTCATGCTGCCCATTGCCCCAGGTTGAGTTCACGGTAACCGGAGGGCTTGCGTTCCAGTGTGTGGTGGGTGGTCAGCACCACCGTACCGCCCTGCTCGCAATGGGCCGCCAGGTGCGCTTCAAGCTGCGCCACGCCTTGCTTGTCGAGCGCGGTGAAGGGTTCGTCGAGGATCCACAGCGGCGGGCTGGCCAGGTGCAGACGAGCCAGCGCCACGCGGCGCTGCTGGCCGGCAGACAGGGTATGGCAAGGCACATCTTCGAAACCGCGCAGGCCAACGGCTTCGAGCGCTGACCAGATTGCATCGCGGGAGGCCGGCTGGTGCAGGGCACAGAGCCAGGTGAGGTTCTCCTCGGCAGTGAGCAGGTCCTTGATGCCCGCCGCGTGGCCGATCCACAGCAGGATGCTGGCCAACGCATGGCGCTGCTCGGCCAAGGGCTGGCCGCCCAGCAGGATCTGCCCGGCAGTGGGTTGCATCAGCCCGGCCAGCAGGCGCAGCAGACTGGTCTTGCCGCTGCCGTTGGGGCCGCTGATCTGCAGCATGTCGCCGGGCCGCAGTTCGAAATGCAGGTGCTCGAACAGCAGGCGCCAGTCGCGCTCGCAGGCCAGGCCCACGGCTTGGAGGTGAAAGGTCACGGTTTCGCCTTATGCAGTGTCTCAAGTCGCCCGGCTCGCTGCCGTTACAGTGGCAATGGCGGACGGCCGGCATTATTACATGCGCGGCCTCGCTGCCAAGAGGGCGGGCTCGACAGGTTGTATACAATCATGACTGAAATCAATAGTCTCGGCGCACAAACCGCTGTCAATTCCCAGGCGATCAAGGCGGCGATGACGGGCGAGCTGCTCAACCTGACCCAGGCGCAGCCCGGCCTGATCAAGCCTGGCGAGACCGCGCAGGCCGAGGTGTTGACGCTGAAACAGAGCGGCAGCGAGTTCCAGCTGGTGCTGCGGCTTCTCCAGGCCAACGGCAACCAGGCCCAGGTGCAGGCCAGTGCCAACCAACCGCTTGCTCCCGGCAGCCAGGTCACGGTCAGCCAGCCGCAAAGCGATCGCCTGGCCGTGATGGTGCAACAGGCCAGTGCCAGCAACGTCGCCACCCTGACCCAGCTCGATACCGGCAAAGTCCCGGTCGGCACCCTGCTCCAGGGCAAGGTGCTGACCAGCCAGTGGCTGCAGAACCCAGGCGCAGCGGCCACCTACCGCTCGCTGGTCAGCCTGCTCAACACCGCCCAGGCCGGCGCCACCCTGACCCTCGACAGCCCTCGCCCCTTGGCCGTCGGCAGCCTGCTCAGCGCCTTGGTGCAGGGTGATCAGTCGCTGCGTTTCGTGCCCTTGAGCGGGCGCCAGGAACAATTGAACATCACCCAGCAACTGGCCAGCCAACAGGGACGACAAGCCTCCCTCACGGGGCTGCTCGATGCGCTGCAGCAATTGGTCCGCAGCGGCGATGGCGAATTGCGCGGCAGTGCCGAACGCCTGCTGGCCAGCCTGCCGGATGCCCGCCAACTGGGGGATGCCAAAGGCCTCGCCCAGGCGCTGAACAACAGTGGTGCGTTTCTCGAAGCCAAGTTGCTGGGCGGGCTGGCTACGGGCGCGGACATCAAAGCCCAGTTGCTGCGTCTAGTGGGACAAGCGTCAGGGAATGGCGCGCCGGCCTTGAACAACCTTTCGACCCTGGCCCAGGTCATGCCGGCAATGGCTCGCAGCGCCCTGGGCATGCTCAAGCGCGCGGCTCCACTGCAACCACCCGGCGCCTTTCCGCTACCCTCGCGGCTGCTACAGGCCATGGAAAACGAAGGCGACCTGCAGCAACTGCTGCGCCTGGCCGCTGCCGCTGTTTCGCGCCTGCAAAGCCACGCACTGAGCAGCCTGCAGCAGACCGGCACGCTGGAAAACGGCAACCTGCAGACCACCTGGCAAACCGAAATCCCGGTGCGTCACGGCCAGGAGTTCATCCCGCTGCAAGCCAAACTGCAGCGCGAAGAGACCCCGGAGCAGCAAGCCGACCCCAAGCGCGAACAACGCGATCCGCTGGAGTCGCTGTGGCGCATTGAACTGGCCTTCGACCTACCACCGCTGGGGCCGCTTCAGGTCCAGGCACAGTTGAGCCAGGGCCGCCTCAGCGGCCAGCTATGGGCAGAAATTCCCAACACCGCGCGCCTGATCGACAGCCAATTGGGCACCCTGCGCGAGCGTCTGCTGGCCCGAGGCCTGGAAGTCGGCGACCTGGCCTGCCACCCCGGCACGCCGCCACAAGGCCCGCGCACACGCCTCGAACAACGCTGGGTGGACGAAACCGCATGACCGACATTCTCCCCCGCCAGGCGATTGCCCTGACCTATGACGGCCTCCAGGCCCCCACCTTGAGCGCCAAGGGCGACGACGCGCTGGCCGAGGCCATACTCGCCATCGCCCGCGAGCACGAAGTGCCGATCTACGAAAACGCCGAGCTGGTGCGCCTGCTGGCACGCCTTGAGCTGGGCGAGCAGATACCCGAGGCGTTGTACCTGACCATCGCCGAAATAATCGCCTTCGCCTGGCAGTTGCGCGGCAAGGTGCCGGCAGGCTTCAACGATCAGCCCGGCACCGCGCGCGATATCACACCGGAGCAACTGCGCCTGCCGCCCGGTTCGAGCACTATCTAGCACCTTGCTGAGGGGGTGGCACTGGAAGCTGGGATTTTCCCAAGCCACAGGAAGCTGCCCCGATGCACTACATCCCCCCGGAGAACCTGCAACTGGCGCGCGAAGCGCTGATCGGCCTGCCGCGCCCGGACAGCCTGGCGCGCAAACTGCTCAAGGAATGGCTGGGCAAGCAAGGCGTGGCCTTGTCACCCGACATCATCGATGTCGTGATCCTGCATTATCAGAACGAACGCCTGGAAGACGACGCTGGCAACCCGTATTCCAGGGAAGACGCGGTAATCATGCAGCGCATGAACCTGGTCGAAGCCCTGCTGAGTAACTGGCAAGGCGAATCCACCGCCACCTTCGGCGGCTTTCACTATGGCAATTGGGCTGGCCTGGCGCCAGTGGGCGACGTCAATCTGGTCTCCCGCCTCAAACCGCGCGACCTATTCTCCAATTACGCGCCATACGCCGTCTTCAATGGCCTGTACCAACGCACCGAGCCCGCCAGCTACGGGCCACACAACCGCGTGCAGATCCGGGCCGAAGATTTCCAGGCGTTCATCTGGGGCCTGCACCTTCACAACCTCTACAAGACCAGCCTCGATGAATACTGGGAAGAGCATCTGACGCTCTACCAGCGCGGCCTGAAAATCAGCTTCATTGCCGCCGGCAACAAGCAGCTGCTCGAAGGCAGCCTCTCCGAGCCGGCCAAACACCTGGCGTGGCAGGCCGCCGAGCTGATTCCCCGGCCGGCCACGACCCACGTTTCAATGCTCAACGTCTATGGTTACACGTCGTCTTCGATACTCTGTATCCGCGACACGGCATCGGACCTCACGCTGTTATACCTGCCAGGCAACGCCTCGCCGTTCCACGAATTCAGCAAACCAGGCGCAATGAAGTCCTGGTTCGCCGAACAGTGCCAGGAGCCAAGCAAACGCCAGGCACTGCTGCAGGCGTTCAGCCCCGCGGACTGGCCCGACGGGCTGGACTTCAGCGGCGTGCGCACCGCCCTGACCGGCCTGGGCCGCTTCCCGGCCGCCCACCACTTCCCGGTCAACCATCCAGGCTTCGCCACCAGCGGGCTCTGGGCCCCCCAGGCCATCGTCGACTTCCAGCCCGACGAATACAGCCCGCACATCGGCGACGACCTGTTCCATACCTTGGCCCGGCTGCAGAAACAGCGCAGCTACCAGGATGCCAACAGCCAGATCACCACCAATCATCAAGTCGACAAGACCCAGTGGGTCAGCTTCCTCAACCTGGCCATGCTGATCGCGGCGCCGCTGGTGCTGGTGGTACCGGAGCTGACCCCCATACTGGTGGTCGGCGGGTTGGCCCAGTTCAGCCTGGGCATGGACCGGGTGGTCAATGGCCGAAGCCTGGAGGAGAAGGCCGAGGGCGTGACGGACCAGGTCTATGGGCTGTTCAACGCGCTGCCGACGGCGATCAACCTGGCGCGCGCCTCTCACGACCTGTTCAGTTGGTGCCGCCCTGGTTTCGCCGTGCCGGCGCGCCTGCGAAACCTCATGCGTGAAGGGGCAGCGGGCGAGGCCGAAGCGTTCGAGATGCAACCGGCGCAAAGCGCTTTTCGCGAGGCGCCGCTGCTGTCCAACGCTCAGGTGGCGAGTGTCGTCGCCCGTGTCGATATAAGACTGGAGCACCGTTTCATCGCTTACTTTCAGGATGGCCCGGAGCTGGTTTCCGAGTGGGTGGAATATGAGGTGTCCAGCAACAGCTTCATCAAGACCCAGGATACGCTGCTCGCCCACCCGCCCCGCTGGGTGGTCGCTGGCAATGCCCTCGTGCCCCTTGAAGCGGCCGAGCGCTTGGTTTCCGATGCACAACGCATGGCCACGCTGCGCGCACTGGGCATAAACCTGCGACTGCCGCTCAACCTGGCAGACTACGAACTGCTGGAGTGCACGCCCATACCACGACTGATCACCAGCCTGTGGGTAGGTGACCGCTTGATCGCGGGCGAATTCCTCGACAGCCTGGCGCACAACGCCCGCGCGGCCGAGGGCAGCGGCTACCGCTTCCAGTTGTTGCTGTCGCGCACGAGCCGCGATGCCTACCAGAGCAACCTTGCGCAACTGGCGCAGAAGGCCCCAGGCCTGGAGGTATTGCCGTTGGAGGATCAGCCCTTTTTCCAGGGCTTTCTCGAGTCGCCCTTCTATCACCAGTACCAATCGGCGATCGAAGGCAACGGCGGAACCGCCACCAACTTCAGCTCGGCCAGCGATATCCTGCGTTACCGCGTGCTGCACCATTTCGGCGGGCTGTACCTGGATGCCGACGACCGGCTGCTGGTCACTCTGCACAATCAGCAGGCCCATGTACCGCTGCTGAACACCGAACTGAGCACCACCGAGGATGGCCTGTTGCTGGCCCCGCCGGTGTCCAACGATCAGCTGGGCATGTACATCAAGTACAACACCAGCATAATCGGCAGCCATGCCGGCAACCCGACCCTGGATACGATCTCCCGGGAGATGCGTCGCCGCTTCGCCCTCGCCGCGGACTTCTACCAGCGTCGCCCCGACCCCAATAATGCACCTGTGGCCTTTTCCGCCTACACCCGACAGCTGAGCCAGCTGACCGGGCCCGGCATGCTCAATGAAGTCATCGACCAGCACCTGCCCTGGCTCACCCAGTTGCGCGAGATCTGCAATCTGCTGGCCTCCCCCATCCACGACATCCGCCAGACCGTGGACCTGAGCGAATTCATGCAACGGGTGCGCACCTACGTACCGCTCGACCAGGTGGCACGCATCGGCCAAGCCCACAGCTGGCTGCACATGTAACGGCACCTGCGATGGGGCAGTAGTAAGTACCGCTGCGCCACCATCGCCTCGTGAAAACCTTGCGCCTCACTCCTCAAACAGGTGCCCCCCATGACAACCACCTACGTGAACGCCGCAGGCGTGCAGTTTGTACGCGACCTGCTTGCCCATATCCCCAGGCCCGACCTCGAAGCCGCCCGTTGCATCGGCGAATGGGCCCGCAACATGGGACTGGAGCTGGACCCGCTGCAGACTGACGTGGTCACCCTGCATTACCGCGGCAAGATGGCCGTCGTCGCCAGCCGCATGTCGCTGACGCAGGCCTTGCTCACGGACTGGCAGGGCGAATCGGGCAATAACCTGATCGGCAGCTTGATCGGTGCGCCTTGGGCCTCGACCCCACCATGGGCCGACACTTTCATACAGAAGATGCGAATCGTCGAAACCCTGCCGCCGCTCGGCCCACTGCACAACGGCGCAGCGTACTCGGTATTCAACGGCCTGTTCCGCCGCGCCGATCCACCCACCTACGGCCATGGCACCTACCTGAATGTGCCTGCCGAGGACTTGCAGCGCTTCATCTGGAACCTCGATTTCCACAGCCACTTCAAAGCCACGCTGGACAGCTACTGGACCGATCACCTGGCGAACCACCGCCTGGCAGCCAAGATCGCCTTCATCGCCGCCTGCAACAAGCAGGTCAGCCAGGGTTCGCTCGGCGAGGCCGGACGTGAGCTGGCCTGGCAGGCCGCAGGGTTGTCCAAGCGCTCGGCGGGTCTGAAGATCCGGCCGCTGAACATCTACGGCTACGTTGCAACCGATGTGCTGTGCATTGCCGATCAGGCCGTGCCCGGCATGCTGCTGTACATTCCAGGCAATGCCTCCCCCCTGCACATGTTCCCGAGCATGGAGGCGATGAAGGATTGGGTGGCGCTGCAGTGCCGCAGCGATGACACGCGCAAGGCCCTGCGCAGCCATTTCCGCCTCGCCGACACCCCAGACGGCCTGGATTTCAGCGGCCTGGACACGGCCCTCGACGGCTTGGCGGCCTACCCGGGTATCCACCACCTCTCGCCCAACCGCCCTGGCTTCACGACCGATGGCCGCTGGGCGCCGCACGACTACGTGAACTACCGCGCCAGCACCTATAGCGCTGCCATCGAAGGTGACATTTTCCAGGCCTTGAGCGAATTCCAGCGCCAACGCAGCCTGGACGATGCCGACTTCATCATCACCAGCAACAGTGACGTGACCAAGGCCAAGTGGCGTGGCTACCTGACCACCACCCTCAATCTGCTTGCGCCTCTGGCGCTGCTGGTGCCGGAACTGGCACCCCTGTTCGCGCTGGGCGGCGTCGCCCAGTTCGGGCTCGGGGTCGACCAGGCCATCAATGGCAAGTCACTGGATGCCAAGGCCGACGCGGTTGGCTACGTCGAGTTCGGCCTGCTCAACGCCTTGCCCATGGCAGCGGCCGCAGGCCTGAAGGCGACCGAGCTGTTCAGCATCAAACGCGACGGTTTCGTCTTCCCCACCTGGGTCAACGAACGCTGGGGATACCCGCTGAGCCCGGTTTCACCGCCACACCTTCCCGAACTGGATGTCGCGGACTACTTCGTCATCAACGACGCCATCGCCCCCCTGCCCGGCGGCGATCCTGCCGTGGCCGAGTCGGTGATACGTCAACCGCTGTACAACGGTGAACTGGACGAACTTCAAGCCTCCAGTGGCGGGTATGGCTTCAATGTGATGTATGACATGGAGCGTGACGCGTTCATCGCCGACATTGACGCCAACGCCGTGATGCCAACCTTCTACATTGCCAAGGACGGCAACATGGACCTCACGTCTGTCGATGCCATGACGCGCTCGGTCACTGACGCCATGCGCATGAGAACCCTGCGCTCGCTAGGCGTCGATCTACCCTTGCCGGTCGAGCTACCCACGCTGGAGACCGAACGGGTGCAAGCGATCCCCAAGCGCATCTCCTCGATCTGGGTGGGCAACAAGGTGATCGACGCCAAGTTGCTCGATAATTTGGCAGCAAACGCACAAAGGCTGGCCGGTAGCGAATACCGCTACCGGCTGTTCCTGTCCAATGCGTCGCCCGTGGCGTTCGCCGAGAACACCCGATTGCTGGCCGAACAGGCATCAGGCGTGGAAGTGCTCACGCTTGAGGAGCATGCGTTCTATGCATCGTTCAAGGAAAGCCCGTACTTCACCCAATACCAGCATGCAATCGACGGCAATGGTGGCGTCGCCAGCAACTTCTCGTCAGCCTCGGATGTGTTGCGCTACCCGTTGCTGGACCACGAAGGCGGGCTGTACATGGACATCGACGATACGCTCCTGGGCGCTCACGAAGACCCGCTGCGTAATCCGCAGCAACCCGCACCTCAGGACATGGCGGCCATCGACAACCTGACACTGGCCACCACACCGGAGGGCCTGTTGCTGCCACCGCCCATGAGCAACCAGAAACTGACGATGAACTGGGAATACAACAGCAGCCTGATCGGCAGCCACCCCGGCAACCCTACGCTGCGAGCGATCTCGGATGAAATGCACGCCCGCTATCTGGCAGAGCCTGATTTCTATGATAGTCGGCCAGACATTGCCAGCGATTCGCGCGGATTCTATCTGTATGCCGCGCGACTGAACCGGATGACCGGCCCGCGCTTGCTCACCGATGTCGTGGACCGGCAGCTGCCGGGGTTGGGTACATTGCGGCAGATATTCAACCTGTATGCGATGCAACTGCTCAACGCCGATCTGTTCATTCCCAGGCAGTCTTTCAGCCAGTCCTGGAGCGCGCACCTGCCGTTGAACCGCATCGCCAGAACCGGTGGCAATCACTCCTGGACCCACACCTGAAGCACAGCCCGGGCCGCCAAGCGGCCCGGACTGCTGTCACTCGCTGCGGTGCAACTTGCTCATCAGCTCCGCCTCGGCTCGGGTCAGCCCACAGGTTTCGCTCAGCTCCGCCACGCTTGCACCCATGCCCACCAGCCGGGCGGCCTGGGTGAAGGTGACATTGCTCGGATCGCGCTGCTCCAGCCGTTCCAGGCGGTCAGGCAGGGTCGCCAGCGTCGTGCGCAGCTCATGGATGGCCTCGCCCATGCGCACCGCGCCGTTCTGGTAATCCTCCAGGCTTTTTGCCAGGTCCTTGATGCGCTGGTCACGCAGCGCATCACCGATCGCCTGCTGGGCAGCCAATTCTCGTTGGCGCTTGCTGTAGTTGAGGAAGAACCACAGGCTCAGCGCCCACAGCAGCGCCAGTAAGATGACAGCAACCTCGAAAATCAACTCAGATGTTCTCCAGCTCGGACCACTCTTCCTCGGTCATCATCTTGTCCAGCTCGACCAGGATCAGCAGCTCGCCGTTCTTGTTGCACACGCCCTGGATGAACTTGGCCGACTCATCGTTGCCGACGTTCGGTGCGGTTTCGATCTCAGACTGGCGCAGGTAGACCACCTCGGCCACGCTGTCGACCAGGATGCCAACCACCTGCTTGTCCGCCTCGATGATGACGATACGGGTGTTGTCGGTCACATCCGAAGGCATCAGGCCAAAGCGCTGGCGGGTGTCGATCACCGTCACCACATTGCCGCGCAGGTTGATGATGCCCAGCACGTAGCTTGGCGCGCCCGGCACCGGGGCGATCTCGGTGTAGCGCAGTACTTCCTGCACCTGCATGACGTTGATGCCGTAGGACTCGTTGTCCAGACGGAAGGTTACCCATTGCAGGATCGGATCTTCGGAACCTTGTGCAGACGACTTTTTCATTCCCCTAGCCCTCAAATGCCGCCATTGGCGGTGTGTTCGCAGTTATTGGTGTTTGCGCATCTGCTTGACCGCGCCGCTGGCGATCAGCTCGGCCAGTTCGGCAACGTCCAGCAGTGCACACATGTGTTCGATGACCGTGCCGGCCAGCCACGGGCGCTGGCCACGCTGGCTGCGCCATTTGATCTCCGACGGGTCCAGACGCAGCGAGCGGCTGACCTGGTGCACGGCCAGCCCCCATTCGTAGCCCTGCACCGAAATCACGTAGTTCAGGCCCTGGCGGAAGTCGTCGCGGTAGCGGTCGGGCATGACCCAGCGCGCGGTGTCCAGTACCTTGAGGTTGCCCGCCTGGCAGGTCAGGATGCCGAGAAACCAGTCCGGCTGGCCGAACAACGGCGTCAGTTCCTGCCCCTCCAGGCTGTAGATCGAGCCCAGGCACACCAGCGGCACCGCCAGGGTCAACCCGGCGACGTCGAACAGCAGGCACTCGAAGGGCTCGCTGGCCCAGGCCGGGCGACCCTCCACCGTGGCGGGCGGCGAGGGTACGTCCGCCGCCGGCAGGTGGACTTCGACCAGGGGTGCGACCGGCTCTGGCACTTGCACCTCGGTCAGTACCGGGATGCTGGCTTCGGCCACCACCTGGGCCTCGACCACGGCCACCACCGGCTCTTCGATCGGCAGTACAGTCGGCAATACCCTCACCTGTGGCTCGGCGAAAGGCTTGGGCGCAATGCTCGCCACAGGTGCCGACGGCTGGGCGTCACGGGCCTGCTCCTCGCGCACGGCGGCGGCGAATTCGTCGCCCGGCGGCAGCTCAAGCACATCGTCGGCTTCGGTGGCCTCCTGCAGCAGGCCGTCCAGGTAAGACTGCAAGGCCATCTGTGGCCGGGTGCCGCTCTTCAAGGTCATGACACCACCTGCACTGCGCTCTTGTAGGTAAGCAGGTGCTTGAGCAGCGCCCGGTAGGCAATCACGCCACGGCTCTTGCCATCGAACTGCGACGGCGTGAGGCCGTTGCGGCTGGCATCGCGCAGGCGCGTATCGACCGGGATATAGCCCTGCCAAACCTGCTGCTCATAGGCATCGCGCAGCACCTTGAGCGTGCCCAGGGAGGCCTGGGTACGGCGATCGAACAAGGTCGGCACGATTTGATAAGGCAAGGCCTGCTTGCGCGAGCGGTTGATCATGGCCAGGGTGCCGATCATGCGTTCCAGGCCCTTGACCGCCAGGAACTCGGTCTGAACAGGGATCACCAACTGCTGGCTGGCCGCCAGGGCATTGACCATCAGCACGCCGAGCAGCGGCGGGCTGTCGATCAAGGCGAAGTCGAAATCCTGCCACAGCTGCGCCAGACTCTTGGCGATCACCAGGCCCAGGCCACTCTGCCCCGGCGACTGGCGCTCCAGCACCGCCAGTGCGGTGCTCGACGGCAGCAGCGAGATACGTTCGTCGCTGGTGGGCAGCAACAGCTGCCCGGGCAAGCCCTGCGGCACCTGCCCCTTGTGCAGGAACAGGTCATAGCAGCTGTGCTCCAGGGTATCGGGGTTGTGCCCGAAGTAGCTGGTCATCGAGCCATGCGGGTCGAGGTCGACGACGACCACGCGCTTGCCCGCCTCGGCCAGCAAACCGGCCAGGGCGATGGTGGTGGTGGTCTTGCCGACCCCGCCTTTTTGATTGGCTACTGCCCAGACTCTCATAAGGACAACTCTTGACTCATTGATGTCGCCGAAACCCTGTGGGCGCCGGCTTGCCGGCGATCACCGGCACTGGCGGTGCCACACACCGCGCTGCCTGCATCGCCGGCAAGCCGGCTCCCACAGGGTGTTCGGTGACGGAGAATTGACGGCTCACGGCGCCGTCGTCGTTGCTGGCGTTGCCGGTGCACTTTGTGTGCCAGCACGTCGCAGGGCGGCGTCCGGGCTGGCGTTGGCACTGCCGGTTGCGGTCAGGCTGCGGCGCACTTCAAGGTTGCGTGAAATCACCAGCACCACACGACGGTTACGGGCGCGGCCTTCGGCGGTGTCGTTGCCGGCCACCGGCTGATACTCGCCATAGCCCACCGAGGCCATGCGCGCCGGGCTCACTCCGTTCATGGCCAGCAGGCGGACGATGCTCGCCGCACGCGCCGACGACAGCTCCCAGTTGGTCGGGTACTGCGCCGTGCGAATCGGCAGGTTGTCGGTGAAGCCTTCGACGTGCACCGGGTTGGCGAACGGCTTGAGGATGTTCGCCACCTTCTCGATGATGGCGAACGCCTTGTCGCTGGGCATGGCGTCGCCGCTGCCGAACAGCAACGATGAGTTGAGTTCGATCTCGACCCACAGCTCGTTGCCACGCACGGTCATCTGGTCGGACTTGATCAAGTCGCCAAAAGCGTCGCGCACGTCGTCGCTGATGGACTTGAGCGGGTCGACGCTGGTTTGCGAAAGGCCCGCGTCGGTCTGCTCGCTGTCCTTGATCAGCGGGTCGGCCGGTTTGACGCTGAGCGGCTGCTCATCGCCGATGGGGATCGGCTTCATGCTCCGCTCGGGGTCGTTGAACACCCCCAGCAGCGCTTGCGAGATGACCTTGTACTTGCCCTCGTTGATCGAGGAAATCGAGTACATGACCACGAAGAAGGCGAACAGCAAGGTGATGAAGTCGGCATACGACACCAGCCAGCGCTCATGATTCTCGTGTTCCTCGGTGTGACGACGGCGACGCATGGGTTACTCCATGAAGCCTTGCAGCTTCAGCTCGATCGAGCGCGGGTTCTCGCCTTCGGCAATCGACAGCAGGCCTTCGAGGAGCATTTCTCGGTAGCGCGACTGGCGCAGCACGATGGCCTTGAGCTTGTTGGCGATCGGCAGCAGGATCAGGTTGGCACTTGCCACGCCGTAGATGGTGGCGACGAAGGCCACGGCGATGCCGTTGCCCAGCTGCGACGGGTCGGCCAGGTTGCCCATCACATGGATCAGGCCCATCACCGCGCCGATGATGCCGATGGTCGGCGCATAGCCGCCCATGCTCTCGAACACCTTGGCGGCCTGGATATCGCGGCCTTCCTGGGTCAGGAAGTCGACTTCGAGGATGCTGCGGATCGACTCGGGCTCGGCGCCATCGACCAGCAGTTGCAGGCCCTTGCGCGCATACGGGTCAGGCTCGGCATCGGCCACGCCTTCAAGGCCCAGAAGGCCTTCCTTGCGCGCCGTCAAGCTCCAGTTCACCACCCGGTCGATACCACCGGCCAGGTCTACCCGAGGCGGGAAGATGATCCAGCGCAGAATCTGCAGGGCGCGCTTGAACGACGACAGCGGCGCCTGCAGCAAGGCTGCCGCCAGGGTGCCGCCGAGCACGATCAGTGCCGCCGGGCCATTGAGCAGTGCACCGACGTGGCCACCTTCGAGGAAATTGCCGCCGACGATGGCGACGAAGGCCAGGATCAGGCCAATCAGGCTAAGGACATCCATCAGACACAGGCCTCTACCAGGTGCTTGCCGATTTCGTCCAGGCTGTACACCGCATCGGCCAGGTTGGCCTTGACGATGGCCATGGGCATGCCATAGATCACGCAGCTGGCTTCATCCTGGGCCCACACGGTGCTGCCGCCCTGCTTGAGCAGGCGCGCGCCTTCACGGCCATCGGCGCCCATGCCGGTGAGCACCACCGAGAGCACCTTGTCGCCATACGACTTGGCCGCCGAACCGAAGGTGATGTCCACACAGGGCTTGTAGTTGAGGCGCTCGTCACCGGGCAGGATCTTCACCGAGCCGCGGCCGTCGATCATCATCTGCTTGCCAC
The DNA here is from genome assembly GCF_044749545.1 of Pseudomonas sp. NPDC089396. Taxonomy (NCBI): domain Bacteria; kingdom Pseudomonadati; phylum Pseudomonadota; class Gammaproteobacteria; order Pseudomonadales; family Pseudomonadaceae; genus Pseudomonas; species Pseudomonas sp. NPDC089396. The sequence goes on along the minus strand of NZ_JBIVIC010000008.1, from coordinate 270,027 downwards.
CGGGGGCCAGCAGCGCCAGGCCTGGGCGCAGCACATCGCCGTCCTCGGCTTCCTTGACGTTGATCCTGCACAGCTTGTCGAGGCGCTCGGCGAAGGCCTTGGTGAAGGCCGCCGGCATGTGCTGGATCAGCACGATCGGTGCCGGGAAGTTGGCCGGCAGCTGGGTCAGCACCCGCTGCAGGGCCACCGGGCCGCCCGTGGAGGTGCCGATGGCCACCAGTTTGTAGGGCTTGCGCTTGGGGGCTGGCGCGTGCGTCGGCGCCGCTGTCGCCGCACGCGCAGGCAACGGCGCGCGCACAGGTGCCGGGCTGGCCAGGCTGCTGGCCGGTGCAGGGGCGGCAGGTGCTGGCGGGGCGACCGGTGCGGGGCTTGCATAGCTGCCAAAGCGGCGGTTGCTGCGCGAAAGGGTGTGCACCTTCTCGCACAGCAGCTGCTTGACCTTGTCCGGGTTGCGCGAGATGTCCTCGAAGTTCTTCGGCAGGTAATCCACCGCACCGGCATCCAGCGCGTCGAGGGTGACCCGGGCCCCTTCGTGGGTCAGGGAAGAGAACATCAGTACGGGCGTCGGGCAGCGCTGCATGATGTGCCGCACCGCGGTGATGCCATCCATCATGGGCATTTCGTAGTCCATGGTGATGACATCGGGCTTGAGCGCCAGTGCCTGGTCGATCGCTTCCCTGCCGTTGGTCGCGGTGCCCACGACCTGGATCGTCGGATCCGCCGAGAGGATTTCCGAGACGCGGCGGCGGAAGAAACCGGAATCATCCACCACCAGGACCTTGACTGCCATAAACACTCCATTAGGCAGCGCAGCCCGCCAGGGTGCGCCACCGAAAATCAAATACGCCGTGCCGCGTAACGCTTGAGCATGCTCGGCACGTCGAGGATCAGCGCGATGCGACCGTCGCCGGTGATGGTGGCGCCGGACATGCCCGGGGTGCCCTGCAGCATCTTGCCCAGCGGCTTGATCACCACCTCTTCCTGGCCCACCAGCTGGTCGACCACGAAGCCGATGCGCTGGGTGCCCACCGACAGGATCACCACATGCCCCTCGCGCTGCTCTTCGTGCACCTGGCCCTGGACCAGCCAGCGCTTGAGGTAGAACAGCGGCAGCGCCTTGTCGCGCACGATCACCACTTCCTGGCCATCGACCACGTTGGTGCGCGACAGGTCGAGGTGGAAGATCTCGTTGACGTTGACCAGCGGGAAGGCAAACGCCTGGTTGCCCAGCATCACCATCAGGGTCGGCATGATCGCCAGGGTCAGCGGCACCTTGATGACGATCTTCGAACCCTGGCCTTTGGCCGAGAAGATGTTGATCGAACCGTTGAGCTGAGCAATCTTGGTCTTGACCACGTCCATGCCGACGCCACGGCCGGACACGTCGGAGATTTCGGTCTTGGTCGAGAAGCCCGGGGCGAAGATCAGGTTGTAGCAGTCCGACTCGCTCAGGCGCTCGGCGGCGTCCTTGTCCATCAGGCCTTTTTCCACCGCCTTGGCACGCAGGATGTTGGGGTCCATGCCCTTGCCGTCATCGGAGATCGACAGCAGGATGTGGTCGCCTTCCTGCTCGGCCGACAGCACCACGCGGCCGGTGCGGGCCTTGCCGGCGGCTTCGCGCTCATCGGGCATTTCCACGCCGTGGTCGACGGCGTTGCGCACCAGGTGCACCAACGGGTCGGCCAAGGCCTCGACCAGGTTCTTGTCGAGGTCGGTCTCTTCGCCGACCAGCTCCAGGTTGATCTCTTTCTTGAGCTGGCGGGCCAGGTCGCGGACCAGGCGCGGGAAGCGGCCGAAGACTTTCTTGATTGGCTGCATGCGGGTCTTCATCACCGCGGTCTGCAGGTCGGCGGTGACCACGTCGAGGTTGGACACCGCCTTGGACATGGCTTCATCGCCGCTGTTCAGGCCCAGGCGTACCAGGCGGTTACGCACCAGCACCAGCTCGCCGACCATGTTCATGATCTCGTCCAGGCGCGCGGTATCGACGCGTACTGTGGTTTCCGCTTCGCTGACCGCGTGCTTTTCGGCAGCAGGCGCAGCCGGACGGGGCGCTGCGGCCGGTTTGGCAGCGGCCGCAGGGGCAGCAGGCGCCGGAACCGGCTTGGCCACGGGCTGGCTTTCGGCCTTGGCAGCGACCGGTGCGGCAAGCGCGGCAGGCGCCTCGGCCGCAACACTGTCACCGGAGAACTTGCCCTTGCCATGCAACTGGTCGAGCAGCGCTTCGAACTCGTGGTCGCTGATCTCGTCGCTGCTGGCCGGGGTTTCGCTGGCCACCGGCGCGACGCCAGGCAGCGCATCGGCCTGGAAGGTGCCCTTGCCGTGCAGCTGATCGAGCAGCGACTCGAATTCCTCGTCGGTGATCTCGTCGCTCACCGGCGCACTGGCGGTGGCAACCTGCGGCTCGGCAGCGGCGACTTCGGGCGAGAACTGGCCCTTGCCGTGCAACTGGTCGAGCAGCGATTCGAACTCGGCGTCGGTGATTTCGTCGCCCGAGCCACTGAGGGCCTCGCCTTGCAACTGCTCGGCGGCAGCCTCGGCCTCGGCCTTGACCGCGTCGAGCGAGTCGAGCAGCTGCTCGAACTCACTGTCGGTGATGTCCACCTCGGCAACGGGCGCCTCGACCACCGGCGCGGCCACCGCCGCTGGCGCTTCGGCGCCGGCCGGCTCGGCCAGCCGCGACAGGGCCGCCAGCAACGCTGGCGTGGCCGGGGTCACGTCACTGCGCTCGCGCACCTGGCCGAACATGCTGTTGACCGTATCCAGGGCCTCGAGCACCACATCCATCAGTTCCGCGTCGACCCGGCGCTCACCTTTGCGCAAGATGTCGAACACGTTCTCGGCGATATGGCAGCACTCCACCAGCTCATTGAGCTGAAGGAAGCCGGCGCCCCCTTTTACAGTGTGGAAACCGCGAAAGATCGCATTGAGCAGGTCGGCATCGTCGGGCCGGCTTTCCAGCTCGACCAGTTGCTCGGACAGTTGCTCAAGAATTTCGCCGGCTTCTACCAGGAAATCCTGGAGGATTTCTTCATCGGCGCCGAAGCTCATCAAACGTGCTCCTTAAAAACCCAGGCTGGACAGCAGATCATCGACATCGTCCTGACCGGACACGACGTCTTCACGCTTATCGGCATGAATCTGCGGACCTTCACCCCGAGTCGGATGTTTTTCTTGATCTTTTTCAGCGCGCAGCTGCTGGTGGTCATGTTCGATGCCGGCAAAACGGTCGACTTGACTGGCCATCAGCACGAGCTTGAGCAGATTGCTTTCGACTTCGGTCACCAGCGCGGTCACGCGCTTGATCACCTGGCCGGTCAGGTCTTGGTAGTCCTGGGCCAGCAGAATGTCGTTGAGGTAGCCGGAGACCTTGCGGTTGCCCTCGGCGCTGTGCGTCAGGAAACTGTCGACGCGCTTGACCAGCTCGCGGAATTCCGGCGCGGCGACTTCGCGACGCATGAATCGCTGCCAATCCACGCTCAGGCCCTGCGCCTCAGCCGCCAGGTCATTGAGCACGGGCGTGCTCTGTTCCACCAGGTCCATGGTGCGGTTGGCGGCACCTTCGGTGAGTTTGACCACGTAGGACAGGCGCTCGGTGGCGTCGGTGATCTGCGAGACCTCCTCGGCCTGCGGCATGCTCGGGTCGATCTGGAAGCTGACGATCGCGCTGTGCAGCTCACGGGTAAGCTTGCCGACCTCCTGATACAGGCCACGGTCGCGGGTCTGGTTGAGCTGATGAATCAGCTGCACCGCCTCGCCGAAACGCCCCCGCTCCAGGCTTTCGACCAACTCCTGGGCATGCTTCTTCAGGGTCGATTCGAACTCCCCCAAAGATGTTTGTGTTGATTCCATGGCGCCCCCTGACGTGACTCAGCCGTTGACGCGTTCGAAGATCTTCTCGATCTTTTCTTTGAGCACCTGGGCGGTGAACGGCTTGACCACGTATCCATTGACGCCGGCCTGGGCCGCTTCGATGATCTGGTCGCGCTTGGCTTCGGCGGTCACCATCAGCACCGGCATACCCTTCAGGCGCTCGTGGGCGCGCACCTTGCGCAGCAGGTCGATGCCGGACATGCCAGGCATGTTCCAGTCGGTCACCAGGAAGTCGTAATGGCCGTTCTCGAGCATCGGCAGCGCCGTGGTGCCGTCGTCGGCCTCGTCGGTGTTGGTGAAGCCAAGGTCACGCAACAGATTCTTGATGATCCGCCGCATCGTCGAAAAATCGTCAACGATGAGGATTTTCATGTCTTTGTTCAATTAGACCTCCAAGCAGTCTCAAACGCGCTCGGCCCCGAGCGCGCATTCAATCAATTCGGTGCAACATGGAAAACGCACGTGGAAAACGACTGCAACGACCCCAGGCTCAGCGAGCCCGCCATTCTCCCAGGCGGCTGCGCAGGCGCGCGGCACACTGGCTGTGCAGCTGGCTGACACGCGATTCGCTGACCCCCAGCACCTCACCGATTTCCTTGAGGTTCAGCTCTTCGTCGTAGTACAGCGCCAGCACCAGCCGCTCACGCTCCGGCAAGTTGGCGATGGCATCGGTCAGGGCGACCTGGAAGCGCTCGTCTTCCAGGTCGCGCGATGGCTCGACCTGACCACTGGCGCCGTCCTCGTGCAGCCCTTCGTGCTCGCCGTCCTGCAACAGGTCGTCGAAACTGAACAGGCGGCTGCCCAGGGTATCGTTCAAGATCCCGTAGTAATCATCGAGACTCAATTGGAGTTCGGCAGCAACTTCATGATCTTTAGCGTCGCGGCCGGTTCTGGCTTCAACGGCGCGCATCGCGTCGCTGACCATGCGGGTGTTGCGGTGCACCGAACGCGGCGCCCAATCGCCCTTGCGCACCTCGTCGAGCATGGCGCCGCGGATGCGGATACCGGCGTAGGTTTCGAAGCTGGCGCCCTTGCTGGCGTCGTACTTGTTGGCGACTTCCAGCAGGCCGATCATGCCGGCCTGGATCAGATCTTCGACCTGCACATTGGCAGGCAGGCGCGCCAGCAGGTGATAGGCAATGCGCTTGACCAACGGGGCGTAGCGTTCGATCAATTCGTACTGGGCGTCCTTGGACGCCTTGCTGTACATCTTGAAACCGCTCGCGTTCATAGCACCGGCCCTGCACTGGTGGGTTGCACCAGGCGCTCGACGAAGAACTCCAGGTGACCGCGCGGGTTGGCCGGCAGCGGCCAGCTGTCGACCTTCTGGGCGATAGCCTTGAAGGCCAGCGCACACTTGGAGCGCGGGAAGGCTTCATACACGGCCCGCTGCTTCTGCACCGCCTTGCGCACGCACTCGTCGTAAGGCACGGCGCCCACGTATTGCAGGGCGACGTCGAGGAAACGGTCGGTGACCTTGGTCAGCTTGGCGAACAGGTTGCGCCCTTCCTGCGGGCTCTGCGCCATGTTGGCCAGCACGCGGAAACGGTTCATCCCGTAGTCGCGGTTGAGCAGTTTGATCAGCGCGTAGGCGTCGGTGATGGAGGTCGGTTCGTCGCAGACCACCAGCAACACTTCCTGGGCGGCGCGAACGAAACTGACTACCGACTCACCAATACCGGCGGCGGTGTCGATCACCAGCACGTCGAGGTTGTCGCCAATCTCGCTGAACGCCTGGATCAGCCCGGCATGCTGGGCTGGCGCCAGGTGCACCATGCTCTGGGTGCCCGAGGCCGCCGGCACGATACGCACACCGCCCGGCCCCTGCAGCAGCACGTCGCGCAGCTCGCAGCGGCCTTCGATCACGTCGGCCAAAGTGCGTTTCGGGGTCAGGCCCAGCAACACGTCGACATTGGCCAGGCCCAGGTCGGCGTCCAGCAACATGACCCGGCGACCGAGTTCGGCCAGCGCCAGGGACAGGTTCACTGAAACGTTAGTTTTGCCGACGCCACCTTTACCACCGGTCACGGCGATCACCTGTACGGGATGCATGCTACCCATGTTTGTTGTTTACCTTGTCTCGCTTGGACCCAAGCCACACGAGGGGCATTACAGCAGCCCCTTTGGTGTAGGTATTTTGCACACGCTTCATCATCATCAACCCGCTCGTCGTGGGTTGTGATAGAGATCAGCGAACATGTCGGCCATGGCCTCTTCGCTGGGCTCGTCCTGCATCTGCACATTGACGGCGCGGGTCACCAGCTGGTGCGGGCGCGGCAAATGCAGGTCGTCAGGAATGCGCGGGCCGTCCGTCAGGTAGGCCACGGGCAGTTCATGACTGATGGCCAGGCTCAGCACATCGCCGAGGCTCGCCGTTTCATCGAGTTTGGTCAGGATGCAACCGGCCAGGCCGCAGCGCTTGTAGCTGTGGTAGGCGGCCGTCAGCACCTGCTTCTGGCTGGTGGTGGCCAGCACCAGGTAGTTCTTCGAGGCGATGCCGCGCCCGGCCAGGGTTTCCAGTTGCATGCGCAGGGCCGGGTCGCTGGCCTGCAGGCCGGCGGTATCGATCAGCACCACGCGCTTGCGCAGCAGCGGCTCCAGCGCCTGGGCCAGCGACTGGCCCGGGTCGACGTAGGTCACCGGTACATTGAGAATGCGGCCCAGGGTCTTGAGCTGCTCCTGGGCGCCGATACGGAAGCTGTCCATGCTCACCAGGGCCAGGCTCTGCGGGCCGTACTTGAGCACGTAGCGCGCCGCCAGCTTGGCCAGGGTGGTGGTCTTGCCCATGCCGGCCGGGCCCACCATGGCGATCACCCCGCCCTCCTCGATTGGCTCGACCTCGGGTACTTCGATCATCCGCGCCAGGTGTGCCAGCAGCATGCGCCAGGCATGACGCGGCTCTTCGATCTCGCCGGTGAGCTCGAGCAGTTCGCGGGCGATCGGTCCGGACAAGCCGATGCGCTGCAGACGACGCCACACGTTGGCTTGCGCCGGCTTGCTGCCCTGCAGCTGGTTCCAGGCCAGCGAACCGAGCTGCACTTCGAGCAGCTCGCGCAGGCCCGTGAGCTCCGAGCGCATGGCATCGAACAGGCGTTGGTCGACCGCTGCCGGCGCAGGCGCGGCAGCAGCGGCTGGCGCCTCCACGTGCGGCTCGATCAGAGGCTCCGAGGCAGTCAGCGACTGGCCGGCGAACAATTGGCGGTTGCCTTCGCTGGCATCTTCGCGGTTGTCCAGCTCGGCCTGGGCGGTAGCGATGCGCGTCTGAGTCTTGCGCAGCTCTTCTTCGAGCTCGACGTTGGGCACACGCGGGGCCAGCGCGGACAGCTTGTAGTCCAGCGCCGCCGTCAGTTCGACACCGCCGGCGATGCGGCGGTTACCGATGATGGCGGCATCGGCGCCCAGCTCATCACGGACCAGCTTCATGGCCTGACGCATATCGGCGGCGAAAAAACGCTTAACTTGCATAACCCACTACCTCAGCCATTGGGGCCCACGGTGGCAACGATGGTGACTTGCTTGTTGTCAGGTATTTCCTGATACGCCAGAACATGCAAATTCGGTACAGCCAGGCGACCGAAGCGCGACAGCATGGCGCGGATCGGGCCGGCGACCAGAAGGATGGCCGGCTGCCCTTGCACCTCCTGGCGCTGGGCCGCTTCGATCAACGAACGCTGCAGCTTTTCGGCCATGCTCGGTTCCAGAAGAACACCGTCTTCCTGACCTTGCCCGGCCCTTTGCAGACTATTGAGCAAAATCTGTTCCAACCTTGGCTCAAGGGTGATGACAGGCAGCTCGGACTCAACGCCGACAATGCTTTGCACGATAGCGCGACACAATCCGACGCGCACTGCCGCCACCAGCGCGGCGGTATCTTGACTCTTGCCGGCATTGTTCGCGATGGCCTCGGCAATGCTGCGAATATCACGCACCGGTACTTGCTCGGCGAGCAACGCTTGCAGGACCTTGAGCAGCCCCGACAAGGAAATGACGCCCGGCACCAACTCCTCGGCAAGTTTAGGCGAAGCTTTGGACAATACCTGCAGCAATTGCTGGACTTCCTCGTGACCGATCAGCTCGTGACAGTGCTTCTGCAGGATCTGGTTGAGGTGGGTGGCAACCACGGTGCTGGCATCGACCACGGTATAGCCCAGCGACTGCGCCTGGGCACGCTGGCCGACATCGATCCACACCGCCTCCAGGCCGAACGCAGGGTCGCGCGCAGCGATGCCATTGAGGGTGCCGAACACCTGGCCCGGATTGATCGCAAGTTCCCGGTCCGGGTAGATCTCGGCTTCGGCCAGGATCACCCCCATCAGTGTCAGGCGGTAGGCGCTCGGCTGCAGGTCGAGGTTGTCACGGATATGCACGGTGGGCATGAGGAATCCCAGGTCCTGGGACAGCTTCTTGCGCACGCCCTTGATCCGCGCCAGCAACTGGCCGCCCTGGTTGCGGTCGACCAGCGGAATCAACCGGTAGCCGACCTCCAGGCCGATCATGTCGATGGGCGTCACGTCGTCCCAGCCCAACTCTTTGGTTTCCAGGGCACGTTGCGGCGAGGGCAGCAGGTCTTGCTGGCGCTGCACCTCCTGCTGCGCCGCCAGCTTGGCCTTCTGCTGCTTCTTCCACACAAGGTATGCGCCGCCACCAGCCAGCAGGCCAAGGCTGAGGAAGGCGATGTGCGGCATCCCCGGTACCAGGCCCATGACGATCATCAGCGCGCCGGAAACAGCCAGGGCCCGGGGCGAATCGAACATCTGCCGGTTGATCAGCTTGCCCATGTCTTCGGAGCCCGAGGCACGGGTGACCATGATCGCGGCGGCGGTGGACAGCAGCAGTGATGGCAATTGCGCCACCAAACCGTCACCGATGGTCAACAGGGCATAGACCTTGCCGGCGTCGCCGAAGCTCATGCCGTGTTGCAGCATGCCGATGAGCATGCCGCCGATCAGGTTGATGAACAGGATCAGCAGGCCGGCGATGGCGTCACCACGGACGAACTTGCTGGCACCGTCCATCGAGCCATAGAACTCGGCCTCCTGGGCCACCTCGGCGCGGCGCGACTTGGCCTGGGCCTGGTCGATCAGGCCGGCGTTGAGGTCGGCGTCGATGGCCATCTGCTTGCCGGGCATGGCGTCGAGGGTGAAACGCGCGCTCACTTCGGAGATACGCCCGGCGCCCTTGGTCACCACCACGAAGTTGATGATCATGAGGATGGCGAACACCACTGCACCCACGACATAGTTGCCGCCGATGACCACTTCACCGAAGGCCTGGATCACCTTGCCCGCGGCGCCATGGCCTTCCTGGCCGTGGAGCATGACCACGCGCGTGGAAGCGACGTTCAGGGCCAGGCGCAACAGCGTGGCGACCAGCAGGATGGTGGGGAACGCGGCGAAATCCAGCGGGCGCAGGGCGTACACGCAAACCAGCAGGACCACGATCGACAGGGCGATGTTGAAGGTGAAGAACACGTCGAGCAGGAACGGCGGTATCGGCAACATCATCATTGCCAACATCACCAGCAGCAGCAGCGGCACCCCCAGGTTGCCCCGGCCGAGACCGGCCAGGTTGTGGCGGGCGTTGCTGATTAACTGAGTGCGATCCACCGCGAGTCCTCTTCATGCAAAACTTTGACGCCCAAGGGGCGCTTGGGCGTGGCTCTGCAAGAAGCCTTCCAACTTTGGGTTTTGCGCTGTCAGCGCCGGCCTTATCGCCGGCAAGCCGGCTCCCACAGGTACAGCGCTGCCCTTCCCTGTGGGAGCCGGCTTGCCGGCGATAGGGCCCTCAACTGTCGCGGCGCAGGTCCGGCGGAATCGGCAGGTCCTCCTTCAACGGCTCCGGTCGCTTGCCCTTGCCAGAACGGTACTGGCGAATCTGGAACACATAAGCCAGCACCTGCGCCACCGCCAGGTACAACCCCGCCGGGATCTCCTGTTCGACTTCGGTGGAGTAGTAGATCGCCCGCGCCAGGGCCGGCGATTCAAGAATCTGCACCTTGTGCTCCACGCCGATCTCGCGAATCTTCAAGGCGATGAAATCAGTCCCCTTGGCCAGCAGCAACGGCGCCGCCCCGCCCTTCTCCGGGTCGTACTGCAACGCCACCGCATAATGCGTCGGGTTGGTGATGATCACATCGGCCTGGGGCACCGCCGCCATCATGCGCCGCTGCGACACCTCACGCTGCAACTGGCGGATGCGCTGCTTGACCTCAGGCTTACCCTCGCTGTCCTTGTACTCGTCCTTGACCTCCTGCTTGGTCATCTTCAGCTTCTTGTGCGTCTGGTACAGCTGGAACGGCACGTCCGCCGCCGCGATCAGCAGCAGCCCCGCCGCCATCCACAGGGCGCTCCAGCCCACCACCTGGACGCTGTGGATGATCGCCTGCTCCAGCGGCTCGTTGGCAATCGCCAGCAGCGCCTGGCGGTCATTGACCAGCACCACCAGCGCCACCACCAGAATGACGATGAATTTGGCGATGGCCTTGAGCAGTTCGGTCAGGGCGTTCATCGAGAACATCCGCTTGACCCCCGACAGCGGGTTCATGCGGCTGAATTTCGGCTGCAGCAGGCTGCCAGAGAACAGAAAGCCGCCCAGGGCGATAGGGGCGACGAAGGCAATCACGAACAGCAGGATCAGCACCGGCTGCACCGCCCAGATCGCCATCTTGCCCGAGGCCAGCAAGAAGGCCCCCATGGCGCGCTCGTCAACGATCACTTCGCGGGTCAGGCTGAAGTTCAGCCGCATCATGGCCAGCAGCGTCTCGGCCAGGTGCCCGCCGAAGGCCAGCAGGCCGCCGGCACCGGCCAGGGTCACCGCCACCGTGTTCAGCTCCTTGGAGCGAGCGATCTCACCTTTCTCGCGCGCATCGCGCTTGCGCTTGTCGGTGGGTTCTTCTGTCTTGTCCTGACCGCTTTCGCTCTCCGCCATGCTCAGCGCGCCCTTGCCAGTTCACGCAGCCATTGCAGCGCTTCGCTGGCCAATGCCTGGTAGTGGGAAAGAATATCGGCCAGGCCCACCCAGAAGATGCCGATCCCCAGCACCAGGGTCAGCGGGAAGCCGATGGAGAAGATATTGAGCTGCGGCGCCGCGCGGGTCATCACGCCGAAGGCGATGTTCACCACCAGCAGCGCGGCGATGGCCGGCAGGATCAGCAACAGCCCGGCGCCGAACACCCAGCTCAGGCGCCCGGCCATTTCCCAGAAGTGGTTGACCACCAGTGCATTGCCCACCGGCAAGGTGGTGAAGCTCTCGCTCAACACCTCGAATACCACCAGATGGCCGTTCATCACCAGGAACAGCACGCTCACCAGCATGGTCATGAACTGGCTGATCACCGCCACGTTGACGCCGTTGGCCGGGTCGACCATGGAGGCGAAGGCCATGCCCATCTGGATCGCGATGATCTGCCCGGCGATGACGAAGGCCTGGAACAGCAGCTGCAGGGAGAATCCGAACAACGCACCGACGATCACCTGCTCACCACACAGCAGCAAGCCGCGCAGGCTCAGCGGGTCGAACTCGGGCAGCGGCGGCAGCGCCGGCACGATCACCACGGTGATCGCCACCGCCACGTACAGGCGGATACGCGCCGGCAGCATGCGCGTACCGAAGATCGGCATGGTCATCAGCACTGCCGTCACCCGAAACAGCGGCAGGATGAAGGTGGCGACCCAGGTGCCGATCTGCGCGTCGGTCAGCTCCAGCATGGCGACCTCAACCGATCAGCTGCGGGATGCTGGTGTACAGCCCGGTGATGTACTCCATGAACTTCTGCACCAGCCAAGGGCCGGCGACGATCAGCGTCACCAGCATCACCAGCAGGCGCGGCAGGAAGCTCAGGGTCTGTTCGTTGATCTGCGTGGCGGCCTGGAACATCGCCACGATCAAGCCCACCAGCAGGCTCGGCACCACCAGGATGGCGACCATCAGCGTGGTCAGCCACAAGGCGTCGCGGAACAGGTCGACAGCAACTTCAGGGGTCATGCAGGGCTCTCCTTGACGGCGTCAGACGCCGCCGAAACTGCCGGCCAGGGTGCCCATGATCAGCGCCCAGCCATCGACCAGAACGAACAGCATGATCTTGAACGGCAGCGAGATGATCAGCGGCGACAGCATCATCATGCCCATGGCCATCAACACACTGGCCACCACCAGGTCGATGATCAGGAACGGGATGAAGATCATGAAGCCGATCTGGAACGCGGTCTTGAGCTCCGAGGTGACGAACGCCGGCACCAGGATGGTCAGCGGCACCTGGTCGGGGCCGGCGATGTCGGTGCGCTTGGACAGGCGCATGAACAGGTCCAGGTCGCTCTGCCGGGTCTGCGCCAGCATGAAGTCCTTGAGTGGCCCCTGGGCCTTGTCGATGGCTTGCTGGGCGGTCATCTGCTCCTTCAGGTACGGCTGCAGGGCGTCCTGGTTCACCCGGTCGAACACCGGCGCCATGATGAACATGGTGAGGAACAGCGCCATGCCGGTCAGCACCTGGTTCGACGGCGTCTGCTGCAGGCCCAGGGCCTGGCGCAGGATCGAGAACACGATGATGATGCGGGTGAAGCTGGTCATCAGGATGACGAACGCTGGAATGAAGCTCAGCGCGGTCATGATCAGCAGGATCTGCAGGCTGACCGAATATTCCTGCTGGCCGTCCGGTCCGTTGGACAGGGTGATGGCCGGGATCGACAGCGGGTCGGCGGCCTGGGCCAATGGCGCGGCCAGCAGCAGCGCGACTGGCAACAAGGTGCTCAACAATATGCGCAAGGCGCCGCTCATCACTTCTTGTCCTTCTGATCCTTGCCCATCAGCTCCATGAGCCGCTGGGCGAATTCCGGCGTCGCCTGGCGGGCACTGGCAGGCACCTCGACAGGCTCGGCCAGCACATGCAGGGCCTCGATGCTGCCGGGGGTGTGGCCGATCAGGATCTGCTCCTTGCCCACCTGTACCAGCAACAGTCGGTCACGCGGGCCGAGGGCGCGGCTGCCGACGATCTCTATCACCTGGCCGCCCTTGGGCGCCGCGCCTTGCATGCGGCGCAGCGCCCAGGCAAGGAAGAAGATCAGCCCGACCACCAGCAGCAGGCCAAACACCATCTGCGCCAGCTGCCCGCCCAGGCTGCCGGGTGCGGCGGCGGTCGGCGTGGCCGGTGCGACGGTGGCCGCGGCAATCGCCACCTCACTGGCCAAAAGCGTGACCAAGGCCGTCATGGCCCGCATCGTGCCTCTCACTCAGCGCAGCTTCTTGATGCGTTCGCTGGGGCTGATCACGTCAGTCAGGCGGATGCCGAACTTCTCGTTGACCACGACCACTTCGCCATGGGCGATCAACGTGCCGTTGACCAGCACGTCGAGCGGCTCGCCAGCCAGGCGGTCGAGTTCGATCACCGAGCCCTGGTTGAGCTGCAACAGGTTGCGGATGTTGATTTCGGTGCTGCCGACTTCCATGGAGATGTTCACTGGAATATCCAGGATCACGTCCAGGTTCGGGCCTTCGAGGGTGACGTTTTCCTTCGGCTTTGGGGAGCTTGCGAATTCCTCCATCGGCAGTCGGCCGGTGCCGGCGCTGCCGACGTCGCCACCCAGCAGCGCGTCGATGTCGGCCTGGCCGGCGTCACCGGTTTCTTCCAGTGCCGCAGCCCACTCGTCGGCCAGGGCCTGGTCCTCGGGGGAGGTGATCTCGTTTTCGTTAGCCATGATGTCCTCGACAGGCATTCAATTCGTAGTGAGCGACCGGCACGCCTTCAGCGGCGTTCGATCGGGTCGATGATCTGCAGGGCCAGGTTGCCCTTGTGCGAGCCCAGGCGCGCCTTGAACGACGGCACGCCATTGGCGCGCAGCACCAGGTGCTCGGGCAGCTCCACCGGGATCACGTCGCCGGCCTGCATGTGCAGGATGTCGCGCAGCTTCAGCTGGCGGCGGGCGACCGTGGCGGTCAGCGGCACGGAGACATCCAGCACGTCCTCGCGCAGGGCCTTGACCCAGCGCTCGTCCTGGTCGTCCAGGTCGGACTGAAAGCCCGCATCGAGCATTTCCCGCACAGGCTCGATCATCGAATACGGCATGGTCACGTGCAGGTCGCCGCCACCGCCGTCCAGCTCGATGTGGAAGGTCGACACCACCACCGCCTCGCTCGGGCCGACGATGTTGGCCATGGCCGGGTTGACCTCCGAGTTCATGTACTCGAAGTTGACCGGCATGATCGCCTGCCAGGCTTCCTTGAGGTCGACGAAGCACTGGTCCAGCACCATGCGCACCACGCGCAGCTCGGTCGGGGTGAATTCACGGCCTTCGATCTTGGCGTGACGGCCGTCTCCGCCGAAGAAGTTGTCCACCAGCTTGAACACCAGCTTGGCGTCGAGGATGAACAGCGAGGTGCCGCGCAGCGGCTTGATCTTGACCAGGTTGAGGCTGGTCGGCACGTACAGCGAATGCACGTACTCACCGAACTTCATCACCTGCACGCCGCCAACCGCCACGTCTGCCGAGCGGCGCAGCAGGTTGAACATGCTGATACGGGTGTAGCGGGCGAAGCGCTCGTTGATCATTTCCAGGGTCGGCATGCGACCCCGCACGATACGGTCCTGGCTGGTCAGGTCGTAGCTTTTGATGCTGCCGGGCTCGGCAGCGCTCTCGGTCTGTACCAGCCCATCGTCGACGCCGTGCAACAGGGCGTCGATCTCATCCTGGGACAGCAGGTCCTGTACGGCCATGGCGGACTCCTACTGCAATACGAAATTGGTGAACAGCAACTGGTCGACCACCGGCTTGCCGACTTCTTTCTGCGCCACTTCCTGCACCACCGCGGTGGCTTTCTGACGCAGCATCTCCTGCCCTACCGGGCTGCCGGCCAGGGTGTCGAAGCCCTGCCCGGAGAACATCATCACCAGGTTGTTGCGAATCACCGGCATGTGCACCTTGAGGGCGTCCAGATCGGCCTGGTTGCGGCCTTGCAGGGTGATGCTCACCTGCATGTAGCGCTGGCGGCCGTTCTGGTTGAAGTTGACCACGAAGGCGGGGGTCAGGGGCTCGTAGAGCGCCGCCGGCTTGACGTTGGCCGCCGCCGGGTCGGCAGCCGGGGCCGCGTCGCTCTTGTGCATGATGAACCAGGTGGCGCCCACCGACAGGCCGACTGCCAGCAGCAGGGCCAGCACCAGCAGCAGGATCAGCTTGAGTTTGCCTTTAGCGGCGGGGTCTTTCACTGCGTCGCTCTTCGCCATGCCAATAATCCGTCGTCCAGCGGGGTTTCAAAGAAGGATGACGTGGCTTGAGCAAGTGTTATGCCAGATTGTGGCTTTTGGTCTGCGCGGGCCCTATCGCCGGCAAGCCGGCTCCCACAGAGACCCCACAATGTTCAAGACCTGTGGTGTACCTGTGGGAGCCGGCTTGCCGGCGATAGGGCCAGCGCAGACAACAGAGAATCAGGCGTAAAAGTCGACGGCACTATCACCAATGACCACCTGCCGCTCCACCGGCCGGGAAGCATCGGCAAGCTCCCCTGGCTCCGCCCCTCCCCCTTCCTGCCCGCGCCGCGCCGCCACCCCGGACAACTGCGCCCCCTCCTGCTGCGCCTGCTGCTGTTGCCCGCGCGACTGGTCGGCGACGTTGACGTCCGGCTGCGCCAGCCCCTGCTGGGCGAACAGTTCGCGCAGGCGGTGCACCTGGCTGTCCAGCGCGTCACGCACGCCAGCATGGCCACTGATGAAGGTGACCTGGGTCGACTGATCCGTCGCCAGGTTGACGCGAATGTCCAGGCGCCCCAGTTCGGCCGGTTCCAGCTGGATATCCGCCGACTTGAGGTTCTGGCTGGACAGGTACATGACCCGATTGACCAAACCTTCGGCCCAGGCGTTCTGGTTCATGGCCAGCGGCTGGTGCAAGGGGCTGGCAGTCACCGGCACGGCGTTGGCGGTCTTGGCCGTGGCGGCCTGGGTCAGACTGGCCAGGCGGTCGGCGAAGTCATCGATGCGGGTATCGCCAGCGGCGCCCTTGGTGTCTTTGAGGCCCTCCTCGAGCAAGGCACCGAAGGCTTTGTCACCCGCCTGCGACTGACCGGCCTCGCCCTCGACATTGTCGATCAGGTTCGCCAATGGATTGACGGTAACTGGGCCGTCCTCAGCCGGCTGCGAAGCATCGGCCGCATGTGCCGAGGTCATGCCTTTGGCCTGGGCGCTTTGCTCCAATGCCAGGCGGAGCGTCGGCATATTGGCCAGCGGATCGGCATTGGGGTCGAAGGTTTCGTCTGCGGCTGTCTCGGGCAAAACCTGCTGCGCCGCGGCCTGCAACACCGGCGACACCGTCTGGGCCTGAGCCTGCAGCAATTGTGCGCCTGGCTGCGCATCGGTGACCTGACCCGCCACCAGGCTGGCATCCACCGAACTCGATGCAGCGTCGCTGCTGCCTTGCGCCTGATCGGTGGCAGGCAATTCGTTGCCGTCATCGGCAACGGCCGGCTTGTCGGCTGCCTCCTTTTTGCCGCCCGTAGGTGCGTCTGGCTTGTCCTTGGGCTTGATCTTGTCGTCGTGCATCGACGGTTTGTCGCGCCCCTGGCTAGCCATGAGCTGATCGAAGCCGCCGCCCTGCCCGCCCGCCGCCTGCAGCGGCTTGTCCACCCGCACGGAAGCCGCGCTCGACGGCTTGCTCAGGGTGTTGGCTTGCATCAAAGGATTGGGTGCGACAGGCATTGAAAGGTCTCCGCGCCAGAAACATGAATATCGTCCTGGCACAGACAGGCAAGACTCGCGCCAACCTGTCGGTCAGCTGGCAGATACCCGCTCACGTTCGCTGTGATAGAAGCGCTGCACCACCAGGTATTCCTGGTCGATGCGGTGGATCAGCTCCTCGATACCGTAAGGCGACCGCTCCTTTATCCGCTCTTCCAGTTGCTGGCAAAGCTGGGCTAGGCCGACAGCGCCCATGTTGCCGCTGCTGCCCTTGAAGCTGTGCGCGGCCATACCGAGCTCGTTGGCGGTCCTGGCACCGTGCAACTGACTCAGGCGCTGCTCGGAGTCTTCGAGAAAGGTTTCCAGCAATTGCAGATAACCCTCCTCCATGACCTCCTGCAGGTCCCTGAGCACGCTGTGATCGATATGCATGTCTGTCACTTGTTCACTCCTTGATCAAGCCGGATTATGCCCGAGCCTTCATGCGGCTCACCATTCAAACTGCACCTGCGCACAACGCCCGCCCTCATGCCATTGGGCACTGCTGCCAAGCCGCCGCACCAGACTCAGACCTCGACCGCTCAGACCCTGATCCTCCGGGGGGCGCGAGAGCACTTTGTGCACATCGAAGCCCGCGCCACTGTCGCGGACCTCGATCGTCAGACGCCCGCCAGCAGCCAGCGGTTCCACTTTCAGGTCGATACGCACGAAGCCATCGACCAATTCACCCAGCCGCCGGGCGCGCTCCTGATAGTAATGGGCAAAGCCCTGCACATCTCGCTTGATCCAGGAATCCAGGCCCAGCACCCCATGCTCCAAGGCATTGGAATACAACTCGCTGAGCACGCTGTGCAGGGCGCCGGTCAGCGACCGCAAGCCATGGATCTCCTGCAGCAACTGCACCAGGTAAGGCACCGGATTGAAACGCTTGAGGCTTTCACCGCGCAATTCATAGCCCAACGACCAATCCAGCGCACTGGAGCGCCCGCTGTCGGAGTAGAGGGTCGGTGCCGGAACCCGCTCTTCGGGCGCGAACATGCGGATATCACACAAGCTGATGTCATCCCGCGGGCGCCCGCCAAAACGCTCCAGGGCCTGCATGACCTCACCGAACAACTGCGCCGGGTCGCGGTTGGCCGTCAGCACGTCATGCAAGCGCTCGACGCCGAACAGCCGCTCTTGCTCGTCGGCCGTATCGACCACGCCATCGGACAGCAGCAACAGCCGCTCTCCCGCCGCCAGCGGCAACACCTCGGTACTGTCGTCGAAACGCTCGGCGCCGAGGACACCCAACGGCAAGTGGCGCGAGGCCAGGGGCGAGAGCACCTGGCCCGAGGTCGACAGCAAGTAGCCGTCCGGCATACCGCCATTCCACACCTCCACCGTGCCGCGCTGCATGTTCAGGTTGAGCAGCAGCGCGCAGCAGAACATGTCGACCGGCAGGATGCGTTTGAGCTTGGCGTTCATCTCGCGCAGCATCTGCGCCAGGCCATAGCCCTTGGCGGTCATGCCGTAGAACACTTCGGCCAGGGGCATGGCGCCGACGGCTGCGGGCAAGCCATGCCCGGTGAAATCGCCGAGCAGCACATGCATGTCGCCCGACGGCGTGAACGCCGCCAGCAACAGGTCGCCGTTGAACAACGCGTAGGGCGACTGCAGGTAGCGGATGTTCGGCGCCGTGATGCAACCGGAATGGGCGACCTTGTCGAACACCGCCTTGGCCACCCGCTGCTCGTTGAGCAAGTGATGGTGATGCCGGGTGATCTCGTCGCGCTGTTCGAGCACGGTCGCCTGCAAACGGCGCAGGCGGTCCATGGCGCGGATCTTGGCGCCGAGGATCACCGCACTGTAGGGCTTGGCCATGAAGTCGTCGCCCCCGGCCTCCAGGCAGCGCACCAGGGCACCCTCCTCGTTCAGCGAGGTCAGGAAAATGATCGGCACCAGCGCCTCGCCGGCCAGTGCCTTGATCTGCCGCGCCGCTTCGAAACCGTCCATCACCGGCATCAGGGCATCGAGCAGCACCAGTTGCGGGCGCTTTTCGGCAAACAGCGCCACGGCCTGCTCACCGTTCTCGGCAGTGAACACCTCGTGCCCCTGACGGCGGACGATCTGCGCCAGCAACAGGCGATCGGTGGCGCTGTCTTCGGCCACCAGCACGGTCAACATCCGTTCGGCCGGCATCTGGGCAGTCAACTGATGTCGAACAGCTTTTCGAAATTGGAAATCGCCAGGATCTTGCGCACGTCGGAGCTGGCATGTACCACCCGCACATCCGAGTCGTCGCCGCCCGCGTGATCGCGCAGCAACAGCAGCATGCCGAGCGCGGAGCTGTCCAGGTAGGTGGTGTCCTTCAGGTCCACGACCACCGAGTCGGGCCGCTTGGAATGGCGCTCGTAGGCATCGCGAAACTCCTGATGCTTGCCGAAATCGAAACGCCCCTTGATCTTGATCGTGAGTTTTTTCCCGTCCTGCGAAAAATCGGTCTCGACTGCCATGCTAGCGATTCCTTCGATGATGGCGGATGTAACAGTTCAAGGTTTAGCAGGCAGGCGCAGTGGGCGCAAATTGACACCGATGTAGGAGCGGCCTTGCGTCGCGAAAGGGCTGCAGAGCAGCCCCAGGATTTCAGCTTCGCAGTAAAGATGGCCGGGGCCGCTTTGCGGCCCTTTCGCGACGCAAGGCCGCTCCTACAGATGCCCCTGCCTGGGCAACCGCTGGGACAGTTCATCCAACAAGCGCTGCTCGCGCTTGTCTTCAGCCCGCCGCGCCTCGTCCATGTACCGCTGCACCAGCTTGCGCAGTCCCTCGACCCTGGCATACGCCTGCTGCCAGGTACCGCGGGCATTCTTCAAATTGTTCTGGTGCCAGGTCAGGCTCTGCCGCTGCTGGGTCATGGCCGTCTCCAGCTGACCCAGGAAGCGCTGGTAGTTGACCAGCCAGCTGCCATTGACCCCCTGCCCGCCGCGGTCGATCCATTGCGCCTGGTAACCTTCGCGAAACGACTCCAGTTCGGCCAGCTTGGCCTGGGCCTGGGTCACCTGCTGCTGGAAATGCCCCACGCGCTGCGCGGCCTTGCGCTCGGCCTCCTCGGCCATGTTCACCACCGGCGCCAGGCGCGCGGCACGGCTGGGCATGCTCATGGCCTATCGACCATTGCTGGGGGGCACGAAGATCGCCCCCAGCTGCTGGCGACTCTGGCCCATGCCGACATTCTCGTCCAACCCCTGGCGCAGGAAATCCACCAGCTTGGGCTGCAGGGCAATGGCCAGGTCGGTTTCCGGGTCACCGCCGGCGACATAGGCACCGACGCTGATCAGGTCGCGGCTTTGCGACAGGCGCGACCACAGCTGCTTGAACTTCTGCGCCTGGCGCAGGTGGTCGGCATCGACCACCTGGGGCATGACCCGGCTGATCGAGGCCTCGATGTCGATGGCCGGGTAATGGCCTTCTTCGGCCAGGCGCCGGGACAGCACGAAGTGGCCGTCGAGCACGCCGCGCGCCGAGTCGGCGATCGGGTCCTGCTGGTCGTCGCCTTCGGACAGCACGGTATAGAACGCCGTGATCGAACCACCCCCTGGCTCGCCGTTGCCGGCGCGCTCCACCAGCTTCGGCAGCTTGGCAAACACCGACGGTGGATAGCCACGGGTGGCCGGCGGCTCACCGATGGCCAGGGCAATTTCACGCTGGGCCTGGGCAAAGCGTGTCAGCGAGTCCATCAACAACAGCACGTTCTTGCCCTTGTCGCGGAAGTACTCGGCGATACGCGTGCAATACATGGCCGCACGCAGGCGCATCAGCGGCGCATCGTCGGCAGGGGATGCGACCACCACCGAGCGCTTGAGGCCTTCTTCGCCCAGGATGTGCTCGATGAACTCCTTGACCTCCCTACCCCGCTCGCCAATCAGCCCGACCACGATGATCTCGGCCTCGGTAAAGCGGGTCATCATGCCCAGCAGCACCGATTTACCCACACCGGTACCGGCGAACAAGCCCAGACGCTGGCCACGCCCGACGGTCAAAAGGCCGTTGATGCTGCGGATGCCCACATCCAAGGGCTGGCTGATCGGGTCGCGGTTGAGCGGGTTGATGATCGGGCCATCCATCGGCACCCAGTCTTCGGCCTTCATGCCGCCCTTGCCGTCGAGGGCGCGACCGGCGCCATCGAGCACCCGGCCGAGCATACTCATGCCCATGGGCAAGCGACCGCTGTCATCCAGCGGCACCACCCGCGCACCGGGGGCGATGCCGGCGATGCTGCCGACCGGCATGAGAAACACCTTGTTCCCGGAAAAGCCCATGACCTCGGCCTCGACCTGAACCGGGTGGTAACTGTCATCGTTGATCACCAGGCAGCGCCCGCCTACCGCAGCGCGCAGGCCCTCGGCTTCGAGGGTGAGGCCGACCATGCGCAGCAGTCGACCTTCGACCACCGGCTGCACGGGCAGCTCGATCGCCTCGGCGTAGCCGCCCAGGCGCTTGCCGAAGCTGGTGCGATCAAGGCGCATCGTTGCCGTCCAGTTCGACCGCGATGTCCGGCGCCGCCGGGTGCAGGGCCTGGTCGTGCAACTGGTCGAACAGCTGGGCGACAGCCTTCTCGATGCGGGTTTCCATGGTCGCGTCGATGCGGCTGTGCAAGGTCTCGATACGGCAACCACCGGGCAACAGCGCCTCATCCTCGAGCAGCTTCCACTGCTCTTCGTGGCGCTCGCGCAGGGCCTTGGCCAGTTCGAAGTCCTGGGGGTTGAGGTGAATGCGGATATTGTCGGCGCCCATGGGCAGCAGTTTCAGGGCCTCGCGCAGTACCTGGGTGATCTGGCTGGAATCATTGCGCAGCTCACGGCCGATGACCTGACGGGCCATGTGCGAAACCAGGTGCACCAGGGTCTTTTCGATCTGGGTGTCCTGCTCGGCGATCGGCTCGAGCAAATGCCCCATCAACTGCTCCAGGCTGGCCAGTTTGGCCGCGAGCGTCTCTTCGGCCTCCTGGCGGACCTTGAGCTGGGTGCTGTGAAAGCCCTCGCGCTCGCCGGTGGCAAAACCTTCGTTGTAGGCTTCCTGACGGATCGCCTCAAGCTCTTCGAGTGTCAGCGGCTGGACTTCCTCCAGCGGCACCTCTTCGACTTCTTCCTCGACGACTTCAGGTTCCGGCTCAGGCTCAGGTTCCGGCTCGGGGTCGAAGCTGGGCAATGCCCACACGTCGACGCCCACGAGGTCGCGGGCGCGGATCAGGTCACTGGGGTGGGATTCTTTAGTGGGCATGTTCTCAGGTACTCAAAAACCCTGTTCGACCAATGCGCCCCCTGTAGGAGCGGCCTTGTGTCGCGAAAGGGCTGCGAAGCAGCCCCAGAATTTCAATGTTGCTGCATAAATTGCCGGGGCCGCTTCGCAGCCCTTTCGCGACACAAGGCCGCTCCTACAAAGGATCCGTGCCGCTGACGGGATCAGATCATTTCCTCGGCACCCTTGCCACCGAGCACGATCTCGCCGGCCTCGGCCATGCGGCGGGCGATGGTGAGGATTTCCTTCTGCGCGGTTTCCACGTCGCTGACGCGCACCGGGCCCTTGGCTTCCAGGTCGTCGCGCAGCAGTTCCGAGGCACGCTTGGACATGTTCTTGAAGATCTTGTCCTTGACCCGCTCGTCGGCGCCCTTGAGCGACACCACCAGCACGTCGGAGGACACCTCGCGCAGCAGCGCCTGGATACCGCGGTCGTCGACATCGGCCAGGTTGTTGAAGACGAACATCAAGTCCTCGATCTGCTCCGACAGGTCGTTGTCGACCTCGCGGATCGAATCCATCAGTGCGCCTTCCACGGAACTGTCGAGGAAGTTCATGATATCGGCGGCGCGCTTGATGCCACCCAGGGTGGTACGCGCGGCATTGGAATTGCCCGAGAACTGCTTCTCGAGAATCTGGTTCAGCTCCTTGAGCGCCGCCGGCTGCACGGTATTGAGCGACGACACACGCAGGATGATGTCAAGGCGTACCTTGTGGTCGAAGTTGCTCAGCACTTCACCCGCCTGGTCGGGGTCGAGGTAGGCGACCACGATGGCCTGGATCTGCGGGTGCTCGTAGCGGATCACGTCGGCCACCGCGCGCGGTTCCATCCACTTGAGGCTGTCCAGGCCGCTGGTGTTGCCACCGAGCAGGATGCGGTCGATCAGGCCGTTGGCCTTGTCTTCGCCCAAGGCCTGATTGAGCATCTTGCGGATATAGCCATCGGAGCCCACGCCCAGGCTGGTCTGGTCGCCGACGATCTCGACGAACTCGCTCATTACCTGCTCGACCTGCTCACGGTGCACGTTGCCCATCTGCGCCATGGCCACACCGACCCGCTGCACTTCTTTCGGGCCCATGTGTCGCAGCACTTGCGCAGCATCGGTCTCACCGAGCGACAGCAGCAGGATCGCTGCCTTGTCGACGCGGCTGAGCTTGGCGGTAATGGCTCGATTGTCACTCATCGGCGTTGATCCACTCTTTCACGACCTGGGCCACGCGACCCGGGTCTTCGGCCACCAGGCCTTTGATTGCGTTGAGCTGCGCCTCGTAACCCTCGTTCGGGCTAGGCAACAGAATGCTTGTCGGGCCACCCAGGCTGACGCGGTCGTTGGCCAGTTCGCCATCCAGACCGATCATGCCGCCCAGCTCCATGTCGCCATCCGTCGCAGCAGCTTGCTTGCCGCCGCCAGTAATATTGTTGAGCACCGGGCGCAACACGCCGAACACCAGCACCAGGATGAACAGCACGCCCAGCACCTGCTTGACGACATCCCAGAACCAGGGCTGCTGGTAGAAGGCGATGTCGGCGATCTCTTCGCCACGGTCGGCGGCGAACGGCACGTTGATCACGGTCACGCTGTCGCCGCGGCTGGCATCGAAGCCTACGGCGTCCTGCACCAGGCGGGTGAAGCGCGCCAGGTCTTCGGCAGCCCACGGCGCACGGGTGGCCTCGCCATTGGCGTCGACCTTGACCTGATCATCGACCACTACGGCGACCGACAGGCGGGTCAGGCGACCCTGCTGTTGGCGGGTGTGGCTGATGGAGCGGTCCAGCTCGAAGTTCTTGGTGGTTTGCAGGCGCTTGTCCGCTGGGTACGGTGCGAGCATCGGCTGGCCAGTGGCCGGGTCCATGATCTGCTGGCCGTTGGCATCCACCAGCGGCTGGCCCGGCTGGATGGCGCCGGCAGGCGCGGCGCTGCCACCGGTGGTCTGCGGCGCCGAGGCGGGGCCCGGCGGCTGGTTGCTCAAGGCACCCGGTACACCTTGCGGGCCTTGGCTGCTGGCGCGCTGCTCGTTGACCGACTGCTCGCTGCGCAGCGCCGGCTGGTCCGGGTTGAACTGCTCGGAGGTCGACTCCACGGCGCTGAAGTCAAGGTCAGCGGACACTTCCGCCTTGTAACGGTCATTGCCCAGCACCGGCTGCAGGATGTTGTGCACACGCTGGGTGAGCAGGCCTTCCATGCGGCGGCTGTAGTCGAACTGCTTGCCGGCCATGGTCAGCGCGGTGTCCTGCAACTGCTCGGAGAGCAGGTTGCCCTTCTGGTCGACCACGGTGACATGCGCCTTGTCCAGCTCAGGCACGCTGGTGGCGACCAGGTTGACGATGGCCATCACCTGGCCCGCTTCCAGCGAGCGGCCCGGGTACAGCTCGACCAGTACCGAGGCGCTGGGCTTGCGCTCATCGCGCACGAACACCGAGCTTTTCGGGATGGCCAGGTGCACGCGCGCAGCCTTGACGTTGTTCAGGCTGGAGACGGTACGCGCCAGTTCGCCTTCCAGACCCCGACGGTAACGGGTGGCTTCCATGAACTGGCTGGTACCCAGGCCCTGCTCCTTGTCGAGCAGTTCGAAGCCGACGTTGCCGTCGCTTGGCGCCACGCCAGCGGCTGCGAGTTTCAGGCGCGCCCGGGAGAGGTCGTCGGCCTTGACCAGCAGAGCGCCGGAATTGGGCTCGACGTTGTAGGGAATATCGGCAGCGGCCAGGGTATCCATGACCTGCTTGGTATCCATCCCCGCCAGGCTGCCATACAGCGGGCGGTAATCCGGCTGCTGCGACCACAGCACCACGGCGAAGCCGATCGCCACGCTCGCGGCCAGCCCGACCAGCAGGCCAACCTGGCGCAGCATGGGCATCTGCGAGATGTTTTCCAGAAACGCCATGCCCAACAGCGGCGGTTTGCTCGCGGGCGAACCACTCTTGGCGGGGGCGTTTTCGACGACTGCTTCAGCCATGACTCACTTCCGTCCTCAAACCGGCATCTGCATGATGTCCTGGTACGCCTGGACCAGCTTGTTGCGTACCTGGGTCAAGGCCTGCATGGACACGCTGGCTTTCTGCGAGGCGACCATCACGTCGGTCAGGTCGACACCGCTCTTGCCGATCTCGAAGGCATTGGCCAGCTGGGTGGACGCCTGCTGGGTTTCATGCACCTTGCCAATGGCCTGGCCGAGCATGTCGGCAAAGCTGCTCTGCCCAGGCGCCAACTCCGGCGCGGCAGTGGCCTTGGGCGCAGACATGGCTTCTGCCTGCATGGCCCGCATGTCCAACATCAGACGATTGAATTCAACACCTTGGCTCATGAACTTCTCTCTCCGGCGGCCGCATTTTTTTGACGCTCATGCGGCGGATAGCCCAGAACTAGCAACAAAAGTGCCAGCCCGCTGCGCGACCTTGCAAAAGACTGCTTCAACCGTACAGGCTGGCTTCCACGTCGAGCCCGGCATCACGCATCTGCGCCAGCTTGTAGCGCAGCGTGCGCGGGCTGATGCCGAGCCTTTCGGCCGCTTCCTTGCGGCGTCCGCGTTCGGCGCGCAAGGTGTCGATGATCAACTGGAATTCGAGGCGGCGCATGTCGTCGCCGAGACCACCGGCGTCGTCCACGGCAGCCACTGGCATTGGCGCGGCCGGCACGGCGCTCGACAGGGGAATGGCGCCCGCCAGACAAAAATCCGCCGCCTCGATGACCCCGCCTCGCTGCAGGATCAATGCCCGCTGCAAGGCATTGTCGAGCTCACGGACGTTGCCCGGCCAGGCATAGGCCTGCAGGCAGGCCCGCGCCTCGGCCGAGAGGCGCACCGGCGCATGCTTCATCTTCGCCACATGCCGCGCCAGCAAGCGCTCGGCCAACGGCAGGATGTCACCCGGGCGCTCGCGCAGCGGCTGCCAGGCCAAGGGGAACACCGACAACCGGTAGTAAAGGTCTTCACGGAAACGCCCGGCCGCCACCTCGCCCGCCATGTCGCGGTTGCTCGTGGCCAGCACGCGGATATCCAGCGCAATCGGCTTGCGCCCACCAACCCGCTCCACTTCACGCTCCTGCAACACACGCAGCAACTTCGCCTGCAGCCCGAGGGGCATCTCGGAGATCTCATCGAGCAGCAACGTCCCCCCTTCGGCCTGCTCGAACTTGCCGGCCTGGGCAGCGATGGCGCCGGTGAACGCGCCCTTTTCGTGGCCGAACAGGGTGGCTTCGAGCATGTTGTCCGGGATTGCCGCGCAGTTGATCGCGACGAATGGCTGCGCCGAGCGCGGCGACTGCTGGTGGATGTAGCGTGCAAGCACCTCCTTGCCAGTCCCCGACTCGCCGGAGATGAGCACGGTGGAATCGCTGCGCGCGACACGCGCGGCCAGCTCCAGCAGTTGTCGGCTGGCGACCTCGCAGGCCACTGGCCCCTCATCTGCAGCCAGCCGCCCGGCCGCATGGCGTTCGACCAGGCTCAGCAGCGCCTTGGGCTCGAACGGCTTGACCAGGTAATCCACCGCCCCTTGGCGCATGGCCTCGACGGCATGCTCAACGGCCGCGTGGGCGGTCATCAGCAGCACGGGCAGCTGCGGCTGATGGCGGCGCAATTGCGCCAGCAACTGATGGCCGTCCATGCCCGGCATGTTCACATCACTGACCACCAGACTGAACGCGTCGCCCGCCACCGCCTCCAGCGCCTCCTCGGCACTGCCTACGGCCTGGTAGGCGAAGCCGCCGATTTCCAGGGTGTCGCCCAACGCCTGGCGCAGGGCGCGGTCGTCCTCGACCAGCAGCACCTTGATAGGCATCACACCGCCTCCACAGACTGACCGTCGATCAACGGCAGCACTACGCTTACGCACGTGCCACGGCCAACCTTGGAGCGCAGCTGAAAGCTGCCCTGGTGCGCACGCACCACCGCCTTGACCACCGCCAGCCCCAGCCCGGTGCCGGTGGCCTTGGTGGTGAGAAAGGGCTCGCCCAGGCGCCCCAGCAGCTCTGGCTGGATGCCCGTGCCGGCATCGCTGATGCACAAGTGCAGGCTGTGCTGACGGCGGAACAGGTGCACCTTGAGGCGCGCAGGGCTTTCGCTGGCCTGCAGGGCGTTCTCGATCAGGTTGAGCAAGGCGCCGACCAGGGTATCGCGATTGCACAGCAACTCCCCCAGGTGGGTGTCGCACTGCCAGCGCACGGCATGCCCCTGGACATGCGCCTGAGCCGCCTGCTGCAGGGCCTGGAACAGGCCCTTGGGGGTCAGCCGGTCAGTCAACGGCAGCTCGCCACGGGCAAACACCAGCATGTCACGCACCTGATGCTCCAGCTCGTGCAGGCGCTCCTTGAGGCTACCGGCAAAACGTTGACGGGTCTCTGGCGCGAGGTCGCGCTCGCCATCGGCCAGGTGGCTGGCATACAGCATCGCCGCCGACAGCGGCGTGCGGATCTGGTGGGCCAGCGAGGCCACCATGCGCCCCAGCGCCGACAGCCGCTCATGGCGTGCCAGCTGGTCTTGCAGGCGACGGGTTTCAGTCAGGTCGTTGAGCAGCACCAGCTGACCGGGCTCGGCGTCCAGCGAGCGGGTGGCGATGGACAGGCGGCGACCGTCACGCAGCGACACCTCGTGGCCGTCATCCTTGCGCGGGGCGAAGCTCCGGGCGATCACCTGGCGCCACAGCTGGCCGAGCAAGGGCTCGCCCAGCAGCTCGCGGGCTGCCGGGTTGGCTTCGCGCACCAAGCCCTGGTCGTCGATCACCACCACCCCGCCGGGCAAAAGGTCGAGCAGGTTCTGCAGGCGGTTGGCCAGGCGCTCCTTCTCGTTCAGTTCAGCCATGCGCTGGGCACCGACCACGGCCAGCTCGCCCTTGAGCTCGCTGACGCGGGCTTCGAGCATGCTGTAGGACTGGTTGAGCTGGGTGGATACCTGGTTGAACAGGGCGAATGCCTGCTCCAGCCCCTCTCGACTCTCCTGTTCGACCGGGGAACGCCCCTGCGGATCAAGGGCTCGGGAAAAGTGGGCGGCTTGGGGCATCGTGCTCTCTCGCGTGGCGGACCGTCATAAAAACGGTGTGGTGCCTGCGGTGTAGCAATAGCCGTGCCGGGGATGGGGGATTGTGCTTGGCAGGCCCGGCCCTATCGCCGGCAAGCCGGCTCCCACAGGGTACTGCACAGCATTCAAGTATTGTGCAGTGCCTGTGGGAGCACAGGGAACTGCTCAGCATTCAAGATGAGGCCGGAACGGGCAAATCAGTCTTCGGCCTGTTCCTCGCCGCCCTGGCGGCTCATGCCGTACTTGCGCATCTTCTCCACCAGAGTGGTACGGCGAATGCGCAAACGCTCCGCCGCCCGCGCCACGATACCGTTGGCATCGTCCAGCGCCTGCTGGATCAAACCCTGCTCCAGGCTGCCCAGGTAGTCCTTCAGGTCCAGCCCTTCTGGCGGCAACATGGCCTGGCTGGCGAAGTTCGGTACGTGGCCATTGATCGCCACGCGCTCTTCGAGGTCGCTGCGCAGGCTGTCGACCAGGTGCTCGTCCTCGTCGTCGATGTAGCGGAATTTCTTCGGCAACTCCGACACCCCGATCACCCCGTAGGGGTGCATGATGGCCATGCGCTCGACCAGATTGGCCAGCTCGCGAACGTTGCCTGGCCAGCCGTGACGGCACAGCGACATGATGGCTGCGGAGTTGAAGCGGATCGAGCCGCGCTTTTCATGCTCCATGCGCGAGATCAGCTCGTTCATCAGCAGCGGAATGTCTTCCACCCGCTCACGCAACGGCGCCATCTCGATGGGGAACACATTGAGGCGGTAGTACAGGTCTTCGCGGAACGTCCCTTCCTCGATCATGGTCTCGAGGTTCTTGTGGGTCGCGGCGATGATGCGCACATCGATGCTCTGGGTCTTGTTGCTGCCCACCCGCTCG
Source organism: Pseudomonas sp. NPDC089396 (assembly GCF_044749545.1). Classification (NCBI taxonomy): domain Bacteria; kingdom Pseudomonadati; phylum Pseudomonadota; class Gammaproteobacteria; order Pseudomonadales; family Pseudomonadaceae; genus Pseudomonas; species Pseudomonas sp. NPDC089396. Next base: position 241,340 of record NZ_JBIVIC010000008.1, on the reverse strand, counting down.
AATGTACGCTCCTGCAGCACGCGCAGCAGCTTGACCTGCATCGGCAACGGCATGTCGCCGATTTCGTCGAGGAACAAGGTACCGCCGTTAGCCAGCTCGAAGCGCCCGGCGCGGCTGGTGATAGCCCCGGTGAACGCACCCTTTTCGTGGCCGAACAATTCGCTTTCAAGCAGCTCGGCCGGAATCGCACCGCAATTGACCGGCACGAACGGCGCTTCGCGGCGCTTGGAGTGATAGTGCAGGTTACGCGCGACGACTTCCTTGCCGGTGCCTGACTCACCAAGGATCAGCACACTGGCGTCGGTATCGGCCACCTGTTGCATCATTTGCCGCACATGCTGGATGGCACGACTGGTGCCGACCAGGCTGCGGAACAGGTTCGGCTCGCGCTGGCGACCGCGCTCGCGGGCCTGGTCGTACATCTCGCGGTAGACCTGGGCACGGTGCAGCGAATCGAGCAACTGGCTGTAGCTGGGCGGCATTTCCAGGTTGAACAGCACGCGACGGCGAAGCTCTTCCGGGTAGTCCGCAGAAGAAATTTCACCAATCAGCAGAATCGGAAGGAACTCATCCCACCCTGCCACTGTCTTAAGCAGCCCAAGCACCCCGCCTGGCGCATTCACAGTACCGAGCAGCACGCAGAGCACTTCACGACTGGAAGACAATGACGCTACCCCCTGCTCCCAGTCCTGGCTGGAGCAAGAGAGGTTTTCTTCACCGAGAAAGTTCAGGACCACCGCCAGATCGCGGCGGCGGGCGCTGTCGTCATCGATCAGGAGAATCTTGGTTTCACGCCACATGCAATAGCAACTTCCCTAGTCATATCGGCGCCCGAAGGCTTGCACGACATCATTCCGACTGAATGGTCAGTGTTCGGACGTCTGAAATTCGAAAACAGCCACTAGTAAAGTCAAAAAAACGCATACAGTCAAATTAATGGCGCACGGCTTTTTGTACATCTGTGGTCAACTGAACAGATGGTATACCTTGGCCGCGTTTTTCGCCTGACGGATTTGCGTCATCTCGTCGACTATTGATTGACGCTCGCCACTTGCAACCTCAATCAATTGCCGATAGACCTGCAGGAGTTGCTCCAGGCTATCGCGCACGTCAGCTTCATTGCCACGTGCCTCCGTGAGCACATCGTCGATGCGCAGGCGGCATTGCAGATCGAGCTCTCCCACCGTATCCCAGTCGCGACTGGCCAGCGCGGCCAGCAGCAACTCGCGGGTCTGTTCGATTCGGGCGATAACCTCACTCATGTCCTGCTCCTCGATCAGGAAGCCGACGACGGGTCGCCGATCGCATCCCAACCTTCTTTCACGGTAATGAGCAAGCGCGCCACTTCGTCGATGATCGTGGGGTCGCTCTTCACGTTGGCCTCGACCAGGCGGCGGCTCATGTAGGTATACAGACTGTCCAGCTCGGCCAGGCTGTCGCCATGGTTTTCCAGGTCCAGGCCTTCACGCAGACCACCGATGATGTCGATGGCCTTGCCGATCAGCACGCCTTTCTGGGCAATATCATTGCGCGCCATGGCACCTTTTGCCTGGGCCATGCGGTCCAGGCCGCCCTGCATGAGCATCTGCACCAGACGGTGCGGGCTGGCTTCGGACGTCTGGGCCACACCGTTGACTTTCTGGTACTGCCGAAGGGCCAACATCGGGTTCATGTATCTACCTCGTTGCAGCGAAAAAGGTTGCTTGTACCCTGTGTATCGCCGGCCCGTCAAAAAACTTTAGGCCCAAAACGAAAAGCCCGGCGCGTCTGGCGGACGCTGCCGGGCTTTTGTCGCTCATGTAGCACTCAGCGGAATCAGGAGCCCTTGGCCTGGGCATTGAGCGCGTCGAACACCGACTTGATCTGGTTGGCCTGGGCATTGAGCTTGGCCACCATGGTGTCCATCGCCACGTACTTCTTGGTCAGGGACTCGGTCAGCGAGGCGGTACGGCGATCCAGCGCAGCCTGCTGCTCTTCCAAGTCCTTGGCCACCTTGTCAAGGCTAGCCTTGCGCGTGGCCAGGGTACCGTCGGTGGCATTGTACGGATCGATGGCCTTGTTCATCCGCGCGAAAATACCATCGTCACCGGTGAACAGTTCCTGTACCTCGGAGCCAAGCTTCTTGTCGTTCATGGCCGCCGTGAACTTGGTGGTATTGAACTCCAGGGTGCCATCCTTGGTGGTGTTGATACCCAACTGACTCAACGTGGTCAGCTGGTCGCCCGAGCCGACTTCAGACAACACCTTGCGAATGTCATTAACCAGCGAACGGGTGGTCGGGTCGTTGGTCAGCGGCCCCAGCACCAGGTTGTCGTCGGCATCGCGTGACGTGGATGTCAGCGAGGTGATGGTCGTCTGCAGGGCATTGTAGGCATCGACGAACGCCTTGACGGACTTCTGCAGCCCCTCATTGTCCTGGGCAACGGTGACACTGGTCGGGCTACCCACGCCATTCGTCTGGGGGCTGACGCCCGTCAACTCCAGTTTCATGCCGCTGACGGCATTTTCGATGGTGTTCTTCGCACTTTTGATTTTCAGGCCATCAATCGTCAGCTCAGCATCCTGGGCCATGGCCGTGATGTACCCGGCACCGCTGCCGGTCATCTGCTGGGTGCCATCGATTTCCAGCTCGGGAATCCCGCTAACCGAAAGGTCGGAACCGGCACCCGTGGTGGTGGAGCTGAGTACCAGGCGCGATCCACCTTCACCGTTGACGATGTTGGCCGAGATACCCTGAACCCCGAGTTCCTTGTTGATCTGGTTGCGTACGCTTTCCAGAGTAGCGCCGCTGGGCACATCGATCTTGTAATCGTTGCCGCCCTGGCTGATGGTCAACTCACCCTCAGTGATGACCGAACTCGAACCACCGGCGAATTGCTGGCTCGCCACCTTGGAGCCGGTAGCCAACTGGTTGACCACGATGTTATAGCTACCTGGCACCGCCGCATTACCGGAAGTGACCTTGACCACCGACTCATTGGCCGACTTCGCCGCATAGGCGTTGAACGAAGGCGCGCTCGAGTCGTTGAGCTTTTTCATGGCGTCCTGGAACGTCGTGAGGGCACTTTTCAGCGAGCCTACACCGGAGATCATCGCGGAGTTGTTGCTGGTTTGCCGGGTAATCTGCGCCTTCTTGGCCGCAGTATCGGCGCTGACCAGCGCGTCGACCATCTCGGTGATGTTCAGCCCTGTACCCAAGCCGATGCTGGAGACAATGGTACTCGCCATGACAGTTATCCCTCTTCATGAAACGTCAATCCTGCTCCTGCAAGACTGACATGGATCTCGCCTTAAGGCATTCGTCGCCGATCAGACCTTGGCGTCGAACAATAAACTGTTTACATCGCTCAGGCTGTGGGCAATTCGCAGGGCTTCTTCCGAAGGCAACTGGCGAATCAGCTCACCCGTCTCACTGGCGATGACCTTGACCACGATCTTGCCGGACTCTTCGTCCGTGGAGAACTCAAGGTTGCGTCGGGACGAGCTGAGGAACTTCTCGATTTCAGAGACGGCGCTCTTGACCTTCTCGGCCTCTGTCCCTTTTTCGGCAGCACTGACTGCCTTGGGTTCCAGCGTATCACTGCCACGCGGCGTATCGGCCGTGCGGGCAACCGGCTTGTCGGCGACCGACTCGGTCGAACGCGCAGCCGGATAGGACAGATTCAACTTGACGCTCATGTCCATGGCTTACCACCTCGCAATGAAAAGGCGGGGAAGTGCCTTAATGTGCACTCCCCCGCCGGTCACCATCGACGATTACTGAAGCAGCTTCAGTACAGCGGATGGCAGCTGGTTGGCCTGGGCCAGAACCGAAGTCGAAGCTTGCTGCAGGGTCTGCTGCTTGGTCAGCTGGGCAGTTTCGGCAGCGAAGTCGGTGTCCTGTACACGGCCACGCGCGGCTTCGGCGTTTTCGTTGATGTTTTGCAGGTTGTTGATGGTGCTGGTCAGACGGTTCTGCGAAGCACCCAGGTCAGCACGGGTGGTGTTGATGGTCTGCAGAGCATCGTCGATGGCCGCGATGGCTTTGTCGAAGTTGGTTGCGGCGTCCGTGCTGTCAGTACCCAGAATGTTGATATCGTCGGAGCTCACGCCCAGGGCGGCAGCATCCATGTCGTCGCTCAGGGTAACGACGATCTGGTTCTCGGCACCACCGTTGGAGCCGACCTGGAAGGTCATCGCGCCAGCAGTGGAGTCCAGCAGGTTTTTGCCGTTCAGCTGGGTGCTGTCGGCGATACGAGTGAGTTCATTTGACATCTGAGCGAACTCTTTGTTCAGTGCAATGCGGTCATCGGCGCTGTTCGAGTCGTTTCGGGACTGAACGGCCAGTTCGCGCATACGCTGCAGGATGTTGGTCTGCTCCTGCATCGCGCCTTCAGCGGTCTGGGCGATGGAGATACCGTCGTTGGCGTTCTTGATCGCCATGGTCTGACCACGGATCTGCGAGGTCATGCGGGTAGCGATCTGCAGGCCGGCGGCGTCGTCTTTGGCGCTGTTGATTTTCAGGCCGGAGGACAGACGGGTCATCGAGGTGCTCAGTGCATCGGAAGCACGGTTCAGGTTTTTCTGAACGCCCAGAGAGGTGGTGTTGGTGTTGACGGTCAAAGCCATGACGAATTCCTCGTTGGATTGGGTACTACGGCTTCCGGCCTTGGCAATTCGCCGGGTGTGGCACAGAGAACCTTCGTAATAGTTATCGTCGTCAGGGCGTGTTGCTTTAGGGGATTTTCAAAAAAATTTGCTGGCACCGTGCCAGCCCAATGAAATCAAGGAGTTGACGCCAGATTTCAGGCGCCGCGTGAAGCGAGGGATGTGCAAATTCGTGGTCAGCCCCTCAGGCACGCCACACCTTTTGAAAACTGTGGCGTCCCTGTGGGAGCCGGCTTGCCGGCGATGAGGCCGGCGCAGACGAAGCCGGGGGACCCTATCGCCGGCAAGCCGGCTCCCACAGGGAAATAGAGGGGGGGGGACGCAAGCCTTATAGGCGATCAGTCACGGCGCTCGATGATGGCCGAGCCCCACGACAGGCCCACGCCAAAGCCACTCAGGGCAATGCGCTTGTGCTGCGAACCGATCACGTGCTTTTCCAGCAGCAGCGGAATGCTCGACGACACGGTATTGCCGGTCTCGACCATGTCCTTGACGAACTTCTGCCGGTGCTCGCCTTCGATGAAGCGCGCCGAAACGGCATCGACGATGGCCGCGCTGCCCTGGTGCAAGCAGTACAGATCGATGTCGTCAGCTTGCAGGTCGCTGGCTGCGAGCAGTTGGTTCAGGTGCGCAGGCACCTTGACCAGGGCAAAGTTGTAGACCTGACGACCATTCATGAAGAACTTGCCATCGGTGGTACGCAGGTGCTCGGCACCGGCACCATCGCTGCCGAACAGCGACTTGCCCAGTTGCCAGGCGGCATCCTCGCCCATCCAGGTGGCGGTGGCGGCGTCGCCGAACAGCATGGTGGTATTGCGGTCTTCGGGATCGACGATCTTCGAATAAGGGTCGGCGGTGATCAGCAGGCCATTCTTCAGGCCGGCGGCTTCCATGAAGCCCTTCATCGCATAGAGGCCGTAGACATAGCCCGAGCAGCCCAGGGAGATGTCAAAGGCGGCAACAGCCGTGCTCAGGCCCAGCTTGTGCTGAACGATCGCTGCGGTGTGCGGCAGGCCTTCGGCGTCACCGTTCTGGGTGACCACGATCACCGCATCGATGGATGCCGGGTCCAGCGATGGATTGGCATTGAACAGATTCCTCGCGGCTTCGACACACAGGTCGGAGGTTTCCTGGGTGGCGTCCTTGCGCGGCAAGAAGGTCGAACCGATCTTGCCAAAGATGAAATCCTGGTCCTTGCCGAATTTCGCACCCTGGGCGTAGTTGTCGACGCCTTCGGCAGGTACGTAACTGGCGATGTTTTTAATGCCAATCATTGTGGCTTCCCGGTAGATAGGGCGAATGTTCTCGAGCTCGCAGGCCTGTCAGCAGCCTGGACGTAGCGACCCGTTGACTCAATAGATTAGAGATGCACGTTTCGACTGCCAAGTCACGGCGTTATCGAAGATACAGCAAATAGCCTTGCGGCTTTTGGGGTTACCGTCGCGATGCACTGTAAACCCCGCGATAAATAGGTGTGGCACGGCTTTTGCTCAACGCCAACACCCATGACGGAAAGCCGATGGCCGCCCTTGCGCCCTCGCCAACCCGCACCGCACAGGCCAGCCAGGCCAGAATGGAAGACAGACATGACCCAAGCGGATTTGCAGCACTGCCGCGGCGCAGGCACCGAGCAAGAGCCACCCCTGTTCTCAGTGATAGTGACCACCTTCAACCGACCGCGCCTGCTACGAGACGCTTTGGAGAGCCTGAGCTCACAGACCTTCACCGCCTTCGAGGTAATCCTCGTCAACGATAACGGCGATGCGGTCGAGGACCTTCTGAAAGATTGTCCGTTCAGCATCACCTACCTGCGCCAGGGCCGCAACCAGGGACCGGCAGCTGCGCGCAATGCTGCTTGCCGACTCGCACAAGGCCGCTACGTTACCTACCTAGATGATGACGACCGCTACCTGCCTGACCACCTCCAGACGCTGGCCGATGCCCTCGCAGCGACGCCAGACATCATCGTCTACACCAACCCGATTCTGATCTTCGAAAAGCTTGAGAACGATCAACGCATCGAACTGGCTCGCGAACAACGCTACGTACATGGCGACTTCTGCCGCGAACGCCTGCACATCACCAACTACATTCCAGTCAACACGTTTGCATGCCCGCTCAAGATCATCAAGGAAGCAGGTGGCTTCGATGAGCAACTCAAAGGCTTGGAAGACTGGGACCTGTTGCTGAACCTTGCAGCTCTCACCGACATGCGCCACGTACACAAAGAGACTGTCGAGGTGCGGATACGCCCGGTCGTCGGCGACCCCGAACGACGCTCCGAGCAGGCATCCACCCATTACCCGGAGCTCTACTCACTGCTGTATACACGCCATGGCGACCTGGGTTCGGAAGTGGTGCGCAATGAACGGCAAAAGATCCTCGACCGTATCGAGGCCATTCAGGCCGGCGACATGACGCAGTGGCTACAGGCCCGCACATTGCTACCCGCACAACGCAAACTGATCGAACAGCGACTGGGCAGTTGCAACCATGCCCCCTCAATCGCAGTCCTGGTGCTCGACCTGGACGACCAGCGGGCAGACCTGTCAGCCACCCTCGACACCTTGGAAGCCGCGCGCGCACTTTACCCAAACATTCAGCCAGTGGCACTGACAGCCAGTGATGTGGTCGAGCTCCCCTGCACAGCCTTGCAGGTCACAACTGACAACTGGCTGACCGCTGTAAACCAGTGGATCGCTCGCACGGAGGCAGACTGGTTCTGCCTGATACGCGCAGGCGACAAGCTGATGCCAAACGGGCTGCTGATGGTTGCATTGCAATTGCTCGATGCACCCCAATGCCGAGCACTTTACTGCGATGAAATCTATCAGTTGGCGAGCGGTACGCTCGCCCCTGCACTACGCCCCGACTTCAACCTCGACTATCTGCTCAGCCTGCCAGCTGGGCTAGCTCGCCATTGGCTGTTCAGCAGCGCCGCGACTCGGCAGTTGGGAGGCTTCAACCCTGAGCTCCCTGCAGCAGCCGAGCTGGACCTGGCACTGCGCCTGGTCCTCGAGGCGGGCCTGGACGGGCTGGGGCACGTTGCCGAACCCTTGCTGGTCTGTCCCGCTCCGATCATCAGCGATAGTGAAGACGAAAAGCGCGCCATTCTCGACCACCTCAGGGCCAGGGGGTACGAGCAGGCAGAAGTGGGCTCCAACCCGCCGGGGCATTATCACCTGCAATACCGCCACGCACTGCAACCGCGGGTATCCGTGTTGATTTGCGCCGGCAGCCGCCTCGCGCCCCTGCAGCGCTGCATCGAGAGCCTGCTGGAAACAACGCGCTATAGCGACTACGAACTTCTGCTCGTGGCTCAGGACGCCTGCCCATCGGATGTCCAGGCCTGGCTACTGGCACTGGCAGAGCTGGGCCTGACCCAACTGCGCGTCATCCAGGCAGGCCCGGCCTCCCAGGCCGAGGCACTGAACCTGGCCGCCCTGCAGGCCACGGGCAGCTACCTACTGCTGATCTCGCCACAAGCCGCGATCATCGAAGCCGATTGGCTGGAGCAAATGCTCAACCATGCCCAACGCCCGGAAGTAGGCATCGTCGGCGCCCGGATCTTGTCACCGGAAGGCAAAACCACGCATTGCGGGCTGGTACTGGGCCTTCACGGAACTGCCGCATCCCCCTTTGCCAACGCGTCCCTGGGCAACGCAGGCTATATGCAGCGACTGCACGTAGACCAGAACTACAGCGCCGTCAGCAAAGATTGCCTCATGATCTCCCGCGACCTGTGGCAGTCACTGGCCGGCCTGACAGAGGATGTGGCAGAGCATTTCCTGGATCTCGACTTGTGCCTGCGTACGCGCCAGGCAGGGTTTCTGACCGTCTGGGCCGCCAATGCCCGGCTCATGATCAGCAGCACCGAGGCCAGTGAGCCATCGCCCCTGGCGCGCGACCACTTGTATCAACGCTGGCTCGGCGCCCTGGCGTACGACCCGGCCTACAACCCAGGGTTTACCCGAAGCCAACCGGGCTTTGTTCTCGCACAGAGAAGCCTGTCGTGGAGGCCCCTGGCATCGTGGCGGCCATTGCCCGTGGTACTGGCTCACGCCCCGACATCCCGCCCAGGCGCTCGCCAACGCATCGCGCTGCCGCTTGCCAACTTGCTGGAGACCGGCCTGATCGATGGCGCCGGCTGCACCTCACTGCCTAACCTGCCCGACATTGAGCGCCTTTCCCCGGACAGCATTGTCTTGCAGCAGCGCCAGGATACACAGTGGCTGGCAACCCTGGCGCAACTCAAGCGCTTCTCGCGCGCATTCAAGGTACTGGACGTGGATGGCCACCTTCCGGCGCTGCCTCAGTACATTCCGGATGACCTTGGTCAAGACGCCATCACTCGACTGATGCGCCCCGCCCTGGAGCAGGTCGATCGACTTGTCGTTGCCAACGCATCGTTGGCCGAGTTGTTCGACGGCACGCACCGGGACATCCGAGTCGTGCAGAGCCGGCTACAAGCCGACACCTGGAAGCAGATCGAGCGCCGACAGCGCGCGGTCGCCAACCCACGCGTAGGGATCGTCTTCGACAAGCAATACCGATACGACCAAGCGCTGCTCAGCGAACTGGTGCCTGCGCTGGCCAGCAAAGTCGAATGGGTGTTCCTGGGCGATTGCCCGCGAGCGCTGAGGCCCTACGCACGGGAAATCCAGGCTGGCGGAGCGCTCGAGGCCTATCCGGCCAAGCTCGCCCAACTGGACCTGGACCTTGCACTCCTGCCCATCGAACCCACGCAGCAGAACAATTACAGCGGCAACCTGGCGCTGCTCGAGTTGGGCGCCTGTGGTTACCCGGTGATCTGTACCGATACCCGCGGGCTCGACCATGGCCAACTACCGGCAACCCGCCTCGGCAATCAGCTGGCTGGCTGGCTGGACGCCATAGCCATGCACCTTGCCGAGCCCGATGCCAGCGCGCAGCTGGGGCGTGAACTGCAGGCCTGCGTACGCCGGGACTGGCTGCTCGAAGGCGCCCACCTGCAGGCCTGGGGCAAGGCCTGGCTGCCGGGCTGACACCGACCCATCAGCAGCCAGGCAAAACCCGCCACCTGCCGTGCCGGAAGCTCCGGCACGACAGGTGCGCTCAGGCATCAGCCAGCAATTGCGCCTCAGGTGTCCACACCACCATCAGGCCATTTGCCGCCGCACGCTGGCCCAGGCCAATCGCGCCGCCCTCGTCCGGAGCCAGACCTGCCAGTTGACCGAACAATGCCTTGCGGATCATCAGGCAATCGGCAGAAACCGCCGCAGCCCCCCGCACGATCAGTGGCCAGGTTGCGCGCTCACGCTCTGGCGCGGCCAATCCCTGCCAAGGCTCACTCGCCTGACCGTCCGCCGACAACGTGTAGCCCGCGTGCAACAGCCGCCCGTTTGCATCGAGCAGACAGCCACCGACCACGCCGACTTCAGGCCGCAGGCCCTGATTGAGCAGCGCCTCGATCCAACCGGGCGTGTCGACCTTGCAACGTGGCGAGAACAGCACAAGATACTCACCCTGAGCCTGACCAACCGCCAGATTCAGCAGGTCCATGTCGGTGGAACCGGACTGCCCGATGGCGAACCGCACGCGCGAGCCCAGCCCTGGCACGGCTTCAGCCACCACCTGCTGGTTATCTTGCGAACAGGCCAGAACGATTTCGTAACGGCTGTAGCGGGTTCGCTGAACGATACTGGTCAGGCAGACGCGCAACTGCTGGGCATCCGAACCGGCCGTCAGCACGATGCTCACCATCGGCGAAGCCGAATGACGGAAGTCGATCAGCAGGTGTCCTTCCTTCTGAACACTGACCCGCCCCTGATACCCCAGCACTGTCAGGTGGCGGTCAAGCGTAGCGACCGCATCGGTGATCATTTCAGTCGCAGGCTCGTGACCCACCACCAGGAACTCGTCCATGTGCGCCAACCCACCAGGCCCACGTTGCTCGACCAGACGCAGCAGCAAGTCGAACTCTACCGCCTGGCGATGAGTCTCGCTGTAACCGCCGACCGCAATCACGGCATCACGACGAATCAGCCAATGCCCTGCCATTCGGTCAGGCCGGCTGCGCAGCGCATCCAGGTCACTGCCTGGACGCAGCACGCCCTTCAGTCGCCCTTCACTGTCACGTTGAACCTCATTGGCGCAAATGGCCACGCAGTCCGGGCCCTCGGCCAACTCCAGCTGCAAACGCAAGGCACCACCCGGCGTCAGCATGTCACCCGCCCGGAGCAGCATCACCCACTCACTGGGGAGCTGACGCAGCGCATGATTGAGATAGGAAACCCAATTGCCCTGGGTGACCTCGACGAAGTGCAAGGTATCGTTGGGGCTTGTGATCGCCGGGCTTTTTCCGTCTTTGAGCACAACCAGCTTGAAACGTCTCAGGTCACTGGCCACGAGACTGTCGAAGGTGGCTTGCAGCGCTGCATTGTCATCGCTCAAGTCCAGAACGACGAAGGCCAGTTGCGGCTGCGCATTCGATGGCAACTGGGCAAGCAGGCGCTCGCGCTCGGCAGCCGACGGGGCCGCCTGCGCGATGGCTTCGAGCAGTTGCCCGGACTCACTGCCATCGAGCGAGGTTGCCTGCTCGGCGCCCGCGAACTGCAGCAGACGGGTCAGCCAAGGCTCGAGCTCGCGTGCAAACTCACGCTCGTCTTCTGCCGTCAGGGTCGACAACAGCCGCCGGTTGACCTCGACATTGAACAGGTTGAGCGCCTGGGCCCGCCAGAACCGATCCTTGAGGCTGGCTTGCGTATCGTTGGGATGCTCGACCAGCAGGTTCCGCTGGCGCACCCAGGTGCCCTCCAGTGCATAGCGATGCGACTTGCCGGTCGGCCAGGCATGCAGCATCAGCTCCAGCGCGCTGAGTTGGGCAAACAGGTCAGCATTGTAGTAAGGCAGCTCCACGTACTGGCGAGTCTCGAAATCGCGGACAGGATCATCGATCACGCTGGTCCAGCGCGATGTGAACAGCAGTGGCGCAGACGCCTGGCCGCATGTGCCCTCTACAAAGCGGTGCAACAGCGCTGCGCCTGCATCGGAGCCACACTGCTGCAGGCTCTGCTCGTCACAGGCACGCAACAACCGCAAAGCCTGTGCGCGCAAGGCATCGCCTGTTCCGGTCGAAACGGATTGCTCCAGGTATTCGCAGACGACATCGGTCTGCATCAGGGCAATGAACCGCCCCTGCGCCAGCAAGCGATAGGAAACCAGCACCTGCCAGTCGATGAAGCTCAGCCCCGCAGGCAGACCATCAAGTGCCACCTGCAACGCCGAACACCGCATGAGCGCTCTCCAGGCCTGACGTTCACCCAGGGCGTACTGCTCAAGCTGCGCGCGTGCATCCAGATCCCCCGCCTGAGATGTGGCCGAACCCTGCTTAAAATACGTCACATGACTATTGCCCGCGCGATATCCCAAAGCGAAGCCTTGAGCTGCGACGCAGTCGGCCTGCTGGTGGAGCGCGTCGACGGCTTGCTCCAAGGCCGGCGCCAAAATGAAGTCGGCTTCCTGAGCCAGGACCACGAATGGCGTGTCGACCCGCTGCAGGGCCTCGCCAAGGCGCCCAGCCAGGTCCGCGTCAGCGGTGCCCGGCTCAGATCCGAGCGCCAGGCAGCGCACGCCGAACCTGTCGTAGTAATTGACCGCACGCTGACGATGCCCGCTATCGGCCTGCCCAATGAGCAGTACGGTGACGTCGTCCAGTGATCGCGTTGCATTCGTGGCCATAAGGCACCTGTTCTCCTGCCAGCCCGGCGCGTGGCCGGGAATGAATTAGTCGGCCAGCCAGGCATTCGCCCATTGCTGCAGGTTGTGGGGCATGAGCATGTAATCGCGCAGTACCGCCTCACGCAGGGCATCGCCTTGGCGATAGCTGGCTTGCGGGTCAGCCAGGTGCATGAGGATCGCTTCCAGCCATTGCTCGGTGGTATTTTCGCGCACGCGTGTGCAAGGCAGGTAGCCGGCGTAAGCCTTGCTGTCGGTACAGACCACCGGGAAACCGCAGGCGCCGTATTCCAGCAGGCGCAGATTGCTCTTGCAGTCGTTGAACAGGCTCTGTTCCAGCGGCGCCAGTGCCAGGTCCAGGTTCAGCGACGCCAGTTTGCGTGGATACAGCGCCAGCGGAACGCTTCTGTGGAACTCCTTGACGTAGGGACGCAGCGATGGGGGGCACATCCCCATGAACACCCAGTCGACGCGGTCGGCCAGCGCCTTGACCACATCCTCGAGCATCTCCAGGTCGCCCCGGTGGCTGGTACCACCCGCCCAACCTACGCGCGGCTTGGCGCTGGTCTGGCGCTTGCTGGTCAGCCCATCCCAGCGCTCGGGCGCCAGCATGTTGGGCACGACGCGAATGTCGTGGTGCAGCGCCGATAGCGCTTCGGCCAGCGGTGCTGTGCTGACGACTACCCGTTCGCACTGCGCGATACAACCACCGGCCAACTCACGGATGTTCCCAGGCATGCCCCGTCCGTGATCGTTCTTGTCAGGGATTTCGAGCACATAATCGTCGATTTCATAGATATGCCGTGCTCGGGAAAGCGTGCGCGTCCAGCTCATCTCTTCCAGCGCAGCCTGTGAATAGCGGCACTGGTAAATGATGACGTCGGGATTGATTCGCTCCAGCTCGACCGGTTTTATCGTGCCGTGGTGCACCTGCCCCTGGACCCAGCCTGCCTCTTCCAGGGCACGCAACGGCTGAATGAGCCGATAAGTGCCAACAGCTGTCGCATTGGCAGGCATTGCCAGGACCGCAGGCACGACGCGGCTGATGAAAGGATCCCAGCCCCCCTTGCTCCCCGGCTCAAGCCTAAAGGCTGGCGACCTCAGCGCAAGGTTGCGGTTGTACGCGGGATCTCGCGCGGCAACCGGCAACCAGCGCTGGTAGAACGCGAGCCTGGCACGCTTGACGTCCAGTGTGCGGACCTGCGCCAGCTCGCCGTCAGCCAGATGCCCCAACATCGAATGGGGCGTCCACACGACCAGATACCCTTGCTCGCGCACTTTCAGGCACAGGTCGGCGCTGTCCAGCCCCTGCAGCGCCAGCCTGCCGTCCAACCCTTGCAACGCGCAGAAAAGCGCTCGACGCACCAACAAACCGGCAAACGGCAACACGCTCCAGTTCTGCACCACCTCTAGCCGATGCTGGTAGCCGCTGGCATGAGGCTGACTGCCCTTGAAGGGCGTCCCGACCACTCCGTCAAGCCCAAGCACCCTGCCGGCAGTGGCAATCTTGCCGTCAGGCGCACACAGTTTGGGGCCGACCACACCGACTTCGGGGCGCTGTGCATGGCTGAGCAGCTCGGCCAGCCATTGCCGGTCGAAGGCCAAGCACGCGGTGTCGAACAACAGCACATGTGCCATCCGCGCGCGCTGGGCAGCTTGCTGATACATATCCTGGTCTGCATCAACTTCGACTGCGAGCAACTGCTCGCCGCCCACCTCGCTCATTGCCTGCAACCACTGGCGCACCGGCACGGGTGTCGAAGCACTGACCAGGACCAGCAGTTCGAAGCGGGCGTGCGCGGTAAACTCGAACAACGCTTCCACGCAACGGATCAGGTCGGCCAGATCGTTGCCCGCCGCCAGCAGAATGGATACGCCCGCACTCGGGTCAGCGGGGTAGTTCACTCTGCATTGGGCGCGGCCTTCACGCCCGATGATCTCAGCCTCGATGCCCAGGCGCTGCAGATGCGCAGCGACCACACGGGGCGCCTGCCGCACGCATTGCGGGTCGGTCAGCCACTGTTCGAGGTCATGCTCGCATTCGAGCAACAGCTCATCGACATGCTCGACCACCTGAACACCCTGCGCTTCTACCAGGCGCCAGAGTGCATCATGCGGGGCCAGCACATCGAAGCTTGGGTCGAAACCGCCTGCCTGCCTGAGCGCAGAGCACTTGAATGCCAGCGCACGACCGACGTAGGGCATGCTGCGCATCAGATCAAGGTTGAAGTCCGGCTTGAAGACAGGCGCTGACGATTGCAGCCCGTCGTGGCGCCCTTCATCGAGGTACAGGCATACGCAATCTGGGCGCAAGGCCATACGCTCGGCCATGACGGCAAGTGCATGAGGCTGCAGGCGGTCACCTGCTCGCAGCAAGAAGAACCAGTCGCCTTCCTGGGCCATGCCAAGGCGCAGGTTCAGCAGCTCCAGACCGTTGTCCTGCACCACCACCGCGTCGACGCCCGCCTGCACCGGCACGCTCACACCGGGTGGCGCGATGATCACGCAAGACCCGCCGGCATAGGCTTGCTTCTCAATGCTGTCGAGCGAAACCTGCAACGCCCGCTCTTCACCACCTTGCACCCAGATCAGTGGAATGATTCGAGGACGCTGTGGCCATTGCGCCACACGCCTGGACAACTGCTCCAGCTGGGCGCTGGACAGCTGTCGGAAATCCAGCCATTGCCGATAGACCTCCTCGAACGTCATACAGTCGGTACCGAGCTGATGTCGGGTAGTCGCCGACTGCCGGCTGATCAGGATATTGAGGTCATATTCCAGCCATGTTCCGGCCTCCCCGCCCAAAGGCCGGTACCTCGCCCAGCCAGTGGCGGGCGCCGGCTCGCTGGGGCGCGCCTGAAGCATTGCGCGCAGCCATTCGGTTTCCTTCGCATAGGCGAGGGTCAGGGCGGACTGATTGCTCAATTGCGCAGCGTGCAACCGCTCGACGCCCAACACCCGCTTGAGGTTGGCCAGATTGCTTCGGCGTAAAAGGCAGACATACAAGGCAAGATCGAGCCTTGCCTGGAAACCATCTCCCCCCATGACCAACAAGGGCAGAATTTCGGCCACCAGCTCGCGTCGCATCAGGCAATGACTGATCCCTCCGACCAGATTGTTAACGCCAGGCTCGATAGCCTCCAGCAAGTCGCTGCCTTTGAGCTCGGCATTTTCCTGGGACACCGCAGCATTGATCATTCGCGAAGGCAGCAAGGCGCCATCCGCCGCGCACAGCAGGCGCTGACTGGTGCAAAACCCGATTTCCGGGCGCCCACTCATCGCTTCGACTTGCAGCGAAATGCTCTGCGCCACGAGATAGTCGTCGTCGCACAGGAACTTGATCAGGCTGCCCGTCGCCTGCTCCACACAGACCTGCAGATTGCAGGCAAAGCCCAGCCTGTTCGCATTGCGCAGGTATCGCACTGCCCGACCACTTTCACCCACCAGCTCATCGACGATGCGCTTGATGCGGTCATCCCGACTGTCATCGCAGACCAGAACTTCCAGATTCGGGTAGTCCTGGATCAGCGCGCTGTGCAACGCATCGCGAAAGAAATCAGGGTTGAACGCCGCAATGGCGAGGGTGACAAGGGGCTGATCGTTCACGAATGCAAACCTGGAAAAAAATCGGTGCGCCAAACCAGACGGGAGAGGCGCACAGGCTGTGAAGCTGAACCGCAAGTGCTCAGATGTAGTTGACCAGCGACAGCCCAGCGACCTTGGCATAGGCCTGTAGCGAGGCCTGCAGCATGTTGGTCTGCATCTGCAGACGCACCATCACTTCGGCCGGGTCGCTTTCGCGAATCGAGCTCTGGGTCTTGAGGTTTTCGGTGCTCAGCGCTTCGTTGGTTTCGGCCTGGACATCCAGCGCCTGGCCGCGACCACCGATGGAGCTGATCGACGAGGAAACCTGGTTGATGGCGCTGGCGACGTTGCCAATCGCCGAATCCAGCGAAGCCAGGAATTGCTGTTTGGCGGCTGGATCCCCATCCACAGGCGTGCTCAGCGCCGTGCGCAGCTGGCTGATGGTGTCGAGGACGTTCTGGGTCTGGTGGGTGTCGACCTTGATGCCGAACGAGTCGCCCGCGCTCGGCGTGCCCGACAGTTCGAACTCGACACCCATGGCAGTGGCAGTGGTGCCGTTGAGCGTGCCCTTGGAGATCGGCTTGCTGTCGGCGCTGACCGGCGAGGCATACAGCTCGAAGTTGGTGGCGCTGGTGAACTTGAGCACCGCGCCTTCCGGGAAGGCGGCCTTGTACGCAGCCTGATCGGTGATCTTGGCGCCCGTCAGCTGGGTCGATGAAGGGTTGCCCGGGCTGCGGCTGCCGCTGATCTCGTCGGCCTTGGAGCTCAGGCTGAAGGTGTGGCCGGCGATGGCGGCATCCGGGTCGGCTTCGTCGCCCGCCTTGAAGTTGATGTTCAGGCGCAGGTCGACACCGCGGAAGCTGATCGAGGTGTTATCACCGTTGGGGTCGAACTTGCCGCCCTGGGTGGCTTCCAGGGTCACATCGTTACCCTTGGCGTCAGTGATCTTGAACTCGGTGCTGCTGGTGAACTCGACGCTGTACGGCTCGCCGCTGCGGAAACGATCGTTGTAGGTGGCGCTGCCTGTCACCTGGCCATTGGACAGGCTGACGCGACCATCATCGGTACTCGGCGAGGTCAGGTGCGTTTCGCTGCGGCTGGTATTGATGGCCTGCTCGAACGCGTCGTAGCCGGTTTCATTGGCAGCCAGGCTGATCATGTCGCCGACCTGCAACTTCAATTGCGTCTGGTCGCCCTGGTAGGTGTAGGTACCATCGGCATTGCGCACGTAAGGCTGGGTTTCACCTTTGGAGCCGGAGAACAGGTACTTGCCGTTCTCGTCCTTGCTGTTCATCAGGGTGAACAGCTGCTGCTCCAGCGAATCCAGCTCAGCGGCGTTGGCCTTGCGGTCGGCGTCGGTGAAACTGTCGTTGCCGGAACTGATCGCCAGCTCGTTGACCCGCTGCAAGATGGCGCCGATCGAATTCAGAGTGCTTTCGGCAGTACCCAGCGCATTGCGCACGCTGGTGATGTTGCCCGAATACTGCTCCAGCATGTTCTGCTGCTGTTCGAGCTGCAGCAAACGCGCGGCCCCGACCGGGTCGTCCTTGGCCGAGCGCACGCGAATGCCATCGCTGGCCTCCTGCTGGGTCTTCACCGTGTTGGCGAAGTTGCGCTGATAGTTGGCCTGGTTGGTGTTGTAGAACTGCGAAGTAGAGATGCGTACGCTCACGATCTACGGCTCCTTAAAGACTGCTGATCAGGGTGGCGAAGGTTTCCTGGGCCGCCTTGATGATCTGCGACGACGCGGTGTAGTACTGCTGGAACTTGATCAGGTTGCCGGTCTCTTCGTCGATCGACACACCCGAGAGGTTGTTGCGGCTTTCCAGCGCCGAGGTGTGCAGCGCCGTGGTGGCATCGCTGTCCATCTGCGCCTGGCCAGCCTTGCCGCCAACGTTGGACACCAGCTTGGCGTAGGCATCGGTGAAGCTGATGCCGCTGCCGTCGGCACCGACGTCCACGGTTGGCTTGGTCTGCAGGTCGATCACCGACTGCGCGTTGCGGTTGTCGGCGGAACCGGCAGCGGTCATCCCGACGGTGAAGCTGTCGCCGTTCTTCGGTGCGCCGGAAACGTTCATCTCGAAGGTGAAACTGCTGCCCAGCGAGTTGCCGTTGGCATCGACCATCGGCACCGACAGCTGCAAGGTGTTGTCCTGGCCCGGCACGATGGTGCCGCTGCCGATCTCGGTGCCCTTGGCGTCGTACATCTTGTAGGCCTGGGGCGAGCTGGTGTCGTCACCAAACACCAGCTTGACCGGCGTGGAGTATTTCAGGCCGGCCTGCATCTGCGAGCGCTGGGTCGAATCGTAGATGTCCAGCTTCGACGTCAGGTTCGGCTGGGTGATGGTGCCGGTGCCTTTGTTGCCCGAAGCGCTGGTACCGGTCAACGCCCCTGCCATGGCCAGACGCTTGGGGTCGGTCAGGGTGGTTTCGATGTTGGCCGCGGCATTGCGCGTCGGGGTGATCTTGAAGCTGTCACCGGCGCTCAGGCCACCGCCGTTGAGCGACAGGGTGAAACCATCGATCACCGGCGGCGGGTTGTCGCTGAGGTCGAAGGTGCCCATGTCGGTGCCTTCGGGCAGCTTGCGCACGTTGTAGCCGGTGGCGCTGGTGAAGGTCACCTGGTAGTCGCTGGTGGTCAGCTTGCCGGTGTCCTTGATGGTCACGTCGAGGTTGCCCGACCCGGCGCTGTTGCTGCCCTTGGCGATGCTGCGCTCGCTGATGGCCTTGGCGCTGTTGATGTCGCCGAACAGCGCGGCACCGAAGTCACCGTTCTTGTCGATGCCCTGGGCCAGCTGGCTGTTGATCGCGTCGGCCACCACCAGGGCGACTCGGCCCAGCTCGTTGAGCG
Organism: Pseudomonas sp. NPDC089396; assembly: GCF_044749545.1. Taxonomy (NCBI): domain Bacteria; kingdom Pseudomonadati; phylum Pseudomonadota; class Gammaproteobacteria; order Pseudomonadales; family Pseudomonadaceae; genus Pseudomonas; species Pseudomonas sp. NPDC089396. The sequence goes on along the minus strand of NZ_JBIVIC010000008.1, from coordinate 222,541 downwards.
CAGGGTCCAGGGTCTCACTGCGGTAGCGAATCAGGCCACCCAGCTCGCCACCGGTGGCGCTGCTGGTGATGTCCATCTTGGTCGAGCCACGATTGAGGATCAGGCTCATGCGCGTAGGGTCGTTCGCGCTCGGGGCCACACCCAGGGTCTGGGTGGTCTTGCCCAGCACCAGGGACTGGCCGTTCTTCAGGTAGATGTCGTAGTTGCCGTCGCGCTCGACCACGTCGGTGCCGATCAGCTTGTTCAACTCGCGCACTGCACCATCGCGCTGGTCGAGCAGGTCGTTGGGCTGGCCGGTCACGGTGCTGACCCGGGAGATCTGGTCATTGAGCTCGGCGATGGTCTTGGTCAGGTTGTTCACCTGATTGGCCAGCGACGCCATGTTGGCGTTGATGTTGCTGTTCTGCTGGTTGAGCTGCGCCGACAGGGTATTGAAGCGCTTGCTCAGGGACTGGGCGCTGGTCAGCAGCAGCTGGCGCGAGGCGTCCTCGGTGGGCTTGGCCGCGGCGTCCTGCATGGCGCTGAAGAAGCTCTGCAGCGCGGCGGTGATGCCGGTGTCGCTGCCAGACAGGGCGGTATCCAGCGGCGTGATCTGCTCCAGGTACGAGGACGCGTCGCTGCTCAGCGAGGTCGTGGTGCGCAACTGGTTCTCGAGGAACGAGTTGTACACCCGGCGCACATCGGCCAGCGTGGTGCCGCTGCCCATGAAGACCTGGCCGACCTGCTGGCCGCCCTTGGTCTTCTGCACGTTCTGCTGGCGCGAGTAGCTCTCGACGTCGGCGTTGGCGATGTTGTTGCCGAGGGTGTACATCCCCGACTGCGCGGCGCCAAGCCCCGACATGCCAATGTTGATCAGACTCGCCATGGTTCCATACCCTTAAAGTTTCGTTGTGGTACCGAGCGCTGCGTATTGCTCGTACGACTTCATCTGTCTTGCGATCTGCGAGATCTTGCTGGCGTAATTCGGGTCAGTGGCGTACCCGGCCTTTTGCAACTCTTGCACGAACTGTTCTGGTTTATCGGCCGACTTCACCGCATCTTGATAGCGGCTGTTGTTCTGCAGCAGGCTGACCAGGTCGTGGAAACTGTCCTGATAGGAATCGTAGGAACGGAACCGCGCCGTCTCCTTGACGAACTGGCCGTCGCGAAACTCGCTGGTGATCGCCCGCGCCGAATCGCCTTCCCAGTTGCCGGTGGCCTTGATGCCGAACAGGTTGTGGCTGCTGCTGCCATCGCTGTTGCGCATGACCGACTTGCCCCAACCGGTTTCCAGCGCCGCCTGGGCCACCAGGTAGCGCGGGTCGACGCCGATGCGCTTGGCGGCCTGTTCGGCCATTGGCAGCATGGTGGCCACGAACGCGTCGCTGTCGGTGAAGGCTTTGTTCGGCGCCAACGGCGGCTGGGCCACGGCGCGGCCGGTGATACGCAGGCCACGCTCTGGCACGGCAAAGGTTTTCGCCACTTGCTGGCCGTCACGGACCGGCACGGCGGCGCTGTTGGTGGCCGCTGCCGGGTTACCCGCCGACGGCACGATGCCGGCCAGCAGGCGGTCGGTGAGCTTGCTGGGCAAGGCCAGGCGCCGCGAATTGAGCGCGGCCACGTCGTTGCGCGAGGCCGACTGCGCGGCATGCACCGGCTCGGCCACCTTGTTGCCCCACAGTGTCGGGGCATTGCCCTCGATCCGCGGGAACGGGCTGGTGTTGACCGGGGCGCTCTTGTTCTTCGACAGCTGGCGTACCAGCACGTCCTGCAGACCGATACCGCCGCCTTCGCGGGACATGCTCACGGCCAGCTGCTGGTCGTACATGTCGCGGTACTGCTTGACCGTCGCGCTGTTCATCGGGTTGTCGTCGGCCAGCACATCGCTGGCCTTGCGCGAGGCCTTGAGCATCTCGCTGATGAACAGCGACTCGAACTCCTGGGCCACCTTGCGCACGTTGGCATCGCTGTCGCGATCGCCGTGCTTGAGCGAGCTCAGGCGATTGAGGTCGGTATAGGCGCCACTGTCGGCAGTGCTGGATACCAGGCTCTTGGCGTTCATCGGCAACGTCCTCAGATCACGATCAGGTCGGCTTGCAAGGCGCCGGCCTGCTTCAGGGCCTCGAGGATGGCCATCAGGTCGCTCGGCGCGGCGCCGACCTGGTTCACCGCACGGACGATCTCATCCAGCGTGGTGCCCGGGCCGAACTTGAACATGGGCTTGGCTTCCTGTTCGGCATTGACCCGCGAGCGTGGCACCACGGCGGTCTGGCCATTGGAGAACGGCCCCGGCTGGCTGACGATTGGGTCTTCGGTGATGGTCACGGTGAGGCTGCCGTGGGTCACCGCCGCAGGCGAGACCTTGACGTTCTGGCCAATCACGATGGTGCCGGTACGCGAGTTGATGATGACCTTGGCGACCGCCTGGCCCGGGTCGATCTCCAGGTTTTCCAGGATCGACAGGTAGTCGACGCGCTGGCTCGGGTCCATTGGCGCGCTGACCCTTACCGAACCACCATCCACGGCCTGTGCCACACCGGGGCCGAGCAGGTCGTTGACCTTGTCGACGATGCGCTTGGCGGTGGTGAAGTCCGGGCGGTTCAGGTTCAGGGTCAGGGTATTGCCCTGGTTGAAACCGCTCGGCACCGCGCGTTCGACCGAGGCACCGCCAGGAATGCGACCCGCCGACGGAACGTTGACGGTGATCTTCGAACCATCGCGACCCTCGGCGTCGAAGCCACCGACCACTAGGTTGCCCTGGGCGATGGCATAGACGTTGCCGTCGATACCCTTGAGCGGCGTCATCAGCAGGCTGCCGCCACGCAGGCTCTTGGAGTTGCCGATCGACGAGACGGTGATGTCCACCACCTGGCCCGGCTTGGCGAAGGGAGGCAGGTCGGCATGCACCGACACCGCGGCGACGTTCTTCAACTGCACGTTGCCCGAGCCCGGCGGCACCTTGATGCCGAACTGCGACAGCATGTTGTTGAAGGTCTGCAGGGTGAACGGCGTCTGGGTGGTCTGGTCACCCGTGCCATTGAGCCCCACCACCAGGCCGTAACCGATCAACTGGTTGGAACGCACGCCAGAAATGCTGGCGATGTCCTTCAGGCGCTCGGCATGGGCGCCGAACGCGCAGGACAGGAGCAAGGTTGCGGCAATCAGCTGCCTTAGGTTGAACATGTTCATCCGTACTCAGAAAGGCCAGAGCGGGCTGATGAAGAAGCGGTCCAGCCAGCCCGGCTGGCTGGCGTCGGCGAACGAGCCGGTGCCCGAATAAGTGATGCGTGCATCGGCCACCCGGGTCGAGGGCACGGTGTTGTCGGTGGCGATGTCGTCGGCCCGCACCATGCCGGCAATGCGCACCAGCTCTTCGCCGGTGTTCAGGGTCAGCCATTTTTCGCCGCGCACGGCGATGATGCCGTTGGGCAGCACCTCGGCGACGGTGACGGTGATCGAGCCGGTCAGGGTGTTGCCCTGGGTCGCCTTGCTGTCGCCCTTGGTGGCGCGGTCACCGCTGTAGCCGGCTTCGAGGCTGAGGTCACCGCTGCCGAACGGGTTGTTGGTGCTCGGGGTGGTGCCGAACAGCGAGGTCAGGCCGATGTCCGCCTTGCTGTTCTTCTGGATCTGCGAGCCGGCGTTCTTGCTCGCCGAGGTCTTCTCGTTGAGCGTGATGGTGATGATGTCACCGACCCGGAAGGCCTTGCGGTCGGTGTACAGGCTCTGCTCGAAACCGGCTTGGTAGATCGAACCGTTGTTGGCCGCCGCCGGCAACGGGGTGCGCGGCAGAACCGGCGCATAGTACGGGTCGTTGGGCTTGGGCGTCGGCGCGACGCAACCAGCCAGCAACACCGCCCCCCCCAGGGCGAAGACGGACAACGAACGTTTCATGACGCTTTCCTCACGGTGTAACAGGGACTAGGACCTTGGGCTTACAGCTGCTGGGTGACGAACGACAGCATCTGGTCGGCGGTGGAGATGACCTTGGAGTTCATCTCGTAGGCACGCTGAGTGGTGATCATGTTCACCAGCTCCTCGACGGTGCTGACGTTGGAGTTTTCCAGGGTCTGCTGCAGGGTGGTGCCGAAGCCGTTCAGGCCCGGGGTACCGACCTGCGGGGCGCCGCTGGCGGCGGTTTCCAGGAACAGGTTGTCGCCAATCGCCTGCAGGCCGGCCGGGTTGATGAAGTCGGCGGTCTGGATGTTGCCCAGTACCTGCGCGGCCGGGTTGCCGGGGGTGGTGATCGACACGGTGCCGTCCTGGCCGACGGTGAAGGTCTGGGCGTCGTTCGGCACCACGATCGCAGGCTCGAGGGCAAAGCCGTTGGCAGTGACGATCTGGCCGTCGGAGTTCAGGTGGAAGGTACCGTCACGGGTGTACGAGACGGTGCCGTCCGGCTGCAGCACCTGGAAGAAGCCACGGCCGTTGACGGCCATGTCCAGGGGGTTTTCGGTGGTCTGCAGGCTGCCGGTCTGGAAGTTTTTCTGGGTGCCGACGATGCGCACACCGGTACCGACCTGCAGGCCCGAAGGCAGCTCGCTGTCCTGGGTGGACTGGGCACCAGGCTGGCGCTTGATCTGGTACAGAAGGTCCTGGAACTCGGCGCGATCACGCTTGTAGCCGGTGGTCGAAACGTTGGCCAGGTTGTTGGAAATGACCGTGAGGTTGGTGTCCTGGGCGGACAGGCCGGTTTTAGCGACCCAAAGAGCCGGAAGCATCAGTTTTCTCCTCGTGCGCCTGTTTTACGGCACCCGTTCAAATGTGGTTAGCCGAGTTGCAAGACACGCGCCATGGCTTCGTCGCCTTCCTTGGCCGCGTTCATCATCTTGACGTGCAGTTCGAACTGGCGGGACAGCGCCAGCACCGAGCTCATTTCTTCCACGGCGTTGACGTTGCTGCCCTCCAGGAAGCCCGAGACCACCCGCACGTTGACGTCGGCAGCGGCCGGCTGGCCATCCTTGGTGTGGATCAGCCCGTCCAGGCCCTTGTTCAGGCCCTGGATGTCGGGATTGACCAGCTTGATGCGGTCGACTTCGGCCATCACCCGCGGGTCTTCGCCCATGGAGCGGATGCTGATGGTGCCATCGGCGCCGACCTCGACTTTCTGCTCCGGCGGAATGGCGATCGGGCCACCGTTGCCGATCACCGGCATGCCGTTGCCGGCGCGCAGCACGCCGAGGGCATCGATGTTCAGGCTGCCGGTACGCACGTAGGCTTCGCTGCCATCGGGTGCCTGCACGGCGATGAAGCCCTGCCCGGCCACGGCCACATCCAGCTCACGCCCGGTTTCGACCATCGGCCCTTCGCTGAAGTCGGTGGCCGGGCGCTCGGTCATGGCGAACGCACGTGACGGAAAGCTGTCACCAAACACCGGCATCGAGCGCGCCTGTTCCAGGTCGCGCTGGAAGCCGTTGGTGGAAATGTTCGCCAGGTTGTTGGCATGGGCCTTCTGCGCGAGCGCGTTCTGGCTGGCGCCGGTCATGGCCACGTAAAGCATCTTGTCCACAGTCATCCTCCGCTGCACTGGCGAGCGTTTGCCGCTTGCCGTTGCTGTGTTGGCACTCACTAAAGCAAGTTCCGAACCAACTTCCTGAAAGCGAGAAAAAGCCCGTGAATACGGGCTTTTGGGGGTTTTGGCCGAGAGGAGAACGACGGTTATCCGGCGCGTAGTTGCCGGTGGCGGCAATGCGGGGTGCCTGTATTGGCCCTATCGCCGGCAAGCCGGCTCCCACAGGGGTTTTGCGGCGCCACTGCAACCTGTGGGAGCCGGCTTGCCGGCGATAGGGCCGCACAGTCATCACCGATCCCGGCAACCACCATTGTTGTAGGGCCCGGCAAAACGCTTCCAGCCCTCCCCCGGCGACCATTGCGAGCACACCAGCCGCCCATCCACCTGGCTCTCCCAGCGCCACCACGGCGCAGTACCTGCCTGCGCCTGGTACAGGCAAAAAGCAGCAAGCAGTGCGACAACCCACTTTTCCATGCGCCCTCCTGCAAAAACGACGAACCCCTTCACGACAAAGGGGTTCGTCCACACACCCTCAAGCAACGACCATCAGGTCATCTGAATGATGGTCTGCATGACGGTGCTTTCAGTGGAGATGGTCTTGGCGTTCGCCTGGTAGTTGCTCTGCGCCTTGATCAGCTCGACCAGCTCCTGGGTCAGGTTGACGTTGGAGCCTTCCAGTGCGTTGGACTCGACGCCACCCAGGGTACCGGTCTTCGGCGCATCGATGCCCGGAATGCCCGAGGTGTAGGTCTCGGTCCAGCGCGTACCGCCAATCTGCTGCAAGCCCTGCTCATTGGCGAAGCTGGCCAGGGCCACCTGGCCGATGGCGCGCGACTGCTGGTTGCTGAAGCTGGCGAACAGCACACCAGTCGAGTCGATGCTCAGGTTCGACAGGATGCCGGTGGCATAACCATCCTGGGACTGCGACATGCGCGCGGTCTCGGTGTTGTAGGAGGTGGTGCTGTTCATCGACAGCTTCATGCCCTCGGCGTTGCCGACAGCACCATTGCTCGCCCAGTTGCCCGCAGAATCCTCTACCGCAGGCACCCAGCCGGTCATGGTGAACGTATTGTCCTTCACCGTGTACGAGGCACCCGGCGGCAGGCCCGTGTTATTGGCCGTCATGCTGGCAACCGAGCCATCGCTGTTGAAGCTGATGGTGCCGCTGAGCGGAGTGGTCGAAGACGGGTCGAACGGGTTGCGGCCATCGATCAGGGTGTACGAGGTCCACTCGTTGGTACCGGTCTTGCGGTAGTACTGCTCCATGGTGTGCTCGTTGCCCTGACTGTCGTACACCTTGGTCGGGAACGATTTGGTATAGGTGGATTCGTCAGTCGGGTCGAATGCCTTGTTCGGCACCATGTTGCCGGTGCCGTCGTCGACCAGCAGCGGGATGTCGGCGGCCGAGGAGTTCAGGTTGATGCCCTGGTCGATCAGGCTGGTGGCCTTGGGCTGCAGCGCCGAGGTGTCGATCCGCAGATCGGACAGTCCGCCCTTCTGGATCTTGCCGCTGGAGTCGGCGGGATAGCCTTGCAGGCGCAGGCCATCCGAGGTGACCACGTAGTTGTCCTTGTCGGCCTGGAAGGAACCGGCGCGGGTATACACCTGCGAACCGTTGTCGGACAGCACGAAGAAACCCTGGCCCTGGATGCCCATGTCCAGCACGTTGCCGGTGGTGTTGATATCACCCTGGGTGAACTGCTGCGAAACCGACGACAGGCGCACACCGGCGCCCACCTGGTTCTTGCCCACGCCCAGGCGGTTGGCGCCGGCATAGACGTCGGCGAACTCGGCGCGCGACGACTTGAAACCGGTGGTGTTGACGTTGGCGATGTTGTTGCCGGTAACGTCCAGCTGCTTTTCAGCTGCGTAGAGCCCGCTAAGGCCGATATTGAAAGACATGAATTCGCTCCTGTGCCGCGCTAGCGGGCCTTAGATACCGATGGTTTGTACGTCGGAGAGGGAAACCTTGCCGACACCTGCGAGGTTGAGCACCATTTCGCCGGTGGCGTTGAAGCTGACGCTGGTCACCTTGGCCGGCAGCAGGGTGTTCATCTGTACCGCCTGGCCATCGACGGTGGTGCTGGCGGTGAAGGTGTAGGTGCCCGGCTCGACTTTCTCGCCGCTGGAATTGGTGCCGTCCCAGATGAAGTCGGCATAGCCGGCTTTCTGTTCGCCAAGTTCGATGGTCTTGACGGTATTGCCGTCCTTGTCCTTGATGGTGACCTTCGCCTCACCGATCGCCTGCGGCACGATGATCTGGCCGTTGAAGCTTTCAGCGGTATCGACCACTGCCTTGTCGTTCTGCACGATCACCGAACGGCCGACCAGCGACGAGGCCTGCAGGGCCTGGGACGACGCCAGGGCATTGGTGATGGTGGAGACCGAGTCGTTCAGGTTGGTGATGCCTTCGAGGCTGCTGAACTGCGCCAGCTGGGCGACGAACTCGCTGTTGTCCTGGGGATCGAGCGGGTTCTGGTTCTGCATCTGGGTAACCAGCAACTGCAGGAACGCGTCCTTGCCGAGGGTGTCGTTACCGGTCTTGGAAACGGTATCGGTGTTTTTCTTGGTGGGCGTACCGACACCCGATGCCGTGATGACTTCGTTGAGGTTTACACCGCTGGTGCTATCGACTGCCATGGTCTGGATTCCTTATCACTGACCCAGGGTCAGGACTTTCTGCATCATGTTCTTGGCGGTGTTCATCAGCTCGGCGTTGGTCTGGAACGCGCGGCTGGCGGAGATCATGTCGGCCATCTCCTCGACCACGTTGACGTTCGGGTAATAGACGTAGCCGTCCTTGTTCGCCGCCGGGTGGTTCGGCTCGTAGCGCGCTTCGAGGTTGCTCTGGTCTTCGACGATGCCTTTGACCTGCACGCCCTGCCCGGCCTCGCCCTGATCTTCGAACAGCGACTGGCTGCTGCCCGCCTGGGCGTCCTGGAAGGTGGTGGCGAACACCGGGTGACGGGCGCGATAGGTCTGGTCGATGCTCGACGACACGGTCTCGGCGTTGGCGATGTTGGAGGCCACGGTATTGAGGCGGGTGTTCTGCGCACTCATGCCGCTACCGGCGATGTTGAAGACACTGGCAAGGGACATGCTTATTCTCCGCGCAGGGCCGAAACCAGCCCTTTGAATTTACTGTTGAGCAAGGTGAAGCTGGCCTGGAAACCGATGGCGTTTTCGGTGTAGTTCGATTGCTCGATGTGCGCGTCCACGGTGTTCTGGTCGATCGACGGCTGCGTCGGGGTGCGGTACTGCAGGGTCTCGTCGTTCATCGCCAGGCCTTCGGCCTCGATGTGGCGGCTGTTGGTACGGTCCATGGCGAAGCGGCCACCGCTTTGCTGCTTCTGGCTTTCGGCGGCGAGCACCGAGGAGAAGTCCATGTCACGCGCCTTGTAGTTGGGCGTGTCGGCGTTGGCGATATTGTTGGCCAGTACCTCGGCACGCTGGGCGCGAAAGCCCAGGGCTTTTTCGTGGATACCAAGTGCCTTGTCGAAACTGATGCTCATGTCGGGGAAACCTTCGAAGGTTGACCGGAATGTCGTTGGCGAAGGTATAGCAAGGGCTGTGCCAAGGTTTTGAAAGCCCGTGAATGCGGGGCCGCGGGAGCGGTGTGAGCGAGGGTCATGCCAGAAAAGCGGCAAAGTGCTTCCGCCTGGCCATGGGAAAGCGGCAATTGCCGGGTGGCAAAAGCGGCAAAACAAAAAATTGACGTCAACTGCGATGGGGTCCGCTTCGCGGACATCGCCGGCAAGCCGGCTCCCACAGCTACACCGCAACTTCAAACCCAGCGGGGCACCTGTGGGAGCCGGCTTGCCGGCGATGAGGCCAGTGCAGACAACAAAAAGGCCGGCAACTTTCTCTGCCGGCCTCTTGTCTTACTTGGCCTGGTAGATAATCCCCGGGCTGCACTGCACCATCTGGTAATGGTCCGGCAACCCATTGAGCGCCTCGGACGCCCCGAGGAACAGATACCCCCCAGGCTTCAGCGTGCTGTGAATCCGCAACAGAATGTCCTTCTTCACCTGCGCCGAGAAGTAGATCAGCACATTGCGGCAGAACACGATGTCGAACTTGCCCAGCGCCGCGTAGCTGTCGAGCAGGTTGAACGAGCGGAACTCGACCCGGCTGCGAATCGCCGGCTTCACCGCCCAGCGCCCCGGGCCCTTGGGGTCGAAGTAGCGCTGCAGGCGCTCCTGGGACAAGCCGCGGGCAATCGCCAGGCTGTCGTACTCACCGGTCTTGCAGTTGTTCAGCATCGAACCGGAGAGATCGGTAGCGACGATCTGCGCGCCCATCTTCAACTGGCCCAGGTTGCTGCGCTCGAACTCATCGATGGCCATCGAAATGGAATACGGCTCCTGGCCCGACGAGCAGGCCGCCGACCACATGCGCAGGCGCTGGCCGGGATTGTTCCTGATGAACTCGGGAATGACCTTGTTCTTCAGCACTTCGAATGGGTAGCTGTCGCGAAACCACAGGGTCTCGTTGGTGGTCATGGCGTCGACCACCTGCTCGCGCAAGCCGCCACGCGGCTGGGTCTGGATGCGCTGCACCAGTTCGCCCAGGCTCTTGATACCTTGTTGTTCCATCAGCTTGTTGAGACGGCTGGAAACCAAGTACTGCTTATTCTCCCCCAGCAGGATGCCACAGGCTTTCTCCAGGAAGACCCGGAACTGTTCGAACTCCAAATTACCCGTAGACACTACTGCCGCCTCTTTTCAATCTCTGGTGCCGGGAGCGCGCCCCCGGCTGCTTCAATGCGCCGCCTTGATCCGGTCGACCACGCGTTGGGCCAGGTCGTCCGGCTTGAACTTGGCCAGGAAGTCATCGGCACCGACCTTCTTGACCATCGCCTGGTTGAATACCCCGGACAGGGAAGTATGCAGGCAGATGTGCAATTTTTGCATGCGCGGATCGTTGCGGATCTCCGCGGTCAGCGTATAGCCGTCCATTTCTGGCATTTCAATGTCCGAGATCATCATCAGGAACTCTTCTTCCGGCCGCTTGCCCTCCTCCACCAACTTGCGCAGGTAGTTCAGTGCCTGGCGACCGTCGTTGAGCGCCACCACTTCCACGCCCACCGTCTGCAGGCAGCGGCTGACCTGCTTGCGTGCCACCGACGAATCGTCGACGGTCAGCACCCGCAACAGCACGGCCTTGTCCTGCACCTCGGCATCCACCACACCCGCAGACACCTGCTCGGAAGACGGCGCCACCTCGGCCAGCACCTTCTCCACGTCGATGATCTCGACCATGCGGTTGTCCACCCGGGTGACCGCCGTCAGGTAGTGGTCGCGGCCGGTGCCCTTGGGTGGCGGATGGATCTCTTCCCAGTTCATGTTGACGATGCGCTCGACCGAATGCACCAGAAAGCCCTGGGTCTTGGTGTTGTACTCGGTGATGATCACGAAACTGTTGCGCGTTTCTTCCTGCAGCCCTGGCAGGCCGGTGGCCATCGACAGGTCAAGGATCGGAATGGTCGCCCCGCGAATATTGGCCACGCCGCGCACCACCGGGTGCGATTTGGGCAGCACGGTCAGGGCCGGACACTGCAGCACTTCGCGAACCTTGAACACGTTGATGCCGTAGAGCTGCTGGCCATTGAGGCGGAACAACAGCAATTCCAGGCGATTCTGCCCAACCAGCTGCGTGCGCTGGTTGACTGAATCCATTACCCCCGCCATGCCTGACTCCTTCTGTTTTCTGCCTGTTGGTAGCGACTCGATCAGCGAGTCGGCACGGGCTTTGCTTTTTTGAGCGCCATGTACATGAAAACGACAATTTTCCGACGACTGACGCCGCTGCTGAGCGCTGCGCTGGCCGCATTGTGCCTGCTGGCACCCGGCGTTCGCACGCTAGCGGACGCGGTTACCTTGCCTGAACAGCTTATCGGCGTCACCCAAGGGTTTCTTGAATTTGCCGTCGAGGACTACCTGGCCACCACCCAGACGGCCGGACGCTACGAAATCCAGGTCAGCCCGCTCGACCCTCGCCTGCGCATGCCGCTGTGCAGCCAGCAGCTGGACGCCTCGCTGGAAAGCCCGTCGCAACCGGTGGGCCGAGTGACCGTGCGGGTGCGTTGCGATGGCGGCGCACCCTGGACACTGTTCGTACCGGCGACGGTGCGACTGTTTCGCGATGTGGTCGTGGTTACCCGCCCGCTCAAGCGTGACAACGTGATCGGTGAAGGCGACGTGGCCCTGCGCGAGCGCGATGTGGGCACCTTGACCCAGGGCTTTCTCAACGACCTCGACCAGGCGGTGGGCATGAAGATGGTGCGCTCCACGGTGATCGACCAGGTGCTCACCCCACAGCACCTTGAACAGGCCGAGGTGGTGCGCAAGGGCGATCACGTGGTCATCACCGCCCGCAGCGGCAGCCTCAGCGTGCGCATGCCGGGCGAGGCGCTGGCCAAGGGCGGCCAGGGCGAGCAGATTCGGGTGCGCAATCTCAATTCCAAACGGGTGGTCAAGGCACGCGTCACCGGCCCCGGCCAGGTCGAGGTGGCCATGTAAATGGGCTGGCGGTGCGCGGGCGGTTTTCCTAAACTGTGTCGGAAACGGGTACACGGGCTTGCCGACAGGCGGCTGTGCATTTGTGCCTAAAGTTTTATTCGGGTTGGCCGAAAACAAGGCAAGCGTCCAAATACCCAGAGGTTTCTGATCATGGTCATCGACTTCAGTCGTTTGAATAACTCTCCGTCGGTCACCGGCGGCGTTCGCGGCAATGCCGCGCCGGGCACTGCCGACAAGGCTGGCGAGCCGGTCGAAGCGCCGAAAAGCGCCAGCGGAGAAGCGGTACACCTCAGTCAAGAGGCCCAGCAGTTGCAGAAGATCAGCGACAAGCTGCGCGACCAGCCCGTTGTCGACAGTGCCCGCGTGGCACAGTTGAAGCAGGCGATCGCCGATGGCAGCTACAAGGTCGATGCCGGCCGGGTCGCCAGCAAACTGCTCGATTTCGAAGCTCAGCGCTGACCGTTCGGCGCGCTGACTTCACGGACGCTATAAAAGCCAAGAGTTAGCCATGCACGACATCACTTTGCTGCAACTGATCGAAGACGACCTCGCCCCGACCCAGGAACTGCTCGACCTCCTGCAAAAAGAGGCCGTGGCCCTGCACAGTCGTGACCTGGCGCCGCTGGAAGGCATCCTGGCCCGCAAGCAGTCGCTGATCGTTCTGCTCGAGCAGCAAGGCCTGCGCCGCAACAACCTGCTCGCCAGCCTCGGCCTCAGCGCCGATCGAGCCGGGGTGCAAGCGGTGGCCGCGCAGTCGCCAAACGGCGACGTGATCATGCAACAGCTCAATGTGCTCACCCAGCTGATGGATGCCTGCCAGAAGGTCAACGAGACCAATGGCCGGATCATCCAGGTGCAACAGCACGTCACGGCCAACCAGGTCAGAATCCTCATGGGCGGCGATTCTCCGTCGCTCTACGACAACCGTGGCGCCACCTCGCCACTGGCCAAGCCCCGGGCGCTCAGCCAAGTTTGATTATTCCTATTCAAGGCACAGAACATACTGGCAAAATGCCGTTACTTGCGTGTGTCGTTTTTGCCTGGAGATTGAAAACCCGTGTTCAATGAAACCGATGCTCCGCAGCCGCCCAAGGTGCTGAACACTCCTATGGAGATCGCCGCCAACCTGCGCCAGTTGCAGGAGAGCCATGATCCCTTGATCATCACCTTCCACGAGCGCAGCCAGCGGTTCCAGAGCTATGTGGTGCACGTGGACCGCGAGAGCAACACCCTGGCGCTGGACGAAATGATTCCGCGCGATGGTGAAAAATTCATCGAGAACGGTGAAGCGTTCCGTGTCGAAGGCTTCCACGATGGCGTGCGCATCGCCTGGGAATGCAACCACGAACTGAAGATCACCGAGGTCGACGGCCACCGCTCGTACCGGGGCGCCCTGCCGGAAGAAGTGACCTACCACCAGCGCCGCAATGCCTTTCGCGCCGCGCTGAAGCTGTCGCAACTGGTCGACATCATTCTCGACGGCAGCCACCTCAAGGGCAACGGCGCCATGCGTGGCAAGCTGCTGGACATCTCCGCCACCGGCTGCAAGCTGCGCTTTGACGGCAATGTCGAAGAGCGCCTGCAGCTGGGCCAGGTGTACGAGCGTTTCAAGGCGGGTAGCCCGCTGGGCCTGGTGGACTGCATGGTCGAGCTGCGTCACCTGCATTATGAAGAGCGCATCAATACTACCTTCGCGGGCGTGCGTTTTCACAACCTCAGTGGCCAGGCGCAACGCAAGATCGAGAGCTTCGTGTACCAGCTGCAGCGTGAGGCGCGGCGGTTCGATAAAGACGATTATTGATCGGCTGCTGGATGTAAAAAATCGCCACCCATGGGGTGGCGTTTTTGTTTGTGTCTGTAGTGGCCCTATCGCCGGCAAGCCGGCTCCCACACTGGATCTGTGGTGCCCCCGATTCCTGTGGGAGCCGGCTTGCCGGCGATAGGGCCGGTACAGGCAACCCTAGTTTCGATTCAGCTCGACCGACTCTGCAGCCTCTGCCGGCTCAGCCTTCTCCTCCACCTCGGTATCCTCGGCCGCCACCGGCGTCTGCATCACATCCTGCACGGTCTGCTCATCCACCCGAGGGTCAAGCGCTGCCGACAAAGGCGAACCCGCCGCCGGCATCGCCACGTGCCCCAGCGGCGCGTCCTGCACCTGATGAAGCCCGGTAACCGCCTTGGGCCGAATGCGCCACACCAGCACCAGGGCGAAGAACGCGAAGAAGGCATAGAGCATCTGCGCACCCAGCACCTTCATCAACACACCTGCCGCCAGCGGCCCGATACAAGCGCCCACGCCATAGGTCACCAGCAACATGGCGGTCAGCGACACCCGTCGCTCGCTTTCCACATGGTCATTGGAAAAAGCCACCGCCAGCGGATACAGGCAGAACTGCAGCAACGAGACCACAAAGCCGATGCCGAACAGCAGCTCCAGCGGCACGCTGGGCAGGAATGCCAGCGGTGCCGAGGCCAGCGCCAGCCCCACCGCCACACTGCGGATCAGCAGCGCCCGGTCGTAGCGATCGGACAGCCAGCCCAGCGGCCACTGCACCACCAGGCCGGCGAAGATGCAGCAGCCCATGAACAGACCGATCTGCTCGGTGGTCAATCCTTGGCTGGAGGCATACAGCGGCGCCAGGCCGTAGAACGAACCGACGATCAACCCCGAACCCAGCACCGTACTGAGCGACTGCGGCACCCGCTTGATGAAGAACTTCGGCTCCATCGGCGCCGGGCGCAACGGTGCCGGGTGGATGCGCCGAGTCATGGCCACCGGCACCAGGCACAGGGCAAAGCACATGGCGACCAGCATCAGCAACTCAGGCCCCAACTGCGGATGCACCACCAGGATCAACTGGCCGAGCACCAGCCCCAGGTAGGAAGCGATCATGTAGCCACTGAACACCGCGCCACGGTGCTTGGCATCGGCCTGCTCGTTCAGCCAGCTCTCGATGACCATGTACTGGCACATCATCCCCAGGCCGACGATCATCCGCAGCCCGACCCAGGCCGGTAGCCAGCTGGTCAGGCCATGGCCAAGCACCGCCGCGCCGACGATACCGGCGCAGGTGGCATAGGCGCGGATGTGCCCTACCCGTCCGATGAGCCGGTGGCCGACCTTGCCGCCCACGGCAAGACCGAAATAGTTGGCCGCCATCAACGCACCGACCCACAGGCTGTCGACATGGTCGGCCGCCAGGCGCAGTGCCAGATAGGTACTGAGCAGGCCCGAGCCGATCAGCATCATCAAGGCAGCGAAATACAGCGACTGAAAGGGCTTCCAGATGTTTCGCATACGTCCCCTCGGGCTCCCTGGTCAGGTGGCGTTGACCTGGCAAGCATAAAAGCAAATGCGCCGTGGCGCAGGCCCCCCAAGGCGAAATACTTCGCCAGGGGCGCGTCCAGTAGCGCTCGTGTCGCGATCAGGCTTGTGCCGCCAGCACCCGCCGCTCCCAGGGCGTGATCTCGTCGAAGAAGTCGGACAGTTCCAGGGTCTTGCTGGCCACGTAACCTTCGATGAATTCGCTGCCGAACAATTGCTGCGCCAGTGCGCTGCGCTTCAGGCGTTCCAGCGCGGCGTGCAGCGTGCAAGGCAGGCTCAGATTCTCCGGCACCTCGAACTCGCCCTGGATGGCCGGTGCCGGCTGCAGGCGCTGCTCGATACCGTGCAGGCCAGCTGCCAGGCTGGCGGCAATGGCCAGGTAGGGGTTGGCGTCGGCACCGGGCAGCCGGTTCTCCACGCGCCGCGCCACCGGGGCGCTGGCCGGAATGCGCAAGCCCGCGGCACGGTTGTCATGGGACCAGCAGGCATTGTTCGGCGAGGCATAGGGATGGCACAGGCGCTGGTACGAGTTGACGTTGGGGGCGAACAACGCGGTGAAGTCGGCCAGGCACGCCTGCAGGCCGCCAATGAAATGATGGAAGGTCTCGGTCGCTTGCCCGTGTTCGTCGTTGAACACATTTCGCCCGCTGGCCGTATCGACCAGGCTCTGGTGAATGTGCATGGAACTGCCGGGCGTGTGCGCCAGCGGCTTGGCCATGCACACCACGATCAGGCCATGCTTGAGCGCCACTTCCTTGAGCAGGTGCTTGAACAGGAAGGTCTGGTCGGCCAGCAGCAGCGGGTCGCCATGCAGCAGGTTGATCTCGAACTGGCTGACGCCCATCTCGTGCATGAAGGTATCGCGCGGCAGGCCCAGTGCCGCCATGCACTGGTAGACCTCCTGGAAGAACGGGCGCAGGCCGTTGTTGGAGCTGACGCTGAAGGCCGAGTGGCCAAGCTCGCGGCGGCCGTCCTTGCCGAGCGGCGGCTGGAACGGTTGCTGCGGGTCGCTGTTGGGCGCGAAGACGAAGAACTCGAGCTCCGTCGCCACCACCGGCGCCAGGCCAAGGGCCGCGTACCGGGCGATCACCGCCTTGAGCTGGCCGCGGGTGGACAGCCCCGAAGGTCTGCCATCGAGTTCGACGGCATCGCAGATGGCCAGGGCCAGGCCCTCTTCGCTCCACGGCAACCGGTGGATTTGCGTGGGCTCTGCCACCAGCGCCAGGTCGCCATCGTCGCTGCCGTAGAAGCGCGCCGGCGGGTAGCCGCCCATGATGCATTGCAGTAGAACGCCGCGGGCCATCTGCAAGCGCCGGCCTTCGAGGAAGCCTTCGGCGGTCATCACCTTGCCGCGGGGCACGCCGTTGAGGTCGGGGGTGATGCATTCGATCTGGTCGATGCCCTTGAGGTACTCGGCGAGGGGGCGTTGGGCGGCGCTGGTCATGACACTTGTCCTTGTTGTTATCAGCTGGCAACAACATAGGCTGGGGGTGTTTAAAATATCAAGCAGCCTGCACTGGCCCTATCGCCGGCAAGCCGGCTCCCACAGGGACCGGGGACACCACAGATCCAGTGTGGGAGCCGACTGCCACCCGCTATTCCCGCAACGTCATCCCGTTCGAAGGCAACGGCAGCGCCGTCTTGTACCGCACCTGCTTCAAGGCAAAACTCGAACGAATATTAGCCACCCCCGGCAACCGCGTCAGGTAGTCGAGAAACCGCTCCAGCGCCTGAATGCTCGGCAGCAACACCCGCAGCAAGTAGTCCGGGTCGCCCGTCATCAAGTAGCACTCCATCACTTCCGGCCGCTCGGCGATCTCTTCCTCGAAGCGGTGCAGCGCCTGCTCCACCTGCTTCTCCAGGCTGACATGGATGAACACATTGACATCCAGCCCCAGCACTTCTGGCGACAGCAAGGTCACCTGCTGGCGAATCACCCCCAACTCCTCCATGGCCTTGACCCGGTTGAAACAGGGCGTGGGCGACAGGTTCACCGAACGCGCCAGCTCCGCGTTGGTGATGCGAGCGTTGTCCTGCAGGCTGTTGAGAATGCCGATATCGGTACGATCGAGTTTGCGCATGAGACAAATTCACCGGTTTTTTGTGTTTATTCAGAATGTTTATCTGCAGTGCGCGTTAAAGGCAATCAACTTGAGAGAAAAATTCTCCCGGGCTGTCACTACTATGTAACTGACGCTGACCTACCAGTCACAAGCCGGTACTCAGCGGCGACCGCTTCAGAGCTCACAAAAACAACACCCGAGCGAGCGTAAAAAGCATGAACGAGTACGCCCCCCTGCGTTTGCATGTGCCCGAGCCTACCGGCCGGCCAGGCTGCCAGACCGATTTCTCCTACCTGCGTCTGAACGATGCGGGTCAAGTCCGTAAACCCCCGATCGATGTCGACGCTGCCGACACCGCCGACCTGTCCAAGAGCCTGGTCCGCGTGCTCGACGAGCAAGGCAATGCCCTGGGCCCCTGGGCCGAAGACATCGACCCGCAGATCCTGCGCCAAGGCATGCGTGCCATGCTCAAGACGCGCATCTTCGACAGCCGCATGGTGGTCGCCCAGCGCCAGAAGAAAATGTCCTTCTACATGCAGAGCCTGGGCGAGGAAGCCATCGGCAGCGCCCAGGCCCTGGCACTGAACCGCACCGACATGTGCTTCCCCACCTACCGCCAGCAGAGCATCCTGATGGCCCGCGACGTGTCGCTGGTGGAGATGATCTGTCAGTTGCTGTCCAACGAGCGCGACCCGCTCAAGGGCCGCCAGCTGCCGATCATGTATTCGGTGCGCGAGGCCGGCTTCTTCACCATCAGCGGCAACCTGGCGACCCAGTTCGTGCAGGCGGTCGGCTGGGCCATGGCCTCGGCGATCAAGGGCGATACCAAGATCGCCTCGGCCTGGATCGGCGATGGCGCCACTGCAGAATCCGACTTCCACACTGCCCTGACCTTCGCCCACGTGTACCGCGCGCCGGTGATCCTCAACGTGGTCAACAACCAGTGGGCGATCTCCACCTTCCAGGCCATCGCCGGCGGTGAGTCGACCACCTTCGCCGGGCGTGGCGTGGGCTGTGGCATCGCCTCGCTGCGCGTCGACGGCAACGACTTCGTCGCCGTGTACGCCGCCTCGCGCTGGGCTGCCGAACGCGCCCGCCGTGGCCTGGGGCCGTGCCTGATCGAGTGGGTCACCTACCGCGCCGGCCCGCACTCGACCTCCGATGACCCGTCCAAGTACCGCCCCGCCGATGACTGGAGCCACTTCCCGCTGGGCGACCCGATCGCCCGCCTCAAGCAGCACCTGATCAACATCGGCCAGTGGTCCGAGGAAGAACACCAGGCGGTCACCGCCGAGTTCGAGGCCGCGGTCATTGCCGCGCAGAAGGAAGCCGAACAATACGGCACCCTGGCCAACGGCCACATCCCGAGCGCGGCCTCGATGTTCGAGGACGTGTACAAGGACATGCCCGACCACCTGCGCCGTCAGCGCCAGGAACTGGGGGTTTGAGATGAACGACCACAACAACAGCATCAAACCGGAAACCGCCATGGCCACCACCACCATGACCATGATCCAGGCCCTGCGCTCGGCCATGGATGTCATGCTTGAGCGCGACGACGACGTGGTGATCTACGGCCAGGACGTCGGCTACTTCGGCGGCGTGTTCCGCTGCACCGAAGGTTTGCAGAACAAGTACGGCAAGTCGCGCGTGTTCGACGCCCCGATCTCCGAGAGCGGCATCGTCGGCACCGCGGTGGGCATGGGCGCCTATGGCCTGCGGCCAGTGGTGGAAATCCAGTTCGCCGACTACTTCTACCCGGCCTCCGACCAGATCGTCTCGGAGATGGCCCGTCTGCGCTATCGCTCGGCCGGCGAGTTCATCGCCCCGCTGACCCTGCGCATGCCTTGTGGCGGCGGCATCTACGGCGGCCAGACCCACAGCCAGAGCCCGGAAGCGATGTTCACCCAGGTATGCGGCCTGCGCACGGTGATGCCGTCCAACCCGTATGACGCCAAGGGCCTGCTGATCGCCTCGATCGAATGCGACGACCCGGTGATCTTCCTGGAGCCCAAGCGCCTGTACAACGGCCCGTTCGATGGCCACCACGACCGCCCGGTGACACCGTGGTCCAAGCACCCGCAAAGCGCAGTGCCGGACGGCTACTACACCGTGCCGCTGGACAAGGCGGCGATTACCCGCCCCGGCAACGATGTCACCGTGCTGACCTACGGCACCACCGTCTACGTGGCCCAGGTGGCCGCCGAGGAAACCGGTGTCGATGCCGAAGTGATCGACCTGCGCAGCCTCTGGCCGCTGGACCTGGAAACCATCGTCGAGTCGGTGAAGAAGACCGGCCGCTGCGTGGTGGTGCATGAAGCCACGCGTACCTGCGGCTTCGGTGCCGAACTGGTGTCGCTGGTGCAAGAGCATTGCTTCCATCACCTCGAAGCGCCGATCGAGCGCGTCACCGGCTGGGACACCCCTTACCCGCATGCACAGGAATGGGCGTATTTCCCAGGTCCATCGCGGGTAGGCGCGGCATTGAAACGGGTCATGGAGGTCTGAATGGGCACGCACGTCATCAAGATGCCGGACATTGGCGAAGGCATCGCGCAAGTCGAGCTGGTGGAGTGGTTCGTCAAGGTCGGCGATGTGATCGCCGAAGACCAGGTGGTGGCCGATGTCATGACCGACAAGGCCACGGTGGAAATCCCTTCGCCGGTCAGCGGCAAGGTGCTGGCCCTGGGCGGCCAGCCAGGTGAAGTGATGGCGGTCGGCAGCGAGCTGATCCGCATCGAAGTGGAAGGCAGCGGCAACCATGTGGACGTGCCGCAGGCCAAGCCGGTGGAACCGCAGGCTGCACCCGTCGCCGCCCAACCGGAATCGCGTGTCGAAGCGCAACCTGCGACCAGCCAACCCGCCGCGGCTTGCAGCGCAGCGCCTATCGTGCCGCGCCAGGCCAACGAAAAACCACTGGCCTCCCCCGCCGTGCGCAAGCGCGCCCTGGATGCCGGCATCGAGCTGCGCTACGTGCATGGCAGCGGCCCGGCCGGGCGCATCCAGCACGAAGACCTCGATGCCTTCATGAGCAAGCCGCAGAGCACTGCAGGTCAAGCGCCTGGCGGATACGCCAAACGCACGGACAGCGAGCAGGTGCCAGTGATCGGCCTGCGCCGCAAGATCGCCCAACGCATGCAGGATGCCAAACGTCGCGTGGCGCACTTCAGCTATGTCGAGGAAATCGACGTCACCGCGCTGGAGGCCCTGCGCCAGCAGCTCAACAGCAAGCACGGCGACAACCGTGGCAAGCTCACCCTGCTGCCGTTCCTGGTACGCGCACTGGTCGTGGCCTTGCGCGACTTCCCGCAGATCAACGCCACCTATGACGACGAAGCCCAGGTCATCACCCGCCACGGCGCGGTGCACGTGGGCATCGCCACCCAGGGTGACAACGGCCTGATGGTGCCGGTGCTGCGCCATGCCGAAGCGGGCAGCCTGTGGGGCAACGCCAGCGAGATCACCCGCCTGGCCACGGCCGCGCGCAACAACAAGGCCAGCCGCGAAGAGCTGTCGGGTTCGACCATCACCCTGACCAGCCTCGGCGCCCTGGGTGGGATCGTCAGCACACCGGTGGTCAACACCCCGGAAGTGGCAATCGTCGGCGTCAACCGTATGGTCGAGCGTCCCGTGGTGATCGACGGCCAGATCGTCGTGCGCAAGATGATGAACCTGTCCAGCTCGTTCGACCACCGGGTGGTCGATGGCATGGATGCCGCGCTGTTCATCCAGGCCGTGCGTGGCCTGCTCGAACAACCCGCCTGCCTGTTCGTGGAGTGAGCATGGACCAGACTATCGAAACCACCCTGCTGATCATCGGTGGCGGCCCTGGCGGCTACGTGGCCGCCATCCGCGCCGGGCAGCTGGGCATTCCCACCGTGCTGGTCGAAGGCCAGGCCCTGGGCGGTACCTGCCTGAACATCGGCTGCATTCCGTCCAAGGCACTGATCCACGTGGCCGAACAGTTCCACCAGACCTCGCGCTACAGCGGCGAGTCCGAGCTGGGCATCAGCGTCTCTTCGCCGCGCCTGGACATCGGCCGCAGCGTGGCCTGGAAGGACGGCATCGTCGACCGCCTGACCACGGGTGTGGCGGCCCTGTTGAAAAAACATGGGGTCAAGGTCATCCATGGCTGGGCGAAGATCCTCGACGGCAAGCAGGTCGAGGTCGACGGGCAACGCATCCGGTGCGAGCACCTGTTGCTGGCCACCGGTTCGAACAGCGTGACGCTGCCTATGTTGCCGTTGGGCGGGCCGATCATCTCGTCCACCGAGGCCCTGGCGCCCAAGGCCCTGCCCAAGCACCTGGTGGTGGTGGGCGGCGGTTATATCGGCCTGGAGCTGGGCATTGCCTACCGCAAGCTGGGCGCGCAGGTCAGCGTGGTGGAAGCGCGCGAGCGCATCCTGCCCACCTATGACAGCGAGCTCACCGCACCGGTGGCCGACGCGTTGAAGAAGCTGGGCATTGCCCTGCACCTGGGGCACAGCGTCGAAGGTTATGCCGACGGTTGCCTGCTGGCCCGCGATGGCCAAGGCGCCCAGTTGCGCCTGGAAGCTGACCAGGTGCTGGTGGCCGTGGGCCGCCGACCGCGTACCCAGGGCTTCAACCTGGAATGCCTGGACTTGAAAATGAACGGCGCCGCCATCGCCATCGACCCGCGTTGCCAGACCAGCATGCGCAACGTCTGGGCGATCGGCGACGTCGCCGGCGAGCCGATGCTGGCCCACCGGGCCATGGCACAAGGCGAGATGGTCGCTGAAATCATCGCCGGCAAGACCCGGCGCTTCGAGCCGACCGCCATTGCGGCGGTGTGCTTTACCGACCCCGAGGTGGTGGTGGTTGGCCAGACACCAGAGCAGGCCAGCCAGCAAGGCCTGGACTGCATCGTTGCGCAGTTCCCGTTCGCCGCCAATGGCCGGGCCATGAGCCTGGAGTCGAAAAGCGGCTTCGTGCGGGTGGTGGCACGGCGGGATAACCACTTGATCGTGGGCTGGCAGGCGGTGGGCGTGGCGGTTTCGGAACTGTCCACGGCCTTTGCCCAGTCACTGGAAATGGGCGCGCGGCTGGAAGATGTGGCCGGCACCATCCACGCCCATCCAACCTTGGGCGAGGCGGTACAGGAAGCGGCACTGCGCGCGCTGGGACACGCTTTGCACATCTGACACTGAAGCGGCTGTGGCCGATTTTGGCCCGCGTTGCCTGTCCGGCATCGCGGGTCTTTTTTTAGCCCTCTGTTGTCTGCTCCGGCCTCATCGCCGGCAAGCCGGCTCCCACAGGGGCCGGGGACACCACAGATCCCGTGTGGGAGCCGGCTTGCCGGCGATGAGGCCCGAACAGCCCCCACAAAGCGCCAGTCGACTCACTCGCTGATGGCATCCTTGCCGGCCTCCTTGGCCCGGTACAACGCCTGGTCCGCGCGCGCCAGCAGCTCATGCTGGGACTCCCCATCCTGTCGCATGACCACCCCATAGCTGAGGGACAGCGCGTATTCCTCCACAGGCTCGACCTGCGCCATCGCCCATCGCAGCTGTGCCGCCACTTCGAGTGCCTCGGCCAGCGAGGTCTGCGGCAGGACCATGACGAACTCGTCCCCGCCCCAACGCGCCAGCAGGTCCTGCTCACGCAGGCAGCCACGCAGCGTTTCCACCACCTGCATCAACGCTGCATCCCCTCGGACATGGCCATAGCGATCATTGATCGGCTTGAAGTCATCCACATCCATGGCAATCAGGGCCAACGGCTGGCGAAAACGCTGGGCGCGCTCGCATGCCTGCTGCAGGGCCTGCTCCAGACGGTAGCGGTTAGCGACCCGAGTCAGCGCATCGCGCTCGGCCAGCTCGCGGTTCTCGTCGAGCTGGCACTGCAACTGCTGATTGACCCACGACAGCTCGCGGGTGTGTTCGGCCACCAGGGTTTCCAGCGACTGGTTCTTCAGTTGAAGCTCGGCCACCAGGCGCTTGCCGGCGTCGATATTGCGGTGGGCGCCGAGCATGCGGGCCACGGTGCCATCGTCGTTACGGGCGATGATGTAGCCACGGTCCTCGACCCAAAGGTAGCTACCGTCCTGGCACAGGCAGCGGTATTCGACGAGATAGCGCTCGGCGCGCTGGTCGATGTAGGCCTCGAAGTGCTCCATCACCCGGGGGTAGTCTTCCGGGTGGATGACGCCCTCCCAGGTCAGCACGGTGTTGGCCATGGAATGGCTGGCATAGCCGAGCATGCTGTACCAGCCTGAATTGCGATAGACGTAGCCGGAATTGGCGTTCCAGTCCC
Organism: Pseudomonas sp. NPDC089396; assembly: GCF_044749545.1. Taxonomy (NCBI): domain Bacteria; kingdom Pseudomonadati; phylum Pseudomonadota; class Gammaproteobacteria; order Pseudomonadales; family Pseudomonadaceae; genus Pseudomonas; species Pseudomonas sp. NPDC089396. Next base: position 198,871 of record NZ_JBIVIC010000008.1, on the reverse strand, counting down.
AGATGCCGTCGCTGATCAGCTCCAACAGCATGTGCAGCTGCTCTTCGCTGAAGCTGGCAGGTATCGGCCTTGATTCCTCACTCATTGGACGCTCTCCCTGGTGTCCAGTCAGTCACCACGCTACGGTCGGGCAACGCGCTATTCGCCGCAGGCGGCAGGGTTGCACCCTGCCTGGCAAGCATATGCCTGGCAACCCTTCACGCCAACTGCATCAGCGCTTCATCCACTGCCGCCACGCGCACCGACCCGGCCAGGGGCGCAACAATTGAGGCACTGGATGCTGTAAGTGCATGGCTTGAAGTTCGTGGGACGTTTCTTCATTCATCACCGGTAAGCCGTATAATCGCGCGCCCACCCCTTCGATGATGTTTTCTCATGAAGAAACTGCTGTACGTCGTAACCCTCGCCCTCGCCGCCATACCCAGCGCCTTCGCCACTCCCCCCGCGACCTTTACCGAAGCCAAAGTCATCGCCAAGCAGAAGGTCTACCTCGACCAGGCCAACAGTGCCATGGGCGACCTGTACTGTGGCTGCAAGTGGACCTGGGTCGGCAAGTCCGGTGGCCGCGTCGACCTCAAGTCCTGCGGCTACGAAACCCGCAAGCTGCAGACCCGTGCCGAACGCACGGAATGGGAGCACATCGTGCCGGCCTGGACCTTTGGCCACCAGCGCCAATGCTGGCAGAGCGGCGGGCGCGAGCACTGTGTCGACACCGACCCAACCTTCCGCGCCATGGAAGCCGACCTGTTCAACCTCTACCCCTCCGTGGGCGAAGTGAACGGTGATCGCAGCAACTTCAACTATGGCATGGTCTCGGGTGTCGCCCCCCAGTACGGCCAATGCACGACCAAGGTGGATTTCCAGCAGAAAGCCGCAGAGCCGCGTGACGAAGTGAAGGGGCTGGTGGCGCGCACCACGTTCTACATGTTCGACCGCTACCGACTGAGCATGTCTCGCCAGCAGCAACAGCTGCTCATGGCCTGGGACAAGCAGCACCCGGTGTCTGCCTGGGAAAAAGAGCGTGACCAACGCATTGCCAGGATCATGGGGCACTCCAACCCGTTCGTCACTGGCGAACGTAACTGGACACTCGGCTACAAGCCTGCGGGCGCTGCTGACGTAACCACCACCGCAAGCCCGAAATCGGCAGCCAAGCCAGTGCCCAAGCCTACCCTGGCGAGCGCATCGACCGAGGGTGCGATCATCGGCAACCGCAACAGCCATGTGTATCACCTTGCCAGTGGCTGCCCCGGATACAGCCAGGTGTCGCAAAAGAACCAGGTAACCTTTGACAGTGAAGCGCAAGCGCTGGCTGCCGGGTATCGCAAGGCAGGCAACTGCAAGTAACCCATCAGCCCTGCGGCCACCGCCCCACATGGGCGGTGGCTTTCGGTGGTTCAGCAGTCCATTGCTGAATAGAAATCAAAAGTCTTGTGCTGTCGGTCCTGTTTTTCAGGGGGACATGCGTGGATACACTGCGCCTGCGCCGCAGCGATCAGTACTAGTAAGTGGTGATCGAAAAGGTCGCCAAGCGCTGCATCCACGCCCCCTCAGGAGATTGACTATGCCCGTTGACTACGCCGCCTGGTGCTTCACGCCAGGCCAGGGTCTCGCCGGACTGAAACTGGGCCGCAAGCCGCTGGGCGAACCGGGCCCGGGCGAGGTTTTGGTGGCCAACCGTGCCATTGCCCTGAACCCGGTGGACTGGAAGATGATCGATTGGGGCCGACCCGACTGGGGCAACGGCCAGGTACCCGGTGTCGATGCGGTGGCTGAAATAGTCGCCTGCGGGGCTGGCGTGACGCTGGAGCCTGGCACCCGGGTGGCCTACCACCAATCGTTGGCCCGTGACGGCAGTTTCGCCGAGTACGCCCTGCTGGACAGCCGTGCGCTGCTGCGCGTGCCGGCCGGGCTGGGCGACAGGTTTGCCGCCGCGTTCCCCTGCCCGGGCCTGACTGCCTGGCAGGCGCTGGAGAAAGTGCCCCTGGAAGCACCTCGGGATGTACTTGTCACAGGCGCGGGCGGCGCGGTAGGCCTGTACCTGGTACAACTGGCGGTGGCGCGCGGAGCCCGCGTCTGGGCCACTGCATCGCCGGCCCATCACGATGCGCTGCGTGGCTTGGGCGTCGTCGAGGTGTTCGATTACCACGCTTCAGAGTGGCGCCAGACCCTGCAGCGACAGCTCGGCCAACGCCGTCTGCACGCGGTGTTCGACACCGTGAGCGGCCAACATGCAGCGTCTCTGGCATCGCTGTTGGGTTACAACGGCCATTTGGTCTGCATCCAGGATCGACAGGATCAGGCGCCGCTAGCGCCCTTCACAACGGCCATTTCACTCCATGAGGTGGCGCTGAACAGCATTCACGGCCATGGCAGCGACAGCGACTGGCAGGCGCTGCGCCAAGCGGGCGAACGCCTGTTGGAAGACCTGGCAGCCGGCCGTCTGCAACCTCCGCAACTGCATGCGTTCGACTTCGAAGCGCTGCCCGCCGCCCTGGGTGAACTGAAACGCAATGCCCGAAGCGGCAAGTGGGTCACACAGCTGACCCGCTAAAGACGACCGGACCGGGTTGATGTTCACGCATCAACCCGGTCCGACATGACCGATTCATCCGTCGCCGAAGCGATCCCGTGCTCAGACGACCGAAGGCGGTAGCGCTTGGCGTCCTAGCACGATGTCCGATGCCTTTTCCGCGATCATGATCGCGGCAGCATTGGTGTTGCCAGAGATGAGGTTGGGCATGATGGAGTTGTCGACGATGCGCAGGTTGCGCAGGCCATGCACCCGAAGCAGCGGGTCGACCACGGCCATGTCGTGCAGCCCCATTTGGCAGGTACCGACGGGATGGTAGACCGTTTTACCGCGAGAACGAATGTAGGCGGCCAGTGCGGCCTCATCCCGCAGTCCCTCACCCGGAAATGCTTCGGTCGTTTCGACGAAAGCGGCAAAGGCCGGCTGCGCCAGGATACGACGGGCCACCGCCAATGCTTTCAGCGAAAGGCGCATATCGTCGGGGTCGGATAGATAGCGCGGATCCACCACAGGGGCATCGTTCGGGTCGGCCGAGCGCAGGCGTATTTCTCCCCGACTCTTTGGCCGCAGGACACAGGGATTGACCGTCGCGCCCGCGCGCTTGATCTTCTGTTTCCGGTAGCCGTCGATGAACACGATCGGCGCGAAATGCATCTGGATATTGGGCTCGGCTTCCATGTCATCGACGTTCAGGAAGGCGCAGGCTTCCGTCACGTTGGACATGGCCGGCCCGGACTTGAACAGCAGGTACTGAAGGCCGTTCTTGGCCGCTCGCAGGGGGGCATCCTCGCCGTAGTAGCCATACCGTCCCGTGCAGAAGCGGATGGCTGGAAACTCCAAATGGTCCTGCAGGTTTTTGCCGACGCCCTCGAGTCGATGCCGGCGCGCAATCCCATGTCGCCGCAACGCCTCCTCGGGACCGATGCCCGACAGCATCATCAGCTTGGGTGTCTGGATCGCCCCTGCGGCAAGAATCACTTCGACATCGGCACGTGCTTCAAGCAGACGCCCCTTGTGCAGGTACTCCACACCGACGGCTCGGTCACCCTCGAACAGGATCCGTGTGACCAGGCAACCGGTGCGGATTTCCACATTGCGCTCTGTCTTCTCGCAACGCAGATAGGCGACGGCTGCACTGGAGCGCCGGCCGTTGCGTGTGGTGGTCTGAATCAGGCCCACCCCGCGTTGGCGGGCTCCGTTGAAATCCGCCGTGTAGGGAATACCCGCTTCCTGAGCGCCGCGCAGAAAAGCGCGGGTCAAGTCACTGGTGTGGCGCAGGTCCGACACACCCAGTGGGCCGCCTGTGCCGTGATAGGCATCCGAGAGTCGCTCGTTATCTTCTGCCCGCATGAAATAGGGCAACACGTCGCGATAGCCCCAGCCTTGCGCACCCGCTGCCGCCCAGCCGTCGTAGTCGGCGCGCTGACCGCGGATATAGACCGTCGCGTTGACCGAGCCACCTCCGCCCAGCACATGCCCTTGTGGCAGCGTCGTGGCTCGCCCACCCAGTCCAGGCTGCGCCTCCGTTTCGTAGTGGTAGAGCAGCTTGCCGTCCAGAAGCTTCACGAACCCTGCGGGAATGTGGATCAAGGGATTCCAGTCCGCCGGACCCGACTCCAGCAACAAAACCTTCGCACCCGCCTCGGCAAGTCGCCCGCTCAGGGTACTGCCGGCGGATCCTCCGCCGACGACGATGTAATCAGTCAATTTTTTCTCCAGGATTGTGAGTCATTGTTTTATGGAGACTGACGCACCGTGTCGTCAGGAGCGGTGCGCGTGGAGGAAATCCCGCACTTTCGGCAGCACCACTTCCGGCACCTCCAGAAGCGGGCTATGCCCGGCTTTTTCGACGATGAACACCTCGGCATCCTTCAAGCGCTCGGCGCATTCCCGCGCCCACTCCGGCGGGCGCTGAATGTCTTCCTCGCCATTGATCAGCAAGGCGGGAATGCTGATCCTTTCCAGCAGGTTCAAGGCGTCATCACGCTCGATCACGCCCTTCATTGCCGGCAGCAGTCGGCGTGGCACGGCGCTGATGCGGTCCTGCCAGAGTGCAACCAAGGCAGCCTTGCCGGGATCGCTGCGCGTCGTGGCCCCCAGCATGATCTCCATGGTTTCATCGAGCGCCTTGTTGATGAACCCCATTTCACCCGCGCGCTGAACCCACGCCCGTAGCCGCTCGATCTTGGCGCGGTCCTCTTCCTGGACGGAGGAACCGAGCAGGGTGAGCGTGGTGAACAGTTCGGGTCGTGCGGCAATCATGCGTACGCCGACGTCTCCACCCATCGATTGAACGATGAGGTGAATGTTCGTCAGTTCGAGCTTTTCGATAAGCGCCAGGATGTCTTCGGCACACTGGTCCATGGTGATGACCGGCACATCGTCAAGGTCGCTACGGCCCTGGCCGCGAAATTCCGGGCGAACAACCCGGTATTGACCGGCAAAGAATGCGGCCAGGCCTTCGAACATCCTTGAATCGAGGAACAGCGAATGCAGGCACAGCATGACGGGCAAGTTTGGCTCTGCGCTGTCCTCTACAAAAAGGTTCGTGCCATTTACGGGAATGATTGAGCGAGGCATGGTGTCTCCAGTTCGGCAATGATTGTTGTGATGATTTTTCGACAGGTCGGCCCTGAGCGCGCGGTGCCCTCTGCTTCAGGACATGACGGTGCCACCGTCCACGTTGAGTGTCTGGCAGGTGATGAAGGCGGACTCGTCGCTGGCAAGGAACACCGCCGCGCCAGCCAAGTCCTGCGGCTGCCCCATCCGTCCCATCGGCACAGCGCTGACGAATTGTCGGGTCGGCTCGCCTGGAGACACGCCCATGGCGTCAGCGTAAAGCCGATCGACGGTCTGCCACATCGGTGTGTCGGTGATGCCCGGAGCGATGGCATTCACGCGAATCCCATGGGGCGCCATCGCCAGGCCAGCGCTCTGCGTATAACTGATCACGGCGGCTTTCGAGGCGCAGTAATGCGCAACCAGCGGTTCGCCCCGGCGACCGGCCTGCGAAGCCACGTTGATCACCGCCCCCTTGATCTTGCGCTCGACCATTTGCTGCAGCACGGCCTGCATGGTGAAGAACATGCCCTTCACATTGACGGCAAACAGGCGGTCGAACATCGCCTCGCTGGGATCGGTTACCGGCGCGAGATCGAAGATGGCCGCATTGTTGAACAGCCGGTCGATCGGGCCGCGCCTCACCGTTGCCGCTTCGATCACGTCTCTAACCTGCCCATGGTTCGAGACGTCCGCCGCCACATAATCGAGCTGGTCCGCGTGCGCCTGCAGAAGCTGCTGGATGCCCTCGCTGGGTTCGGTCGCAAGATCGATGGCGGTACAGATAGCGCCCTCGCGAAGATAGGCAGCCAGCACCGCAAGGCCGATCCCACCTCCGGTACCCGTCAGCAAAGCGTGATGGCCACTCAAACGTCCTTGGTGTGTCATTTCTTCGTCCCGTCGTTGATGGATGTAAGGATCAACTCGGCACTCGCAGGCCAGCATCTGCAGCGTGCCCACGCGCGCCGAGGGTTGTCAGATGCGCGCGTCACGCCGGCCGATGCCCTGCAGCAGTACGGCGACCACGATGATGGCGCCCTTGATCATCTGCTGGGGATAGGCCGGTACGCTGAGCAGGTTCATGATGTTGCCGATCAGCCCCAGCACCAGCACGCCCACTACCGTGTAGAACAGGCTGCCCTTGCCGCCTGAAAGCAACGCGCCGCCGATCACGCAGGCCGCGATGGCGTCCAGCTCCAGGGCCAGTCCCGCGCTGGGTGTGGCCACCCCCGAGCGCGAGGTGATGACCACGCCGGCCAGGGCGCTGAGGCCACCGCAGATGGCGTAGGCAGCAAGCTTGTAGCGCTCCACCGCAATGCCGGCCAGGCGCACGGCGGTCTCGTTGCTGCCGCTGGCCACCACCAGCCGGCCGAAGGCGTTGTAGCGCAGGATCAGGGCAAAGCCCACCACCACCACCAGCGCCAGCCACACCGGCCATGGCACGCCGAGCAGCGGGTCGGACTGGCGCCCGAACTCGCGCAGCAGCGCGGCGGCACTCTGATCGTCGGCGAGCCGTTGCGGCTGGCCGTTCGAGAGAATGAAAGCCAACCCGCGCGCCATGGTCATCATCGCCAGGGTCGCGATGAACGGTGCCATGCGCAGGTAGGCGATGAAGGTGCCGGTCACCAGCCCCATCAGCACCCCTGCGGCCACCGCGATGGCCAGCGCCAGCAGCAATCCACCCGCTCCCGCGAAGGGCAGCAGGTTCAGGCTCATGGCCACGACGATGCCCCCCACGGCCGCCACCGAGGCCACCGACAGGTCGATGCCGGCGGTCAGGATGACGATCAACATGCCGATGCTTACCAGCATCAGCGGCGTCAGCTGGCGCAGCAGATTGCCCAGGTTCTGCCAGGTGAAGAAGTCCGCCGACAGGAAGCTGGCGGCCACCACCAGCACCAGCAGCATGACCAGCGCGTTGTGTTGCAGGAACGCCCTGCGCAGGTCAAGCCCCTTGGCCTGCGCAGGCTCGCCGGGCAGCGTAGCGGCGGCCAATTTGTTCGGGTTGTCATGCATGTTGTTCCACTCCCATCGCTAGACAGATCATTGCGTGTTCATCAATCGCCGCGCCGCTCAGTTCGCCGGCGATCGCACCATCGCGCATCACCAGCACCCGGTCGCACAAGCCGATCAGTTCGGTCATTTCCGAGGACACCAGCAAAATCGCCACCCCTGCCTCCGCTAGTTCGTTGATCACGCGGTAGATCTCGATTCGCGCCCCCACATCCACACCGCGGGTCGGCTCGTCGAGTATCAGTACCCGGCACCCGGCATCGACCCACTTCATCAGCGCCACCTTCTGCTGATTGCCGCCCGACAAGTCACCCACCGCCTGCTCGATCGAGCCGGTTTTCAGGCGCAGCTGCTGGCGCAGCGCCTCGACCCCGGCGCGCTCGCGCTTGCCGTCGATCCAGCCACCACGTCCGATGTAGGGCGATCCTGGCCGCAGGGCAGCGTTGACCCGGACCGACATTTCCAGGAGCACGCCCTGCTGCTTGCGGTCCTCAGGTACCAGGCCGATGCCGTTTGCGATCGCCTCGCGCGGGCTGCGGTTACGCAGTGCTTGGCCGTTCAGGCGGATGCTGCCCGCGCTGGCAGGGTCGGCGCCGAACAGCGCGCGCATGGTCTCGGTACGCCCCGAGCCCACCAGGCCCCCAAAGCCCAGCACCTCGCCAGCGCGCACGGTAAAACCGACTTCGCGCACCAGAGGCCCGGCACACAACCCTTCTACTTCCAGCCGCACCTCTCCGAGCGTGGCCTGGCGCGGTGGGAACAAATCGTTCAGTTCGCGGCCGACCATCATCCGCACCAGGCCGCGCTCGTCGATTTCCGAGAGCGCCACGGTGCCCACGGTGCGCCCGTCCTTGAGCACCGTGGCGCGGTCGCAGATGCGGAAGATCTCGTCCATGCGGTGGGACACGTAGACAATGCAGACGCCCTTGCGCCGCAGCTCCTCGAGGATGCGGAAAAGCTGCTCGGACTCGTGGGCGGTGAGCACCGCGGTGGGCTCGTCGAACACCAGCACCGAGGCATTGCGCGACAACGCCTTGGCAATCTCCACCGCCTGCTGATGGGCCACCGACAGGTTGCCCACCGGCTGGGCCACATCGATCTCGCCGAAGCCAAGCTCCGCCAGCACCGCCCGCGCCTTGTCGCGCAGGGCGGCCTGGCGCACCCAGCCACGACGGCGGCCCAGGTCGTCGATGCAGATGTTCTCGGCCACCGTCAGATGCGGGGCCAGGGCAAACTCCTGATAGATGACCGACACGCCCAGACGCAGGGCGTCGGCCGGCTGCTCGATGCTCACCTCGCGCCCTTCCAGCAGCACCTGGCCGGCATCGCGTACGTAGGCGCCGGCGAGGACCTTCATCAATGTCGACTTGCCCGCGCCGTTCTCGCCCATCAGCGCGTGCACTTCGCCGCAGCGCGCACTGAAACTGGCACCACCGAGGGCACTGATGCCGCCGAAGGCCTTGTGGATGCCGCGCAGCTCCACGGCCGTATTGTTGGCTATTTGCATGGCAGTGCCCTCAGCGCGAGGCGGCCTTGAGCTGCTCGACGGTGTGGAAGGCTGGCAGCCGCTCGGTACTGGCAGGAGCATCCTCCAGGGCGATGAACTGCTCGACATTGGCCGGGGTGATCAGCTCCACGGGGAAGTACGAGGCCAGTGGCAGGTTGTTGGCGTCCATGCCCTTGTCGGCGATCTGGTGGATCAGTTCGATGGCCGCGATGCCCGTCTGCGAACCGCTGTTGGTAGCGCTGACCATCAACTTGCCCTGGCGGATCAGCTCAAGCGCCACCTTGAAGGTGCCGGACGCCGAGGCCACCCGCACCTGCCCGGCTTTGCCGGCGTTGTCCACGGCATTGATCGCGCCGATGGCGATGAAATCGTTCTCCGCCAGGATCAGGTTCAGGCGCTCGCCATGGGCCGAGAGAATGTCCTCGGTGGCGGCAAGGCCGCCCTCCTCGGTCCAGTCGCCACGGCCCCAGGCCAGCACGCTGAAACCGCCTTCGGGCCAGTTGAAGCCGCCCTTGGCCTTGACCTGCTGGAACAGCTCATAGCCCTTGAGCCAGGCATCCTCCTTCGACAAGCCCAGCTTGCGCTGCTCGGCACGGGCTTGGACGATGCCCGAGATCATGCCGTTGAGGCGGCTCTCGGAGGTGGAGTTACCCATCACGCCAATGACCATGGCGGCGTTGATCTGGCTGCCCGGGTCGGTGTGCTCGACGATGTAGCGCCCAGCCTCCACGCCGCTGCCATAGGGGTTGGCGGTGCTGGTGGTCACCACCGGGGCCCGGGCATCCGGGGCGGTGCCGACGGTGATCACCGGGATCCCGGCGGCCACCGACCGCTCTACATCGGCGACGGTACCCAGGGTGTCGGTGGGGTCGATGACGATCACGTCCACGCCCAGGGTGATGAAGTTGTCGACCTGGGCGCTCTGGCGCGCCACGTCGCTGTCGGCCACCTGCACCTGCAGGTCGTAGCCGTAGCGTTCGGCGAGGGTGCGAGCGTCGCGGGTCATCGTCACGAACCAGGGGTTGCCGAGGGTGATTTCGGTCCAGCCGATGCGCAGGTGCGGGCCCTTCTTCTTCAGCGGCAGGGCCTTTTCGATGGCCGTGCGGTCGGGCATCTGCGGATCGACCAGGCCGGACAGCGCGGTATTGGGGATCAGCTTGTACAGCGGGTGACGCTCTTCGGCGCTGGCGGTAGCCGCGAGCAGGAAGGCCAGCGCAGTGGCGCAGACGGAACGGGCAACGGTGGTTTTCATCTTGTTGTTCTCCAGGTTGCAGCGCAAAGGGTCACAGCTCGATCCAGGTGGACTTGAGCTCGGAGTACTTGTCCAGCGCGTGCAGCGAGCGATCACGGCCGTTGCCGGACTGCTTGAAGCCGCCGAACGGCATGCTGATATCGCCACCGTCGAAGCAGTTGACCCACACGCTGCCGGCACGCAGGCTGCGGGCCATCTGGTGGGCGCGCGACAGGTCGGAGGTCCACAGGCTGGCGGCCAGACCGTACGGGGTGTCGTTGGCGATGCGCAGGGCATCGAGGTGATCGCGGGCGGTGATCACCGAGAGCACCGGACCGAAGATTTCCTCGCGGGCGATGGTCATGTCGTTGCTGACCTCGTCGAAGATCGTCGGCGGCAGGTAGAAGCCCTTGGCGCCCAGCCCATGGCTGATCCGCTCACCGCCCAGGATCAAGCGCGCGCCCTCCTGCACACCCTTGTCGATGTAGCCCAGCACGCGTTCAAGCTGGGTCTGATCGACCATGGCACCCAGCTGCGTGGCCGGGTCCAGCGGATCGCCGGCAGCGATGCCACGGGCGACCTTGAGCACCTCGGCAACGAACTCGCCGCGGATGCCGGCCTCGACGATCAACCGCGACGGCGCTACACAGACTTCGCCCTGGTTGAAGAACATCGAGCGCGCCGCGGTGATCGCGGCCTTTTCCAGGTCATGGCAGTCGTCGAGGATGATGTTCGGGGTCTTGCCGCCGCACTCCAGCCAGACCCGCTTCATGTTCGACTGCCCGGAGTACTGCAGGAACAATTTACCGACCTCACCAGAGCCGGTGAACACCAGGGTGTCGACATCCATGTGCAGCCCCAGGGCCTTGCCCGCGGTGGGGCCAAAGCCCGGCAGCACGTTGAACACCCCGGCCGGGATGCCCGCCTCGGCGGCCAGCCCTGCCAGGCGCAGGGCGGTGAGAGGCGATTGCTCTGCAGGTTTGAGCACCACCGAGTTGCCCATGGCCAGCGCCGGGGCGACCTTCCACATGGACATCAGCATGGGGAAGTTCCACGGCGTCACGGCGCCCACCACACCGATGGCCTCGCGGGTCACCAGGCCCAGGGCCGAAGGGCCGGATGGCGCGACTTCGTCATACAGCTTGTCGCAGCTCTCGGCATACCAGCGCAGGCAGTCGAGTACGGCGTGCACGTCGAAGCCCGCGCTTTCGCTGATCGGCTTGCCCATGTCGAGGGTTTCCAGCAGCGCCAGCTCGTCCATGTGCTGCTCGAACAAGGCGGCAAAACGCAGCAGCACCTGTTTGCGCTCCTTGGGCGTGCGCCGCGACCAGACGCCACTGTCGAATGCCCGACGTGCGGCCTTCACGGCCAGGTCGACGTCCTCGGCCTGGCAGGAGGCGACCTGGTTCAGCACGCTGGCGTCGCGGGGCGAGACGTTGGCAAAGGTCTGGCCACTCACGGCATCGACGAAGCGTCCGTCGATGAACGCCTGGCCCGGCAGTTCGAGTTGACTGACACGTTTCTGGACAGCGGTGAGATCAACAAAATTGGCAATGCTCATGGATTTTCCCTTATCAAATATGATGCATCATGAATTGAGCGACACGTCGCCCGCAGGCGAGCACCACTGCTAGAAACTCACCACGGTCTTCAAGCCCCACACAACCACGCTACGGTCGTGGTCGAAGCCGCCGGGGTTGCGGGTGTACTGCACGTTCGGCCGCAGGGTCAGCGCCGGGGAAAGCTGCAATCCGTAATACAGCTCGACCGGGTACTCGACATCTGCGCGTTGCTCGGAACCGCTGGCCTGCTGTGCTCGCCGAGCCGAACGCGGGTTGACCTCCAGGCGCCCCAGGGCCAGGCCGATTTCGTCTTGCGGGCGTGCCGCGAACGGGCCGCCGACGAAGGCGCCCAGGTGCCAGACCCGCTCGATGTCGGAGACATCGCGGTCGGACTGGATGAAGTTGCTGAACAGCGTCAGGCCTCGCGCCGGATTGCTCGGCGACTGGTAGACCCGCTGCTGGGCCATGGCGTACCAGCCGCGGGCCTGGTCGTGGCGCTCGGGGGTGTTGCCGGTCAGCCCGATGGGCTGGCCCTCGACGTCCAGGTAGATATCGTCGAAATCCCCGGTGTTGCGCCACACGCCGACCCGGTAGCTGCCGGGCAGGCCGGCCAAGGTCGGCTTCCAGGCCAGTTCAGCGACTGCGAGGTGGCCGGTGGTGCCCGAGGGGCTGCCGAAGTTCAGGCTCTGGGCATTCTCGGTGAAGCGAGGGTTCACCTGGTAGATCGCCGTGTTCAGCCACCAGTCGTCCGCCAACTGTGCCTGCAGCGCCGCCCCCCATTGGCTGACCGGCCAGGTGAACCAGTTGGGCGTGATGTAGCCGGGCACGGCGCCACAGAAGGTCAGGTTCTGGAAGGTGCAGGAGAACGGGAACACATCCCCGCTCATGGGCAGCCGACCGACTTTCAGCAGCAGGCGGTCCGCGTACAGGGCCTGCTGGTAATAGAACTGCACCAGCCGTGTGACGCTACCGCGGCCGTAGATTTCCTGGGCGGCCAGCAGTGTGCCGGTGTTGGCCTCACGGGTCAGGCTCTCGCCGTTGCGGTTGGTGAAGGTCGCGCGCAACGCCGCGCCCTCCCAGCCAAGCAAGCGTTGCAGGTCGAACTGCGCGTCGGCCATCAACTGGTCGCTGTAGGTGCCTTTGTGCGGGTCACCGCCCTGGGTGTTGTAGGCCAGCTCGTTGACGTAGGTGAACAGGAAGTCCACGCCCTGTTCATGCAAGTGGGTGCGCTCGCCATTCCAGTCGCCGAGCAGGAAGTTGTTCTGCGAGTAGCCATCGGCATGGGCCGTTTGCAAGGCGCAGAGGCCCAGCAGGCCGAGCCCGGCCAAGGAGGTTCTTGCCATGGTGATGTGTTCCCGAAACTGGTTCTTGTGGTTGTTATTCAGTTTTTTCAGGGTGTAGCGGGCTGCCGGCCTCTTCACCAAGGCCGGACTCGCCACATCGGGGTCAGATCAGACAGACATCAGTGCTACAGGCACTGCCTGACGATTTCGGCCACCTCCTGCTGGTCGCGGATCGGTTTGGGGTGACAGGCCAGGTCCTGGTTGAAACTGGTCCACACCACCTTGGCGAACGCATCGACCTGTTCAGGCTTGAGGCCATAGCTGCCAAAAGTGTCGCGGATGCCCAGGCGGGCGAAGTGGGTGCTGACGATGTCAGGCAGACGCGCGGCGCGTTCGGCCACCGACAGGGCCTGGGTGGCCGGGTCGAGGATCGCCGCGACCCTGGCGAATTTGTCCTGCGCCACCGGCAGGGTCCAGCGAATCACCTGCGCCGTGCTCGCCGCCACGGTGCCGCCATGGGGCGCGTCGGTCATCGCCCCCAGCGGCTGGCCGAGGGCATGGGAAACGGTGACCCCGGCACCGGCGATGGCCATGCCGGCAAGGGTCGAAGCCAACGCCATGCGCGCCCTCGCCTCCAGGTCGTCGCCGTGCTCGACGCAGCGCAGGGCGTTGTCGGCGAACAGGCGGATCGCCTCCAGGGCGACCATCTCGACCCAGGGTGTGGAGTGGATGCTGATGAACGCCTCCAGGGCATGACAGAACGCGTCCGCAGCGGTCAGCGCAGTCAGCCGCGCAGGTTTGCTGACCAGGATCTGCGGGTCGATCAGCGCCACATCCGGGTAGATACTGGGGTTGACGATGGCGCACTTGAGGCCGAGTTCGGGATTGTTGATCACCGCGAACGGCGTGGCCTCAGAGCCGGTGCCGGAGGTGGTCGGCACCACCAGCAGCGGCAGGCCACGGGTCGTCGGGCGGGTCACTGCCTCGCCAAGACGTTCGGTGTAATCCCAGCAGCTGCCGCCATGCACGGCCACCAAGGCCACCGCCTTGGCCGAGTCGATGGCGCTGCCGCCACCGATGGCCACCACCGCCTGGCAACCGTTGTCACGCACCAGCGTTACGGCGCGGTCGATGGTGGTGTGGCGCGGGTTGGGCACGATGTCGTAGAACTCGACCGCCTCGATGTCGCGCTCAGCGAAGCTGGCGAGCACCTTGGCTACCAAGGAGCTGCCCTCCAGGAACGGGTCGACCATCAACAGCACCTTGTTGCCATAGGGCACCACTTTCTCGGCTATGCGCAACACTCCGCCGACCTCGAAGTCCAGTTTGACGGGCAGACTTGCCTGAAAATCCTTCATCCCACTCATCCTTTGCTGATGGCCGATGCCGGACGCTGATCATCCGAGGTGACCAGGACCGATCCGCCTTTCTTGTAGAATTCGCCGAGGTCGTTGGCAGCCCGCAGGGCCGCAAGCATTTCCCGAATGGTCACCTCGAAAGGCTCGACTCGGCTGGTCTGCTGCGGAGAAGCCGCCACCTCCGCCACCCGGTGCAGCTCCTCGGCGCTGATGTCGCCCAGTGCCAGGTCGGCCAGGCATACCGGCAACCCTACCGCCAAGCACAGGTGCAGCAGGTCGTCCAGTTCAGCGGCCGGGGCGCCCTCGAGCAGCAGCATCACCAGCGTGCCGAAGGCCACGTATTCGCCGTGGTAGGCGCTGGCCCGCTCGCCCAGCTCGCTGAAGCCGCTGTACACGGCATGGGCGGTGGCCACGCCGTTGCTCTCGAAACCGATGCCGCTCATCAGCGCGTTGGCCTCGATTACCCGGTTCAGTGCCTTGGTCACGACGTTCTGCTCGCACGCCCGCACGGCCTGCACCGCGTCCTCGCGCAGCACCCGGTGGCACAACTCAGCGATGGCCATGGACGTGAGGGTCGCCTTGCCTCCCCCCTGGGCGGAGCCAAGGCCGAGGAAGTTGTCGCGATAGCCCTGTACGCAGGTGCGGGCCTCGTAATAGGTGGCCAAGGCATCGCCGATGCCAGCCACCAGCAGGCGCACCGGGGCCTGGGCGATCACCTGGGTGTCGACCACCACCACGTCGGGGCTGCGCGCGTGGAACAGTACGTCTTCGTAGCTGCCGTCGGCGTGGTAGAACACTGACAGTGCACTGGTGGGTGCATCGTTGGACACCACCGTGGGCACGATGCACAAGGGTAGCCGCGCCCTGGCGGCCACCGCCTTGGCGGCATCGAGCACCTTGCCGCCGCCGACCCCGATCACCCCGTCGCAACCCTGATCCTGCTGTAGCAGGAACAGGCGCTGGACCTCGGCACGTGTGACTTCACCTTCGAACACGGCATAGCGCAGGTTCAGTTCCGGGTTGTCGAAGCTCAAGGCCAGGGTCTGGCGCAGGCTGTCCAGACGGCCCTGAGTGGTGATCACCAGAAACCGCTGGCCGAACCAGGCTATATGCTGGTACAGGCGCTCCAGTTCCTGGTAACCCTGAATGTAACGGCCGGGAGCCGCGAAGATCTGAGTCATTCGCACCTCCCGGGCCCTTGGCGCAATCCACGACGCACTGTTTGCATAGGGGGCATCCTCGCCTCTTTCCAAGGCTTTCTTGTTCTCGGTTTCAGGACGTTTCATCAGGTCTGACGACGTGATTGCATATCATATATCATGTTTGTTCGCGCAATTCCAAGTCCCTTTCGCGCACGTCGAATTCCGCGAGCGCTCACAGGGCAATGGAACCCGCAGCTGCACACGCTTACGCGGCATTTTTGCTTTTCAGCACAAGATCATTTGCCTGGGAGGTAATTAATCTTCTTCTCCGGCGCCCATAGAGTGTCCAGCCAAAGGGCAACAACCGTTGGCCCGACCTAAACTCCAAAAGCCAGCACGAACCCTGTGGGAGCCGGCTTGCCGGCGAAGGGCCGGAACAGACACAACATGTTCACCCTGCGTAGCCAGATCGGGCCCTATCGCCGGCAAGCCGGCTCCCACAGGGAAAACCAGCACTCGTCTGCCATGGCCCCATCGCCCTGCTGTCGACCCTGCCCGACGCCGAGGGCTTCACCCGCCAACTGCAGAGCGCGAAGCCGGCGAAAGCCAGCGCCGACTGGATCTATGCGGGCTACAAGATGACGGTTATCAGCAACCAGGAAGAAGAGGCCGCCAAAGGCCTGCTCAACGGTGGCCAGATGAAGTTCTACCCGCAAACCGCGTTGGAGCTGGCCGGTGGGTTGTACAGCAGCAATACAAGCAACTGGACGCCCAATGTGGTCGTTGATCGCGAGTTGATCACAGGCCAGAACCCGGCCTCGGCCGCCGAGGTCGGCAAGGCATTGCTCGGCCGGATGAAGTAACGCGCCTGCGCAGGGGGAAAACGAAATCGCCCGATACGCATTCAAGGCGTTCGGGCGACGTCGTCAGCATTATCCGCAAGCTGCGAAAGGATCACGCGCCGACCAGGCTTTCCTTCTCCTCCAGCCATTTGATCATCAGCTCGCCCCAGGCGATGTCGGCTTGCATGGCCGCCTTGGCCTTGGCCGAATCGCGGTTGCGCAAAGCTTCCAGCACTTCGAAATGCTTGTGCTTGGAGCTGGCGAGCTCGCGCTTGGGGACTTCTGCGTGAAAGCGACTCAACAATGGGCCCATGATGACCCACATGTTCTCCAGGGTCTTGGCCACTACGGGCATGCGCGCAGCGGAAATCAGGCCGAAGTGGAATTCTCTGTTGAGCAACGATGCCTGTTTGTAGTCGACCGAAACCGCTTTCTGGAAGGCATCCTGAATGGCTTCAAGCTTTTCCAGCTCCGCCGCGGTCACCCGCAGCGCAGCCATGCCCGCAGCCTCACCTTCGAGCAGGTGCCGGATCAACTGGATTTCCCGCAACTGACTGACCGTCAGCTCCGGGACATAAATGGAGGTCGCGGCCTTCATATCCAGCGCGTGGTCGCTGACCAGGCGGAATATCGCTTCACGCACGGGAGTGATCGACACGCCGAACTCTTCGGCCAGCGCACTGATCCGCAAACGGTCCCCGGGCTGGTACTGCCCGTCCATCAGCGCGGTGCGGATGATGGCGTAGACCCGCTCGCTCAAGTTGCCTTTGTCGATAGGCTTATGCACGGTCACGGTTACATGGTCTCCAGGGTCAATAAGGATGCGCCGGGCGGGCTGATACGACGGCACCGGGCGGCGAAGATAACGCATCATACATCACGACCTTTTCATCGCCAGCGCAATCAAGGCGTGATCCGGCTGTTGACGTGCGATCCGAACGAAGATATATCATACATCACTACAGCATACGTCAAGGAACATGCCCATGCCTATCACCGGTAAAACACGGGTTGTGGTTCATCTGTGTTACCCCGCCAAACACCTGCGCACGCCTGAATTCTTCAACCCGCTGCTGGAGCAGCTCGGCCATGACGGCGTCCTGGTGCCCTGGGAAGTGTCACCCGCCAATCTGGCCAGCGCCTGGGAAGGGTTGCGCGGCATTGAAAACCTGGCCGGCGTGATCGTCACCGTGCCGCACAAACTGGAGGTGGCTAAACTTTGCGATGAGCTCAAAGGCACCGCCCGTTCGTTGAATGTGTGCAACGTCGCCAAACGCCTGCCTGACGGACGCTTCAGCGGGCGCATGTTCGATGGCGACGGTTTTGTCGTCGGTTTGAAAAAGCAGGGCCACGACCTGCGTGACCGACGCGTGCTGCTGCTCGGTGCCGGAGGCGCGGCCACCGGCATCGCCCATGCCTTGCTGGCTGAAGACATCCGGGAGTTGGTGATCAGCAACCGCACGCCGGCCAAGGCCGAAGACCTGGTCGCCGAATTGCGTCCGCTATTTCCAACACGGCAAATCCATGCCGGCAGCGCCGACGCCAGCGGGTTCGACGTCGTGATCAACGGCACCGCGCTGGGCCTCAAGGCCGACGACCCGCTGCCCTTGCCGGTCGAAACCCTGGCACCCGGCACGGTCGTCGGCGAAGTGGTGATGAATCCGGATATCACCCCTTTGCTGAGCGCTGCAGCCGAGCGCGGCTGTGTCATTCACAAGGGCTCACACATGATTACCGGCCAGATCGATCTTTTGGCCGAGTTTCTGTTTGCCTGATCGGGCGTGCAGGCACCTTCGAACCCGCAGAGGAAAACCATGAAAAAGATTGCAATCGTAACCGGTGGCGGTTCGGGCATTGGCCTGGCCGCGGCACAGCGCCTGCACGCAGATGGCCATGAGGTGTTCACCCTGGGCCTGGGCGAACCCGAGCAGCGGGTGGCGGGCATTCACTATCAAGAACTGGACGTCACCGACGATGACGCCGTGAACAGCTTCTTCGCCCGCTTCGAGCGCATCGATGCCATCGTCAACGCCGCCGGCATCATTGATCACAGCCGCGAATGGGAGCCCGAAGGCTTCAGCCGCGTCATGGACGTCAACCTCACGGCGGTACTGCGCGTCACCAATGCCGCCCTTCCCGGCCTCAAAGCCGCGCGCGGTGCAGTAGTGAAC
Source organism: Pseudomonas sp. NPDC089396 (assembly GCF_044749545.1). NCBI lineage: Bacteria > Pseudomonadati > Pseudomonadota > Gammaproteobacteria > Pseudomonadales > Pseudomonadaceae > Pseudomonas > Pseudomonas sp. NPDC089396. The sequence goes on along the minus strand of NZ_JBIVIC010000008.1, from coordinate 180,670 downwards.
TTCGCCTCGATGTGGAGCATTTTCGGCTCGGCCAAGACGCCGGCATACGCTTCGAGCAAGGCGGCCATTGCCGAATTGACGCGTTGCATGGCCGTGGCCTGGGCGACCGATGGGGTCAGGGTCAATGCGGTGGCTCCGGGCTGGATTCTGACCAACCTGTCGCGCCGCGCATTCGAGGACCCGGAGCGCTCGCAAGGCATCATGGCGCGCATTCCAATGAAGGCCTGGGGCATGCCCGAGGACGTGGCGAATGTGATTGCCTTCCTGGTTTCGGAAAACGCGCGCTATGTGACCGGCACGACCTTGCCTGTAGACGGCGGCTATTCGATCGCCTGATCGGCGGCCGTCCATAGAGTGCTTGACCGTAAAAATGCATGATATATGATGCATCAAATAGCGCGAAATCCCGGCACTCGCTACCGGGCCTCGAACAACAATAAGCAGTGAAGTGAGGTACAGCATGAATCTGGTTTTCGGCTCACCCGGCCGTTATGTCCAAGGCACTGAAGTACTCGCCCAGGCAGGCACCTGGCTGGCGCACTGCGGTCGTAAGGCCGTCGTCGTCATCGACAGTTATGTCCTGGGCCTGATCAAGTCGCGACTCGACGACACCTGCTCCCGGTCAGAGGTCGAGTTGCACTACATCACCTTCGATGGCGAGATCACCGCCGACGGCATCGCTGACCTGAGAGCGGCAGCCGGGCAAGTGGACTTCGACATGATCCTGGCCGTGGGTGGCGGCAAGTGCATCGATGCCGGCAAAGCCCTCGCCCACAGCAGCGGTCGCGCACTGATCACCATGCCGACCGTGGCGTCCAACGATGCCCCCACCTCGAAAAACTATGTGGTCTACGACGCCCATCACCAATTGAGCGAAGTCGGTCACCTGCTCAGCAGCCCGCGCTACGTGCTGGTGGATACCGGCCTGATCGCCCAGGCGCCGCGCCAGTTTCTGCTGGCAGGCATTGCCGACGCCCTGACCAAGAAATTCGAAGCCGAACAGTGCTTCGCGTCCGGCGGCGTCAACATGTTTGGCGCACGTCCCGCGCTGAGCGGCGTGGTCCTGGCGCGCGAGTGCTACCAGGTCATTCGCCAACATGCCGAGGTGGCGCTGGCTGAGGCAGGTTCAGGAAGCGTCACGCCAGCCTTCGATCAGTTGGTCGAAGCCGTGCTGCTGATGAGCGGCCTGGGGTTCGAAAGCGGCGGCCTGTCCATTGCCCACGCGATGACCCGTGGCTTGTCGAAAGTCCCCGGTGCCCAGCAACAGGTGCATGGTTTCCAGGTGGCTTATGGGCTACTGGTGCAACTGGTTCTGGAGGACCGCGACGCCGATCTCATGGGCGACCTGCTGAGCTTCTATCAACGGATCGGCCTGCCGCGCAGCCTGGCCGAACTGGGCGTAACCGCCATCGACGACGGCGTGCTGATGCAAATCGCCGAGCCCACGCTCAACGCCCCCCACGCCCGCAACTTCGCCTCGCTTTCAGGCGGTCCCTTGACCTGCAACGACCTGATCAGTGCCATGCGCGCACTGGAGGACCGGACCCATTGAAAGCCCCCCCGGCACACCTGTTGAGCAGACAACCACCCGGTTGACGTTCATCCCCCGCCACTGAGTTTCAACACCAGAAAATTCATGCCTGTGATTGGAGGTAGAGATGTCTGCACCCCGCAAAACGCTAGAACAGTGGAAAGCCAGCAACTATGTGCCCAGCGCCGAGACCGTCAGGATGCTCCGGGACAGGGCGAAGTTCGTTCGCCTTGAAACCATCCGCCTGATCGAAATCGCCAAGACCGGCCATTACACCTCGGTGTTTTCCGCCGCCGAGCTGTTCTCGGCGCTGTACTACGACGTGATGAATATCCGCCCCGCAGAACCGAAATGGCCAGGTCGCGACCGCTTCCTGATGGGCAAGGGCCATGCCGCCGTGGGCCAGTTCCCGATCCTGGCTGACCTGGGCGTATTCCCCAGCGAATGGCTGGACGACTACACCCGCCTGGGCAGTCCGCTGGGCGATCACCCGGACATGCGCAAAGTGCCTGGCATCGACTTCTCTTCAGGCTCCATTGGCCATGCCCTTTCTGGCGGCCTGGGCATGTGCCTGGCCCAGCGTTTCACCGGCGAGGTCTATGACGTGTTCGTCATGCTGGGCGACGGCGAGATGCAGGAAGGCCAGGTCTGGGAGGCGGCCATGAGCGCGGCCCACCATAACGCCAAGCACCTGATCGCCATCGTCGACCGCAACGGCTTCCAGCTCGACGGCCAGGTGGACGACGTGATCGGCATCGAACCGCTGGATGAGAAATGGCGGGCTTTCGGCTGGGAAGTGCATGTCATCGATGGGCACAACATCGCCGAAGTCACCGAGACCCTGCGCCGGGTGAAGGCTGACGAACGCCGCGAAAAACCGGTCTGCATCATCGCCAAGACCGTCAAGGGCAAAGGCGTTTCCTACATGGAAACCGAACCCGGCTGGCACCTCGGGTACCTCGACCCGGAAGACGCCAAACGTGCCATCGCAGAAATTGAAGCCAAGGAGATCTGAACATGAACGCCCCTCTTTCACCGAACTCCTGGCAGTACCGTGGCCTCAATGCCCTCAACCCAGGCCTGTCGTATCTGTCCGACGCACTGATCGAACTGACCGAGGCCGGTTATCCGGTGATGGCCGGTTCCGCCGACCTGCAGTACTCCAACGGCCTGAACAAGTTCGCCAGCCAATTCCCTGAGCGTTACATCCAGTTCGGTATCTCGGAACAGAACATGGTCACCGCCGCCGCGGGCCTGGCCACCTGTGGGGTCATGCCGTTCGTGGCGACCTTCGCCTCCTTCCTGGGGCTTCTGTGCTGCGAACAGATCCGCATGGACGTTGCCTACTCGGCTCAACCGGTGCGCCTGATCGGGCACCACACTGGTATCTCCCTGGGCTTCTATGGCACCTCGCACCATGCCACCGAAGACATCGCCACCATGCGCTCGATCGCCGACCTGGCGGTCGTGTCGCCCTCGGACGGGCCGCAACTGGTCGCCGCCATCAAGGCTTCGGCCACCTACGACAAACCGGTGTATTTCCGTATCGGCCGTGGTCGCGACCCGATCATTTACGAAAACGGTGTCGAGTTCGAATTCGGCAAGGCCCATGAGCACTTCGAGGGCGAAGAGCTGACCATCATCGCCTGCGGCATCACCGTGCACCCGGCCTTGGCGGCAGCCCGCAAGATGAACGCCGAGGGTCGCTCGGTGGGGGTCATCGACATGGCCTCGATCAAACCGATCGACCGGGACGCCATCCTGCGCGCTGCCGCCCGCAGCAAACGCATGATGACGGTCGAAGAGCACAACGTGCTAGGTGGACTGGGCGCGGCGGTAGCGGAAGTGCTGGCGGACGAAGGCGTTGGCATCAAGCTCAAGCGTCACGGTATCTACGACGAATACAGCCTGATCGCCCCGCCGACTCACCTGTACGCCCACTACAAGCTCGATGCGGCCGGGATCGAGGAAGTGGCATTGGCGCACCTCAACGCCTGACGCACCCCACCCCCCGTGTGGGCGCGGGTTTGCTCGCCTCCATACGGGCTCGTCGTTCGACATGGCCAGCCACCCTATCCCGTGGCCCATGAAGCATCTCGGAGCCAACAATGAATAACATCACCGAGACCCTGTCCGACTTCACCACCGGACAGGCCAAGACAACCCGTGTATCGCTGCGTAGAAAGTCATTGATAGCCACTGGCATTGGCAACTTGCTGGAGTGGTTCGACTGGACAATCTACACCGTCGCCTCGGTCTACATCGCCGCGGCGCTTTTCGATAAAAGCAACGCCACCTCTGCCCTGCTCAATACCCTGGCCGTGTTTGCCGCAGGCTTTCTGCTACGGCCCATCGGCGGAATCTGCTTCGGCATCCTGGCGGACAAGATGGGCCGGCGTGCGGTTTTGCTCAGCACCATGCTGTTGATGGCCGGTGCCAGTTTGCTGATTGCGTTTATCCCCTCCTACGACAGCATTGGCAGCTGGGCCTCGGCGCTGCTGTTGCTGGCCCGCCTGGTACAGGGTTTTGCCCATGGCGGCGAGACCACGACGTCCTATGCCTACATCGCCGAAATCGCCCCACCCAAACGTCGTGGCCTGTGGTCGAGCACCGTGTTCTTCGCGGTCGGTTCGGGATCGTTGTTGGCCACGTTCTACCTGGCGCTGCTGACGTCCCTGTTGTCCGTGAGCGAAATGCAGGAATGGGGTTGGCGCATTCCCTTTGCCACGGGCGGCCTGCTGGCGGTATTTGCCCTATGGCTGCGGCGCAACATGATGGAGAGCGAGCACAGCCCGAGCACCGCAGAAGCCTCGACGGAACCGGCCTGGAGCCGCGGCAAGATCATTCGGCATGGCGTTCGCCTGTTTCTGTATGAAGCCGGCGCCACCCTGACCTACTACACCTGGGTCACGTCGGCCTCGATCTATGCCATCAGCGTCCAGGGCATGGACCCACGTAGTGCGTTCACCATGAGCTGCATTGCGCAGGTGATCTACCTTGTGTTCCTGCCGATCTCGGGCTGGATCTCCGACCAGTGGGGGCGCAAGATTTCCGCCCTGATCTCCCTGCTCGGGATTGCCGCCACGCTGTTCCCGTTGTGGAACCTGATTTCCAATGAGCCCTGGACCTTGATGGCGGCTCAAACCGCAGGCCTGTTGCTGGTGGGCTTCATCACCGGCTGCAAACCGGCGTCGATTTCCGAGCAAATTCCCACCCGCTATCGCACCCGCATGTTCGGTGTCTGCATCTCACTGGGTGTGGCGGTGTTCGGCGGCACGGCCTCCTACCTGACGACCTGGCTGTATTCGCAGAACATCGGCTGGATGTTCAACATCTACCTGATCGTGGTGGCCATCATTGCCAGTGCCATGGTGCTGATGTGGAAGAACAACCACGGCGTGCCAATCGACAGAATCTGACCCTCTCGATCACTGACTTGAAAGGCCCGTCCCGGTTCTCGGGTACGGGCCTATTCATTCTCCAGATCTGGAAAATCGTAAGCGTTGCCGGCGACGTGCCAACCGTCAGGTCATTTGTTGCGAATCTGCGGATCGGGCAAACAGGCATCGCGGGAAACCAGTGCCCAGTCATGCTTCTTGAACGAGCCGACGCTTTCACGGGTGAGCAATACAATCATCGCCACCCCAAGCAACATCAGGCCGGCCATGAAATACAGACTCCACTGGAACCCGGCAACGGCCGAGAACCCGCCACCTGCGGCTATCAACATGCCGATGACGATGGGGCCGATCCCCCCGATCATCTGCCCCGTCATGTTGAGACCGTTGCCGAGCCCGATCGCACCAGGCTCGCTTGAATCGGAGGACAAGGCGTACAGCACGGGGTAGATGCCATTGGTTGCCAGCCCCAGGAACAACTGGACCAGGATCAGCCAAAGCAGATTCCCGCCAACGAACTGCAGCATTAAAACGCCGATGGCTACCCAAAGGAACGTGATCACCAACGTGGGTTTGCGCCCGATCCGATCCGACACACCGCCCCAGATGATCTGCCCGATTCCACCGGTGAGGGTGAAGAGCACGCCATAGGCAGCGGTTTCTGCCAGCGAATATTGCGCGACGAATGCGAGATACAGCGGCAGCCACAACGAGATGCCGGTATAGACAGCCAGGGCCAGCCCGGCAAGCACTGGCGTGACCATCAGATTGGGGTTTTTCAGGGCCCTGCCAAAGGCGCCTGGTGCCGCCTTGACCTTGCCACCCTCGAGCAACGGCGGAGTCTGCCCCGCAGCGATGACGGCATGCTCGAATTTTTCATAGCGTTCTCGCGTGGAAAACTTCCAGAAAACCAGGGCAATCGGCACGATCAGAATCACCGGGATCAGCAGCGTGAGCCGCCACTGCTCCGGGCCGAACAGGGTAAAGACACCCGCCACGGCAAGCCCGCCGAGAAACGTGCCCCACGGCACAGCGGTGTGGTGCAGGCCCACGGCGAACCCGCGTTTCTCGATCGGCCACCACTCCGCAACGGCCGTGACTTCAATGGCTTCCCCTGCCCCACTGAACACTTTATTCAAGGCCTGGAACACGAAGAAGGCGGCGAAGGTGGTCGTCAATATCGAGATACCCGTCAACAGCGTGAACAAGGTATAGGCCGCGAGGATGATCATGTATCGGTACTTTCTGGCCCAGCCGTGACCCGCTCGATCGGACCAGATCGTCAGGGGGAGCGCCAGCAGGCCCTGAGCGACTGTCATGGCGCCGGCGAAGAGCCCGATAAGCTCAGGGCCCACCTTGAACTCGCCGATGATCGAAGGCTGCAACACGCCGGTCGTCCAATATCGCATGTTGTCGTTCATGGCCAGCAACAGCCACAACAGGGTCATTGCAATCCATGAATATCTGTTGATGGGCCCTACCTTGCCCAAACCCGCACCGATGACGGGCGAACCCGTCAATACACCGCTTTTAGAGGACATAGACGTTGCTCTTGTTGTTTTTGTTCAGGGTTGGGACACGGGCCTGTCCAGACCAGGTCTGCTGGTGTTATATCATATATGATATTAAACTCAATTCGACCTCACCCCTCCAGAACACAAGAACAGGAGCCTCCATGAGTGCAATCAGCGCTTCGCTCGATCGCTTGTTGTCCCGCGCACGATTCGTCGACCTTTCCCCACAGATCTGCTCGCACATGCACCGCTGGCCAGCTCATCCCGACGTCAACATCATTACGGACGCACGTAACCACGATCAGCACGGTTACTACCTGCAAATGCTGGTCATGCCTGAACACTCCGGCAGCCATGTCGATGCGCCAGCCCATGTCCATCGCCATCTCATGGATCGCACCATCGACACCTATGCGGTCGACCGGCTATTGAAGCCGGGCAAGAAAGTCGATGCCCGAGCGCTCGACCTGCAACCCGGCGAGACCTTGAGCCTGGCCCAATACACCCGCCTGGCGGATGAGCAAGGCATCACCATCACGCCGGGGGATATCGCGCTGGTCCAGTTTGGCTGGGACATCTACCTGACGGACCCTGAACACAACCCGCAGGGTGTCGGCTCCTGGTGGGGAGGCAATGCACCCGGCTTTACCGAAGAGCTTTGCGCCTGGTTTGCCGAGCAGAAGGTGACTGCGGTGGGGACCGATACTGCCGGGTGCGATATCGCTGTAGTCGACGGGAAAATTCTCAGCGCATTCGGGCACGACACTTATTTTCTGCCGCGAGACATTCTGATTCTGGAGGGGTTGTATGGACTGGATCAGCTTCCCGGCGAGTTCTACTTCATGGCATTGCCGTTGAAAATCAAGAACGGGTCGGGCTCGCCCTTGCGGGCGATAGCGGTGGTGGACGGCGAAAACCACTGAAAGGACTCGCGAGGGTTTCTTCGTGGCGGCCAGTAGAGGAGATCAATGTCTGGCCGCCGCACCTGCAGGTCGGCGGCGCACCGCCGACAAGCGATCGGTTTAAACCAGGTAAGGAGGAGTGACCAGCGATTACCAGGCTCGACTATCGACTCAAACCACACGGGCTTGAATCGCTGGAGCCTTTGGTTTAGATGGCGTCCCAGGGCAGGTTCGAACTGCCAACCTTCCCCTTAGGAGGGGGATGCTCTATCCAATTGAGCTACTGAGACACAAGAACCGGCAGCGAACGCTGCACGGTAGGACGGCGAGCATGTTAACCAGCGGGCTGCCGTTTGTCAGCCTTAATCGGGCCTTTTGCACGTAGGTTTTTTCTACCCTTCAAACGATCAGCTTTTCCTCACGCAGTAGCTGGAGCAGCCCGGTCACCGCAGTAGTCAACGATCCCGAGTTGTCCAACAGGTGTACCGTCGAATCCTGGTCAAGCCGCATCCCGGCACTGCGCGCCAGGCGTTCGTCGATTTCCTGCGGCGTCTCCCGCCCTCTTGCGAGCAGGCGTTCGCGCAATACCTCGGGCTTTACCACCAGGCACACGGCCAGCAAGTCAGGGTAACGCAGGCGCGCCTGGGGTAGATAAGCACGAGAACCATTGACCAGCACCGAATGCCCCTGCGCAAGCCACTGGTCCACTTGCGCCGGAATGCCGTATTCCAACCCATTGGCCCGCCAATGCATGGCAAATTCGCCGGCTGCACGCATCGCTTCGAAGCGCTCGGGCGTGACGCCTTGGGCGGCTTCACCCTTGGCTTCGGCAGAACGGGTGATCACCCGACGGGCAATTTCCACCCCCGCCGCGGCCAGTGGCTCACGCGATTGTTCGATCAGGGAATCTTTTCCCGATCCGGACGGTCCTATCAGAAATATCAGGCGGCCTGAGGCTTTGCCTTGGGCGCTTGCGTCATGTTGCATAGCCACTATGCTCTATGGAAGGAAACCCGCGCATTTTAGGTGTTTTCTCTACCCTTTGCCGTGTTTTACGGGTTTTTGACGGCAAGGGGCTGACGCGTAGGCGTGCCGGAATATGTAAAACTTTTCAAACCAGTACTCATTTCTGATAATTGGTACTGGCAAAAAGCCTGTATCCGGCCCACTATTTGTCACAGAATTGACGCCAAGGAAACGGCGACCATGGGCAAAAATGAGCACCAAATTTTCCTGTCGGTTGAACATTTTGTCGTCGCCACGGTCGTACCACCATCCCGTGCGGCCAATTTGAGAACCGCTTCCCCTGAACCAAAAACCGGTCAATTTATATGCGCCCAATGAAACAGGCTATTTATTCGAGCCGTACCGCTGACAAGTTCGTCGTCCGCCTGCCAGACGGGATGCGTGAGCGCATTGCCGAAGTAGCGCGCAACCATCACCGCAGCATGAACTCCGAGATCATCGCACGCCTGGAGCAGAGCCTTATCCAGGAAGGCGCGCTGGGTGACGAGCTGAGCATGCGCCTGGACAGCCCTGAGCTGTCGCTGCACGAGCGCGAGTTGCTGCAGCGCTTCCGCCAGTTGTCCCATCGACAGCAGAACGCACTGGTGGCCCTCATCGCTCACGATGTGGAGATGGCTGCCGACGCCTCCTGAGGCTAACTCACGGCCAGCACACCCAAGGCCCTGCCCTGCAGCAGGCCTTTGAAAGAAACGCCCGATGCCCCGCATCGGGCGTTTCTTTTTCCAGCACCCGTAACCCTGCACCACATTGCCTTTTCTCTCGGCAACAGAATGGACGACTCGTTCGCACAGTTGCTCAGGAGAAACAGCATGCAGAACCTACAGAAAGACGCTTCGACCCTCGCCAGGGAAAAGGAAATTCTCGATGCTCTACAGCATCTCGTTGGCACTGAATACAGCACTGGGGTGAAGGACACCGTTGCTGCCGTCAGCCACTTCGAAATCGACAATGTCATTGGTCCTGACGACGCTGCAGCAATGACTTATCAGTTGTATATCCACACCGATAAAGACCGCATGATTACTGGCTTTGGCTTTACCCAGTGACTGCGGACACAAAACAGCCAGCGTAAGCTGGCTGTTTTGTTTTGTCTGTTCCGACCCTATCGCCGGCAAGCCGGCTCCCACAGGTACGGCGTCGTGCTTGAACTCAACTCGATACCTGTGGGAGCTGGCCTGGCCTGGCTTACAGCAGGAACACCGTTGCCAACCCCAGGAAGATGAAGAAGCCGCCACTGTCGGTCACTGCCGTGATCATCACGCTGGAACCCATCGCCGGGTCGCGCCCCAGCCGCGTCAGGGTCATCGGGATCAACACGCCCATCAATGCCGCCAACAGCAGGTTCAAGGTCATCGCAGCCGTCATCACCAGGCCCAGCGACCAGCTGCCATACAACCAGAACGCCACCGCACCGATCACACCGCCCCAGATCAGGCCATTGAGCAGCGACACCGCCAGCTCCTTGCGCATCAGGCGGCTGGTATTGCCCGGCGAGACTTGGTCCAGCGCCATGGCGCGAACGATCATGGTGATGGTCTGGTTGCCGGAGTTGCCGCCAATACCCGCAACGATCGGCATCAGCGCCGCCAGTGCCACCAATTTCTCGATCGAGCCCTCGAACAGGCCAATCACCCGCGATGCGACAAAGGCCGTGATCAGGTTGATGGCAAGCCAGGCCCAACGGTTGCGCAGCGAGCGCCAGACCGAGGCGAAGATATCTTCCTCTTCGCGCAGACCGGCCATGTTGAGAACTTCGCTCTCGCTTTCCTCACGGATCAGGTCGACCATCTCGTCGATGGTCAGACGACCGATCAGGCGATCGCTCTTGTCCACTACCGGCGCCGAGACCAGGTCGTAACGCTCGAAGGCCTGGGCAGCGTCGTAGGCATCTTCCTCGGGATGGAAGGACACAGGGTCAGTCGCCATGACCTCCGCCACCTTCTTCTCCGGGTCGTTGACCAGCAGACGCTTGATCGGCAACACGCCCTTGAGAATGCCGTCATAGTCGACCACGAACAGTTTGTCGGTATGGTTGGGCAGCTCTTTCAGGCGGCGCAGGTAACGCAACACCACTTCCAGGCTGACGTCTTCGCGGATGGTGACCATCTCGAAGTCCATCAGCGCACCCACCTGCTCCTCGTCGTAGCTCAACGCCGAGCGAACACGCTCACGCTGCTGGGCGTCGAGGCTCTCCATGAGCTCGTGAACCACATCACGTGGCAGCTCAGGCGCCAGGTCGGCCAGTTCGTCGGCGTCCATCTCCTTCGCCGCAGCGAGGATTTCGTGATCGTCCATGTCGGCGATCAGCGATTGGCGAACGGCGTCGGATACTTCAAGGAGAATGTCGCCGTCACGATCCGAGCGCACCAGCTGCCAGACCGTCAGGCGGTCTTCCAGGGGCAAGGCTTCGAGGATGTAGGCGATGTCTGCAGGGTGCAGGTCGTCGAGCTTGCGTTGCAGCTCGACCAGATTCTGGCGATGGACGAGGTTTTCCACCAGGTCATGGTGATGACCTTCCTGACGGTGGGTCAGGTCCTCTACCACGCGCTGGCGCTGCAGCAGTTCGACCACCTGGGCCAGGCGATCCTGCAGGCTCTCTTGCGCTTTCTTTACTTCTACTTCGGTCATAGGCGAACTCCACTCCCAGCAGCGGAGCACGCCGGGAGAATCAATCGGTCAGATCAATCTGTATGTAGCTTGTTAAGGAGTAACTACTGGGTAAGTCCATGGTGGTATTCCACAAGCCCCGGCGGGGCTGACGGGCGCAATCATACACTGCCTAAGCTGTCAGATCGCTTAAAATTTTGGCCAGAACAATCGTTTGCGCGATAAAGCTAGGACAACGCTCGAAGCCATCAGTGCGACGGCGGGCGCGGAACAAAGAACACATCCGCCGCACAAAAGAATGTCGGACCGGTTTCTTTGCAGTCTAGTCAGGCATCACCGACAAAGCGGTGAAATCAGAAAACAAAAAGCCCGCTCAAATGAGCGGGCTTCTTGATGTATGGCGGACTCAGCAGGATTCGAACCTGCGACCGCTCGGTTCGTAGCCGAGTACTCTATCCAGCTGAGCTATGAGTCCGTGGTTGGTAGTTTTAGACCAGATTACCACTGGTTTGTTGAAGTGCCTTTGCAAGCAGAGCCACTTCAAAAGTGGCGGACTCAGGAGGATTCGAACCTCCGACCGCTCGGTTCGTAGCCGAGTACTCTATCCAGCTGAGCTATGAGTCCGTAGTTGGTAGTTTTAGACCAGGTTACCACTGGTTGGCTTGAAGCAGCTTCTTAAGCAAAGCCACTTCAAAAGTGGCGGACTCAGGAGGATTCGAACCTCCGACCGCTCGGTTCGTAGCCGAGTACTCTATCCAGCTGAGCTATGAGTCCGTGTCTTGCCGCGCATTATAGGTCGCTAAATCATTTTAGCAAGAACTTTTTTCGTTTAATTTCAACGACTTAGCGTTCTTACCGACTACAGCGCCCTAAGCGAATAATGGCGGTGAAGGGGGGATTCGAACCCCCGATACCCTTATGAGGTATACTCCCTTAGCAGGGGAGCGCCTTCGGCCACTCGGCCACCTCACCGCAACACGAGGCGAATATTAAACAGGCTCTTCCTCGTTTGCAACCCTTTTTTTTAAAAAAACTTCAAAAAAATTAAAGGCTTGGCTCTTCATCCTTCTCTTTCTTGATCCGCAGGTAGATTTCCTCGCGGTGAACGGCCACTTCCTTGGGCGCGCTGACGCCAATACGCACCTGGTTGCCTTTTACGCCGAGCACCGTCACGGTGATCTCGCCGTCTCCAATGATCAGGCTCTCGGCGCACCGACGAGTCAGAATCAACATAGCTTTCTCCTTACGCAAAACAATTCAGGGATAACAGTCTTGGAATGCCAGGCCCTGGCCGCGGACAACCGCACAAGGCCTGGATGCTCGCCACGCCGACAGGACAGGGCCTGCGTGGCGAGCAGAAACGCGAAGGGCGCGGCTTAGCCGCGCCCTTCTGGCAAAGCCTTACTCACCCTGTCGGGCAGGGGCATCGAGCTCGAACGCGGTGTGCAGCGCGCGAACGGCCAGCTCCAGGTACTTCTCTTCGATCACTACCGAAACCTTGATCTCGGAGGTGGAGATCATCTGGATGTTGATGCTCTCCTTGGCCAGGGCTTCGAACATGCGGCTGGCAACACCTGCGTGGGAGCGCATGCCAACGCCGACGATCGACACCTTGGCGATCTTGATGTCGCCGACCACTTCGCGGGCACCGATTTCACGTGCAGTGTTTTCCAGCACGGCGTGGGCCTTCTCGTACTCGTTGCGGTGTACGGTGAAGGTGAAGTCGGTGGTGTTATCGTGCGAAACGTTCTGCACGATCATGTCCACTTCGATGTTCGAAGCGCTGATCGGGCCGAGGATCTTGAAAGCGACGCCCGGGGTGTCCGGCACGCCACGAATGGTCAGCTTGGCTTCATCACGGTTGAAGGCGATACCGGAAATGATCGGCTGTTCCATGGATTCCTCTTCATCAATGGTAATGAGGGTACCCGGACCCTCCTTGAAGCTGTGCAGCACGCGCAGCGGAACGTTGTACTTGCCGGCGAACTCCACCGACCGGATCTGCAGCACCTTGGAACCGAGGCTGGCCATTTCCAGCATCTCTTCGAAGGTGATCTTCTCCAGACGGCGCGCCTGAGGCACGACACGCGGGTCGGTGGTGTAGACGCCATCGACGTCGGTGTAGATCTGGCACTCGTCAGCCTTGAGCGCGGCCGCCAGGGCCACACCGGTGGTGTCGGAGCCACCACGACCGAGGGTGGTGATGCTGCCGTGCTCGTCGACACCTTGGAAACCCGCCACCACCACCACGCGCCCGGCCTTCAGGTCGGCGCGAATTTTCTGGTCGTCGATCTGCAGGATGCGCGCCTTGTTGTGCGAGCTGTCGGTGAGAATGCGCACCTGGTTGCCGGTGTAGGACACCGCCGGCACGCCACGCTTGATCAGGGCCATGGCCAGCAAGGCAATGGTGACCTGCTCGCCGGTGGACACGATCACGTCCAGCTCACGTGGAACCGGCTGGTCGGTAATCTGCTTGGCCAGGTCGATCAGGCGATTGGTTTCTCCGCTCATGGCCGACAGCACAACCACCAGGTCGTCGCCCGCCTCACGGTGTTTCTTGACCTTGTCGGCAACCTGCTCGATCCGCTCGATGGAACCGACAGAGGTGCCGCCAAATTTCTGTACGATCAACGCCATTTCAATGGTGCCTCAGCCCATACAGGGCCCCAAAAAAACCATCCAACATGAAGGGGCGACGACTAGACCGCCGCCCCCTCATCTCAAAGTCCCTGCTCAGCGAACGGCACGGCCAGCGCCAGGGCCTGGTCCAGCGCAGCGACGTCGACGCCACCACCCTGGGCCATGTCCGGACGGCCACCGCCCTTGCCACCCACTTTTGCCGCGGCTTGTTTCATCAGGTCGCCAGCCTTGAGTTGGCTGGAGAGGTCTTTGGTCACGCCGGCCACCAGCACGACCTTGCCCTCATGCTCACTGCCCAGCAGGATCACTGCGTGGCCGAGCTTGTTCTTCAGCTGATCGACGAGGGCCAGCAGTGCCTTGCCATCCTGCCCATCCAGGCGGGCGGCGAGCACCTTGGCACCCTTGACCTCAACAGCCGCGTTGGAGAGATCATCCCCGGCGGCGCTGGCGGCCTTGGCCTGCAGCTGTTCCAGCTGCTTCTCCAGCTGACGGTTGCGCTCAAGCACCGCCGACAGCTTGTCGATCAGGTTGTCACGGTTGCCCTTGACCAGCTGCGCGGCTTCCTTGACCTGCTCTTCGGCAGCGTTCAGGTAGGCCAGCGCGGCGGCACCGGTAACCGCTTCGATGCGGCGCACGCCCGAGGCCACGCCACCTTCGCTGATGATCTTGAACAGGCTGATATCGCCGGTGCGCTTGGCGTGGATACCGCCGCACAGCTCGACGGAGAAATCGCCACCCATGCTCAGCACGCGCACGGTGTCACCGTACTTCTCGCCGAACAGGGCCATGGCGCCCTTGCGCTTGGCGGTTTCGATATCGGTCAGTTCGGTTTCGACCGGGGTGTTCTTGCGCACTTCGCGGTTGACGATGTCTTCCAGGGCCTTGATCTGCGCAGGCGTCACCGCTTCGAAGTGGCTGAAGTCGAAGCGCAGGCGCTGGCTATCGACCAACGAGCCCTTCTGCTGCACGTGATCGCCCAGCACCTGGCGCAGCGCCTCGTGCAGCAGGTGGGTCGCGGAGTGGTTCAGCGAAGTGGCGTGCTGCACTTCGGCATCGACCTTGGCTTCAACGGGTGCGCCAATGACCAGTGCGCCGCTGGCGACCACGCCGTGGTGCAGGAAGGCACCGCCGGTCTTGGTGGTGTCGCGCACATCGAAACGCACGGCGCCGGACTGCAGGTAGCCAGTGTCACCGACCTGGCCACCGGATTCGGCGTAGAACGGGGTGCGATCGAGGACCACGACGCCCTGCTCGCCTTCACCCAGCTGATCGACCGACTGGCCATCCTTGTACAGGGCGATGACCTTGCCCTGGCCTTCGGTGGCGTCGTAGCCAAGGAAGTCGGTAGCGGTGTCGACCTTGACCAGGCTGTTGTAGTCCATGCCGAAGGCGCTGGCGGAACGGGCACGCTCACGCTGGGCGTCCATCTCGCGCTCGAAGCCGGCTTCGTCGATGGTCAGCTCGCGCTCGCGGGCGATGTCGGCGGTCAGGTCCATCGGGAACCCGTAGGTGTCGTACAGTTTGAACACCACGTCGCCCGGTACCACGTCGCCTTGCAGCTGCGCCAGGTCCTGCTCGAGGATGCGCAGGCCCTGCTCCAGGGTCTTGGCGAACTGCTCTTCTTCGGCCTTGAGCACGCGCTCGATGTGCGCCTGCTGGCCCTTCAGCTCAGGGAAGGCCTCGCCCATTTCGGCTACCAGGGCCGCGACGATCTGGTAGAAGAAGCTGCCCTTGGCGCCGAGCTTGTTGCCGTGACGGCAGGCGCGACGAATGATGCGACGCAGCACGTAGCCACGGCCTTCGTTGGACGGCAGCACGCCGTCGGCGATCAGGAAGCCGCAGGAACGAATATGGTCGGCGACTACCTTCAGCGAAGCCTGGCCATCGTTGCTGCAGCCGATGGCCTTGGCCGCGGCAGTCAGCAGGTTCTGGAACAGGTCGATCTCGTAGTTCGAGTGCACGTGCTGCATCACCGCACTGATGCGCTCCAGGCCCATGCCGGTGTCCACCGACGGCGCTGGCAGCGGATGCAGCACGCCATCGGCCGTGCGGTTGAACTGCATGAAGACGTTGTTCCAGATCTCGATGTAGCGGTCACCGTCTTCTTCCGGCGAGCCGGGTGGGCCGCCCCAGATGTCGGCGCCGTGGTCGTAGAAGATCTCGGTGCACGGGCCGCACGGGCCGGTGTCGCCCATGGTCCAGAAGTTGTCTGAGGCGTACGGGGCGCCTTTGTTGTCACCGATGCGCACCATGCGCTCGGCCGGCACGCCGACTTCCTTGGTCCAGATGTCGTAGGCTTCGTCGTCGCTGGCGTAGACGGTGACCCAGAGCTTTTCCTTGGGCAGGTTCAGCCACTGCTCGGAGGTCAGGAAGTTCCAGGCGAAGGTGATCGCATCGCGCTTGAAATAGTCGCCGAAGCTGAAGTTGCCCAGCATTTCGAAGAAGGTGTGGTGACGCGCGGTGTAACCGACGTTTTCCAGGTCGTTGTGCTTGCCGCCGGCGCGCACGCATTTCTGGCTGCTGACGGCGCGCGTGTACGCACGCTTCTCTGCACCGAGGAAGCAGTCCTTGAACTGGTTCATGCCTGCGTTGGTGAACAGCAGGGTCGGGTCGTTGTTCGGGATCAGCGAACTGGAGGCGACTCGGGTATGTCCCTGCTCTTCGAAGAAGCGAAGGAAGGCTTCACGGATTTCTGCGCTTTTCATAGGTTCTTCCACGGAAACGGCGGCCCTTGGGGCAAACGCGTCGACGAAACGACGGCAAAGGGCCGCATTATATCGGTCCTGCAAACTCGGTGCAGTGTGTTTATGCGATAGAAAGTGTCGGTTGGGCGGCTTTTGAAGCGCTTGCAATCGAAAATGACATGACCTGATGCTAAATGCAGCCTTTCGCCCCTGGCAAGCCAATTACCGCCCAAGGGCAGGGAAAATGGAACAGGCGGTGAATTAAGAGGTTTTCATCTGGGGCCGGAGCCGCAATGGCCCTGTAAACGATGCAAATTTCAGCCTTCCGCGACGATGTGCTAGATAGCTACTACGCCCCCGCCCTTGCACCACCCTACCCTCGGCTGCTCTGCAACCTTTCCCAGGCCTGCACAGTGTGCGACGAGGTATTTGCATGAATCCCAATCCGACCTACTTCATTTCTGGAAGAACCAGTGGTTTCCAACAGTGGAAGGAAAAGCTCTCGCCAGACAAGGAAATCCACAAACTGCTCGTGCACCGCGACGACCAGCTAGATATCTACCTGGAGCAGATCCGGTTCAAGGAGGGCCAATTCCCAAGTCGATTCCACATGGTGCTAGAGAGTCGCTTTGCTGGCGCGACCATCGACCTGTCGCCCTACGATTGCCACCTCCAGGCCATCGTCGACAGCAAACGCTTCATCCTCGCGCCGACACCGGAAACAACCCTCATCATCAAGGCAGCAGATGGAAACACCCAGGTCAATGTGCAAGATGACGTGGATATACCGCTCATCATCCAGATCGGTAGCGGCAACAGTAGCGTCAAGACAGGCAGCGGCATCACCGAGGTATTCACCGGTACGGGCGACTTCCACATCGAAGTGGGCAAAGGGCTGGCATTTATCAAAAGTGACTCGGCCAACTGCCGTATCACCGGCCACATCCTGATCGACAACCCTCACGCATCGGGTACCTATGCACGCTCGCAGCCCGGTGACGAACGTTTTGCAGCACCTCTTGAGCCTCCCTTCGATACGCTCGCCAACTCTACATTCGAGGTAGCAGGCAGCGATACCTTCAAGCAGGCAGTTGACAACCACCTTATCTTTCTCCGCCACACGCACTGTGGCCAGCAACTTTTGGCCGAACTGGCCAGGCGCTCGGGGATAAAGATCACCGAAACGGAGGGTGTCACCCAGTTCGAGGTTCACGTTACAGACCCCACGGACGAGGATCACCACCTGCAACGAAACAGTCAGGGGCAATGGGTTGCCGGTTGGCCTGCCGAAGGTGGCAATCTGGCGCTCAACCTGACGCGTTCGGACAGCGACAATCTGCCGCTACTGGATTTCTACCGCTGCCTGTGCGAGGCATACAACGCCTTCAACGGCACGACCATGCCGGACAGCATAGCGACAGAAACTTATGATCTCAGGCTGATTCAGGTCGCCAGGGCCAATCTGCAAGCGATCGGCCTGGCGGCCGGCATCTCCTACGACTTCGACAATGATCCGTCGACGCCGCCGACCGAAACCAACCCTTCGCAGTTCACCGAGAATGGCTTGAGACTCGAGCTAGGCCTGCAACCACGCCACTATTACTAAACTGATGCGATAACGCACTGAGTCCTGCGCTGGGCCCGCTCTGCCTCAATACCTGCGGAAGCGGGCTCGCCACGGCTCGTTCAGGCGAGCTTCTGCCCTGCATCCGGCACGATCAGTATCCCTGCCCTGAGGCCATTTTTGACCTTTGGGTTAGGGAAAATGATCCGCGCCCCCTCCTCCTCGACCACCCAGCGCATTTCCGCCAAGTCCTCGGCCAGCAGGTAGCCCTTGCTCAGCTCGGAGAAGTTCTCGATATCCGCCGGCAGGTGCAGGTGGAAGCTGTCACTGTGCTTGATGATCTCGCGGGCGACACTGAACAGTTTCAGCCCATCCAGCGATTCATCGATCTCGGGCTCGGTGTCCTCGATGATGCGGATCAACCGCTCTTCGAGCTTGTCGAGGTTGACCTGCTCGTTCTGCCCGAACGGTCGCGCCTTGCCCAGCTCCAGGGTAAACGCCTCGGCATCGAGTTGCTCATAGGTGAAGGCACTGAAGGTGATCGACGACTTGCTCTGCAGCAGCACTGCCTCCATGCCGGCCGCGGCCAGGCGAGCCAGCTCGCGGCGAGAATGCTTGCGCCCTTCTTTATAGGGGTACAGGGCGAACTGCTCGATCTTCGAGCCACGAATCGCGGTGTGCAGGTCATAATGCAGGCGAGTGCGCTCAGGCTTGCTGAAGAACACCCGGGCGAACTGTTCGAGCTCCGCCGCCCTCAATGCCTCGAAACCACTGGACAGCTCATGGCGGCCGTTGAACAGGCGGTTGATGTCCTGTTCGATGAAGCGCTCGCCCTTGCGGATCGCCACTGGGTTGCCGAACAGAAACAGAAGCCGCGCACGCGGCTTGATCTTGCCGTTTGCCACACCGTGCAGCAGCCGTTCGAGCAGTTCGATCGGCGCTGTCTCGTTACCATGGATACCGGCCGAGAGCAGCAGGTCCAGCCCGCAATCCTCGCCTTCCGGCGGACGCACTTCCAGTGCGCCCTCCCCCAGCCAGCGCAAACGCACGCCCTTGGGTGTCACTTGGGTCTTCTCGGCCGGCTCGTGATCGGTCAGGGTCAGCTCAAGCAGTTTGCCAAGGGCAAGCATAGGCACTTCCTTAGTGGTGGTGGCCGCAATCGGGGCCATGGACGTGATCGTCGCCTTCCTCGACCTCCGCCGGTTCCATCTCCAGCTGCAGGCTGACCAGGTTGGTGGCCATCGGGCGCAGCAGCAGGTTGGCGTACTCGGCGGCGTCTTCCTCGACGTCCACGCCGATCAGCAGCTGGCCGCGGCCATCCTGCTGAATCCACACTTCCTTGCCTTGCCAGACCACGGCAAAGCGGGTGCAGGAGGTTTCCAGCTGGGTGCCGTCGGTGTCTTCGAGGATCAGGCGCATGGCGTCGGTCATTACAGGTTCTCTCTTCAAGGTTGGCGTTGGAACGGATAGACCGAACCCAACTTCAGGATCTGGGTCAACTCATCCAGCGCGGTACGGCACTCCACCAGCAACTGCGGATCGGCAAGGTCCGCTTCGCCAAGGCGGTCGCGGTAGTGCTTGTCGACCCACTGCAGCAGCGTGTCGTACAGCGGGGCGGTCATGATAACGCCTGGATTGACCGCTGCCAGTTCCGATTCCTTCAAAGCCACGCGCAAGCGCAGGCAAGCCGGGCCACCGCCGTTCTGCATGCTCTGCTTGAGGTCGAACACCTTGACCTCCTGTACCGCGCCACCCTGGGCCGTCAGCTGGTTCAGGTACGTCCAGACCCGCTCGTTGTTGCGGCACTCTTCCGGCACCACCAGCAGCATGGAGCCGTCGTCGCGGCTGAGCAGCTGGCTGTTGAACAGGTAGGAGCGCACCGCATCCTCTACCGTCACTGCCGCGCGTGGCACGCGGACGGCCTGGAAACGGCCGCCCTTGCTGGCCAGTTTAGCCTGTAGTTGGCCAAGCACCGCGTCGGTCTCGAGGAAGGCGTCTTCGTGGTAGAACAGCACCTCGCCGTTGCCCACCGCAATCACATCGTTATGGAACACACCCTGGTCGATCACCGCCGGGTTCTGTTGAGCGTAGACCACACCGTCGTCGCTCAGGCCATGCAGCCGCGCTACGGCCTGAGAGGCTTCCAGGGTCTGGCGCGCCGGGTATTTCTGTGGCGCGGGGTAGCGGCTGTCGAAGGCGCTGCGGCCATAGACGAAGAACTCGACACCCGCCTCGCCATAGCGGCGGCAGAAGCGCGTGTGGTTGGCGGCGCCCTCGTCGCCGAACTGCGCCACGGCGGGCAGTGCCGGGTGATGGGCAAAGTGCTTGTCGTCGTTGAACATGGCCGCCAGCACGCGGCTGGTGGTCGGGTGCTCGATGCTGCGGTGGTACTTGCAGTTGAGGTTGGCGGCAGTGAAATGCACGCGGCCATCGGCGGTGTCGGCGCTGGGGCTGACGGTGGCCGCATTGGCCACCCACATGCTCGACGCCGAGCAGCTGGCGACCAGCAGGGGCATGGCCTCCTTGGCCGCACGCTGGATCACTTCGGCATCGCTTCCAGCAAAGCCCAAGCGGCGCAGCGCCGCTACGTCCGGGCGCTCCTGGGGTGCCAGCACGCCCTGCTGGAAGCCCATGTCGGCCAGCGCCTTCATCTTCGCCAGGCCCTGGCGCGCCGCTTCACGCGGGTTGGAGGCCTGCTGGCTGTTGCTCTGCGAAGCCACGTTACCGTAGGACAGGCCGCCGTAGTTGTGGGTAGGCCCCACCAGGCCATCAAAATTCACTTCATAGGATTTCATCGGCAAGGCTCCGTGACCTGTTGTTATAGGGTGACGCCCGGCGTCAGGGACGCCGGCAAGGCAAGGCTGGCGGTCTCCAGCGAAGCCACGGGGTAAGCGCAGTAATCGGCCGCGTAGTAGGCACTTGCCCGATGATTGCCGCTGGCGCCCACGCCACCGAACGGCGCGCTGCTGGCGGCACCGGTCAGTTGCTTGTTCCAGTTGACGATGCCGGCGCGGCTGCGCAGCCAGAAGTACTGGTAGCGGGCACGGGAATCGGACAGCAGGCCAGCGGCCAGGCCGTACTGGGTGTTGTTGGCTTCGTCGATGGCGGCGTCGAAGTCGGCGTAGCGGATCACCTGCAACAGCGGGCCGAAGAACTCTTCATCGCGGCGCTCGGCCACGCCGGTGACATCGAGGATGCCGGGGGTCAGCAGCGCAGCATTCGCCTGCGGCTGGGTCAGCGGCAACAACGCCACTGCGCCCTTGTCGAGCAGTTCGGTCTGGGCCGCCACCAAGGCCTGCGCGGCCTGCAGCGAGATCACCGCCCCCATGAATGGCGCAGGCTGCTGGTCGAACGCACCGACCGTGAGGCTTTTGCTTACCTCGACCAGGCGCGCGATCAGCGCATCACCCCAGGCACCGTCCGGTACCAGCAGCCGCCGGGCGCAAGTGCAGCGCTGGCCAGCGGAGATGAAAGCCGACTGGATGATGGTGTACACCGCAGCGTCGAGATCCTTGACCTCATCGACCACCAGCGGATTGTTGCCGCCCATTTCCAGGGCCAGAATCTTGTCCGGGCGCCCGGCGAACTGCTGGTGCAACAGGTTGCCGGTGCGGCTGGAGCCGGTGAAGAACAACCCATCGATACCGGGGTTGGCTGCCAGTGCCACGCCGGTTTCGCGGGCGCCCTGAACCAGGTTCAGCACACCGGCCGGCAGGCCGGCGGCGATCCAGCAATTGACGGTCAGCTCGGCGACCTTGGGGGTCAGCTCGCTGGGTTTGAACACCACGCAGTTGCCCGCCAGCAGCGCGGGCACGATATGGCCGTTGGGCAGATGGCCGGGGAAGTTGTAGGGGCCGAATACGGCCACCACACCATGGGGCTTGTGGCGCAACACCGCCGTGGCATCGGCCAGCGGGCCGCTTTTTTCACCCGTGCGTTCGCGGTAGCTCTGCACCGAGATCGCCACCTTGTTGACCATGCTGGTGACTTCGGTAGCCGACTCCCACAGTGGCTTGCCGGTTTCCTCGCCAATGCAATGGGCCAACGCTTCGGCGTGCTGCTTGAGCTGTTCGGCGAATTTTTCCAGCACATCGATACGCGCTTCCAGGCTCAACTGCGCCCAGGCCGGGAAGGCCTGGCGAGCCGCCTGCACGGCGGCCTCGACCTGGCTGGCAGCGGCGCCCTGCCCTTGCCAGATGACGGCTTGGGTTACCGGGTTGAGTGACTGCAGGGGTTCGCCCTGGCCGGCCTGCCAGGTGCCGGCGATGTAATGCGTGGTCATTTACTGGGCCTCCCGGCTTGCCGACAGCGGCACGGCGCGCACGTTGTCGCCTGCGCCCATGCGCAGGCGCTTGGCAGTCAACGGGTCGACCACCAGGGTGCCGGCGGCCAGGCGCGCGGGCGCAGCGGTGATGCGGCAGTCGTCGCGCTTGCGGTTATGGATGATGTAAGGGGTAGCGTCATCGCCTGGCGTGCCGACGGCCAGCACCAAAGTCTGGCTCTCACGCACGGCGCGAATCTTCGAGGTTTCGCATTCGATGGCAGGGCCGGCGTCGAAGATGTCGACGTACCCCTGGTAGCTGAAGCCTTCCTGCTTGAGCATGGCCAGCGCGGGCTCGGTGTCGGTGTGCACACGGCCGATGACACTGCGCGCCGCCTCCGAGAGGAAGCAGGTGTACAACGGGAACTTGGGCATCAGCTCGGCGATGAACGACTTGTTGCCAACGCCAGTGAGGTAATCCGCCTGACTGAACTCCATCTTGAAGAAGTGCCGGCCGAGGCTTTCCCAGAACGGCGAGTGCCCATGTTCGTCGGACATGCCGCGCATCTCGGCGATGATCTTGTTGCCGAACAGTTCCGGGAACTCGGCAATGAACAGCATGCGCGCCCGCGACAGCAGGCGGCCATTGAGGCCGGAACGGTGATCGCCGCGCAGGAACAGCGAGCACAGCTCGGAGTTGCCGGTGAGGTCGTTGGCCAGGAACAGGGTCGGGATCTCGCGGTAGATGCCCAGCTCCTGGGAAGCGCTGACCGTCAGGCCGACCCGGTAGTTGTACCAAGGCTCGCGCAGGCCGACAGCGCCGGCGATGGCGCTGATGCCGACCACCAGGCCTTCGTCGTTCTCCATCACGAACAGGTAGTCGGTGTCGCCACGCTCGGCTTCGCCACGGAAGCTCTTCTCGGCCCAGCCGACGCGATGCCCGAGGCGTTCCTCGTTGGCCGGCAAGGTGGTCAGCCCGGTGGTGCCGGTGCTGCGAGCCAATTCGATCAGCGCGGGTAAATCGCTGCTGCGTACAGGACGAACGATCATGCTATCTCCTTGTGCGGCAGCGAGCGCTGCCGCAAAACTCTGTTCCCAGGCCTCAGACCGCGACCAGGCGCACGCTGGCGCCCTCGCCCACACCCAGCGCATCGGCCGCTTCGGCGCTCAGGCCGACCGGCTTGCCCGGCACCCAGTCCAGCTCCAGCAGCACCGCGCGGTAGTCCTGCAGCTGGCCATTGCACACCAGGTACTGACGCCCGCCCTTGGCCGGCGCCTCTTCAAGCTTGACCGGCACCACACGGCTCTGGGCGATCGAGCGAATACCCGAAGCCCGTGCGTGCAAGGTCGGCCCGCCGTCGAAGATGTCGATGTAGTGCTCGGTCTCGAAACCTTCGCGCATGAGAATGTCGAAGGTGATCTGCGCGCGCGGATGGACCTGGCCCATGGCCTCCTGCGCAGCATCGGGCAGCAGTGGCACGTAAATCGGGTAGTGCGGCATCAGCTCGGCGAGGAAGGTGCGACTCTTCAGGCCGCACAGGCGCTCGGCGTGGGCGTAGTTGAGGTCGAAGAAGTTGCGTCCGATGGCGTCCCAGAACGGCGACTCGCCCTGCTCGTCGCTGTAGCCGACGATCTCGGTGACCACCGACTCGGCAAAGCGCTCCGGGTGCGAAGCCATGAACAGCAGGCGTCCGCGCGAGTTGAGCTCGGCCCAGCCGCTGTCGACCAGCTCTGGCAGCACATAGAAGCTGGTCAACAGGCTGTTGCCGGTGAGGTCGTGGCAGAGCGACAGGACGTGGATCTTGTTGTGGATCTTCAGCTCGCGCGAGGCATGCACGAAGGTTTCGTTACGGAAACTGTAGAACGGCTCGGAATAGCCGGCCGAGGCGACGATGGCCGAGCAACCGGCGAGCTTGCCGGTGGCGCTGTCCTCGAGCACGAAGAAGTAGCTCTCCTCGCCGTTGAAGCTGACTTCGGCAGCGAACGATGTTTCCGAGGCGGCGATCTTGTCGCCCAGACGGGCAGCGTCGTCCGGCAGCGAGGTGACACCAACGGGGCTGTCCGCAGCCATGCGCTGCACTTCGTTCAGATCAGCCATTTGCGCGGGGCGCATCACCAGCATGGTGTCACTCCTTTGGAAAAACTGGCCGTGCACGACGGCGCGAAAAAACGGCGGGCGCCTGCAAGCACGCACCCGCTGTGGAAATCGGGGTTCGCCGGCGCCACCAGGCGCCGGCGAGGATCACAGGCGAATCAGCCCTTGATCAGGTTGCCCACGGCACGCTCGAAGCGGTCCAGGCCTTCATCGATGTCGGCGTCTTCGACCACCAGGCTCGGTGCGAAGCGCACCACGTCCGGGCCTGCCTGCAGCACCATCACGCCTTCCTTCTCGGCGGCGTTGAGGATGTCCTTGGCCTTGCCCTTCCAGGCATCGCTCAGTACACAACCAATCAGCAGGCCGACACCGCGCACCTGGGTGAACAGGCCAGTCTGCTGGCCGATCTTCTCCAGGCGGGTCTTGAAGCGTTCGTGCTTGGCCTTGATACCGGCCAGGGTCTCTGGGGTGTTGATCACGTCCAGTACGGCGCAAGCCACGGCGCAGCCCAGCGGGTTGCCACCATAGGTGGTGCCGTGGGTACCAACGGCCAGGTGCTTGGCGATTTCGCTGGTGGTGAGCATGGCACCGATCGGGAAACCACCGCCCAGGCTCTTGGCGCTGGTGAGGATGTCCGGGGTCACGCCATAGTGCTGATAGGCATACAGCGAGCCGGTACGGCCGACGCCGGTCTGCACTTCGTCGAAGATCAGCAGCGCATTGTGTTCGTCACACAGTTTGCGCGCGCCTTCCAGGTAGGCCTTGTCGGCCGGCACCACGCCGCTCTCGCCCTGGATCGGCTCGATTACCACGGCGCAGGTCTTGTCGGAAATCTGCGCTTTCAGCGCTTCCAGGTCGTTGTACGGCACATGGCTGATACCGGTGATCTTCGGGCCGAAACCGTCGGAGTACTTCGGTTGGCCACCGACGCTGACGGTGAACAGGGTGCGGCCGTGGAAGCTGTTCACGGTGGCGATGATTTCGTGCTTGTCCGGGCCGAAGCGGTCATGGGCCACGCGACGGGCCAGCTTGAAGGCGGCCTCGTTGGATTCGGCGCCGGAGTTGCAGAAGAAGGCACGCTCGGCAAAGGTGGCGTCGACCAGCTTGTGCGCCAGACGCAGGGCCGGCTCGTTGGTGAAGACGTTGGATACGTGCCAGAGGGTATTGGCCTGTTCGGTCAGGGCCTTGACCAGCGCCGGGTGGCAATGGCCCAGGGCGTTCACCGCGATGCCGCCGGCAAAGTCGATGAGCTCACGCCCCGACTGGTCCCACACGCGGGAGCCCTCGCCTCGCACAGGAATGAAGGCCGCCGGAGAATAGTTGGGAACCATGACCTGGTCGAAATCGGCACGTTGCACCGGGGCTTGCTCAACGGACATCTGAGTCTCCTGAAGAGGAACGCTGGCCTGAAAATGGCGAGCGATGGGGGGATTGTAAGGACTGATCCGCGCCTGTCCTTGCGGCCAAGCGACAACTTGTTACAGCGCAAAACCCAGTTTTAGCCAGGCTTTCGGCAATGCGACAAACACTGTCGCAATCGCGCAGTGTAACGGCAGCGGGGGGCTGGGTGAACGGGTGTTCACATAAGAAAGGACGGTGGCTGTACCGGCCCTGTCGCCGGCAAGCCGGCTCCCACAGGAACCTGCGGCACCGCGATCATTGTGGGAGCCGGCTTTGCCGGCGATAGGGCCCGACTGGACAGCCGAAGTTTCAGCCCTTCTCCGCAGGCGCCGAGCTCAGCTCGAACGGGCTGCTGCTACGCCGCTGGTTGCGGTCTTCGCGCGGTGTGGCGCCAAAGAAGTTGCGATAGGCACTGGAGAAGTGCGGCCCCGACGAGAATCCGCAGGACAAGCCAATCTGGATGATCGACTTGCTGGTCTGCATCAGCATCTGCCGCGCCTTGTTCAGGCGCAGCTCCAGGTAATACTGGCTTGGCACGCGATTCAGATACTGCTTGAAGATACGCTCAAGCTGGCGCCGCGACACGCACACATGCTGGGCGATTTCGTCGGTGGTCAGCGGCTCTTCGATGTTGGCTTCCATCAACAGCACCGCCTGGGTCAGCTTCGGGTGGCTCGAACCCAGTCGATTCTGCAGGGGAATACGCTGACGCTCGCCGCCCTCGCGAATGCGCTCGACCACCAGCTCCTCGGACACCGCACCCGCCAGCTCCGCGCCGTGGTCGCGGGCCAGCACCGCCAGCAGCAGGTCGGTCACCGCCATGCCGCCACAGGCGGTGAGGCGATCACGGTCCCAGTCGAACAGGTGGCTGGTGGCAATGACCTTGGGGAAACGCTCGGCAAAGTCGTCCTGCCAGCGCCAGTGCACGGCGGCGCGGTAACCATCGAGCAGACCCAGCATGGCCAGCGGGTATACGCCGGCAGACAAGCCGCCAATCATGCAGCCGCTGCGCGCCACTTGCTTGAGTGCCGTCGACAGCGTCGAACCCACTGCCTGTGGCAGCTCATCGGCCAGCAGAAACAGCTTGTGGCACCCTTCCAGGCGGCCACTCCAGGGCTCGCCTGGAAGGCGCCAGGCACCTTCTTGAGCGGGCTCGGCCTGAAGGAAGACCAGTTCGTAGGCCACATCCGGATGCACCCGCTGGGCCACCTGCAATACCTCTTCCGCCAGCGCCAGGGTCAAAGGCTTGGTGCTGGGCCAGATGAGAAAACCGATTCGCTGGGTGGTCATAGGGTAAGGTCCGAAACCTGAGGTCGTTCGCGTCTGTGGCGCCGGGGGCAAGCCGCGCTCGCTGCGCAGCATGCCCTATTCTGGTGCAAAGATGCAGCCTTTACTTCAGGCTGCCCGAGAGAAACTGCTTGAGCCGCTCGGATTGCGGATTGGCCAGCACTTCGCGTGGGCAACCGGTTTCTTCGACCAGGCCTTTGTGCAGGAACACCAGCTGGTTGGACACCTCGCGGGCAAAGCCCATCTCGTGGGTCACCACCACCATGGTGCGGCCTTCCTGGGCCAGGGCCTGCATGACCTTGAGCACATCGCCCACCAGCTCCGGGTCGAGCGCCGAGGTCGGCTCGTCGAACAGCATCACCTCTGGCTCCATGGCCAGGGCCCGGGCGATCGCCACGCGCTGCTGCTCGCCACCGGACATGTGGCCGGGGAAGGCGTCCTTGCGGTGCGCGACACCGACCTTGGCCAGGTAGTGTTCGGCCTTCTCCAGGGCTTCCTTCTTGCTCACGCCGAGCACATGCACCGGGGCTTCGATGATGTTCTCCAGCGCGGTCATGTGCGACCACAGGTTGAAGTGCTGGAACACCATCGACAGGCGCGAACGCATGCGCTGCAACTGGCGCGGATCGGCCGCCTTGAGCGCGCCATCCTTGCCGGCGACCATCTTCAGCTCTTCGTTGTTGAGCAGGATCTTGCCCGCGTGCGGCTGCTCGAGCAGGTTGATGCAGCGCAGGAAGGTCGACTTGCCCGAACCGCTGGAGCCGATGATGCTGATCACATCGCCTGCCTTGGCCGCCAGGGAGACGCCCTTGAGCACCTCATGGCTGCCATAGCGCTTGTGCAGGTCTTGGACTTCGAGTTTGTACATGCTGTCGGTTCTCACAGAGCGTTCAGTGCTTGCGCGGCGCCAGGTAGCCGAGCCAACGGCGTTCGGCCAGCTTGAACAGGCGCACCAGGATGAAGGTCAGGCACAGGTAGAACACGCCCGCCGTGATGTAGGCCTCGAAAGGCAGGTAGTACTGGGCATTGACCGTGCGCGCCGCACCGGTGATGTCGATCAGGGTCACGATCGACGCCAGGCTGGTGGTCTGCAGCATCATGATCACTTCGTTGCTGTACTGCGGCAACGCCCGACGCAAGGCCGAAGGCAGCAGGATGCGGCGGTACATTTTCATGCGCGACATGCCCATGGCCTTGGCCGCCTCGATCTCGCCATGGGGCGTAGCCTTGAGGCTGCCGGCGATGATCTCGGCGGTGTAGGCGCTGGTGTTGACGGCGAAGGCCAGGCACGCACAGAAGGTCGCGCTGGACAGCCATGGCCAGAAGATACTCTCGCGCACCGCCTCGAACTGGGCCAGACCGTAGTAGATCAGGAACAGCTGCACCAGCATCGGCGTGCCGCGGATGACGTAGGTGTATAGCCAGGCGCTGATGTTCACCAGCGGATGCTTGGACACCCGCATCAGTCCCAGCGGCACGGCCGCCAGCAGGCCGAACAGCAGCGACAGCGCCAGCAGCTTGAGGGTGGTGAACAGGCCGCCAATGTACAGCGGCATGGCCTCCCAGATGACGTTGTAGTCGAAGATCATAGTTCAGCCACCTTGACTCCCACCGAGTAGCGCCGTTCGAGATACTTCAGGGCCAGCAGCGAGACGCTGGTGATCACCAGGTACAGTGCCGCCACCGCCAGGAAGAAGGTGAAGGGTTCGCGCGTGGCGTCCGCTGCCTGCTTGGCCTTGAACATCATGTCCTGCAGGCCGACTACCGAGATCAGCGCCGTGGCCTTGGTCAACACCAGCCAGTTGTTGGTGAAGCCCGGGATCGCCAGACGGATCATTTGCGGCACCAGGACGCGGAAGAACACCTGGCGGTTGCTCATGCCATAGGCCACGCCGGCTTCGGCCTGGCCCTTGGGAATACCGAGGAATGCACCGCGGAAGGTTTCCGACAGGTAGGCACCAAAGATGAAGCCCAGCGTACCGATACCCGCGACCAGCGGGTTGAGGTCGACGTAATCGTCATAGCCGACCAGCGGCGCCAAGCGGTTGATGATGTCCTGCCCGCCGTAGAAGATCAGCAGGATCAATACCAAATCCGGAATACCACGGATCACCGTGGCATACATATCGCCCAACCAGGCCAGCCAGCGCACAGGCGACAAGCGCAATGCCACGCCAATCAGGCCGAGCACGATGGCCAGGGCCATCGACGACAGGGCGAGCTGCAGCGTCAGCCACGCCCCGTCGAGGATGACTGCCCCGTAGCCTTTCAACATGATGAGGTCCTCGACCTAGAGAATGAAAAATGGTGCAAACCTCAGAGCCTCTGCTGTTTGCACCATTGAACAGGTGAAACTCGACGTCTTAGTTCGAGTCTGGACCGTAGATATCGAAGTTGAAGTACTTCTTCTCGATTTCTTTGTACTTGCCGTTGGCACGGATGGCGTCGATAGCGGCATTGATGCGGTCGGCGTTGGCCTTGTCACCCTTGCGCACAGCGATGCCCACGCCATCACCAAAGTATTTAACGTCGGTGAACGACGGGCCCACGAAGGCGAAGCCCTTGCCGGCGTCAGTCTTCAGGAAGCCATCTTCGAGCAGGGTGGCATCGGCCACGGTGCCGTCCAGGCGGCCGGCGGCGACGTCCAGGTAGATTTCGTTCTGGGTACCGTAAGGCACGACGGTGGCACCTTTGGGCGCCAGTACTTCCTTGGCGAAACGGTCATGGATCGAGCCGCGCTGCACACCGATCTTCTTGCCCTTCAGTTCATCCAGGCTTTCGCTGACGGTGCTGCCTTCCTTCATCACCAGGCGCGCCGGGGTCAGGTAATAGCGCTTGGTGAAGTCGACAGACTTCTTGCGGTCCTCGGTGATCGACATGGACGACAGGATGGCGTCGATCTTGCGCACTTTCAGCGCCGGGATCAGGCCGTCGAATTCCTGCTCGACCCAGGTGCACTTGGCTTTCATTTCTTCACACAGGGCGTTGCCGATGTCGTAGTCGAAACCAGCGATGCTGCCGTCGGGCTGCTTGAAGGCGAAGGGTGGGTAGGCGGCTTCGATACCGATCTTCAACGGCTTTACATCATCGGCCTGCGACACCAGGGAAAACACGGAAAGCGCCAGGGCGCCAAGCAGTGCGAGCTTCTTCATCAGGTAACTCCATCGGTACGGGGCATTACAAGGCAGGGTAACAACTGCCCGATATGCGAATGGGTACAACGCGAGCCGCGCAGGGTTCGACCAAGGTCGCAGACCACGAGCGAGTGAGTGGCATTTTAACGACAGCCCGGTAGTCGATATTTCTTCAAAGCGACAACTACTTACAGAAGCGCTTGAAACCGCTGCGGGCGATGTTGACAGCCATTGCAAGATATGCAAGAGCGCAAGAAATAGAACCCATAGGACTAGCAATTACTGGGCCTATTATTGGCAAACCCTTGTGCTACGGCAAGTGCAGCGTGCTACGTCGCACAAAACACCCACATGAACGCATCGAAATGGGGCATGAAATGTTTCCCTGCGCCTCGTTTTCGTGCGAAGCCGGTGACAGAAGAGTTACCGATGAATGTCGGGTAACAGTAAAGCAAAAACCCCGCCGATTGCCTGGGCGAGGTTTTGGGTTTTGAAAGGGGCCGCTTTGCGCCCCAATCGCCGGCAAGCCGGCGATTGGGCTGCACCGCAGCCCATTACGATCAGGCCGTCGCCAGGTTCATCGCCTTGTGCGTGTCGATCAGGTGCTGCACCACACCCGGGTCGGCCAGGGTCGATATATCACCCAGCGCGCCGTATTCCCCCGTGGCGATCTTGCGCAGAATCCGCCGCATGATCTTGCCCGAGCGGGTTTTCGGCAGACCCGGCGCCCACTGGATCACATCCGGCGAGGCAATCGGGCCGATCTCCTTGCGCACCCAGTTCTTCAGTTCCAGGCGCAACTGCTCGCTCGGCTCCACCCCAGCATTGAGGGTGACATAGACATAGATGCCCTGCCCCTTGATGTCGTGCGGCACCCCCACCACTGCCGCCTCGGCCACTTTGGCGTGGGCGACCATGGCACTTTCGATTTCGGCGGTACCCATGCGGTGGCCGGACACGTTGAGCACGTCATCCACGCGGCCGGTGATCCAGTAGTAGCCATCCTCGTCGCGGCGAGCACCGTCACCGGTGAAGTACATGCCGCGGAAGGTCTTGAAGTAGGTATCGACGAAGCGGTCATGGTCGCCGTACAGCGAACGCGACTGGCCCGGCCAGGAATCGAGAATCACCAGGTTACCTTCGGCCGCCCCATCGATCAGGTTGCCCAGGTTGTCCACCAGGGCTGGCACCACGCCGAAGAACGGACGGGTCGCCGACCCCGGCTTGAGGCCGGTGGCGCCCGGCAGCGGGCTGATCAGGATGCCGCCGGTCTCGGTCTGCCACCAGGTGTCGACGATCGGGCAGCGCTCCTTGCCCACGGTCTTGTAGTACCAGTTCCAGGCTTCGGGGTTGATCGGCTCGCCCACCGATCCAAGCAACCGCAGGCTGGAACCATCAGCACCGGCCACTGCGGCCTCGCCCTCGGCCATCATCGCGCGGATGGCGGTCGGGGCCGTGTAGAGGATGTTGACCTTGTGCTTGTCGACGATCTTCGACACGCGGGTGATGTCCGGGTAGTTCGGCACGCCTTCGAACAGCAACGTGGTCGCGCCGTTGGCCAGCGGGCCGTAGACGATGTAGCTGTGGCCGGTCACCCAGCCGACGTCGGCGGTGCACCAGTAGACTTCGCCCGGGCGGTAGTCGAACACCCGCTCATGGGTCAGCGCGGCGTACACCAGGTAACCGCCGGTGGTGTGCAGCACACCCTTCGGCTTGCCGGTGGAGCCAGAGGTATAAAGGATGAACAGTGCTTCCTCGGCGCCCATCTCTTTCGGCGCGCAGTGGCTGGAAGCGACTTTCATCAGGTCTTCGTACCAGATGTCACGGTGCTGGTGCCAGGCGATGTCGCCGCCGGTGCGCTTGCACACGATGATCTTCTGCACGCTGTTGGTTTCAGGGTTGGTCAGCGCCAGGTCGACGTTGGCCTTGAGCGGGGTACGACGGCCACCGCGCACACCTTCGTCGGCGGTGATCACCACCTTGGAGCGGCAGTCGATGATGCGCCCGGCCAGCGCTTCCGGCGAGAAGCCGCCGAAGACCACCGAGTGAATGGCACCGATGCGGGCACAGGCCAGCATGGCTACCACCGCTTCCGGGATCATCGGCATGTAGATGGTTACCACGTCACCACGGTGCACATCCTGGCCACGCAGGGCGTTTGCAAATTTGCAGACCTGCTCGTGGAGTTCGCGGTAGGTGATGTTGCGGTGCTCGGAAGGGTCGTCGCCCTCCCAGATGATTGCTAGCTGGTCGCCGCGGGTTTCGAGGTGGCGGTCCAGGCAGTTGGAGGAAACGTTCAGAGTGCCATCGGCAAACCACTTGATATCGACATGGTGATCGTCGAAGGAAGTCTGCTTGACCTTGGTGAATGGCTTGATCCAGTCGAGACGCTGGGCCTGCTCGCGCCAGAAGCCGTCCGGGTTGATCACCGATTGCTGGTACATGGCCTTGTAGGTGGCCTCGTCGGTCAGGGTAGTGGCCGCAACCTCGGGACGAACGGGATACAGTGGAGCCGCACTCATCTGTGTTACCTCGGTGTAATTGTTTTTGTATGGAATCGTTTGTAACTGTACCAGAGCGGCAAAAGCCATTCGACGATGGTAGTAGCGCGACGGGAAAAATCTTCGGGGCTTGGAGGGGACAGCTCTAGCCCGCGGCCGGCGGCCCTGCGAGGTAAAAATGAGGAGGATCTTGCCGGGGGATTGTTACAGATTCTGTCAAAAGGCAAAAAAACTTTATCAAAACACTATCTGTTTCCCTTAGTTGCCGAGGCATAAGATTCACCTCGCCAGCAACGGCAAGGCGATTAACTACCGGCAACAGCCCCCACGAAGGCACACGTTAATCCCTCTCTAATCCCGAAAGTTAAAACTTGGCTGTACTCGCGGCGTCACAAGCGCCGCGTGCCCCCTCACGACCTTAGACAGGTAAATTGAAGATGAAAGCTTTACTGGTATTGGTACTTGGCGGTCTTTGCAGCGCGGCAATCGCCGGCGAGGCAAAAGATGTCGAGCAGATTCCGGTTGAACAGTACAGTTACTCGCAGCACCTGGACATCGCTCGCGTCATTTCCATGAGCGAAGTGCCAAATGTCTGCGAAGTCGTGCCCGCTCGGATGACCTACGAGGACTCCCAGGGCCAGAAGCACATTCTTGAATACCGCGTGATGGGGAACGGTTGCTCCAACGGCTGAGACCTTCTAACTCAGGCAAACCACAGGCTTTGAACGCTGTGGTTTTTCTGTGGGAGCCGGCTTGCCGGCGACAGGGGCTACCCCCTTTTGCCTGCGCAAGCCTCATCGCCGGCAAGCCGGCTCCCACAGGGATGCAACTTGCAATCCAAAGATCCTTAGTTCATTCACCCGACTTGCCAAGGGAATAGTCCCGCAACTTATTGGCAATGGTCGTGTGCGAAACACCCAATCTTTTGCCCAATGCACGGCTACTTGGGTATTCACCCATCAAACTTTCCAACACCGCCTTTTCAAATCGTCCGACAATCTGCGAAAGATCCCCGTCCAGGGAAAATTCGCCCAAGGGTTGCCGCACGCCATAATCCGGCAAACGGATGTGCTCGCTTTTAACCACCCCGCCTTCACAGAGCGATACCGCCTGGAACAATACGTTTTCCAGTTGCCGCACATTGCCCGGCCAATGATATTGCGCCAGTTTGTCCATCGCCGCCGGTGCCAGGCGCGGCATGGCGCAGCCGATCTGCCGGCTGGCCTGGTCGAGGAAGTGCTGCACCAACCCTTCGAGCCCGTCCATGCACTCACGCAGCGGCGGAATATGCAGCGACAGCACGTTGAGGCGGTGGTACAGGTCCTGGCGAAACTCGCCGCGGGCGCACAGCTCGGACAGGTCCACCTGAGTGGCGCAGATCACCCGCACATCGAGGTACACCTCTTCATCACTACCGACCCGACGAAAGCATCCGTCCTGCAGGAAACGCAGCAGTTTCACCTGCAGGCGCGGGCTCATCTCGCCGACCCCGTCGAGGAACAACGTGCCGCCGGCAGTCAGCTCCAGCAGCCCTAGCTTGCCTTCGGCGCGTGCGCCCTCGAATGCCCCAGGGCCGTAACCGAACAGCTCGGTCTCGGCCATGGATTCCGGCAGCCCGGCACAGTTGAGCGCCATCAGCGGTGCCTGCCCACGCGGGCTGGCCAGGTGGCAAGCACGGGCCAGCAGCTCCTTGCCCGTACCGGTTTCGCCTTCGATCAGCAACGGCGCATCCAGTGGCGCCATGCGCCGCGCCTCACGCACCACCGCAGCCATCACCCGTGAACTCTGGAAGATGCTGTCGAAGCCCCGCAGCTCCTGCTTGCGCACGTTATAGATGCGCTCGCCGATGCGATCGGCGCGATGCAGGGTAAGTACCGCACCCGCCAGCGCCTCACTGTCGTCGTGCTCGGACTGTAACGGTGCGATGTCAGCCAGGAACACATCCCCCTTGACCTTAATGCGCAGGCCATTGATCCGTGACTTGTTGGCCCGCACCAGCTCCGGCAGATCGAAATCCTCCACATAGCGCGCCAATGGCATGCCTGGCACTTCGTCGACGCGCACGCCGAGCAACTGCGCAGCGGTACGGTTGGCGGCGACGATGCTGCCGCCCATGTCCACCGACAGCACCGGGAAGTCCAGGGCACCCAGCAGTGCATTGAGCTCCATGTGCCGCCGCTCGCTGGGCATCAGGCCGACACGCTTGACCCCGAACACCCCGGCGATCGACTCGAACTTGGGCCGCAATGCCTGGAACTGCAAGTTGATGAGATTCGGGCAGTGCAGGTAGATGGCATTGCCATGGTCCCCTCCCACCTCGCCGCGCAGCACGTTGATACCGTATTCCACCAGCAGATTGAGGATGTCGCGGAGGATGCCGATGCGGTTCTGGCAATGCACTTTGATACGCATGATTGCTCTCGAAGCGGCGAAGTATTTCAACCTCGCCTGGAAAATTCGTAAAGATAAGCTGACAAAATTGAAGCTTTCAGCAGCTCGATGTGCCGAATTTTCCGGCATGCCGCCCGCTTTGTAAAATAATCGTTACGAAATGAAGATCGACAGGCCCTCTGCACTACCTGCCAACCCCGTGCAAATCATGCGGATGCGGGATATTTCTGGTGTATGTCGTGGACATAACAAGAATGCCCTCACCAGGAGAGCCACATGAAACAGACGCAATACGTGGCACGCGAGCCCGATGCGCATGGTTTTATCGACTACCCGCAGCAAGAGCATGCGGTGTGGAACACACTGATCACCCGCCAGCTGAAGGTCATCGAAGGCCGCGCGTGCCAGGAGTACCTGGACGGCATCGACCAGCTCAAGCTGCCCCATGACCGTATCCCGCAACTGGGCGAGATCAACAAGGTGCTGGGCGCCACCACCGGCTGGCAGGTTGCTCGGGTACCGGCACTGATCCCCTTCCAGACCTTCTTCGAATTGCTGGCCAGCAAACGCTTCCCGGTCGCCACCTTCATCCGTACACCGGAAGAACTGGACTACCTGCAGGAACCGGACATCTTCCACGAGATCTTCGGCCACTGCCCGCTGCTGACCAACCCCTGGTTCGCCGAATTCACCCACACCTACGGCAAGCTGGGCCTGGCCGCGACCAAGGAACAACGCGTGTACCTGGCGCGGCTGTACTGGATGACCATCGAATTCGGCCTGATGGAAACCCCGCAAGGTCGCAAGATCTACGGCGGTGGCATCCTCTCCTCGCCCAAGGAGACCGTCTACAGTCTGTCAGGCGAGCCGGAGCACCAGGCCTTCGACCCGATCGAAGCCATGCGCACCCCGTACCGCATCGACATCCTGCAGCCGCTGTACTTCGTGCTGCCAAACCTCAAGCGGCTGTTCGACCTGGCCCACGAAGACATCATGGGCATGGTCCAGCAAGCCATGAAGCTGGGGCTGCATGCGCCGAAGTTTCCACCCAAGCAGGCTGCCTGAGCCCTCTCGATAACAACTCGAACCGGAAAAGTACCCATGAATGCCTTGAACCAAGCCCATTGCGAAGCCTGCCGCGCCGATGCGCCGAAAGTCACCGACGACGAGCTGGCCGAGCTGATCCGCGAGATCCCGGACTGGAACATCGAAGTACGCGACGGCCACATGGAGCTGGAGCGCGTGTTCCTGTTCAAGAACTTCAAGCACGCCCTGGCCTTCACCAATGCCGTGGGCGAGATCGCTGAAGCCGAAGGCCACCACCCGGGCCTGCTGACCGAGTGGGGCAAGGTCACCGTGACCTGGTGGAGCCACTCGATCAAGGGCCTGCACCGCAACGACTTCATCATGTGCGCTCGCACAGACAAGGTTGCCGAAACGGCTGAAGGCCGTAAGTAACCTGAAAAAAGGGCCGCGCAGCGGCCCTTTTTCATTGGGAAACATGTCCGGTATCCGCACGCAAAACCGACAAGCGACCGGGAATTAATTACAAACTGTCATCCAGACTTGTGTATCCTGCCCCAGCTTTCCGAAGCTCGAACCGCGCCTGCCGCAGACTTTTCACTCACACTTGCGAGGAACGACGAGATGCATGAGATCCCGAATTTTCCCTTCCCAAGCCTGAACCCCGAAGAGCAAACCGTTGCCGCCCACTCCGAACCGACGCCTGCCGTCGAGGATGGCGACGATCAATCCAGCGCTGATCAGGAATAACTGCGCACCCCCATCGGCTGTGTGAAAACGGCTGACCTGCGGGCCACCCCCGTCATCTAAGTTTTCACACCGTCCAGCCTTGATCGGCAGCCTGCTGGTACAGGCATTCTTCATGCAACCCTCTCCCACAGATCATCCCTGGGTAGTTATCATCGCAGGGTTCACGCCTGCCTATTGCCCATTGGATTCTTCATGTCCGCGCCTGCCCCCTCCCAGCTTGCGATCACCGCGCAAGTGGTTTCCATCGTCCTGTTCACCTTCATCGGCTACCTGAACATCGGCATCCCCCTGGCCGTGCTGCCGGGTTATGTGCACAACGAACTGGGCTTCAGCGCCGTGGTCGCGGGCCTGGTGATCAGCGTGCAGTACCTGGCGACGTTGCTCAGCCGTCCCACCGCGAGCCGCATCATCGACAACCTGGGCAGCAAGAAGGCGGTCATGTACGGGCTGTTCGGCTGCGGCTTGAGCGGCGTGTTCATGCTGGCCTGCGCCTTTCTGACCCACCTGCCCTGGGTGAGCCTGGCCTGCCTGCTGGTGGGCCGCCTGGTGCTGGGCAGCGCCGAGAGCCTGGTGGGCTCTGGCTCGATTGGCTGGGGCATCGGCCGGGTCGGCGCCGAAAACACCGCCAAGGTCATTTCCTGGAACGGCATCGCCAGCTATGGCGCACTGGCCGTCGGCGCGCCGCTGGGCGTGCTGATGGTCAAGAGCCTGGGCCTGTGGAGCATGGGCGCGAGCATCATCCTGCTGGGTGTCGTCGGCCTGCTGCTGGCCTGGCCCAAGCGCGCTGCTCCGGTCGTCAGTGGCGTGCGCCTGCCGTTCCTGCGGGTGCTGGGCAAGGTGTTCCCGCATGGCTCGGGACTGGCCCTGGGCTCGATCGGCTTCGGCACCATCGCCACGTTCATCACCCTGTACTACGCCAGCCGCGGCTGGGGTAACGCCGCCCTGACCCTGAGCCTGTTCGGCGCCAGCTTCATCAGTGCGCGGTTGTTGTTCGGCAACCTGATCAACCGGATTGGCGGGTTTCGCGTGGCCATTGTTTGCCTGGCGGTGGAAACATTGGGCCTGCTGATGCTGTGGCTTGCGCCCAGCGCAGAGATGGCGCTGGCCGGTGCGGCGCTGAGCGGGTTTGGTTTCTCGTTGGTGTTCCCGGCGCTGGGCGTGGAAGCGGTGAACCAGGTTTCGGCGGCCAACCGCGGGGCGGCGGTGGGGGCGTATTCGCTGTTCATCGACTTGTCGCTGGGGATTACCGGGCCGCTGGTGGGGGCGGTGGCGTCGGGGTTCGGGTTTGCTTCGATGTTTCTGTTCGCGGCGGCGGCGGCCTGTTGCGGGTTGGTGTTGAGCTTGTATCTGTACAGGCAGGCGCGTGCCGGGCGCAACAAGGGGCGTGAAGCTTGAGTGGGGCTACTGGCCCTATCGCCGCGGTTCGTCGCCACGACAAGCCGGCTCCCACAGGTTTGTGGGAGCCGGCTTGTCGTGGCGACGAACCGCGGCGATAGGGCCCTGAAGATCAGCGCTGCGCGTACTGCAACACCACTTCCAGCGGGTGACGCATCTGCCGCTCGGTCATGCGCTTGACCTGGCTGCGGCACGAATAACCGGTCGCCAGTGCCTCACCCTCCTTGTCCAGCTTGGTCGCCCACGACTGCTCGAAGATCGTCCGCGAAGTATCCTGGTTACGCGCCTCGTGCCCATAGGTGCCGGACATGCCGCAGCACCCCGTGGCCTCGGTCACCAGCTTCAGGCCCAGGCGGGCGAACACCTGCTCCCATTGCTTGGTACTCGCCGGCACGTTGGTCTTCTCGGTGCAGTGCGCCATCAGGCGGAAGTTGCCTGGCGCGGTCGGTGCCTGCTCGGGCAAAACGTCCATCAGCCATTCCTGTGGTAGCAGCACGTTCGGGCTGCCTTCAAGCCCCGGCACCTTCTGGTATTCCTGGCGGTAGACCAGAGTCATCGCCGGATCCAGGCCCACCAGCGGCACGCCACAGTCGGCCAAGGCCTTGAGTTGGGTGGCATTGCGGATGGCAGCCTTGGCGAAGGCGCCGAGGAAGCCCTGCACATGCAGCGGCTTGCCGTTGGCGCTGTAAGGCGCCAGGAATACCCGGTGGCCAAGGCGGTGGGCCAGCTCGATGAACGCAGCCAGCAGCGGCGTCTCGAAGTAGCGGGTGAAGGCGTCCTGCACCAGCACGATGCTGCGCTCGCGCTGGGCTGGCGTCAGTTCGCGCAGCGCTGGCACGCTGGCCACGCCGACCCGGCAACGGGTCAGGGTGGACTGGAAGTTGAAGCGGCTGATCAGCGGGCTGTCGACCATGCCGACCTGCTCCGCCAGCAGCTTGCTCACCCACTTCGAACCCATCACCGCGTTGTAGAGCCCCGGCGCGTGGGCCAGGTAAGGGATGGTGAATTCCAGCGAGCCGATCAGGTAGTCACGCAGTGGGCGCTGATAGCGGCCGTGATACAGCTCGAGGAAACGCGAGCGGAAGTCCGGCACGTTGACCTTGATCGGGCACTGCCCCGCGCACGATTTGCACGCCAGGCAGCCGGCCATGGCGTCGTACACTTCATGGGAGAAGTCTTCCTGCCCCTGGCTGCGCGCGCGGTTGTTGCGCAGACGCGCCGGCAGGCCCTTGAGCCACGACACCTTGTTGCGCGCCGCGGCCAGCACGTCGATGTTCGCTTCGCCTTGCAGGCGCAGCCACTCGCGCATCAACGAGGCACGGCCTTTGGGCGAATGCTGACGTTCACGGGTGGCCTTCCACGACGGGCACATGGCGTCGTTGGGGTCGTAGTTGTAGCAGGCGCCGTTGCCGTTGCAGTGCACGGCACTGGGGAAGTCCTGCCAGACGCGCTCGTCGATGGTGCGGTCGAGATCACCGCGCAGGGTCACGCCGTCAACCTTGGTCAGGCCCTCGGCACTGTCCGGCGGGGTGCAGATCTTGCCGGGATTGAGCTGGTTGTGCGGGTCGAATGCGCCCTTCAGGCGCTGCAGCGCGGGGTACAGCTCGCCGAAGTACTCCGGCACGTACTCCGAACGCAGGCCCTTGCCATGCTCGCCCCAGAGCAGGCCACCGTAGCTTTTGGTCAACGCCGCCACGGCATCGGAGATCGGCTTGACCAGCGCCGCCTGGGCCGGGTCTTTCATGTCCAGCGCCGGGCGTACGTGCAGCACGCCGGCATCGACGTGGCCGAACATGCCGTAGGCCAGGCCGTAGCCGTCGAGCAGCGCACGGAAATCGGCGATGTAGTCGGCCAACTGCTCCGGCGGCACGGCGGTGTCTTCGACAAACGGCTGCGGACGTACTTCACCCTCGACGTTGCCAAGCAGGCCCACTGAGCGCTTGCGCATGGTGTAGACGCGGGTCACCGCCTCGGCACCTTCGGCCAGGGTATGGCCCAGGCGCTCGACGCCGGTATCGCGCTGCAGGTGCTCGATGAAGGCCTCGACGCGGGCATTGACCTCGGCCGGCTCGTCGCCGCAGAACTCCACCAGGTTGATGCCCAGGGTCGGACGCTCGGGGTCTGCCGGGAAGTATTCGGCAACGCTGTGCCAGACGATGTCCTTCATCGCCAGCATCAGCACCTTGGAGTCCACCGTCTCGATCGACAGTGGCTTGTGCGCCATCAGCGCATTGGCATCGCGCAGGGCGTCCATGAAGCTTGCGTAGCGGACGTTCACCAGCACCGCGTACTTGGGAATCGGCAGCACGTTGAGCTTGGCTTCCACCACGTAGCCCAACGAGCCTTCGGCACCGCACAGCACGCTGTTGAGGTTGAACCGGCCCTGTTCGTCGCGCAGGTGCGCCAGGTCATAACCGGTCAGGCAACGGTTGAGCTTGGGGAAGGTGCTCTCGATCAGCTCGGCCTGGGTTTCCTGGATTTCCCGGGCCATGCGGTACACCTCGCCGACCCGGCCGCTGGCGGCACAAGCCTGTTCCAGCGCGGCATCACCAATCGGCAGGCTGTGCAGGCGCTCGCCACCGAGCAGCACGCTGTGCAGTTCGAGCACGTGATCGCGGGTCTTGCCGTAGGTGCAACTGCCCTGGCCGCTGGCGTCAGTGTTGATCATGCCGCCGACGGTGGCGCGGTTGGAGGTGGACAGCTCGGGCGCGAAGAATAGCCCGTGCGGCTTGAGCGCGGCATTGAGCTGGTCCTTGACCGTACCCGCCTCGACCCGCACCCAGCGTTCCTCGACGTTGATTTCGAGGATCTTGTTCATGTGCCGCGACAGGTCGACGACGATGCCGTCGGTCAGCGACTGACCATTGGTACCGGTGCCACCGCCACGCGGGGTCAGCTTGACCTGCTGGAAACGCGGCTCGCCCATCAGCGTGGCGACCCGCGCCACGTCGTCGGCGTCCAGCGGGAACACTGCAGCCTGGGGCAGGCGCTGATAGATCGAGTTGTCGGTGGCAAGCACCGTGCGGGTGCCGTAGTCGGCACTGATCTGGCCACGGAAGCCGCTGTTGCGCAGGGCTTCGAGGAATTCGGGGTAAGCGGCGGTCGGCGCAAGGGTCGGCAGCTGGGCGATCATCGAAGGATGGCCTCTTGATTTGGGCTAATTCACGGGAATCCTGTCATCCCGGCATAGGTCGATGCAGGCAGGGATGACGTATAGGCCAATGTTCCTGTAGTTTCGCCTCAGGGGCAAACGGATAATCCTGCCGCTATCGATGACTTTTGTGAATGAATTACCGCCACCTGACCCCGTCCATGTCACTGCTGCTGGCTTTCGAGGCCGCTGCCCGGCATGAAAGCTACACCCGTGCCGCCGCCGAACTGTCTCTGACCCAGAGCGCGGTCAGCCGCCAGGTGCAGGCGCTGGAGCAGCAACTGGGGTTGACCCTGTTCCGTCGCGAAGGCCGCCAGGTGCAACTGACCGATGTGGGCCGGCTGTACCAGCGCGAGTTGAGCGAAGCATTGGGGCGCATCCGCAGCGCCACGCTGCAGGCCCTGGCCTATCAGTCCGGGGTCGGCACCCTGCGCCTGGCCACCTTGCCCACCTTCGGTTCCAAGTGGCTGCTGCCGCGCCTGCACGCGTTCTATAGCGCCCACCCGGGGATGCTGGTGCATATCCATTCACGGATCGAAGCCATCAACTTCGACACCAGCGAGATCGACGCTGCCATCGGCGTGGCCAGCCATGACCTGCCCGGATTGATCTGCCATCGCCTGCACGCCGAGGAACTGGTGGTGATCCTGCCGCCGCAGGCCGGCGCGCAAGCCCAGGACTGGCCACCCGCGCGGGTCAGCGAAGAGGTATTGCTCAACGTCGCCAACAACCCGCATGCCTGGGGCGAATGGTTCTCGCATCATGGCTTGCCGCACCGAGCGATGCGCCTGGGGCCGAGTTTCGAATTGACCTCGCATTTGATCCAGGCGGTGCGGGCCGGGATTG
The DNA here is from genome assembly GCF_044749545.1 of Pseudomonas sp. NPDC089396. NCBI lineage: Bacteria > Pseudomonadati > Pseudomonadota > Gammaproteobacteria > Pseudomonadales > Pseudomonadaceae > Pseudomonas > Pseudomonas sp. NPDC089396. The sequence continues at coordinate 138,569 of NZ_JBIVIC010000008.1, read as the reverse complement.
GGATCGGGTTGGTGCCGCGCATTCTGGTGGAGGAGGAATTGGCCAAGGGTGAGCTGTTCAGCCCCGGGGCGGCGTTTGCCAGCCAGCGCAGTTATTACCTGATCTACCCGCCGAGAAATGAGGCGCTGCCTTCGTTGCGAGCGTTTCGTAGCTGGTTGCTCGAACAGATCTGAGAGCCTTTCAGCCTGCACTGGCCCTATCGCTGGCAAGCCAGCTCCCTCAGGGACACCACAGTTCTTGAAATCAGCGCTGTACCTGTGGGAGCTGGCTTGCCAGCGATAGGGCCAGTGCAGACAACAAAAAACCCGATGCCAGTCACCTGACATCGGGTTTGCGTCTACCGCCCGCAGCCTTTACTTGGCCGCAGTACCAGCAGCCGTGCCATTGACCTGCGGCCGGCGCTTGGACTTGATGGCGTAGGCCAGGAACATCACCATCAGCCATACCGGAATCGCATACACCGACACCTGGATACCCGGGATCAGCAGCATGATGCCCAGGATCAGCACCACGAAGGCCAGGCAGATGTAGTTGCCGTAGGGGTACCACAGCGCCTTGAACAGCGGCTTCTGGCCAGTGCGGTCGAGGTGCTGGCGGAACTTCAGGTGCGAGTAGCTGATCATCGCCCAGTTGATCACCAGGGTCGCGACCACCAGCGACATCAGCAGCTCCAGCGCATTCTGCGGAATGAAGTAGTTCAGCAGCACCGCAATCAGGGTCACGGCTGCCGACACCAGGATCGAGCGTACCGGCACACCGCGCTTGTCGACCTTGGCCAGGGCCGCCGGGGCGTCACCCTGCTCGGCCATGCCCAGCAGCATGCGCGCATTGCAATAGGTGCCGCTGTTGTACACCGACAGCGCCGCAGTCAAGACCACGAAGTTCAGCAGGTGTGCAGCCACATCGCTGCCCAGCAACGAGAACACCTGCACGAACGGGCTGCTGCCGTAGCTGCCGCCGGACGCGTCGATGCTGGCGACCAGGTTGTCCCATGGGGTCAGCGACAACAGCACCACCAGCGCACCGATGTAGAAGATCAGGATGCGGTAGATGACCTGGTTGATCGCTTTGGGGATCACGGTTTTCGGCTTGTCGGCCTCAGCGGCGGTGAAACCGAGCATTTCCAGGCCGCCGAACGAGAACATGATGAACGCCAAGGCCATGACCAGGCCGCTGACACCATGCGGGAAGAAGCCGCCATGGGCCCACAGGTTGGTCACCGAGGCATCGGGGCCGCCGCTGCCGCTGGTCAGCAGGTAGGCACCCAGGCCGATCATGCCGACGATGGCCGCCACCTTGATGATGGCGAACCAGAACTCGGCTTCGCCGAAGACCTTCACGTTCATCAGGTTGATGGCGTTGATCAGCAGGAAGAAACCGGCCGCCGTCACCCAGGTCGGGATCTCCGGCCACCAGTAGTGGATGTACTTGCCAACCGCCGTGAGTTCCGACATGCCCACCAGGATGTACAGCACCCAGCAGTTCCAACCCGACAGGAAGCCGGCGAAACCGCCCCAGTACTTGTGGGCGAAGTGGCTGAACGAACCGGCCACCGGCTCTTCGACGATCATCTCGCCAAGCTGGCGCATGATCATGAAGGCGATGAAACCGCAGATGGCGTAGCCGAGGATCATCGACGGGCCGGCGGATTTCATCACGCCTGCCGAGCCGAGGAACAGGCCGGTACCAATCGCGCCGCCAAGGGCGATCAACTGGATATGGCGGTTCTTCAGGCCCCGCTTGAGCTCGCCTGAATGCATGTTTTGTTCACTCATGAACGAAGTCACCTGCATTGTTTTTATCTGTGACGGAATCGGACCCACCGCGCTCGTGGCGCAGCGGAATGGGCAAGGTGGTTACCTTGGGTTTCTTGCACACGGGCGCCGCCAGGGCGGATCAACCGGGTGTGAGCAAGAGTGCGCGGTACGCAAAAGGGTCACAGGTAAAACGCGGCGCACTGTATACCCCTGCGAGCGCGCAGGCGTCAACGCGTTGCGTCAATTCCCGGGGGAAAAACGCAGCGATCCTGTGGTGGAAGCCTTCAAAGGCGAGGTGATCGGCGTACATGGCGCCTCCATTTGTTGTTCTATGTGCCCGACTCTGTGGTCGGGCTTCTGCACATGGCAATGGACGCTATAACAGCGTGGGGACGGGGGTTTGAGCAATAGGGGGGCGGACTGGGGCGCCGGCTTTCGAGAGTGGGCGCGGCAAGATCTGTTTACAGAAAACCAGACCGACCAAGGAAAGCGGGGGAATTTGTACAAATTTCTTTACAGGGCGGTTTGAAAACTTGCCAGTCGTCCGAAAAATTGTTTTTTCTCAATATCTTGGGCCGCTTTGCGGCCAATCGCCGGCAAGCCGGCTCCCACAGGGGAGCGCAGTCGACCTTGGAAAACAGGCACAAAAAAACCAGCCCGAAGGCTGGCTTTTGATCATGGCCGATGCGGATCAGCCGCGCGGCTTGCCGCGACCGCGACCTGCTGGCTTGCCACCCTCAGGCTTGGCTGGGCGCTTGCGCATGTCGCTCGGGCGCTCGGCAACGGCGCTGCCACGGCTCTTGCGTGGCGCTTCTTCACGCGGCTGGCGTGCAGGGCGCTCGGCAGCAGCAGCACCGGCTTCATGCGACGGGCGCAGGTTGCGCACGCGCTCGCCACGGCCCAATGGACGGCTCGACTTGCGCTGCAGGCGCTCCATCTTGTCCTTGGCCTTGAGGTTCATGGCAGGCAGCGCCACCGGCTGCAGGCCTACTTCGGCGGCCAGGATGTCGATCTCGCCCTGGCTCATTTCACGCCAGCGACCCATCGGCAGGTCGGAGTTGAGGAACACCGGGCCGAAGCGCACGCGCTTGAGGCGGCTGACTACCATGCCCTGGGATTCCCACAGGCGACGGACTTCGCGGTTGCGGCCTTCCATCACCACGCAGTGGTACCAGTGGTTGAAGCCTTCGCCGCCCGGTGCCTTCTGGATGTCGGTGAACTTGGCGGGACCGTCTTCGAGCATCACGCCCGCTTTCAGGCGCTCGATCATCTCGTCGTCGACCTCGCCACGCACACGCACCGCGTATTCGCGGTCCATCTCGTAGGACGGGTGCATCAGGCGGTTGGCCAGCTCACCGTCGGTGGTGAACAGCAGCAGGCCGGTGGTGTTGATGTCCAGGCGACCGATGTTGATCCAGCGGCCTTCTTTCGGACGCGGCAGGCGGTCGAACACGGTCGGACGGCCTTCCGGGTCGTCACGGGTGCAGATCTCGCCATCGGGCTTGTTGTACATGATCACCCGGCGGGTGGCCTCGGCGGCCTCCTCACGCTTGATCAGCTTGCCGTCGACGGCGATGGCGTCATGCAGGTCGACGCGCTGGCCGAGGGTGGCCTCGACGCCGTTGACCTTGATGCGGCCCTGGCTGATCCAGGCCTCGACGTCACGGCGCGAGCCCACGCCGATACGCGCCAGCACTTTCTGCAGCTTTTCGCCGGCTGGCGGGGTGATTTCGGTATTTTGCAGGTCTTGCTCACTCATCTGGGCACCTCCCGGTGTAGGAATGAAAAATCAGGTTCTGGCGACGGAAGCGCCAAAAGGCCGCGCATCATACGCGGTTCGCGCAGTGGAGCGTAGTGGGTTTTGTGTGGCTGGCAGGGATTTTCTGCCCGATGGTTTGTGCTTTGTCTGCACGGGCCCTATCGCCGGCAAGCCGGCTCCCACAGGGACATCACAGCCTGTGAAACCTGCGCTGTGCCTGAGATGCACCACAGCCTCTGAATACTGCACTGGACCTGTGGGAGCCGGCTTGCCGGCGATAGGGCCAGTACAGGCCGCACAAAACTCAGGGCTCTGCCTTGCCCTTATCCTCCACCGAGGCCTCGGGCTCTTCTTCGCGCAAATCATCGAAATCGGTCTTCAGCCCCTCTTCCATGGCATCCAGCTCCACCAGCAGGCTGCGGAAACTGGTCTCCTCCTTCGGCTCCTCACCCCCCTCATCTTCACCCAGGCTGGCATCGGCCAGCGCCTGCAGATGCGCTGGCACCGGCGCGTCATCCGGGTCGAGCAGCGGCTCCGGCTCCATCTCACGCAGCTCGGCCAGTGCCGGCAACTCCTCAAGGCTCTTGAGGTTGAAGTGATCGAGAAACGCCTTGGTGGTGGCGAACATCGCCGGCCGACCCGGCACTTCACGGTGACCAACCACGCGAATCCACTCGCGCTCCATCAGGGTCTTGATGATATTGCTGTTGACCGCCACGCCACGCACATCCTCGATCTCACCGCGGGTAATCGGCTGACGGTAGGCAATCAAGGCCATGGTCTCCAGCAGCGCACGGGAGTAACGCTGTGGACGCTCCTCCCACAAGCGGCCTACCCAGGGTGCGAAATTTTCACGGATCTGCAGCCGATAGCCGCTGGCCACTTCCTTGAGCTCGAACGCACGGCCAGCGCAGGACTTGCCCAGCACGTCCAGGGCCTTCTTGAAGACCTTCGGCTCGGGGCGCTCGGCCTCCTCGAACAGCTCGTACAGGCGCTCGAGGGATTGCGGCTTGCCCGAGGCGAGCAGAAAAGCCTCGATCAGCGACGCCAGGTCGCGGGGGTCATTCAGGTTCATCGGTTTCTTCGACAGACTCGGCGCGCAGCCGCACATGGATGGGCGCAAAAGGCTCATTCTGCACCAGTTCGATCAGCGACTCCTTGACCAGTTCGAGGATCGCCATGAAGGTCACCACCACGCCCAGCTTGCCCTCCTCGGCGCCGAACAGCTCGACGAAGGGCACAAAACCTCCCCCCTTGAGGCGCTCCAGCACATCACTCATGCGCTCACGGGTGGACAGGGTCTCGCGGGTGATCTGGTGGCTTTCGAACAGGTCGTTGCGGCGCATGACCTCGGCCATGGACACCAGCAGCTCCTCCAGGCTGACCTGCGGCAACAGCTTGCGCACCTTGGCCTGGGGCGCTTCAAGACGCGGCACGACGACATCGCGGCCGACCCGCGGCAGCTCGTCGAGGCCCTCGGCGGCAGCCTTGAACCGCTCATACTCCTGCAGCCGACGGATCAGTTCGGCACGCGGGTCGCCCTCCTCTTCCTCGATCGCGGTCGAGCGCGGCAGGAGCATGCGCGACTTGATTTCGGCCAGCATCGCGGCCATCACCAGGTATTCGGCGGCCAGCTCCAGGCGCACGCTCTTCATCAACTCGACGTAGCCCATGTACTGGCGCGTGATTTCCGCCACGGGGATGTCGAGGATGTCGATGTTCTGCTTGCGGATCAGGTACAGCAGCAAATCCAGCGGGCCCTCGAAGGCTTCGAGGATGACTTCCAGGGCGTCCGGCGGGATGTACAGGTCCACCGGCATCTCGGTCAGCGCTTCGCCGTAGACCAGGGCCAACTGTAACTGCTGCGGCGATTCGGCTTCGATGCCAGGTGCCTCAGGGGTGTCCAGCTGGCTCACGCGCTGACCAGGAACGGCGTGGGGTCGCCGCAGCCTTCGCGAATCAATGCAGGTTCATCGCCGGTCAGGTCGATGATGGTGGAGGCCTTCAGATCACCGAAGCCGCCATCGATGATCAGGTCGACATGGTGCTCCAGGCGCTGACGGATCTCGTAGGGATCGGTCATGGGTTCTTCGTCGCCCGGCAAGATCAGGCTCACGCTCATCAACGGCTCGCCCAGTTCTTCGAGCAGCGCCAGGACAATCGGATTGGACGGTACGCGCAGGCCGATGGTACGGCGTTTCTCGTGCATCAGCAGCCGCGGCACTTCCCGGGTGGCATTGAGGATGAAGGTATAGGGCCCGGGAACATGCGCCTTGAGCAGGCGGAAGGTGGAGGTATCGATCTTGGCGAACAGCCCCATTTGCGACAGGTCGCAGCACAACAGGGTGAAATTGTGTTGCTTGTCCAGCTGGCGCAAGCGGCGAACCCGTTCGATCGCGTTCTTGTCGCCCATCTGGCAGCCCAAGGCGTATGCCGAGTCGGTGGGATACACCACCACGCCGCCCTTGCGAATGATTTCGACGGCCTGTTTTATCAGGCGCGCCTGCGGGTTCTCCGCATGAATCTGGAAAAATTGGCTCACGTAGTCGTCCTGTTCATACCGCCAAAGGCTGTTCATGGCTAAATCGGCGCCACAGAGGTGGCAGGTCCTCGGGCAATGGCCGGTAGGCACCGATCTCGCCCCAGGTGCCGGGGCCGTGGAAATCGCTGCCAGCGCTTGCCAGCAGGCCGAACTCTCGGGTGAGGATGGACATCGTGCCCACCTGCTCGGCCGGCATCATCCCATTGACCACCTCAAGCGCCTGCCCGCCTGCCTGAATATAGTCGGCAATCAGCCGCCTGCGCTTGCTGCGGGTCAGATCGTAGTGCATGGGATGGGCCAGGCTCACCCAGGCATTCGACTGACGCAGGGTGGCAACAGTTTCTTCAAGGGTCGGCCAGTGCAGCTTGACGTCGCCGAGCTTGCCCGCCCCCAGCCACTTGCGAAAGGCTTCACCACGGTCCTTGACGTGCCCGGCACGCACCAGGAATTCGGCGAAATGTGGCCGCGCAGGTGCGTTGCCGCTGTCGCCCAGCTCCTGCTGCACGGCGCGCGCGCCGTCGAGGGCACCCGGCATGCCCTTGGCGCACAGCCGTTTGTCGATTTCTTCGGCGCGCAGCCAGCGACCACGGTGCAAAGCCGTGATGGCATCGAGCAACGGTGGGGCGTCGAGCGGGAAGTCATAGCCCAGCACATGGATGGTCGCGCCACCCCAGGTGCACGACAATTCCACGCCACTGACCCAGCGCATGCCCAGCTCGGCACAGGCCTGGCGCGCCTCTGGCAGGCCTTCGAGGGTGTCATGGTCGGTCAGGGACAAGGTCTGCACCCCGTGCTCATGGGCCCGGGCGACCAGGACCGCAGGCGACAGGGCGCCATCGGAGGCCGTGCTGTGACAGTGCAGATCAACATTCATGGAGGAGCGCTTTCGCTGGAATCGATGTTTGTTATTATGCCGTCACATCCTGATTCTGGCTGCCATTGTGAAACAATTCATCGATTTCATCCCGCTGCTGCTGTTCTTCATCGTCTACAAGCTCGACCCGCGCCCGATGGAAGTCGCAGGCCACAGCTTCGAGTTCGGCGGCATCTACAGCGCCACGGCGATGCTGATCGCCAGCTCGCTGCTGGTCTACGGCGCGCTGTTCCTGCGCCAGCGCAAGCTTGAGAAGGGCCAGTGGCTGACGCTGATCGCCTGCCTGGTGTTCGGCGGCCTGACCCTGACCTTCCACAGCGAAACCTTCCTCAAGTGGAAGGCGCCGGTGGTCAACTGGCTGTTCGCCCTGGGCTTTGCCGGCAGCCACTTCATCGGCGACCGGGTGCTGATCAAGCGCATCATGGGCCATGCCCTGACCCTGCCCGACGCCGTGTGGACGCGCCTGAACCTGGCCTGGATCGCCTTCTTCCTGTTCTGCGGCGCGGCGAACCTGTTCGTCGCCTTCACCTTCCAGGACTTCTGGGTCGACTTCAAGGTGTTCGGCAGCCTGGGCATGACCGTGCTCTTCCTGGTGGCGCAGGGTGTGTACCTGTCGCGCCACCTGCACGACGACCCTTCCACCTCCAAGACCAAGGATTGACATGCTCTACGCCATCATCGCCAGCGACGTCGCGAACTCCCTGGAAAAACGCCTGGCCGCACGCCCGGCGCACATCGAGCGCCTGCAGCAGCTCAAGGCAGAAGGCCGCGTGGTGCTGGCCGGCCCGCACCCGGCCATCGACAGCAACGACCCAGGTGTTGCCGGCTTCAGCGGCAGCCTGATCGTCGCCGAGTTCGATTCGCTCGCCGCCGCCCAGGCCTGGGCCGATGCCGACCCGTACATTGCCGCCGGCGTGTATGACAAGGTCATCGTCAAGCCATTCAAGCAAGTCTTGCCATAACCGAAGAATTGGCGGCGCCTGCTGTATCTTTACCTCTGGCGCATACGTCAGACGCCGTCGATTTGAATTGAGTGAGTCATGAGCGAGCTGTTACTGATTGATGACGACCAGGAACTCTGCGAGCTGCTCGGCAGCTGGCTGACCCAGGAAGGCTTTACCGTGCGTGCCTGCCACGACGGCCAGAGCGCACGCAAGGCCCTGGCCGAGCACGAACCCGCGGCCGTGGTGCTGGATGTGATGCTGCCCGACGGCAGTGGCCTGGAGCTGCTCAAGCAGCTACGCAGCGAGCATGCCGAGTTGCCAGTGCTGATGCTTTCGGCCCGTGGCGAGCCGCTGGACCGTATTCTCGGCCTGGAACTGGGTGCCGACGATTACCTGGCCAAACCTTGCGACCCCCGTGAACTCACCGCACGCCTGCGGGCCGTGCTGCGCCGCAGCCACCCGACGGCCGCCACCACGCAACTGGAGATCGGTGACCTGGCTTTCAGCCCGGTACGTGGCGTGGTCAGCATCGACGGCCGGGAGATGAGCCTCACCCTGTCCGAAAGCCGTATTCTCGAAGCCTTACTGCGCCAACCCGGCGAGCCGCTGGACAAGCAGGAGCTCGCGCAAATCGGCCTGGGTCGCAAATTGACGCTGTATGACCGCAGCCTGGACATGCACGTAAGCAACCTGCGCAAGAAGATCGGCCCGCACGCCGACGGTCGCCCGCGCATCGTGGCTCTGCGCAGCCGTGGCTATTACTACAGCCTCTGACCTGCTCATCTTTACCGAGCCTTTACCCTTCCCTGACCGCGCTTGACCTTGATCTCCCTAGACTGAGCTCATCCGGTAACCACCGGCCTATGAAAGGAGAGACACCATGCGCAAGACCCTTATCGCCCTGATGTTCGCCGCCGCCCTGCCGACCGTGGCCATGGCCATGCCTGAAGGCGGCTCGCGCCACGACGGCCCGCATCATCGCGGTGATGCGCCTTTCGCCCAACTGGACCTGAGCCGTGAGCAGCGCCAGGAGATCCGTAAGCTGATGGGCGAGCAGATGAAAAACCGCCACGACATCACCGAACGCTACATGGCCAAACTGCCAGCCGCCGAACAGAAAGCCATGAAGGACGAGCTCAAGGCCAGCCACGACAAGACCGAGAGCCAGGTCCGCGCACTGCTCAAGCCTGACCAGCAGAAGAAGTTCGACGAATTGCAGAAAGAGCGAGAAGCACGCAAGGCTGAATGGAAGGAATTCCAGGCCTGGAAAGCTGAAAAAGGCAACAAGGCCCAGTAAGCTGCCCCACCGATGCCCGGCCCGCGCCCCCGCGGGCCGGGCTTTTCCCGTTTACAGGAGGTGCTCTTGCGTTCTCTGTTCTGGCGCATCCTGGCCAGCTTCTGGCTGGCCATCACCCTCGTCGCTGGCCTGTCGATCCTGCTGGGCCACATGCTCAACCAGGACGCCTGGATCCTCAGCCGCCACCCGGGCCTCAACACCCTGGCCAGCCACTGGGCCAAGCACTACGAACAGGAAGGCGTAGAGTCTGCGCAAATGTTTCTGGAACGACGCAGAGAGCGTTTCAAGATCGACGTGCAGGTGCTCGATGACAGTGGCGAGGCGGTGGTGCCTGGAACCTTCCCGCGCCGTGCTGCCGCGTTCGAGGCGCGCCAGCACAATGACCAGCGCCGCCTGCCGTGGCGCCGCCTGACCGAGGAATACACCAGCCCCGAGAGCGGTGAAACCTACCTGCTGATCTACCGTATCCCTCACCCCGAACTGGACGCCTGGCACCGCGAGAGCCTGCTCTGGCCACTGAGCGCCCTGGGCATTGCCCTGGTGGTGCTGACCCTGTTCAGCCTGCTGGTGACCCTGTCCATCACCCGTCCACTGAGCCGCCTGCGCAGCGCCGTGCACGACCTCGGCCAGGCCAGCTACCAGCAGAACAGCCTGGCCCGCCTGGCGGCCCGGCGCGATGAGTTCGGCGTGCTGGCCAAGGACTTCAACAAGATGGGGGCTCGTCTGCAGAGCCTGATCGGCAGCCAGCGCCAGTTGCTGCGGGATGTTTCCCACGAACTGCGCTCACCCCTGGCCCGCCTGCGCATCGCCCTGGCCTTGGCCGAGCGGGCCGAGGCCGATCAACGCCAGGCACTGTGGCCACGCCTGACCCGCGAGTGCGACCGCCTGGAAGACCTGATCAGCGAGATCCTGACCTTGGCCCGAGTCGATGCCGAACAGGCGCATGCCGAGCCCGTCGACCTGAATGCCTTGCTCGGCAGCGTGCGCAAGGATGCCCAGCTCAGCGCACCGGAGCAGGAGGTGAAGCTGGAGGCGCAGCCAGGGCTGACCCTACAGGGCTGGCCGACCTTGATCGAGCGGGCCGTGGACAACCTGCTGCGCAACGCCTTGCGCTTCAATCCGTCGGGGCAACCGATTGAGGTTCGCGCCGAGCGTGAGCAGGATCGGATCGTGGTGAGCGTGCGCGACCATGGGCCGGGGGTGGCTGCGGAGCATCTGGCGCAGTTGGGCGAACCGTTCTTCCGCGCGCCGGGGCAGGAGGCGGCGGGACATGGGTTGGGATTGGCGATCGCGCGCAAGGCGGTGGAGCGCCATGGCGGCAGCCTGGTGCTGGAGAATCATCCACAGGGTGGGTTCGTGGCTCGGCTGGAGCTGCCTGTGACTGTTACGACCATTTGATGGGGTACAGGGGCTGCTGCGCAGCCCATCGCCGCGGTTCGTCGCCACGACAAGCCGGCTCCCACAGGTACAGCGCTAGCCTTGAGGCTTGTGCCATACCTGTGGGAGCCGGCTTGCCGGCGATGGGCCGCAGAGCGGCCCCGTGCATCACTCGCCCCAGGCGCTGACGAACGCTGCAGTCTCCAGCACCGGCGCCGTGCGCGGCTCGGCCAGCGGCGTACCGACATACAGGTAACCGATCACCTCCTCGTTCTCGGCCATCGCCAGCCCCTGGTGCACAAAGGCATCGAAGGCCATGTCGCCGGTGCGCCACACCGCGCCGATGCCCTGGGCATAGGCCGCGATCAGGATGCCATGGGCCGCACAGCCCGCGGCCAGGCGCTGCTCGGACTTGGGCACCTTGAAGTGGTCCTGCAACTTGGCGATCACCACGATCAGCAACGGCGCACGCAACGGCATGGCGCGCGCCTTGTCCAGCGCAGCCTGGCTCGCTTCGCCCTTGTTCTGCAGCGCCTGGGCGAACAGCTCACCGAGTTTCTCGCGGCCCTGGCCCTCGATGGTCAGGAAGCGCCACGGCCGCAGTTGACCGTGGTCAGGCGCCCGCAGCGCCGCCTGGAACAGCGCCTCGCGCTGGGCAGCATTGGGCGCAGGTTCGGTCAGGCGTGGCACGGAAACACGGTTGAGCAATGCGTCGAGAGCCTCCATCGGCTACCCTCCTGGCTGGTAAATGTGCGGCCATTCTAGCGTTTACATCACCAGACCCATAGGTAGAATGGCGCCCTTCCGTTCAGAGTCAGAGCAGATCACATGGCCTTGCCGACCTTAAGGATCATTGGTTTCATCATCGGCATCTTCCTCATCACCCTGGCAGTCAGCATGGTTGTCCCCATGGCGACCCTGGTGATCTTCGAGCGCACCGGCGACATGCCGTCGTTCCTCTGGTCGAGCCTGATCACCTTCGTCGCCGGCCTGGCGATGGTCGTGCAGGGCCGCCCGGAGCATGTGCACCTGCGCCCGCGCGACATGTACCTGCTCACCGTCAGCAGTTGGCTGGTGGTGTGCGTGTTCGCCGCCCTGCCCTTCCTGCTGACCCAGCACATCAGCTACACCGATGCCTTCTTCGAGAGCATGTCCGGCATCACCGCCACCGGCGCGACCGTGCTCAGCGGGCTGGACACCATGTCGCCGGGTATCCTGATGTGGCGCTCGATGCTGCACTGGCTCGGCGGTATCGGCTTCATCGCCATGGCCGTGGCGATCCTGCCGCTGCTGCGCATCGGTGGCATGCGCCTGTTCCAGACCGAGTCGTCCGACCGCTCGGAAAAGGTCATGCCGCGCTCGCACATGGTCGCCAAGTCGATCGTCGGGGTCTACGTCGGTTTTTCGGTGCTCGGCGCCGTGGCCTTCTGGTGGGCCGGCATGAAGCCGTTCGATGCGATCAACCACGCCATGTCGGCGATCTCCACCGGTGGGTTCTCCACCTCGGACCAATCCCTGGCCAAATGGGACATCCCGGCGGTGCACTGGGTCGCCGTGGTGGTCATGATCCTCGGCAGCATGCCGTTCACCCTGTACGTGGCCACCTTGCGCGGCAACCGCAAGGCGCTGATCCGCGACCAGCAGGTCCAGGGGCTGCTCGGCATGCTGGTGGTCACCTGGCTGGTGCTGGGCACCTGGTACTGGGCCACCACCAAACTGCACTGGCTGGATGCCTTGCGCCATGTGGCGCTGAACGTGACGTCGGTGGTCACCACCACCGGCTTTGCGTTGGGCGACTACAGCCTGTGGGGCAACTTCTCGCTGATGCTGTTCTTCTACCTGGGCTTCGTCGGTGGCTGCTCCGGCTCCACCGCCGGCGGCATCAAGATCTTCCGCTTCCAGGTGGCCTACATCCTGCTTAAGGCCAGCTTGAACCAGTTGATCCACCCGCGCGCGGTGATCAAGCAGAAGTACAACGGCCACCGCCTCGACGAAGAAATCGTGCGTTCGATCCTGACGTTCTCGTTCTTCTTCGCCATCACCATCTGCGTGATGGCTTTGCTGCTGTCACTGCTGGGCGTTGACTGGATGACCGCGCTAACGGGCGCCGCTGGCACCGTCTCGGGTGTCGGCCCGGGCCTGGGTGAAGTGATCGGCCCTTCGGGCAACTACGCCTCGCTGCCGGATGCTGCCAAGTGGATCCTCGCCAGCGGCATGCTGCTCGGTCGCCTGGAGATCATCACGGTGCTGGTGTTGTGTATGCCGGCGTTCTGGCGTCACTGAGTACCAGGGGTTCCGCGCCCAGACGGGAGCGGAATTCGCTTGGGGTAACGTCGAACCAGCGACGGAACGCCCGGTAGAAATTGCTGGGGTCGGCAAAACCCAGCAGGTAGGCGGTTTCCAGCAGGGTCATGCCTGGCTGGGCGAGGTATTGCTCGGCCAGCTCCCGGCGGGTGTCGTCCAGCAACGCCTGGAAACTGGTGCCCTCTTCCTGCAAGCGGCGCTGCAAGGTGCGCTGGGACAGGTGCAGGGCCTGGGCCAGGGTCTCCCGCTTGGGCTCGCCCTGGGGCAAGATGCGGCACAGCACCTGACGTACACGGTGGCTTACCCGGCTTTCGGAAAAACGCGCCAGGTACTCGCCGGCGAAGCGGTCATGCAGCACCGCCATGGCTTCGTTGGCGGTTGGCAGCGGGGCCTCCATGTCTGCGCGTTCGAAGATCAGCGCATCGTGGGCGGCGCCGAACACAAGGGGCGAATGGAACGCCACCTTGTAGGGTTCGATGTTCTTCGGTTGCGGCCCCTGGATCAGCACCCGCCTGGGCTGTATGGGGCGGCCGCTGAGCCACTTGCTCAGGGCCAGTGCGCACGCCAGCGATGCCTCCGAACTGTGCCGGGTTGTCGGCAGATGATCGCCATGCACGGTAAGGATCAGGGAATAGCCTTCGGGGCCCAGACGGAAGCTCAGGTCGGAACTTTCGGCGATGATGCGCTGATAGCGCACCAGCCGCTCGAAACCTTCGGCCAGGGTGCGGCTCGACATCAACGCATAGCCCACCACATGGAACGATGCCGGCCGCACCACCCGCGCCATGTTCAGGCCGATGGCTTCATTGCCGGACAGTTCCACCGCCAACTGCCACAGGCGGGTCATGGAGTCTTGCGGAAAACGCGCATCCGGGTCGTCGAGGGCGGCGAAGTCGAGCCCGAGTTGTTTGAACATGGCACGGCAATCGAGCCCTTCCAGCTCGAGTGCCTTGACGATCCCTGATGCCCAGCTGGCTGACGTGGTTCTCTCACTCATGACAGGCTTCTTATGCTGACCGCTTCATGCGGTGAACCTAAGGATACTCAATTGGCGCCTATTGTCACTGGCCGGCTCCGTCAGTGACTCTAGACTCGATTCAGGCTCCACGCCGTGTATCCTGTGAAAAAGTGATAATCCCGGAGCATTGCGATGAACAGCACAGCGCAGTTTCGCAGTTTTGCCGAGTTCTACCCTTACTACCTGGGGGAGCACAGCAACCCCACTTGCCGACGCCTGCACTTCGTCGGTACCAGCCTGGTCATTGCCCTGCTGGCCTACACCATCGGCAGTGGCAAGTGGTTGCTGCTCTTGGCCGTGCCGCTGTTCGGCTATGGCTTCGCCTGGGTCGGGCACTTCTTTTTCGAGAAGAACCGCCCGGCCACCTTCAAGCACCCGCTGTACAGCCTGATCGGCGATTTCGCGATGTTTCGAGACATCCTGCTGGGGCGCATCAGCCTCTAGGTCGCCTCAGGCAGGTTCGCGCAGCGCGGCAGCCTGCTCGGCATGCCGCGCCTGGGCATCGGCCAGCCGATACAACTCGATGCTGCCGTCCCAGTGCTCGATCAAAGCCGTGCATGACTCGACCCAATCGCCACAGTTGAGGTACTCCACCTCGCCGACCCTGCGGATTTCGGCGTGGTGGATATGCCCGCACACCACCCCGTGAAAACCCCGCCGGGTGCATTCGTGGGCAATGGCGTCCTCGAAATCGCTGATGAAGTTCACCGCACCCTTGACCTTGTGCTTGAGATAGGCCGACAGCGACCAGTAGCCATAGCCGTAGCGCGCCCGCCAATGGTTGAGCCAGCGGTTGAGTACCAGGGTGACCTCGTAGGCACGGTCGCCAAGGAAGGCCAGCCAACGGTGATAGCGGGTAATCACGTCGAACTGGTCGCCGTGGATCACCAGCAGCCGGCGGCCATCCACCGTCAGGTGCTCGGCCTCGTCCACCAGTTGAATGTTGCCAAGCATCAACTTCGAATAACGGCGCAGAAACTCGTCGTGGTTGCCGGTGACGTAGATCACCTCGGTGCCCCGCTTGCTCATGGTCAGCAAACGGCGGATCACATTGGTGTGGGCTTGCGGCCAGAAGATGCCGCCGCGCAATTTCCAGCCGTCGATGATATCGCCGACCAGGTAGATGCGATCGGCCTGATAGCCCTTGAGAAACTGCGACAAGTGTTCGGCCTGACAATCTCGCGTGCCCAGGTGAACGTCGGAAATCCACAACGTGCGCACACGCTGCTTGAGTGAAGGGCGAGAGAGTTCGACGTGGGTCATGGGCAGGCTCCGGCGCTGTTTGCTGGAGACTGGCAGGCCCAGGTGACAGGTTGGTGGCAGCGATGTGACGGGTGATGAGGGGTCGGGAATGGGGCACAATGGTTGCCTGCCCTGCGAGGACGCCCCATGACCGCCGGCCCGATTCTTTCCCTGCGCCACTACCGCGACGACCTGATCGCCCACAGCCACGAGCACCCACAGCTGGTGTTCGGTCTGCAGGGTCGCCTGGATTTCGAGGTACAGGGGCAAGGGGCCCGGGTCGCTCGCCAGGGCCTCATGGTCGTACCTGCCGGCACCCATCACAGCTGTGGTAGTGACACCGGCAGCCACTGCCTGGTGCTCGATGTGCCAGGCGATCACTGGCTGCACGAGCAACTGGGTGAGCATGCCGACGCCAGTCGCCGCCTGCTCGACCGCCCGGCAGCCCTGGGCCTGGACAACCGTCAGCAGCAACTGGTGGACTGGCTGGCGGCAAGCCCGGTGGACGACCCGTTGATTGCCCGGCAAGGTGCGGTGCTGCTGTTGGCCAGCTTGAATCCCACCGCTTCGGCTACGGTCACGCCCAGCCATCGGCTGCCTTATGCCGCGTTCGACAGCCATATCGAGCGCAACGCCGCGTACCCGCTGCAGGTCGCTGATCTTGCGCGTATCGCAGGGCTGTCCAGCGCCCGGCTGCATGCGCGCTTCACCGTCGAATGCGGGATGACGCCGATGGACTATATCCGCCAGCGGCGGTTGCTCAAGGCGCGGCAGTTGGTGCGACAGACTGCGCTGCCGATGGGCGAGATCGCGGCGCAGGTTGGCTACAGTTCGCAGAGTGCGTTCTCGGCGGCGATGCTGCGCGCGTTCGGCTGTTCGCCAGTGGCGTTGCGGCGAGAGTCTGACGACAACTGAGGCGAGTCTTGCGACAGACCGAGCAAGCCTGAGGTTTTACACTGCGCCTGTACCGGCCCTATCGCCGGCAAGCCGGCTCCCACAGGTACATCACTGGCTTGAGGGCTGTGGTGTACCTGTGGGAGCCGGCTTGCCGGCGATAGGGCAGGCCAATACCACGAAGATCGCAAGGACCACCATGAACCACCGCACCGCCCTCGGGGCCCTGCACATCGGCGCACTGTTCTTCGGCCTGACCGGCGTGTTCGGCAAACTGGCCGCCAGCGCCAGCCCGGCCATCATCGTCTTCGGTCGCGCCGCGTTCGCCGTGCTCGCCCTGACCCTGTTCGCCAGCCTCACCGGCCCCGGCTGGCAACGCCTGAGCGGGCGCGACATGCGCCGCCTGCTGCTCGGCGGCGTGCTGCTGGCCGGCCACTGGGTCAGCTTCTTCATCGCCGTCAAGGTCGCTGGCGTAGCCATCGCCACCCTCGGCTTCGCCAGCTTCCCGGCGTTTACCGTGATCCTCGAAGGCCTGCTGTTCCGTGAACGCATCCGCCGCAACGAAGCCGTACTGGTGGTGCTGGTCAGCATCGGCCTGATCCTGGTGACGCCGTCCTTCGACCTGGCCAGCGAAGCCACCGCAGGCCTGCTCTGGGCCCTGCTCTCGGGCCTGCTGTTCTCGCTGCTCTCACTGACCAACCGTGCCGGCTCCGGGCGCTTGCCCGCCGTGCAGGCAGCGCTGTGGCAGAACCTGGTGGTCGGCCTGTGCCTGCTTCCGGTGGCCGCGCCCGGCCTAGGTGCGGTAGAGACCAAGGATTGGCTGTGGATCGCCCTGCTCGGCATCTTCTGCACCGGAGTCGCCCACAGCCTGTTCGTCGCCAGCCTGGCCGTGATCAAGGCACGCACCGCCGCCGTGGTATTCGGCATGGAGCCGGTCTACGGCATTGCCGTGGCCTGGGTGGTGTTCGCCGAGACACCGACCTTGCGCATGCTGCTTGGCGGTGCGCTGATCATCTTCGCCATCGTGCTGTCCAGCCGCCTGGCCGCCGAACCGTCAACCAAACAGCGCACGCTGGCCGAAGGCGCCTGATCAGCGATCGTTGTGGCCCAGGTCGCGCTGCGGGTCGATCTGGTCACGCACCCGCTGCTTCAGCACCTTGGCCTCAGGAAAGCCACCATCGGCCTTGCGCTCCCAGATCTGCACGCCTTGGCAGGTGATACGGAAGACCCCGCCCGTGCCAGGTTCCAGCGCCACCCGGGCAAGGTCGTCGGAAAAAGTGCTGAGCAGCTCCTGGGCCAGCCAGGCCGCGCGCAGCAGCCACTGGCACTGGGTGCAATAGGTGATGACAATTTCCGGCTTGCTGTGGGCCATGGTCAAGGTTCTCCAGGTAGGGGCCGCTTATACTAGCGGTCTTTAGCCCAGCCTTTGAGACTCACGATGCACCGCCTGCTGTTCTGCCTTCTGCTGACGCTCACCTCCATCACCGTGCTCGCCGCCGAACCCGCCCGCCCCAAGGTCGGCCTGGTGCTCTCCGGTGGTGCTGCCCGGGGCCTGGCCCATATCGGCGTGCTCAAGGCCCTCGAAGAACAGGGCGTGCGCATCGATGCCATCGCCGGCACCAGTATGGGCGCGGTGGTTGGCGGGCTATATGCCTCCGGCTACAGCGTCGAGGAGCTGGAGAAACTGGCCACCACGCTCGACTGGCAACAGGCGTTGTCCGACGCACCGCCGCGCAAGGACGTACCGTTCAGGCGCAAGCAGGATGACCGCGACTTTCTGGTCAAGCAGAAGCTGAGCTTTCGCGATGACGGCAGCCTCGGCCTGCCGTTGGGTGTGATCCAGGGCCAGAACCTGTCCCTGCTGCTGGAAAGCAAGTTGGCCCACACCGCCGACACCCGCGACTTCGACAAATTACCGATCCCCTTTCGCGCCGTGGCCACCGACATCGCCAGTGGCGAGAAAGTGGTGTTCAGCAAGGGTCACCTGCCCCAGGTGATCCGCGCCAGCATGTCGATCCCGGCGGTGTTCGCGCCGGTAGAGCTGGATGGCCGCCTGCTGGTGGACGGTGGCATGGTCGACAACATCCCCGTGGATGTGGCCCGCGACATGGGCGTTGACCTTGCCATCGTGGTCGATATCGGTACACCACTGCGCGACCGCAAGCAGCTGGCCACGGTGGTCGATGTACTCAACCAGTCGATCACCCTGATGACCCGGCGTAATTCCGAGGAGCAACTGGCCAGCCTGCACCGCGACGACATCCTTATCCAACCGCAGCTGGCGGCCTTCGGCGTCACCGATTTCGGCCGCGCCCACGACATGATCGAAGCCGGCTACCGCGCCGCGCAGCTGCTGGAACCACGCCTGGCCGGCCTGCGCCAACCCGAAGGCGATGCGGAGCTGGCGGTAGCGCGTTCGCCGCGCCAGCGCACGCCCGTGATCACCGCCATTCGGGTGGAGAACGACTCCAAGGTCAGTGACGACGTGATCCGTTACTACATCCGCCAGCCGATTGGCGAGCCGCTGGAACTCGACCGCCTGCAGACTGACATGGGTACCCTGTATGGCCTGGACTACTTCGACCGGGTGCAATACCGCGTGGTGCACAAAGGCGATGACAACACCCTGGTGATCAACGCCCGTGGCAAGCGCAGCGGCACCGACTTCCTGCGTCTGGGCCTGAACCTGTCGGATGACCTGCGCGGTGACAGCGCCTTCAACCTGGGCGCCAGCTACCGGGTCAATGGCATCAACGAGCTCGGTGCCGAGTGGCTCACTCGCGCGCAGATCGGTGACCAGCAAGAACTGTACAGCGAGTTCTACCAGCCGCTGGACGTTGGCTCGCGTTATTTCATCGCGCCTTATCTGGACTTCAGCTCACAGAACATCGAAGCGACCCTGGACGACGACCCGATCGCCGAATACCGGCTGGAACGCTACGGTTTCGGCCTCAACTTCGGTCGGCAGATCGGCACCTATGGCGAAGTGCGCCTGGGGGCCGGCAAGGCCTGGGGCGAAGCCGAGGTGCGCATCGGTGACCAGGACCTGCCCAAGGTCAGTTTCAACGAAGGCTTCTATGAGCTGAAATATTCGTTCGACACCCTCGACAACGTGTACTTCCCGCACAGTGGCGAGGACATCGGCCTGACCTTGCGCAAGTACGACAAGTCGCTGGACTCCGACAACGCGTACCGGCAATGGCTGTTCAATCTGGACAAGGCCTTCAGCAGCGGGCCGAACACCTGGGTAGTCGGTGGACGCTATGGACGCACGCTGGACGAAACCGATGTGGTGACGTCGAGCTTCGTGATTGGCGGTGCACGGGAGCTGTCGGGGTTCCGCCAGGATTCGGTATCAGGGCAGAACCTGAGCCTGATGCGCATGGTCTACTACCGCCGCCTGACACCACGCGCTTACGTGCCGCTGGACTTCCCCCTGTATATCGGGGGGTCGCTGGAGCGTGGGCGGGTCTGGAACAACGACAACGAATTCGACAGTGGCTATATCAACGCGGCCAGCATCTTCCTGGGGCTGGAGACGCCATTGGGGCCGTTGAACTTGAGTTATGGCGCCAACAGCGCGCATGAGCAGGCGGTGTATCTGAACCTGGGGCATACCTTCTAGATTGCATCGCCGCGGTTCGTCGCCACGGCAAGCCGGCTCCCACAAGGATCACACCGAACCCTGTGGGAGCCGGCTTGCCGGCGATTGGGCTGCAAAGCAGCCCCCAGCCATTCAGGTTTTTTCCAGGTTGCCCAGAATCTTCGCATGCACCCGCATGCACACCTGCAGATCCGCCTCGTCCACCCCGGTGAACAGCTCCAGGCGCAAGGCATTGGCAATGGTCTCGATCTGCTCGATCAACGGCTTGGCCGGCGGGCACAACAGGATCTTCTTGGCGCGGCGATCTTCCAGCACCGCCTGGCGGCGCACCAGCCCCTGATTTTCCAGACTGTCGAGCAGGCGCGCCAGGGTCGGGCCTTCGACGCCGACACTCTGGGCCAGTTCGCGCTGGGTGGGCGCCTCTTCGAAACGGGCAAGGTGCAGCAACACCAGCCAGCGCGCCTGGGACAGGTTGAGCCCGGCCAGGCGGCGATCCAGTTCGGCACGCCAGCCCCGGGACATCTGGGCCAGCTGCATGCCAAAGCGGTGTTGGTTGTCGGTCAGGGGCATAAGTAACTCATGGACTAGAACTAATTATTAGCCAGCTAACCATGTCCCGTGCCATCAGGCAAGGCTGGGCGCCTCACAAACGGCCGATATTCGTCAAAAAGGGTGTCTCAGGTCAGTAGATGTCCGAAATGTCTTCAATCACAACTCGAATTCCGCCGCCAACGCCGCGCGCACGCAGTGCAGCACCCCGTCCGGTACACGAGCACCGAACAGGGGCGCAATGGCCGACACCGGCGGCAGCTCCCCTTCGCCATCGAGGAAGGCATCCTGCACCTCCATCAGCAAGTCTTCCGGCAGATCCAGTGCCTGATCCAGGCTCAGTTCCCGGCGGCCGATGGCTTCGGCCAGCAGGCTGTAGACGTTCTTCTCGCTGCAGTTGAGCTGACCGGCGATCTGCGCGGGGGTCATGCCGGCGCGGGCCAGGCTGACCAGTTCGTGGCGCAGGTCGAGCACCACTTTCGGCGCCTCCTCGGCGCCACCGGCACCGTTGAGCACTTCGAGGAAGGCCTGGCCGTAACGCTCCAGCTTGCGCGCGCCCACACCGCTGACCTGGGCCATGTCGCTGAGGCTGGTGGGCTGGCTGCGCAGCATCTCCAGCAGGGTGGAGTCGGGGAAGATGACGTAAGGCGGCACGCTGTGCTCCTCGGCCAGCTTGCGCCGCAAGGTACGCAGGGCTTCCCACAGTTCGCGCTCCTCGGCCCGCACCAGCTGGCTGGCCGGGCTGCCGCCGCTGGAGGACGCCTTGGCCACGGTCTGCGGCTTGAGGTCGCGGCGCAGCTGCAGGGTGACCTCGCCACGCAGCAGTGGCCGGCAGCTGTCGGACAGGCGCAGGCCGCCGTAGCCCTCCAGGTCAATGTCGACCAGGCCGCGCGCCACCAGCTGACGGAACAACGAGCGCCATTCAACCTCGGCAAGCGTCTTGCCGACGCCGAACACCGAGAGTTTCTCGTGGCCGAAATTGCGCACCTTTTCGGTGTCTTTGCCCAGCAGTACATCGACCAGATGGCCCACGCCATAACGCTGCCCCGTGCGGAACACCGCCGACAATGCCTGGCGTGCAGGCTCGGTAGCGTCCCAGGTCTGGATCTGGTCGACGCAGTTGTCGCAATGCCCGCACGGCTGTTCGAGCACCTCGTCGAAGTAGGCCAGCAACGACTGCCGGCGGCAGCGCGTCTCTTCGCACAGGGCGAGCATGGCGTCGAGCTTGTGCTGCTCGATGCGCTTGTGGCGCTCGTCACCCTCGGAGTTCTGCAGCATCTGCTTGAGCATCACCATATCCTGCAGGCCGTAGGCCATCCAGGCGTCGGATGGCAGGCCATCACGGCCGGCACGGCCGGTTTCCTGGTAGTAGGCTTCCAGCGACTTGGGCAGGTCGAGGTGGGCGACGAAACGCACGTTGGGCTTGTCGATACCCATGCCGAAGGCAATGGTGGCGACCATGATCAGCCCTTCTTCATTGAGGAAGCGGTGCTGGTTGGCGGCACGCGTTTCAGCGGCCAGGCCTGCGTGGTAGGGCAACGCCGGGAAGCCTTGCTCGCAGAGGAATGCCGCGGTCTCGTCGACCTTCTTGCGAGACAGGCAGTAGACGATGCCGGCATTGCCACGGCGCTCGCCCAGGAAGGCCATCAACTGCTTGCGCGGCGACTCCTTGGGCACGATGCGGTAGAAGATGTTCGGCCGATCGAAGCTCGACAGGAAGCGTTCGGCCCCCTGCAGGTGCAGGCGCTGGACGATCTCCTCGCGGGTACGCATATCGGCCGTGGCGGTCAGGGCGATACGCGGCACATGCGGGAACAGTTCGGCCAGTTGGCCGAGCTGCAGGTATTCAGGCCGGAAGTCGTGGCCCCATTGCGACACGCAGTGGGCCTCGTCGATGGCGAACAGGGCGATGTCCATCTCGCGCAGGAACTCCAGCATACGTGGCTGCACCAGGCGTTCCGGCGCCAGGTAGAGCATCTTCACTTCGCCACGGCGCAGGCGCCCGGCCAGGTCGCGCTGCTGCTCCGCGCTCAGGGTGGAGTTCAGCGCCGCGGCGGCCACGCCCAGCTCGTCCAGCGTGGCGACCTGGTCGTCCATCAGCGCGATCAGCGGCGACACGACCACCGTCAGCCCCGGGCGCAGCAACCCTGGCACCTGGAAGCACAACGACTTGCCGCCGCCAGTGGGCATCAGCACCAGCGCATCGCCGCCGCTGGCCACGCATTCGATGATCGCTGCCTGGCGCCCACGGAAACTGTCGTAGCCGAAGATATCCTTGAGAACGCGCTGAGCCTGTTCGAGCATGTGCAACTCCAAAATCGCCGTACCATCCTGGACACAGGCTGGACGAAAAAACCGCTCCGCACACGCCAAATGCGTAAGCGGCTTTTGCCAGATGGCCGGGAAACCCCGCCCCTGCATGAAAAATCGCGGAGTATACCGTAGTGCCGCATCACGCAGGATGCCCGGGTGACAGACGTTCCCTTTGCACCGCCGTCGCCGCAAGGTGCTAGAATTCACTATCGTTTATTCCCCCAAGGTAGCCCTGTAATGTCCTTCGCCGAGCAACTGACCCGCCTGCAAGCCTTCCTCGACGCCGATGAGCTGCACGAAGAAGCGCTGGACTACGTCGCCGCCCACGGCTACCTGACCGCGCTGTCGATCTGCTCGGAAGACGTCCCCGAGCGTGAATGGATCGACGCGCTGTTCGCCGAAGAGCCCCACTACGCCAGCGATGCCCAGCGCACCGAGATCGAAGCGACCCTGGTGGCACTGAAGGGCCACATTGCCCGCCAGCTGGCCAGCGACGAAGAATTCGACCTGCCCTGCGACCTGGACTTGACCGACGAACCGGACGATTCCGACCTGCGCGGCTGGTGCATCGGTTTCATGGAAGGCGTGTTCCTGCGCGAGGAAGCCTGGTTCGAGAACGCCGAAGAGGAAGTCAGCGAGATGCTGCTGCCAATCATGGTTGGCTCGGGCCTGTTCGACGAGCAGCCAGAGTTCGCCGACATCGCCAGCAATGCCAACCTGCAGGACGACATGATCGTGCAGATCCCCGAGGCGCTGAGCGCACTGTTCCTGCTGCTGCACGCCCCTGACGAGAAGCCGGCGCTGCTCAAACCACGCCACCACTGAGTCGGCCGTGCGCTACCTGCTGCTGGCCATCGGCTGGCTCAGCGTCGCGCTGGGGGTGCTGGGGATCTTCCTGCCGGTGTTGCCCACCACCCCCTTCCTGCTGCTGGCGGCCGCCTGCTTCGCTCGCAGCTCGCCCCGCTTTCACCATTGGCTGGTCAACCACCCAAGACTTGGGCCGTGGATCCGTGACTATTTGAGTGGCGAAGGCATTCCGCTCAAGGGCAAGGTCTACGCCATCGGCCTGATGTGGGCGAGCATTGGCCTGTCCTGCTACCTGGTGCCGCTGTTCTGGGCGCGGGCGTTCATGCTCACCAGTGCGGTGCTGGTGAGCTTGTACATCCTCAAGCAGAAGACCTTGCGCAGGCCAGGCTAAGCTGCGTTGGCAGCACTGGCCTCATCGCCGGCAAGCCGGCTCCCACAGGTACACCACTGCTCTCAAGGGCTGTGGTGTACCTGTGGGAGCCGGCTTGCCGGCGATAGGGCCAGTAGCTTCACACCGTATCCACCTTCAACGAATGATCATTGAGCATCCCGTTGATGATGGTCGCCGTGTCATGCCCCGCCGAGATCACCCCACCCGCCCCCGCCGTCACCCCGTAATGCTGGGCCAGGTCCACACCCGCCAGGTCGATGGTCTGGACCGGTGCCGCGCCTGCCGTGCTGCTGACCTCAATGGTCGACACCACATTGGTTCCCGCACCGCTGACCTTGAAGTGCAGGTAATCGTCCAGCGACGTCGCCGTGGCGTGCTCGCCCTGCAGCAGCTGCGACAGGTCAAGCTTGTCGCTACCCGGGGTGAAGTCGGTGACCGTGTCATGACCGCTGTCACCTTTCTGCCAGACGAAGGTGTCGTTGCCGCTGCCCCCCGTCAGGGTGTCGTTGCCTGCCCCACCGACCAGAATGTCGTTGCCCTTGCCGCCGTCGATCAGGTTGTCGTGGCTATCGCCGATCAAGGTGTCGCCATAGTCCGAACCGATCAGGTTATGAATGCCATTCAAGGTCTGGATGCCTGCACCGCCTGTGTCCTGCGCCCCTTCGTGACCCAGGTCGACGGTCACTGCGCCCTTGGCCTGGACGAAGGTGGCCGTGTCATGTGCCCCCTGGTGAGTGGGCTCATGACTTTCCAGCGACGCGACATCCATCGCGCTGGAGAGACCCGCAGCGCCATGCTCCGTGGCACCACTGTCATGCGAGACCGGCTGTTGTGCATTGGCGTAGTCGAGGACCATGCTCAGCTTGACGCTTTCCCCCACCTGGCTGTTAGCCGCTGGGGTGCTCAGCTGAATGCTGTACACCCCGTCGTGGCTGGCCGTGAAGCTGTCGCCAGCGGCAATGGCCTGATAGCTACCACCACCGTCCTTCCACTCCATCAGCACATTGCCATCGTGCTGGTCATGGTTCAGCTGCAAGGTTTCACCCTTGCGCAGACTGACATTGAACACCTCTTCAGCGCTGCCCTGGGCGCTGCCCATCGCCCCCAGGTAACCCAGCACCACCAGCGCTGCGGTCATGCTGCTGGCATCGAAGCTGAATGCGCCGCGCTCGACCACTCGTTCCTGCCCCCGTCCATAGCCCTCACCGCACCCGGAGATCGAGTAGTCATGCACATTCACGGTGATGGTCGTGGTGCTTTCGTCGCCGTCGCCATCGCGGATGGTGTAGACGAACTTGTCGATCGCATCACGCGGCGCGGCGACGTTGGGGTCGGAGTGGTAGACCGCATTGCCCCTGGCATCCAGGGTCAGGTAGCCGTACTGCCCATACACGTGGGTACCGAGCTGGCCGATGGCGGAGGTGGAGGTATCGCTGCCGGCCCGCACACCGACGACATAGCCGCAGTCGCTCGGCACGTCGGCGCCGATCACGTCGTTGCTCAGCACGTTGCCACTGACCTCGCCACCCTTGCCGACACTCGCATAATCGCAATGGGCCTGGGGTACGTCGTCGACGATGGTGATGTTGACGGTGCTGGTGGTCCAGTTCCCTACCGTGTCTTCAACGCGGTAGATGAAGGACTCGGTCACCGTGTTCGCACCGTCATTGGCATGCACCGGTGAATTCGCCGGCGACGTCAGGGTGTAGGTGTAGGAACCATCGGCATTCAGATGGATCTGCCCATACAGACCCACGGCGCTGCCGATCAGGGTGTAGGTCAGCGCCCCCACGCCGCCACCGACCTGTCCGACCAGGCTGCCGGTGGCGGTTTCAGCGGTCGAGCAAGGATCACTGCCGTTGACACTGCCGGCCGCCAGGTCATGGCCGTCCTGGTAATAGTCCAGCGCCTTCTCGTACACCGCCACGCCACCGTCGCCGCAAGGGTTCAGCGAGTGGTCGTGGACGTTGATGGTCACGGTCGCCGTGCTCTCGTCGCCGTCGGCATCACGAATGGTGTAGACGAAGGAGTCGAGCGCATCGCGCGGTGCCACGGCATTGGGATTGGAATGGTACTCGGCGTTGCCCTGGGCATCGATGGTCAGGTAGCCGTACTGGCCGTACACGTGAGTGCCAAGCTGGCCGATGGCCGAGGTGGACGTGTCATGGCCGGCGCGCACGCCAACCACATAGGCGCCATCGCCCAAGGTGTCGGCCCCGACCACGTCGTTGTACATCACATTGCCGCGCACCACGTCGCCCTTGCCCACGCTGACGAAATCGCAATGGGCCTGCGGCACGTCATCGACGACGGTGATGGTCACGGTGCTGGTGGTCCAGTTGCCCACCGTGTCTTCTACCCGGTAGGTGAAGGATTCCGTGACGGTATTGGCGCCATCGTTGGCATGGGTCGGCGAGTTCGCCGGCGATGTCAGGGTGTAGGTGTAGGAGCCGTCCGCGTTCAGGTGCATCTGGCCATACTGGCCCACCGCGTTGCCGACCAGGGTGTAGGTCAAGGCTCCGACGCCACCTGCGACCTGCCCGACCAGGCTGCCACTTGCGGTTTCACGGGGCGAGGTCGGGTCACTGCCCATGACACTGCCGGCGGCCAGGTCGTTGCCGTCCTTGTACAGGTCCAGGGCGCTCTCGTAGACCGCTACGCCGCCGTCAGTGCAGGGCTGCAACGAGTGGGTGTGCACGTTGATGGTGACAGTGGTGGTGCTCTCGTCGCCGTCGGCATCACGAATGGTGTAGACGAAGGTGTCGAGCGCATCCCGCGGTGCCACGGCATCGGGGTTCGAGTGGTACTCGGCGTTGCCCTGGGCATCGATGGTCAGGTAGCCGTACTGGCCTTTGACCTGCATGTTGAGCTGGCCAATGGCCGAGGTCGAGGTATCGCTGCCGGCACGCACGCCGACCACATACTGGCCGTCATGACGAACATCGGCGCCGACCACGTCGTTGTACATCACGTTGCCGCGCACCACGTCGCCCTTGCCGACACTGACAAAATCGCTGTTGGCTGTCGGTACGTCGTCGACGATGGTGATGACGATGCTGCTGGTGGTCGAGTGGCCGAGCGAATCCTGCACCTGGTAGGTGAAGGTTTCGGTCACCGTGTTAGGCCCATCGTTGGCGTGGGTCGGGGAGTTGGCCGGCGAGGTCAGGGTGTAGGTGTAAGAGCCGTCGGCATTCAGGTGAATTTGCCCATACTGGCCCATGGCATTGCCGACCAGGCTGTAGGTCAGCGCGCCGACTCCGCCACTGGTCGAGCCGGCCAGGGTGCCGGAAGCAGTCTCCTGGGTAGAGCCCGGGTCACTGCCCGTGACACTGCCCGCTGCCAGGTCGTTGCCATCCTTGTACGTGTCCAGCGCCTTTTCGTAGACCGTGACGTCGTGGTCTTCGCAGGCCATCAACGCGCTGTGCACATTGATGGTGATGGTGGTGGTGCTCTCGTCGCCGTCGGCATCGCGAATGGTGTAGACGAACGTGTCGATGGCATCCCTGGGCGTAGCGATGTTGGGGTTGGAGTGATACTCGGCGTTGCCCTGGGCATCGATGGTCAGGTAACCGTACTGGCCGTTGACCTGCATGTTCAGTTGCCCGATGGCCGAGGTCGAAGTGTCGTTGCCGGCGCGCACGCCGACCACGTACTGACCGTCATGGCGAACATCGGCACCGACCACGTCGTTGTACATCACGTTGCCACGCACCACGTCGCCCTTGCCAACGCTGGCGTAGTCGCAATGGGCCTGCGGCACGTCGTCGACGATGGTGACGGTGATGGTACTGGTGGTCCAGTTGCCCAGCGCGTCCTCGACCCGGTAAGTGAAGGTTTCCGAGACGGTATTGGCACCGTCGTTGGCATGGGTCGGCGAGTTCGCCGGTGAGGTCAGGGTATAGGTGTAGGAGCCATCCGCGTTCAGGTGGAGCTGACCGTACTGGCCCACGGCATTGCCGACCAGGCTGTAGGTCAGCGCACCGACACCGCCACTGGCAGCCAGTGTCCCGGTGGCCGTTTCGCCGGTCGAACCAGGCTCGCTACCGGTGACGGTGCCTGCGGCCAGGTCATTGCCGTCCTTGTGCAGGTCCAGCGCCTTTTCGTAGACCGTGACGTCACGGTCATCGCAGGCCATCAGCGAGTTGTGCACGTTGATGGTGAGGGTGGTGGTGCTCTCGTCGCCGTCGGCATCGCGGATGGTGTAGACGAAGGTGTCGAGCGCATCGCGAGGCGAGGCGATATTGGGGTTGGCGTGGTACTCGGCGTTGCCCTGGGCGTCGATGGTCAGGTAACCGTACTGGCCGTTGACCTGCATGTTCAACTGACCGATGGCCGAGGTCGAGGTGTCGTTGCCGGCACGCACGCCGACCACGTACTGGCCGTCGCTGCGGGTGTCGGCACCGACCACGTCGTTGTACATCACGTTGCCGCGTACCACATCGCCCTTGGCCACGCTGACGTAATCGTCATGGGCCTGCGGCAGGTCGTCGACGATGGTCACCTGCACGCTGCCAGTCGCCTGGCTGCCGTCGATATCCTGGGCGATCACCTGGAACTGCTCGGTGATGACGTTGCTGCCCTCGCCGACGGGGTGCTGTTCGTTGTCCAGCAGGGTGTAGCTGTAGCTCACCACCCCGGTGCTGGGGTCGTAGCCGGTAATCGTCAGGGTGTTGCCTTCAGGGGTGACGATCGATTGCGGGAAGCCCACCGCCACGCCACCGCTGACCACACTGATACCACCCACGCTCAGGCTCTGCAGGCCGTCTGGCGCGGTGACCTTGAACGTGCCTTGCTGGGTCAGGGCGCTGGCATCGGGTGCACTGCCGTCGTGCAGGTTTTTCTCGTAGACGGTCAGGCGGCCACCTTGCGTGTCCAGACCGTCGATTTGCACCCCGTCGTCGAGGTTGCTGATATTCAGAGTCAGGGTCGCGCTGCTGGTGTCGCCGTCGGCATCCTTGATGGTGTAGGTGAAGGTTTCCACCCCATGGCCGCCGCCCCCCAGGTGCTTGAAGCCCGGGTCGCTGGTGTTCAGGGTGTAGGTGTAGGAACCGTCCGCGGCCAGCACCAGCGTACCGTAGGTGCCGGTGTAGGTGCCGGCGATCACCGGGCCTCCCGTTACCCGGTCGGCACCCTGGATGTCGTTGCCCAGCACATTGCCGGTCAACTCGGTGTGCTGCTCGCTGGCGTTGACCGGGTTGCTGTCATCCACGGCCCTGGGCACGTCGTCGCGAATGCTGATTTGCAGCGTGCCTTGGGCCACATCGCCGTCGCTGTCGCTGACCAACACCGGCAGGTATTCGTTCAGCGAATTGGTCCCGGCGCCGTCGGCATGCTGCTCGGCACCGGTCAGGGTGTAGCTGTAGGTCACCACGCCGGTCGCCGGGTCGTAGCCCGTGATGACCAGGGTATTGCCAAGGCCTGTGGTGATCGACTGGCCAACACCAGTGACCACACCGCCCGTCACCACATTGATGCCACCCACGCTGAGATTGAACACACCGTCCGGCGCCAGCACGGTGAAGCTGCCGTGCTGGGTCAGGGCTGCCGGGTCGCTCGCCGAACCCAGGGGCAGGTTGGCCTCGTTCAGCTCCGAGCCACCGGGGGTGAGCTGCAATTCAACCGGGTGGTCTGGGTCGACAGGTGTCACCGGGGGATTGGGATCGACAGGTGTCACCGGAGGATTGGGGTCTACCGGCGGATTGGGATCGCCAGGCGGATTGGGCTGGCCAGGCTGCAAGCCGCCGTCGGGCCCGGTGCCCTCTCCGTTGCCATCGCCGCCATTGTCGATACCT
Source organism: Pseudomonas sp. NPDC089396 (assembly GCF_044749545.1). Classification (NCBI taxonomy): domain Bacteria; kingdom Pseudomonadati; phylum Pseudomonadota; class Gammaproteobacteria; order Pseudomonadales; family Pseudomonadaceae; genus Pseudomonas; species Pseudomonas sp. NPDC089396. The sequence goes on along the minus strand of NZ_JBIVIC010000008.1, from coordinate 109,105 downwards.
GGGCCTGGCAGGTTGCTGCCCTGGTCGTTTCGCAGGTCACCGACATAGCGATTGGCAAGCTCCGGGATGCCATTGAAGCCCGCCGTCGGGAAGCCCACCACCGGATCGACATGGGCCCCCACTTCACTCAGCATCACGAAACTGTGCCCGCCCCCCAGTGCGCCCGGAGCGCCGGTACCACTGGGCCCGGCAGCAGTCGCTTCACCCGCGTCGCTGGGGTCGGCACCTGCGGCAATCGCCTGCTGGATGCGTTCCACATCACTCAGTTGCGCCTGGCTTGGCGGTTCGTCCTGGGCCTGTGCAGGGGTGGCCTGGCTGGCCAGCAGGTCCGGGGTCATCTGCAGGCTGCTGTCACGCCCCAGCGTCAATTCGGCGCCGCTCTGCAAGTGCACCGCCACCGCGCCTGCGGCACCGGTCTGCAACTGCTCGCCCGCGAACAGGCGATCGCCTTCGATCAAGGGACGGCGGCTACCGTCGCTGCCAATGGCAAAAACCTCACCAATCACCTTGCTGACCACACCGACCAACTTCGCCATGACACACGCCTCCCCTAACCGACTGGCTTGTTCAGCCAATGAAATCGCGGGTGGGGCGGCAGCGCCTGGAGTTGCGACAGTCTCAACGGTGAGAATCGTTCTCGCAAGCTACTACTTTGGCGATAGGACTAATGTAATTTGGCCATCAAAATCTGCCAAATTTTTGTCGCCAAATTCCGCTTTCACCACTTCATCCCGCGTCCTTAGCCGTAAAAAATCTGGAACTCTCTCGGAAGCTTGAAAACCGCGTCTTCCAGCGGCTTCCAAATTTACTTGAATGAAACAATGTCTTGGTTTCGATAGACCGCATAAGTTTTTTTTCGCATAGGACTTATGAAGAAATCTTCTTAGCTCGCGCGTTAAATGTTCTTAGCTCTGTTGTTACAAACATGAAACGGTTTGAACAATAAATATCGTCATTTTTTTGGCGAATGCAGGAACTTTTGAGATCAGGGAGAAGTACCCCATGCGCGTAATCAACCCCATCACCAGCGCAATTCTGTTGGCCATGGCGTGCGCCAACGTTCAGGCGATGTCACTCAACGAGGCCGTCCAGAACGCTGTGGACCATCATCCGGAAATCAGCGCCAGCCGTAACAACCGGCTGTCGGCCGACGAAGATGTGAAATTCGCGCGTGGCGGGTACTACCCAACGGTCGACCTGGTTGCCGGCTATGGCCGCCAGCGCTCGGACAACATCAACACTCGCCGCCTGAACCCCGACGGCACCACCGACCACAACAAGGAAACCCTCAACTACACCCAGTCGGAGCTGCGCCTGCGGCAGATGCTGTTCGACGGGTTCAACACCCCCAATGAAGTCGGTCGCACCGAAGCCGTGGTCAATTCGCGCGCCTACTACACCCAGGCCACCGCCGAAACCGTAGCCCTGCGTGCCATCGAGGTGTACCTCGAAGTGCTCAAGCGCCGCGAGCTGGTGACCCTGGCCAAGAACAACCTGCAAGCCCACCTGCGGGTCAACGACCAGATCGGCCTGCGCAGCGAGCGGGGGGTCGGCAGCACCGCCGACCTCGACCAGTCCCGTGCCCGTCGCGCGCTGGCCGAAAACAACCTGGATACCGCCGAAGTCGACCTGGCCGACGCCGAAGCCAACTTCTACAGCGTCGTCGGGCGCATGCCCGACGAGCTGGATACCCCGGTTACCATCAAGGGCGAAGTGCCTACCGGCCTCGACCTGGCGCGCCAGGGCATGCTGGAAAACAACCCTTACCTGAAATCGGCCCAGGCCGACGTCAACGCCGCCGAGCAGCAGTACGAAGTGGCCAAGTCGCCCTTTTACCCGCGTCTGGATGCCGTGCTGGCCACGGGCGCCAACAACAACATCGGCGGCGAAAAAGGCCACAGCAACAACGATTGGCAAGCCGGCGTCGAACTCAGTTACAACCTGTTCCGGGGTGGCAGCGACAAGGCCCGCCTGCAATCCGACGCGCACAAGATCAACCAGGCCATGGACATCCGCAACAACGCCCTGCGCGAGCTGACCGAAAACCTCAGCCTGGCCTGGAACGCCATGAACAACGCGCGCAAACAAACCCCGACCGCCCGCGAATACGCCGAAACCACCCAACGCGTGCGTGCGGCCTACCAGGACCAGTTCGGCCTCGGCCAGCGAACCCTGCTCGACGTGCTCGACAGCGAAAACGAGCTGTACAACGCCAACCGCCGCTACACCGAAGTGCGTTACACCGAGGAGTACTCGATGTACCGGGTGCTGGCGACCATGGGTGAGCTGCTGAGCAAACAACGCATTTCGCTGCCACCGGAAGCCATCGCCCAGAGTGAAGTACGCAATCAGGCGAAGCTGCCCGACATGCGCTAAGCGCCAGGCGTCACACCCCATCCACCGAGGCGGGAGTAGTTCATCGTGACCAGTATGCAAAGCGCGCAGCCGCGCCCCGATGTCGATGACCCGCTGCTCGATGGCTTGCTGATCCTGTGCCGCCTGCATGGCTGCGCGGCCAGCCGCACCAGTCTCAGCAGCGGCCTGCCCTTGGCCCAGCAGCGCCTGAGCGCGGACCTGCTGCCCAGGGCGGCGGCCCGTGCCGGCTTGCAAGCGCGCGTGCTGGCGCGTGAACTGGATGCCATCTCCGCGCTCAACCTGCCCGTGCTGCTGCTGCTCGACGATGGCCGCAGCGCTGTGTTGCAGCGCTGGGGGGAAGATGGCCGGGCGCTGATCCTGCCCTGCGAGGCCGGCGGCGGGGAGCAGTGGATCGAACGCGAGGCGCTGGCCCAGGCCTACACCGGGCACGCCCTGTTCGCACGGCCACGGCATACCCTGGAGAACCTGCGCTCGCCGTTGCTGCCACGGGTCGACGCCTGGTTCCGCGACACCCTGCGCCATTCCCGCTGGCTGTACGGCGATGCCCTGCTGGCCAGCCTGCTGATCAACCTGCTGGGCCTGATGGTGCCGCTTTTCGTCATGCAGACCTACGACCGCGTCGTGCCCAACCAGGCGCTGTCGACCTTGTGGATGCTGGTCGCCGGCCTGTTCATCGGCACCGCTTTCGAACTGGTGCTGCGCATGGTCCGCGCGAATTTGCTGGACCAGGCCGGCAAGAAGACCGACCTGATCCTCTCCGCCACCCTGTTCGAACGCATCACCGGCATGGCCATGAAGGCCAAGCCCGCCACCATCGGCGGCTTCGCCCAAAGCATCCATGACTTCCAGGGCCTGCGCGAATTCCTTACCGCCGTGACCCTGACCAGCATCATCGACCTGCCGTTCGTTGCCCTCATGCTGCTGGTGATCGGTTTGCTGGGCGGCTGGCTGGTGCTGATCCCGCTGATCGCCTTCCCGCTGGCAGTGGGCTTCGCCCTGCTGATCCAGGCACGCCTGCGCGATACCGTGCAGAAAAGCCTGAGCCTCGGCGCGGTGCGCCAGGCGCTGTTGATCGAAACCCTCGGCGGCCTGGAAACCCTCAAGGCCTGCGGCGCCGAGAGCGAGCGCCAGTACCAGTGGGAACACACCAACGGTGCCATCGCCCGGCTCGACGCCCACGCCCGCAACCTGTCGTCGCTGGCCAGCAACGGCACCTTGTTCATCCAGCAGTTCTGCGGCATGGCTACCATCGTCGCCGGGGTGTACAGCATCATCGCCGGCAACCTCAGCGTCGGCGCCCTGGTCGCCAGCTACATGCTCGGCAGCCGCGTGCTGGCACCGCTCGGTCAGATCGCCGGGCTGATCACCCGTTACCAGCAGGCGCAATTGACCATGCGCAGTACCGACGCGCTGATGGCCCTGCCCCAGGAACGCCAGACCGAGCAGCAGGCGCTGGAGCACACCACGCTCAAGGGCGGCCTGGCCCTGAGCCATGTCAGCTTCCGTTACCCGGGGCAAACCAGCCCGGCACTGCAGGACGTGAACCTGACGATCAAGCCCGGCGAGCGAATCGGCATCATCGGCCGCAGCGGTTCGGGCAAGAGCACCCTGGGCCGCTTGCTGATGGGTTTCCACCACCCTGACGAAGGCCAGGTCCTGCTGGACAACCTCGACCTGCGCCAACTGGATATCGCCGACCTGCGCAGCCAGCTTGGCTATGTCGCCCACGACCTGCCGCTGCTGGCCGGCAGCCTGCGCGACAACCTGATCCTGGGCGCCCGCCACGTGAGCGATGCGCGCATGCTCGAAGTGGCCGAACTGACCGGCGTCAGCGAGCTGGCCCGGCAGCACCCGCACGGCTTCGACCGCCCGGTCGGCGAGCGCGGCCAGCTGCTTTCCGGCGGCCAGCGCCAGGCCGTGCTACTGGCCCGCGCGCTGCTGCTGGAGCCGCCGATCCTGATCCTCGACGAACCCACCAGCCACATGGACAACAGCAGCGAAGAGCAACTGCGCCAGCGCCTGTCGACCTGGGTGCCGGGCAAGACCCTGCTGCTGGTCACCCACCGCACCTCGATGCTCAACCTGGTGGATCGGCTGCTGGTGCTGGACAACGGCAAGATCGTCGCCGACGGGCCGAAGGACGCCGTCATCGACGCCCTGCGCAAGGGCCGCATTGGCGCGGCGTTGTAAAGCTGATGCCAGAAGACGCCCAAAAAAACCTGTGGGAGCCGGCTTGCCGGCGATGCAGTCACCACGGTGCATGGCACCGGCTTCGCCGGTGATCGCCGGCAAGCCGGCTCCCACAGGAATCGCGTCAGCTTTTAGAAATTGAGCAAAACAGTTGCTCCCACAACCGGCCCCGCTGAGCCAATCAGTTATGTGCTGTTCTATGAGAGTTAGGCCATGACCCCAAGCCATAGCGTGCGCAGTTCCCACACAGCCTCTGACAAGCGCGCCGAGCGCGACTACATGCCGGAACTGGCCGGCGCCACCTTGCAGGATTCGCCGCGCCTGTCGCGCCTGACCGTATGGCTGGCGGCAGCGCTGCTGATGGTGGCGCTGGCCTGGGCCAGCCTGGCGGTGCTCGACGAAGTGACCGTTGGCGAAGGCAAGGCGATCCCGTCGAGCAAGGTTCAGGTGGTGCAGAACCTTGAAGGCGGCATCGTGACCGAGATTTTCGTGCGCGAAGGGCAAATGGTCGAAAAAGGCGCCACGCTGTTGCGCCTGGACGACACCCGGTTCAAGTCCAACAAGGGCGAAAGCGAAGCCGATCGTTATGCCTTGACCGCCCAGGTGGAGCGGCTGTCAGCAGAATCCGAAGGCCGCCCCTTCGTGCTCTCCGACGAAGTGCGCGCCAAGGCACCCCAGGTGGCCGAGGACGAGACCGCCCTTTACGACTCGCGCCAGCGCCGGCTGGCCAGTGAAAAGCAGACCCTCAACGAACAGCTGCGCCAGAAAACCCAGGAACTGGCCGAATTTCGCTCCAAGGTCGATCAATATCGCTCCGCTGTTGGCCTGCTGCAGCAGGAGCTGGACATGTCAGCGCCGCTGGTGAGCAAGGGTGCGGTTTCGCCCGTGGAGATCCTGCGCCTCAAGCAGCGTACGGTCGAAGCCCGCGGCCAGCTCAACGCCACCAGCCTGGCCATCCCCCGCGCCGAGGCGGCGGTGGCGGAGATCCGCAGCAAGATCCAGGAGTCCGACGCGAGTTTCCGTTCGGACGCGGCCAAGGACCTCAACGAGAAGCGTACGGAGCTGTCGAAGATCACCGCCACCAGCATCGCCATCGACGACCGGGTCAACCGCACCACGGTGGTGTCGCCGGTACGCGGTATCGTCAAGTTGCTCAAGGTCAACACCATCGGCGGCGTGGTGCAGCCGGGCAGCGACCTGGTAGAGATCGTGCCGATCGAGGACAACCTGCTGATCGAGGCCAAGGTGCGGCCGCAGGATGTGGCGTTTCTGCACCCGGGGCAGCCGGCGATGGTCAAGTTCAGTGCCTATGACTACACAATCTATGGCGGGTTGAAGGCCAAGCTCGAGTTGATAGGTGCCGACACCGTCACCGATGACAAGGGCAATGCGTTCTACCTGATCCAGGTGCGGACCGACAAGAACCACCTGGGTGGGGATAACAAGCCGCTGCTGATCATCCCGGGGATGGTGGCCACGGTGGATATCATCACCGGGCAGAAGAGTGTGCTGGATTACCTGCTCAAGCCGGTGCTGAAGGCCAGGACAGAGGCATTACGCGAGCGCTGAGTTGTCATTACCGGCCCTATCGCCGGCAAGCCGGCTCCCACAGGTTCACCACGGTTTGCGAGAGCGGCGCTGTATCTGTGGGAGCGGGCTTGTCCCGCGAAAGGGCCGGCACTGCCAACTAATCTGGCCCAGAGTCCTCCTTCAGCTGATCCAACTTCCCACACTGTTCACTGGCCAAGCGACTGATGATCCTGATCGCCTGATGAATACCGGCAGTGTTGCGAAAACTCAGATGCGGATTGTGCTCACACTCCAACATCTCATCATGCTGGACCAGTGCCTCTCCAAGCAGCTCCAATGTCCAGGCATAGCTTTGGATATTGAACAAGCGCTCCTGATCATTCATGAGGCATCTGCCTTGCTGCGGGCACCGAGCGAGATGGGCTGTAGATCGGGTAAAAACGGTGTGGTGGGCGAGCCGGCGGAGTACGACGGCGGAGAACGAATGCGAGGATCCTGGCAAAGCTCAAGGTAAGCATGCATGAAACTCCAAGTTAGGTTGGAGCTGCCACGCATCGTCGCCAAACAATTGGGTGGCAGCTGTACGCAGGTTGGCGAACCGGGAACTTGGAACCCGGCAGACTCGAAGGTCTCCCACGCACAGCCGCCATGGCACGAAGCTGCGGACGCAAAAAAAGCGCCTGCAATCGTGTGGGGCGCTGTTGCGCCAAGTTTATCCGGGTCGCCAAACCCGATCGCGGAATTTGCCGCGACGAAGGGAATTTATCCCCCTACAACAACTATCGCAAGGGTTAGGGTTGTAGGAGATTTCATCCAGAGTGTATCTGCGCTGGCCCCCCTTAGCCTTCGCCATGATTTCGTTCGAACGTTTCGATTCCCATGGCCCTGATTTGCCCCTCGATCAACGCCTCGAACGGCCGCAGCAAGTCATCGAAACACGCCGGTTGCTCCAGCACATTCAACGCCTGCACCACCGCCTCGATGGTCGACACCGCCCCCGGCTCCGGCGCCTTGCGCAGGCGGTAGCGTGACGGTGCAATCTGCGCCAGCGTCACCCTCGGCAGTGCCTCCAGCAACGGGTTCAAGTACAGCAATTTACGCGCTTTGCGCCAGGTGCCGTCGGGGACGATCAAAAGCAATGGCGTGTCGTCCGCTTCGCCATAGGCCGTCAGTACTTGGGCGTGGTCGCCCGGGAACAGCAGCACAGGCCGATAACCTGGCGTGGCCAGCAGCTCGCCGAGGTCTTCGAACACTTCGCCGATGCGCAACTCGGCATTCACCAGGCCAAGTGCGGCCAGGCGGGCGGTATTCAGGGCATGGGCGGTTTCACTGGGGTGCTGCAGCAGGACGACGCGGGTGCGGCTGTCGAGCGAGGGGATCAGTGGGCAGAGGCAGTGGTCGAGCGGGCGCTGGCAGCGCTCGCAGCGGGGTCTTGGCATGGGGTTCTCCGTTGGCGGAGAGATTTTGCCATACACCAGAATTTTCGGCCCGTGTTGCGGCCCAATCGCCGGCAAGCCGGCTCCCACAGAGGCCTACGCAATCCGTGTGGGAGCCGGCTTGCCGGCGATTGGGCCGGTAAAACCAAACACTATGTATCAGCCAACATTGAGCTGGCTTTTCAGCAGATCGCGAAAGGTCTGAATCAACGGCTCACGACTCCGCCCCCGGCGAATGATCAACGAAAATGGCGCCTGATAGCCGAAAGTAGACGGAGAAAGCACCCGCAGATCCCCTTTGTCGACCCAGGCTTGAGCGTAATGTTCGGGCAGGTAGCCAATATAGGCACCCGACAGGATCAGGATCAGCTGCGCCTCCATGCTCTCCACTGTCGCCGCACTGTGCTTGAAGCCATGCCTGGCCAGTTCCGCCTGGCTCCAGTAGCCGCGCCCGACCATGCGCTGCTGGGTCACCACCGGCTCCGGAATGCGCCGCTCGACGAACAACGGGTGACGGCTGCTGCAGTACAGCCAGTGCTGCTCACGGTACAGCGGCTGGTAGACCAGACCACTCATGCGTGAGGAGAACGCGCCGATGGCCAGGTCCAGGCGGTTGTCCTGCACACCGAGCTGCAGCTCATAGGGGCTGGACACCGACAGGTGCAAGTGCACGGCGGGATGCTCCTGGCTGTAGGCGCCAATGGCCTCGGCCAACGGCAGCGCCCGGTCGCCGACCGTCGAGTCGATCACGCCAAGGTTGAGCGTGCCGCGCAACTCGCCCTTGAGCGCTGCGGCGTACTGCTCGAAGCCATCGAGCTCGGCCAGCAGTCGCAAGGTCTCCTGATGGAACAACTCGCCCTTGCTGGTCAGGCTGAAACCGCCGCGCCCGCGATGGCACAGGACAATGCCCAGCGCGCCTTCGAGCTGACTCATGTAGGTGCTGATGGCCGACGTCGACAGGTTGAGCTCGCGCTGTGCATTGGCGAAGCCCTGGTGGCGCACCACGCTGATGAAGATGCGCAGCAGTTTCAGGTCGGGCAAGGTCGAGGCCATGGTGCAACGGTTCCGCAGGATTGATAGCGCGCAGTCTAACCGCTTGGCCAGGCTTTAGTTTAGAAATTCATGAAGTAAGTATTTGCCTGTAGCGATTTGTCGCAGGCACTACCTTCAGCAGACTTGGCCGAAATGTCCCTGCCCGCCGGCAAAACCCCACTCAAGGCGCGCGGCGGCACAGGTTCGAACAAACAAAACAATCGACCGACTGATGAGGCCCACCGTGGACAAAGTTCTCCACCAACCACTGGGCGGCAACGAAATGCCGCGTTTCGGCGGCATCGCCACCATGCTCCGTCTCCCCCACCTGCAAAGTGCCCAAGGCCTGGACGCCGCGTTCATCGGCGTGCCCCTGGACATTGGCACCTCGCTGCGCTCTGGCACCCGTTTCGGCCCACGGCAGATCCGTGCCGAATCGGTGATGATCCGCCCTTACAACATGGCCACCGGTGCCGCGCCCTTCGACTCGCTGTCGGTCGCCGACATCGGTGACGTGGCGATCAACACCTTCAACCTGCTTGACGCCGTGCGCATCATCGAAGAAGCCTACGACGAGATCGTCGAGCACAACGTCATCCCCATGACCCTGGGTGGCGACCACACCATTACCCTGCCGATCCTGCGCGCCCTGCACAAGAAACACGGCAAGATCGGCCTGGTGCACATCGACGCCCACGCCGACGTCAACGACCACATGTTCGGCGAGAAGATCGCCCACGGCACCACCTTCCGCCGCGCCGTGGAAGAAGGCCTGCTCGATTGCGACCGCGTGGTGCAGATCGGCCTGCGTGCACAGGGCTACACCGCCGACGACTTCAACTGGAGCCGTCGCCAGGGCTTCCGCGTTGTCCAGGCCGAAGAGTGCTGGCACAAGTCGCTGGAACCCCTGATGGCCGAAGTGCGTGAAAAGGTCGGTGGCGGCCCGGTGTACCTGTCGTTCGACATCGACGGTATCGACCCGGCCTGGGCCCCTGGCACCGGCACTCCGGAAATCGGCGGCTTGACCACCATCCAGGCGATGGAGATCATTCGCGGCTGCCACGGCCTGGACCTGATCGGCTGTGACCTGGTCGAAGTCTCCCCGCCTTACGACACCACCGGCAACACCTCGCTGCTCGGTGCCAACCTGTTGTTCGAAATGCTCTGCGTGCTGCCAGGCGTGGTGCGCCGCTGACCCCTGTGGGAGCCGGCTTGCCGGCGATACAGCCAACGCGCTGCGGCAGAAGAAACACCCTGGCAGGAGCCATCTGGGAGGGCCACTGAGGCCCGCCAATACAAGACTAGGCCGCCGGGCGCCGTGAACACGCCTGCGCGGTCGATCTCGCCATAATAAAGATAATCGGGAGACCCCCAATGGCCTTGGACATCATCGTTGTAATGATCTATACCGCCGGCATGCTCGGGCTCGGTTGGTATGGCATGCGCCGCGCAAAAACCCACGAGGACTACCTGGTGGCTGGGCGCAATCTGGGCCCGACCCTGTACATGGGTACCATGGCCACCACCGTGCTCGGCGGCGCCTCCACCGTCGGCACCGTACGCCTGGGCTACGTCCACGGCATCTCCGGCTTCTGGCTCTGCGCGGCCCTGGGCCTGGGCATCATCGCCCTCAACCTGTTCCTCGCAAAACCCCTGCTGCGCCTGAAGATCTTCACCGTGACCCAGGTGCTGGAGCGTCGCTACAACCCTATGGCGCGCCAGGCCAGTGCAGCAATCATGCTGGCCTACGCGCTGATGATCGGAGTCACCTCGACCCTGGCCATGGCAACCGTACTGCAAGTGCTGCTGGACCTGCCTTTCTGGATGTCGTTGCTGCTCGGCGGCGGCGTGGTGGTGGTGTACTCGACCATCGGCGGCATGTGGTCGCTGACCCTCACCGACATCGTCCAGTTCGTGATCAAGACCGTGGGCCTGATGTTCATCCTGCTGCCGGTGTGCCTGTACAACGCCGGAGGCTGGGACACCCTGGTCGCCAAGCTGCCAGCGGCCAGCTTCAGCTGGACCACCATCGGCTGGGACACCATCATCACCTACTTCCTGATCTACTTCTTCGGCATCCTGATCGGCCAGGACATCTGGCAGCGGGTGTTTACCGCCCGTGACGAGAAAGTCTGCCAGCGCGCCGGCACCACCGCCGGTGTGTACTGCGTGCTGTACGGCCTGGCCTGCGCCCTGATCGGCATGGCTGCCCACGTGCTGATGCCGGATCTGGCCAACCCGAACAACGCCTTCGCCGAGATGATCAAGAGCCAGTTGCCTGACGGCATCCGCGGCCTGCTGATGGCCGCTGCCCTGGCGGCGATGATGTCGACCGCCAGTGCCGGCCTGCTGGCCGCCTCGACCACCATCACCGAAGACCTGCTGCCGAAGCTGCGCGGTGGCAAGCAGTCGAGCCTGGGCGTCAGCCGCCTGTTCACCCTGCTCACCGGTCTGGTGGTGCTGGGTATCGCCCTGGCGGTGAACGATGTGATCAGCGCCCTGACCCTGGCCTACAACCTGCTGGTTGGCGGCATGCTGATCCCGCTGATCGGTGCGATCTTCTGGAAGCGCGCGACCACCGCAGGGGCCATCGCCAGCATGTCGCTGGGCTTTGCCACCGCGCTGCTGTTCATGTTCAAGGATGGGCTGGATGCCAATACGCCGATCTACTACAGCCTGGCGGTCGGACTGGTGAGCTTTGTCATGGTGAGCCTGCTGTCGCGCAAGCCACTGGCTGAGCTGAAACTGGCCTGATCACAGCCCCCCTCGCCGGCAAGCCGGCTCCCACAGGTACAGCACCCAGCTCAAGGGCGGTGCGATCCCTGTGGGAGCCGGCTTGCCGGCGAGAGGCCGGTACAAGCGACCCATAATCCAAAAGCAACAAAAAGGCCGCGGCATCAACACTGATGCGGCGGCCTTTTGCTTTTCAGCGGCGACGCGGCTGGCGCCGGCGCTGCTCTTCATCAGTCGGGATCGGCACCGGCTGCAGGGGTGGTGGAATCAGCCCCAGCGCGACAGCCAAGTCATGGAGCCAGTTGAACATTTGGTTTTTCATAGTGCCCCCTTGACGGGTCAGCCTCACGGTCAATCAATCCTGCGATGTTTCATACAGATCATAGCCCGATGTCCTGTATTACGCATGCCCTAGTTCCTACAGATATGGCCGAGTTTGACCCGGATCAAGCGGAAACGGTGCATTCCGACGACTGGTTAATCGTTTCGCTTTGTTGCAAATCGACCCACGCCTGCAAATTCGCCCCGCGCATACCCTGGCGCCACATCAACCAGGTTTGCGCCTGATCGAACGGCGCTTGCAGGCGGTGCGCCCGCACCCGGTCACGCCCCGGGAGGCTGTCGAGCATCGACTGCGCCATCAGGGCCACGCCCGCACCGGCGATGACGCAGGCCAGCATGCTCTGGTACGACTCGATTTCCATCACCCTGCCCATGGGCGTGTGCGCATGGGCATACCAGGCCTCCAGGCGCATCCGGTAGGAACAGCCCTGGCGAAACGTGAACACTGCGTTGCCGGCTACATCCCGGGCACTGTGGACCGCTGGGTGTTCAGGGCTGGTGATCAGCACCAGTACCTCGTCACACAACCGCACACCATCGAGCCCGGCCAGGCTCGGCGGGCCATCCACCAAGGCCGCATCCAGGCGATGGCCGAGCAGGCCTTCGAGCAGTTCGCCGCTGGGCGCCGCCTGCACTTGCAGGTTCACCGCCGGGTAGGCCTGATGATAGCGGGCCAGCAGCGCCGGCAGGTGGATGGCCGCCGTGCTGTACATGGTGCCCAACACGAAGTCGCCGGCCGGCTGGCCACCCTGCACGGCCGCCATCGCTTCATCACGCAGCACCGCCAGGCGGTTGGCGTAATCCAGCAGCACCTTGCCCGCAGGCGACAACTGAAGGCGCTGGCGTTCGCGCACGAACAATTCGACACCCAGTTGCTCCTCCAGCTGACGCAGGCGCGTCGACAGGTTCGAAGGTACCCGGTGCAAGCGTTCGGCCGCTCGGGTCACCGAACCCTCTTCGGCGACGGCCTGAAAGATGCGCAGTTGGCTGAATTCCATATTGTTCTCAAAAACAGAATAACTTGATCATCATTATTCAATTTTATTGAAAGTCAATCCGCCCTAACCTGCCATCCATCGCTTACCGTTTCCCGCAGGAGTGCCCCATGTCGCCGCTCGTACAACTGCTCGCCAGCGCCGTGGCCCTGATGATGGCCATGGGCATAGGCCGCTTTGCCCTCACCCCACAACTGCCGCAACTGATCGCCGAAGGCCAGTTCGACTTGACCGCCGCCGGTCTGGTGGCGGCAGCCAACTACCTGGGTTACTTCCTTGGCGCGGCGGACGCCATGTTCGCCCGCAGGCCGAACCAGGTCAGGCTGCGCCTGCACGGCGGGCTGTGGCTGTGCGTGCTGCTGACCCTGGCCTCATGGCTGGCCGACGGCTTCTGGAGCCACCTGCTGCTGCGCTTTGGCACCGGTGTGGCCAGCGCCTGGGTGCTGGTGATGATCACCAGCCTCAGCCAGCAGATAGCCAATGCCAACAATCGTCAGCGCCTGGGTGCCCTGGTGTTCGCAGGGCCCGGCCTGGGCATCGCCCTCACGGGTCTGCTGGCGCTGGCAGCGCACCTGATGGGGCTGAGTTCAGCGGCGTTGTGGCTTGTGTATGCGCTGGCCGCGCTGGTCATGCTGCTGGCCGTGCGTCCGTGGTTGCCGCGCGCGCTGGAGCCCGCCGTAGTTTCGAGCAGCGTGCAAGCGGGCTCCACGCGCAGCGTTGGTATCGGCCGCCTCGGCCTGGTGTATGCCTTGTATGGCGTTGGCTACATTCTGCCGGCCACGTTCCTGTCGCAGATGGCCAACCAGCAGTTCCAGGGCCAGTGGATGGCCGACCTGTTCTGGCCGGCCTTCGGTGTTGCGGCTGCATTGGGCGTGGTACTGGTCAGTGCGCGCCGTGCAGGTCGCACCTCAGCCTGGCTCACCGCCACGCTGTGGTTGCAAGGCCTGGGCGTGCTGGCCTGTCTGATGGGGGGTGGCATTGGCCTGGCCCTGGGTGTGTTGCTCTGCGGGACACCGTTCCTGGCCTGCATGCAGTTGGTGATGCAGCGCTCGCGGGAGCTGGCGCCCCATGCGACGCAACGCAATGCCGGGCTGCTGACCGCTTGCTTTGCCCTGGGGCAGTTGAGCGGGCCGCTGTTGGCCGCCTTGAGCAACCATTACAGCGGGAGCCTGCAGCCGGCGCTGGTGCTGGCAGCTGCAGGTCTGGGGCTGGCGGGGGTGTTGGTGATTACGGGGACGCGCAGTGCTCGGGGCTGCCCTATCGCCGGCAAGCCGGCTCCCACAGGGGGACTGTGCAAGTCCTGAGTTCCCTGCTGTACCTGTGGGAGCCGGCTTGCCGGCGATAGGGCCGGTACAGACAACCCTTATCCTACAAACCTGCGCAACTGCTGCTTCACCCAGGGCTCCGCACTCACCAGAACCACCCCCAGCAACACCATCACCGCCCCGAGCACAAAGTTCACGCTCAAGGGCTCATCCAGCAGCAACACCCCAAAGGTCACGCCGAACAACGGCGTAATGAACGAAAACACCGCCAGGTTCGAGGCCAGGTACTTGCGCAGCAACCAGAACCAGGTCAGGTAGCTGACGAACGAAACCACGATGCCCTGGAACAGCACACTGCCAATCGCCAAGGGCGTCCACGACACCTGGTCGATCTGCCCGCTGAGCAGGGCAATCAGCAGCAACCCGACAAAACCCACCGCCAACTGGTAGAACAGGGTCAGGGTCGCCGGTGCCTCGGACAATCGCGAGCCGCGCACCACCACCGTCGTCGCGCCCCAGGCCAGGCCGGCCAGTACACCAAAGGCATCGCCAAGCAGCATGCGCCCATCCATGTCCTCGAACGACATGCCACCGGCAAACGCGGTGGCAATCCCGCCAAACGCCAGCAAGATGCCCAGCCATTGCAGCAAGCGCAGGCGTTCGCTGGGCAACATGAAGTGCAGCCCGAGTGCCGTGAACACCGGTGCGGTGTAGAGGAACACCGACATGTGCGCGGCCGATGTCAGCTTCAGCCCCTCGGCAATGAACAGAAATTCAATACCGAACAGCCCGCCGGCCAGCAGGCCGCCACGCCACGTCGTGCTCACCTGCCCCCAGCCACCGCGCCAGCAGATCATCCCACCTACCAGCACCGCTGCCAGGCAGTTGCGCAGGGCCGCCTGCATCACGGGTGCGATATCGACGGCAGCTGTCTTGATCAATACCTGTTGGCAGCCCCAGATCAGGCACAGCCCCAGCATGACCTGAAATGCAAAGGCATCGGGGTTCTTGCGGGCCGCGCTCATGGGCGGCCCTCCAGGGTGGTCGATGGCATGGCAAAGGCTCGGCAGTTTTCAAGAAGGACCGATTATCGGTTTTCCTGGACCACCCTTGCCAGCCTCAAAACGACCTCAAGCGATTTGTGCCTTGGCGGACACCCGATCGAACGTGGCTTCGTCCAGGGCATCTTCCTGCTCGTCCAGCACCTGGCGCGGGTGCTCGAACCCGGGGATGCTGCTGTCGAGCAGGCTAAGCAAGCGCGAACCGCGCTCGGTGAGCACGAAATTCTCGCCCGTGCCGCCATCTTCCGGCGTCCGACTGTCGATGAAGCCGCGCTCGAACAGCAGCTTTTCGTATTCGCAGGCGCGGGTTTTCAGATGGTCGATGTCACCCACCGGCTGCCCCTTGGCGGCCAGCGCCGCTGCGTGCTGCTCGGCATAGGGGCGCGGCGTGAAGTTGTGACCGGCGCCGTTCTGCACTTCGTGCAGCAAGCGCTCGATCAGGTCCCAGTCGTAGGTGATGCTCATGGCGATGGCCTCTTGCTGTGGACGAAGGGGTACACAGCTTGGGACCAGACGGTGATCGAGAGCGTTCAGAAAGAAATCAGCGGTCTCGTTGTTGGGCTTGCATGTACTGGCGCAGCAGTTGGTTGATCCGAGTCTGATAGCCCGCCCCTTGCGCCTTGAACCAGGCAAGCACATCGGCATCCAGGCGAATCGTAACTGTCTGCTTGGCAGGTACTCGCAGCTCAGCTTGGCGGAAGAAATCATCATCCAGCTCTGGAACATCCGATGTGTCGATATCCTTGTCGTCTTGCTGAGCCAGGCGAGCCCAGTCAGTTTTCGATGTATTGGTCATAGTGTTTGGCCTCCCATCTGGTGGCTTTGCGCGCGGAAATGATACGTATGACTTCACCACGCTTTTCTGCGTAAACAACCACGCCTATCAGCGACTTCAACCAACCAAGGCTGACCCAGCCCTCCTCACCATATTCCAGACCGTCATCCCGGCGAATCAACATGGGATGATTGAACATGTCCGGGACATCGCTGAAATCGATTCCATGCTTGCGGATATTGATCTGATTCTTGGCGTCGTCCCACTCAAAGAATATGGAACGCTCCGTATTTACACTTGTACATACGATATCTCCTGTTTGAGAGCGAGGCTAGTGCAGTGCTGCCGGGTCATCAATATCGCCAATAGGCAATTAGCAGCATTCAGAAAAGGACTACCAAAGCACAGGAATCAGGCCCAGCCACATCGCCAGCGGTCGCAAGCATTGAACTTGCCGGACCTCACGCCTCTCCACCGGGCATACCCAACTGCCGGAGGTAGTAAGGATGAAACCGCTGCTGCGCATCGCCTGTGCCACTGCCCTCTTCTGCGCCCTGCCCGCCTGGGCCTGCACGCCGGAAGAGGCCACCCAGAAACGTGAGGAGCTGGCCGGGCTGGTGAGCCAGTTGACCGAGCAGAACCCGCAGAAAGCCAAGGAGATCAATGATGAGCTCCAGGGGATGGAGCTGGGGACGGCGAGCAAGGACTTGCCCGACAAGTGTCAGCTGATCGACAAACGGATCAAGGAACTGAAGACAGCGGAGAAAAAGGCTGATTGATTAATTGCTGTGGTGAGCCTATCGCCGGCAAGCCGGCTCCCACAGGTACAGCACAGGGCTGAAGAGCTGTGCTGTACCTGTGGGAGCCGGCTTGCCGGCGATAGGGCCTAAAGCTGATTACTCAGCCGCAGGCTTGCGCTTCTTCAGCGGTGCCAGGCCGTCGGAGCTGGCCAGCGGTGCATTGGCCTTCGGCTTGGCGGTAGGCTTGCGCTTGGCGGCGGCCTTCTTGTCGCCGCCCTTCTTCTCGACCTTTTTCTTCTTGGTACCGACAGCCTTGCCCGACGCCTTGACCTTCTTCGGCCCGTTGTAGGTGCCTTTGACTTCCTTGATCACCCGGCGCTCGAACTGCTGCTTGAGGTAGCGTTCGATGCTGGACATCAGGTTCCAGTCGTTGTGGGTGATCAGCGAGATCGCCAGGCCTTCACCGCCGGCACGGCCGGTACGGCCGATACGGTGTACGTACTCGTCGCCACTGCGCGGCATGTCGAAGTTGATGACCAGGTCCAGGCCGTCGATGTCCAGGCCACGGGCCGCCACATCGGTGGCCACCAGTACCTTGGAGCTGCCTTGCTTGAAGCGCTCGATGGCCAGCTTGCGGTCTTTCTGGTCCTTCTCGCCGTGCAGGACGAAGGCCTTCACATCCTTGGCGACCAAGTGGCCGTAGATGCGGTCAGCCAGGGCACGGGTGTTGGTGAAGATGATCGCCTTGTCGAAGGTTTCGTTGGCCAGCAGCCACTGAACGATCGCTTCTTTATGCTGGTCGTGGTCGGCGGTGATGATCTGCTGGCGAGTGCCTTCGGCGAGCTGCGAGACGCTGTTGAGCATCAGGTGCTCAGGGTCTTTCAGCACCTTGCCGATGATGTCGCGCAGCGCCGCACCACCGGTGGTGGCGGAGAACAGCAGGGTCTGCTCGCGGTTCTCGCACTCCTTGCACAGGCGCTCCATGTCTTCGGCGAAGCCCATGTCGAGCATGCGATCGGCTTCGTCGAGGATCATCACCTGCACGTGGGACAGGTCGAGGTTGCCAGCGTTGAGATGCTCGAGCAGGCGGCCCGGGGTGCCGATCAGAACATCCGGCACCTTGCGCAGCATGGCGGCCTGCTCCTTGAAGTCTTCACCGCCGGTGACCAGGCCCGCCTTGATGTAGGTGAACTGCGAGAACAGCTGCACTTGCTTGAGGGTCTGCTGGGCCAGTTCGCGGGTCGGCAGCAGGATCAGCGAGCGGATCTCGACGCGCCCGCCTTTCAGGTCGACCAGGCGGTTGAGCAGCGGCAGGACGAACGCCGCGGTCTTGCCGCTGCCGGTCTGGGCCGTCACACGCAGGTCACGCCCTTGCAGGGCCAAGGGGATGGCCGCGGCCTGCACCGGGGTTGGCTCGACAAATTTAAGCTCGGCCACGGCTTTAAGCAGGCGTTCATGCAGGGCGAATTGGGAGAACACGGAGGTAACCTCAGGCAAGTGCGGGGAAATTCAGTTGCATAGGGTAACGTTTTCTGCCGCAAGAGCCGAATTTCTTTTGGCAACTTTGTCGCCATCCGCGCTCTAATGCCTCCTCGTTTCGCAAGAAAAGACCGTTTCAAGCTTATGGATATGCAAAAAATCTGGCGTGACAGCCTCGACCTGTGGGGCACCCTCGACCAACACCCCATGCTCCACGCCGCTATCGGCCTGGCCGTGCTGCTGCTGATTTCCCTGGTGATCGGCCGCCTGGCGCGCTTCCTGATCCTCCACGGCACCCGCCTGCTGGCTCGTCAGCCGGCGCTCAAATGGCTCGACGACCTGCGCCACAACAAGGTTTTCCACCGCCTGGCGCAGACCACACCCTCACTGGTCATCCAGTTCGGCCTGAAACTGGTGCCGGAGCTGTCCGATACCGCCGAGCACTTCCTTGGCAATGTCGCCCTGGCCTTCACCCTGTTGTTCATGACCCTGGCGCTGTCGTGCCTGCTCGATGGCCTGCTGGACATCTACGCCCGCACCGAGCATGCCCGCACCCGCTCGATCAAGGGCTATGTGCAGTTGGCCAAGATGATGCTGTGGATCTTCGCCTCGATCGTCATCGTCGCCACCTTGATCGACCGCTCGCCGCTGTTGCTGCTGTCGGGCCTGGGTGCGATGTCGGCGGTGCTGCTGTTGGTGTACAAGGACACCCTGCTGTCGTTCGTCGCCAGCGTACAGCTGACCAGCAACGACATGCTGCATGTGGGCGACTGGATCGAAATGCCCCAGGTCGGTGCCGATGGCGATGTGGTGGACATCACCTTGCACACGGTGAAGGTGCAGAACTTCGACAAGACCATCGTCTCCATCCCTACCTGGCGCCTGATGAGCGAGTCGTTCCGCAACTATCGCGGCATGCAGCAATCGGGCGGGCGGCGGATCAAGCGCAGCCTGTTCATCGACGCGGCGGGCGTGCGCTTTCTGACCCAGGAAGAGGAACAGCGCCTGGGCCAGGTACGCCTCCTGGGCGACTACCTGGCCACCAAGCGCCAGGAGCTGCAGGCCTGGAACGAGGCCCTGGGGCCGGTGCCGGAGCTGGCGGCCAACCGCCGCAAGCTGACCAACATCGGCACCTTCCGCGCCTTTGCCCTGGCCTATCTGAAGAATCACCCCAATGTGCACCCGAACATGACCTGCATGGTCCGGCAGATGCAGACCACTGCCGAAGGCGTGCCGCTGGAGATCTACTGCTTCACCACCACCACGGTGTGGGCGGAGTACGAGCGGATTCAGGGGGATATCTTCGATTACCTGCTGGCAGTGTTGCCGGAGTTTGGCTTGAGCTTGTATCAGCAGCCGAGTGGCAATGACATGCGGGTGGGGTTGGCGGGGCGGGTGCCGCGTCGACTTGAGGAGTTGAGCGAGGCTTGAGAATGCCGGGGCCGCTTTGCGGCCCAATCGCTGGCAAGCCAGCTCCCACAGGTACTCCACAAGTTTCAAATACTGTGGCGTACCTGTGGGAGCTGGCTTGCCAGCGATAGGGCCCTCAACTACCCCGCATAACCCAACAGGTACAACAACCCCGTCAAAGTCACCAACGAAGCCACGGTCGACAACAGAATCGTCCGCGAGATCAGCCCCGCCTCCCGGTTGTAATATTCCGCCAGCATGAACGGCCCGGTCCCGGTCGGCAGCGCCGCCAGCAACACCGCCGACGCCGCCCACATGGTCGGCAGGCTGAACACCTTGAACGCCAGCACCCAGGTCAACGCCGGCTGCCCCACCAGCTTCATGGCCACCAACGGCCAAGGGCTGGCCTGCGCGCCCGTACGCTTCTCTGCCAGAAATGCCCCCAGCGACACCAGCGCGCAAGGCGTGGTGGCCAGCGCCAGCATGTCGAGAAAATGCATCACCGGCTCCGCCAGCCCCAGCCCGGACACCGCCCAGGCTGCCCCCACCAGCGGCGAGATCACCAGCGGGTTCTTCGCCAGCGCCTTGCCCACCACGACAACCGCGCGCCCAATCTGCCGCTCTTCCTGCAGGCCGATCTCGATCAACGTCAGCGAAATCGCAAACACCAGGCAGACCACGAGCAACGACGAGATCAGCGCGGGCTGCAGGCCCGGCTGGCCAAACAGCAGCAGGCACAGCGGAATGCCGATGTACCCGGTGTTGGCATACCCCGCACTGAGCCCATCGATGCTCGCTGCCACCAGGCCATGGCCGCCGTGGAGGCGCCAGGCCAGGGTAACCACGAACATCGCCAGCGCCCCCGTGCCGAACGCCACGATGAAACCGGGGTGCCAGATCTCGGTCCAGGTCGCGGTGGCCGTCACCTTGAACAACAACGCCGGCAGGCACAGCCAGACCACCATCTTGTTGATCTCGGCGGCGGCCTTGTCGCCGAGCTTGTTGGCCCGGCGGCACAGGTAGCCGACCAGGATCAGGGCAAAGATCGGTGCGACGATGACGAAGATGGTATGCATGTCAGGCCTTGCGCGTCAGTGGCGCCTCGGCACGGTTGCCCAGGCGGCTCAGCCAGACCGACGCCAGAATGATCGCGCCACCGATGAACAGCCGCCCCAATGGCTCGTGCTGATTCCAGATCAGCAGGTTGAGCAGCAAGCCCACCGGCACATGCAGGTTGTTCATCACCGCCAGCGTGCCACCGGAAACCAGGCAGGCGCCCTTGTTCCACCAGTACAAACCCAGCGCCGTCGGGCACAGGCCGAGGAACAACAGCACCAGCCACTGCACGTCGGTGCTCGGCAGGTGCTGGGTGTTGCCGAACAGCAAGAAGGCCGGCAGCACGACGATCAACGCACCCAGGTAGAAGTAGCCGAAGCGTTTGTAGTGCGGCAGGTCGCTGGGGTGGCGGGCGACCAGGTGGCGGTACAGCACCTGGCCAGCGGCATAGGTGAAGTTGGCCAGTTGCAGCAGCAGGAAGCCGATGAAGAAATCGCCGCTGATGCTATCGAAGCGGATCACGGCGGCGCCTGCCACCGCGACCAGGGCGGCGAGCAGCGCCCAGGGGTTGAAGCGCCGGTTGAGGGCATCCTCGATCAACGTCACATGCAACGGCGTGAGGATGGTGAACAACAGCACTTCCGGCACCGTCAACACGCGGAAGCTCAGGTACAGGCAGACATAGGTGATGCCGTACTGCAACGCACCGATCAACAGCATCGAACGCATGAAGCGCGGCTCGACCTGGCGCCAGCGGGTCAGCGGCAGGAACACCAGGCCGGCCAGCAGCACGCGGGCGAGGACGGCGAAATAGCTGTCGACGTGCCCGGCGAGGTACTCGCCGATCAGGCTGAAGGAAAACGCCTGGATCAGCGCGACGATAATCAGGTAGCCCATGGTTGCCTCTCGTGGATCAAGGCGGCGACCTTAGCGGGTTGCGGGGGCTGTGTTCAACCATGAGGAATGTGGGGGCTGTTCTGGCCCTATCGCCGGCAAGCCGGCTCCCACAGAGACACCACAGCATTCAAGGCTTGCGCTGTACCTGTGGGAGTCGGCTTGCCGGCGATAGGGCCGGAACAGGCATAAAAAAGCCCGGCCATGCAGGCCGGGCAGGTACACCCAAAGGAGCAAACAAGGTGTCAGGGTTGGGAATTCGTTGAAGCTCAGGCCACCGCGGCCAGCTTGGCCTTGGCCTGGTTGATGCCTTTCTCGTGGAAGTCACCGCTCATGTTCAGGCCTTCGGCATGAATGAAGTTCACATCATGGATGCCGATGAACGCCATCACCTGGCGCAGGTAGGGTTCCTGGTGGTCGCTGGTGGCACCGGCGTGAATGCCGCCACGGGCCGTCAGAACGATCGCGCGCTTGCCAGTGAGCAGGCCTTGCGGACCGGTCGGCGTGTACTTGAAGGTGATGCCGGCGCGCAAGACGTGGTCGAGCCAGGCCTTGAGCGTGCTGGGGATGGTGAAGTTGTACATCGGTGCGGCCATCACCAGCACATCGGCGGCCAGCAGTTCATCGGTCAGCTCGTTTGAACGGGCCAAGGCATCCAGCTCGGCAGCGCTGCGCTGCTCTTCAGGCTTCATCCAGCCGCCCAGCAAGTTGGCATCCAGGTGCGGCACAGGCGTCACGGCCAGGTCGCGCACATTGATCTCGTCGGCCGGGTGCGCCGCCTGCCACTGCTGGATGAAGTCGCGGGTCAGTTGACGGGATACGGAATCCTGCTGGCGGGCGCTGCTTTCGATGATCAGTACACGGGACATGGCTGCCTCCATCGGCAAAAAGGGTTGCGATTCGATGGAGGTGAGATTAAGGCTTGACCTATCGATAAAAAAGCGTAAAAAGCGGGTTAAACATATCGAGTAATCCGTTTTATTCGGCTTTGCAGTTCAGCGCGATGCGCAGCTTGATGATCTGCCGGTTGAACTTGGCCGTCACGTCTACGCTCTTGCCGGCCGGTACATTGACCCGCCGCACCCGTGGCGCCTCCGGGCCATTACGGAACATCACCTTGCAGGCCGCCGGCACTTTCCCATAGTTGTTCAGGGTAATGGCACCGATATCGTAGGCGGTATCGTAGGCGGTGTAGTCCAGCTTGACCCCGGTCAGTTCCTTCTCCACGTCGATGGGGTAAGCCATGGCCCCAAGGGGTAGGCACATCAGTATTGCCGCACAACATTTCTTCATGGGGCGCTCTCCTTGAAAGAGCGCAGCTTAGGACAACAGGAGCCAAAGATGAAAGCGCCGCGCGTAACCCTGGATCAGTGGCGAACCCTGCAGGCAGTGGTCGATCACGGTGGGTTTGCCCAGGCTGCCGATGCGCTGCACCGGTCGCAGTCGTCGGTCAGCTATACGGTGGCGCGCATGCAGGAGCAACTGGGCGTTCCCCTGCTGCGCATCGACGGGCGCAAGGCCGTGCTCACCGACGCCGGCAACGTGCTGCTGCGCCGCTCACGGCACCTGGTCAAGCAGGCCAGTCAGCTCGAAGACCTGGCCCACCACATGGAGCAAGGCTGGGAAGCCGAGGTGCGCGTGGTGGTCGATGCCGCCTACCCCAGTGCCCGCCTGGTACGCGCCCTGGCCGCGTTCATGCCGCAGAGCCGCGGCTGCCGGGTGCGCTTGCGTGAGGAAGTGCTGTCCGGCGTCGAGGAAGTGATGCACGAAGGCATTGCCGACCTGGCCATCAGCAGCTACAGCATCGGTGGCTACCTGGGCGCCGAACTGAGCGCGGTGGAATTCGTCGCCGTCGCCCACCCTGAACACAGCCTGCACCGCCTGGGCCGCGAACTGACCTTCCAGGACCTGGAGAGCCAACTGCAGGTGGTGATCCGCGACTCCGGCCGCGCACAGCCGCGCGATGTCGGCTGGCTCGGTGCCGAGCAGCGCTGGACCGTGGGCAGCCTGGGCACCGCCACCACCTTCGTCAGCAGCGGCCTGGGCTTTGCCTGGTTGCCACGGCACATGATCGAACGCGAGTTGGCCGAAGGCGTGCTCAAACCATTGCCGCTGGATCAGGGTGGCAGCCGCCACCCACTGTTCTACCTTTATTCGAGCAAGGAAAAGACCCTGGGCCCAGCCACGCAGATTCTCATCGACCTGCTGCGCAATTTCGACACCGCGCCGCTGGACGTGCCCTTCGCAGCCCCCCCACAAGCCTGAGAGGACCTCGACCTTGGCCTATTTCGAACATGAAGGATGCTCGCTGCATTATCAGGAATACGGCCAGGGCGAACCCTTGGTGCTGCTGCATGGCCTGGGCTCCAGCAGCCAGGACTGGGAACTGCAGGTGCCCGAGCTGAGCCGCCACTACCGGGTGATCCTGATGGATACGCGTGGCCACGGCCGCTCCGACAAACCCCGCGACGGCTACCAGATCGCCACCTTCAGCGCCGACCTGCTGGCCCTGCTCGAACACCTGCAGACTGGCCCGGTGCACCTGGTGGGCCTGTCCATGGGCGGCATGGTCGGTTTCCAGTTCGCCGTCGACCATCCGCAATGGCTGCGCAGCCTGTGCATCGTCAACAGCGCCCCCGAGGTCAAGCGCCGCACCCGCAACGACTGGGTCTGGTGGGCCAAGCGCTGGGGCCTGGCGCGCATCCTGAGCATGGAAACGATCGGCAAGGGCCTGTCCGCGCGCCTGTTTCCCAAGCCCGAACAAACCGATCTGCGGCACAAGATGGCCCAGCGCTGGGCGCGCAACGACAAGCGCGCCTACCTCAAGAGCTTCGACGCCATCGTCGATTGGGGCGTGCTGGAACGCATCGGACAGATCCACTGTCCCACGCTGGTGATCGCCGCCGACCATGACTACACGCCGGTCAATCTGAAACAGCGCTATGTCGCCCTGATGCCCCAGGCAACGCTAGCGGTCATCGACGATTCCCGGCACGCTACGCCCCTCGATCAACCCGAGGTCTTCAACCAGACCGTGCTGCAATTCCTCGCAGCCGCTTCCACCTCTCAAGGATCTTTGAGCCCATGCTGAAAAAACTCCTGCTCACCGCCTGCTCGGTCGCCTTCGCCACCAGCGTCATGGCTTCCGACAAGACCCCGCACGTACTGCTGGACACCAGCTTCGGCCAGGTCGAAATCGAGCTCAATGCCGAGAAGGCGCCGATCAGTACCAAGAACTTCCTCGAATACGTCGACAGCGGTTTCTACAACAACACCATTTTCCACCGTGTGATCCCGGGCTTCATGGTCCAGGGCGGCGGCTTCACCGAGCAGATGGTGCAGAAACCCACCAACGACCCGATCCGCAACGAAGCCAGCAACGGCCTGCAGAACACCCGCGGCACGCTGTCGATGGCGCGCACCTCCGACCCGAATTCGGCCACCAGCCAGTTCTTCATCAACGTGGCCGACAACGACTTCCTCAACCCGGGCCGTGACCGTGGCTACGCGGTGTTCGGCAAGGTCACCAAGGGCATGGAGGTGGTCGACCAGATCGTCAACTCGCCGACCACCGTCAAGAAAGGCATGCGTGATGTACCGGCCGATCCGGTGTTCATCAAGTCTGCCAAACGCATCGACTGAACGCAGGTTTCACAAGGACGTGAAACCGCCTGAGGTCGGGTAGCACAGGAGTCTCGTCACCCATGCTGTACCGCCGCTTCGAGCAATTGATCGATATCTTTCGCGACGCCCCGAGCGAATCGCCACCTACCCAGGTGTGGCCTTTCTACCTGTACTACCTGCGCCAGGTGTGGCCGAGCTTTCTCGCCCTGCTGGTGGTCGGCCTGGGCGCCTCCTTGATCGAAGTGGCGATGTTCAGTTACCTGAGCCGCATCATCGATCTGGCCCAGGGTACCCCCAACGCCAACTTCTTCAGCGAGCACAGCGCTGAGCTGATCTGGATGCTGGTGGTGATCCTGCTGCTGCGGCCGATCTTCTTCGGCCTGCATGACCTCTTGGTGCACCAGACCATCAACCCCGGCATGACCAGCCTGATCCGCTGGCAGAATCACACCTATGTGCTCAAGCAGAGCCTGAACTTCTTCCAGAGCGACTTCGCCGGGCGCATCGCCCAGCGCATCATGCAGACCGGCAACTCGCTGCGCGACTCGGCGGTGCAGGCGGTCGATGCCTTGTGGCATGTGCTGATCTACGCCATCACTTCGCTGGTGCTGTTCGCCGAGGCGGACTGGCGCCTGATGCTGCCCTTGCTGGCGTGGATCGCCGCCTATGTCGCTTCGCTGTTCTACTTCGTGCCCAGGGTCAAGGAGCGCTCGGTGATCTCCTCCGATGCACGCTCCAAGCTGATGGGCCGCATCGTCGACGGCTACACCAACATCGCCACCCTCAAGCTGTTCGCCCACACCGACTACGAGCAGCAATACGCCCGTGAAGCGATCCGCGAGCAGACCGAAAAAACCCAGCTGGCCTCGCGCGTGGTCACCAGCATGGATGTGGTCATCACCACCCTCAATGGCCTGCTGGTGGTTGTCACCACCGGCCTTGCCCTGTGGCTGTGGAGCCAATCGCTGATTACCGTCGGCGCCATTGCCCTGGCCACCGGCCTGGTGATTCGTATCGTCAACATGTCCGGCTGGATCATGTGGGTGGTCAACGGCATCTTCGAGAACATCGGCATGGTCCAGGACGGCCTGCAGACCATTGCCCAGCCGGTCACTGTCACCGACAAACCCCAGGCCCCGCCGTTGAAAGTCAGTCGCGGCGCGGTGCACTTCGATGATGTGGACTTCCATTACGGCAAGGGCGGCAACGTCATCGAAGGGCTGAACCTGAACATCCGCCCGGGCGAAAAGATCGGTCTGATCGGCCCCTCTGGTGCCGGCAAGTCGACCCTTGTCAACCTGCTGCTAAGGCTCTATGACGTACAGGGCGGGCGCATCCTGATCGACGGGCAGAACATCGCCGAGGTCAGCCAGGCCAGCCTGCGCGCGCAGATCGGCATGATCACCCAGGACACCTCGCTGCTGCACCGCTCGATCCGCGACAACCTGCTGTATGGCCGGCCTGACGCCAGCGAGGCGGCGCTGCATGAAGCCGTGCGCCGTGCACGGGCCGACGAGTTCATCCCGCAGCTCTCCGATGCCCAGGGGCGCACAGGCTTCGATGCCCATGTCGGCGAGCGCGGGGTCAAGTTGTCAGGTGGTCAGCGCCAGCGGATCGCCATTGCCCGGGTGCTGCTGAAGAATGCGCCGATCCTGGTCATGGACGAGGCCACTTCGGCCCTGGACTCGGAAGTGGAAGCGGCCATCCAGGAAAGCCTGGAAACCCTGATGCAGGGCAAGACGGTGATTGCCATCGCCCACCGACTGTCGACCATTGCCCGGATGGACCGGCTGGTGGTGCTGGACAAGGGGCATATTGTCGAGAGTGGCAGCCACAGCGAATTGCTGGAGCAGCAGGGGTTGTATGCCCGGTTGTGGCATCACCAGACCGGGGGGTTCGTCGGGGTCGACTAACGCCTGTGAGGGCCCTATCGCCGGCAAGCCGGCTCCCACAGGGAATCCACATTTCTTGAATTCAGTGGGGTACCTGTGGGAGCCGGCTTGCCGGCGATAGGGCCCCAGACGCTTCAATCCCGGCGATAAGGCAACATCCCCCACGCCTCCTCGGCATACCCCCTCACCCCTTCCCGCTCCTGGCGCAGAAAGTCCTCCACCGCCCGCCGCAGCCCCGGGTGCAGCAAGTAATGCCACGACCGCGTCAGCACCGGCTCGAACCCGCGAATCAGCTTGTGCTCCCCCTGCGCCCCAGCATCGAAGCGCTGCAGCCCTTCGGCAATCGCAAAGTCCATACCCTGGTAGAAACAGGTTTCGAAGTGCAGCCGGTCGAACTCGTCCAGGCAGCCCCAATAACGTCCGAACAAACTGTCTCCACCCACCAGACTGAAGGCCATGGCCACATCGCGCCCGCCCTGCCTGGCCATCACCACCCGTATCGCTTCAGGCATGCGCTCGGCCAGCAGGCTGAAGAACTCACGGGTCAGGTATGGCGAACGCCTGCGCACGGCATAGGTGTTGGCATAGCACAGATAGATGAAATCCCATTGGGCCTCATCCAGTTCATCACCACGGTACCAGCGAAAGTCGATGCCGTGCCCGGCCACCTGCTCACGCTCCTTGCGCATCTGTTTGCGCTTGCGTGAGCTCAGGCTGTCGAGAAAATCCTGGAAGTCGCGGTAGCCGCGGTTGCGCCAGTGGAACTGGCAACCCAGGCGCTCCATCCAGCCTGGCAAGCCGGCCATCTGACCATCGAGGCTGGCGTCGGTGAAGTTGATGTGGGCACTGGAAAGTCCGCCCTTGCTCAGGTACTCCGGCAAAGCCTGCAGCAGCAGCAGGCCATCGGCAGGGTCCGTGGCCAGCAAGCGTGGGCCGCTGACCGGGCTGAAGGGCACTGCTCCCAGCAGTTTGGGGTAGTAGGCGATGCCGGCACGCTCGCAAGCATCGGCCCAACCGTGGTCGAACACATACTCGCCATACGAGTGCCACTTGCGATAGGCCGGCAGCAACGCCCGAACCTGCCCGTCACGCTCCAGTACCAGGTGTTCGGCGGCCCAGCCGCCAGCGGGGGCCACACTGCCGCTGTCTTCCATCGCACTGAGAAAGGCATGGCGCAGGAAGGGTTGGCCGTCGGGCACCAAGGCGTCCCAGGTCGCCGTGGGCAGGTCGCGCAGATGGGCAAGGCTGTAGAGGCTGGTCACGGTGTCGACTCTTGGCTGAACGCCCTCAGTATTGCGGAAGGACCCTTTAATACTCAATTACTTAACCGCAGTGCCACTAATTAGACATTATTCTGTCATTCGCCCTCGCAATACTTGCGCCTGTTTTCCGGAACCCCAGAACCTGTCTATTCAGGCCCTTTCCGAAGACATGCCAACCTGGGGGCGGCGCTCGGCCTCCCCAATATTTTTCAGTAGGGAGAACCTTATGCGTCTTGTTTCTACACTTACCGGAGCGAGCCTCACCGGCATGATGCTGGCTCTTAGTACTCCGGCCAGTGCTGCTGTCGACGCCAAGCTGCTCGAAATGCTCCGCGCCAATGGCTCGATCAACCAGGCGCAGTACAACGAACTGCAAGGCGACCTGGCAAAAGAAACCAAGGAAAAGGCCGACCAGAAAGCTCAGTCCGAACGCATGAGCGCCTTCGAACAGAAAGTGGCATGGGCCGCCAAGACCCAGATCAAGGGTGATGTGCGCCTGCGCTACGAAGACGTCAACGTCGACAACCCGAACTCGCGCAGCGGCAACCAGGACCGTGAACGCGTCCGTGCCCGCGTTGGCTTCTACAGCGAAATCAACCCTCAGGTCGACGCCGGTGTGCGCGTGGCCACCGGCAGCAGCGCCGATGCCCGCTCGACCAACCAGAGCCTGGACAACTACTTCGAGAAGAAGACGCTGTGGCTCGACCTGGCCTACCTCGACTGGCACCCCACTGCCCTACCGAACCTGCACCTGATCGGCGGCAAGATGAACCAGCCGTGGGTGAGCATGGGCGACATCATCTGGGACAGCGACATCAACCCCGAGGGTGTGGCCGCTACCTACAAGACCAACATTGGCCCGGCCGAAGTGTTCGGCAGCGCCGGCCACTACAACCTGAAGGACAACGTCGACGGCGACGGTGTGCAGTACAAGCATGACGCTCAGCTGTACCACGGCCAGTTGGGCACCAAGTTCAATGTCGCCGATACCGTCAAGATGACCGTCGGCGGCAGCCTTTATGCCTACGACAACGACGAAGCCTCGGCCGCCCTGCGCTCGCTGGGCAACACCACCGACCAGTTCAACCTGGTGGAAGGCTTCGGCCAGGTGGACTTCACCGGCTTCGCCATTCCGTTGTCGGCCTATGGCCAGTACGTCAAGAACACCCAGAGTACCGATGGCAAGGACATCGGCTGGCTGGCGGGCCTGAAGAGCAAGCTGGGCGCCTGGAGCCTGGACTACAACTACCGCGACGTGCAGCGTAACGCTGTGGTCAGCCTTTTCACCGATTCCGACTTCGGTAACGGCTTCACAGGTTCGCGCGGCCACAAGTTCAAGGTTGGCTACGAGATCGACAAGAACTTCGCCCTTGGCGCGACCTACCTGATGGCCAAGACCGATTACTCCAACTTGCCGAACAGCGATGCTGACGTAGATACGCTGCAGGTCGATCTGGAAGCCAAGTTCTAAGCGACAACGCCTCTGTTTCACTCAAGGCGGGAAATACCGACCCCATCCGGCGTTTCCTGCCTTTTTTTGTCGGGCAGAAATGCGTCGGCCCTATCGCCGGCAAGCCGGCTCCCACAGGGACACCACCGCTCTTGAGTAGGGTGGCGTACCTGTGGGAGCCGGCTTGCCGGCGATGGGGCCGGAACAGACAGCCAGAAAATCAGCGCTTGCGCAGAATCACACTACCAATCGAATACCCCGCGCCAAACGAGCTCAATACGCCCAGCGCCCCCTTGGCCAGATCATCCTGGTACAAGTGGAAGGCAATCACCGACCCCGCCGAACTGGTATTGGCATAACGGTCGAGAATCACCGGTGCGTCTTCCTCGGCCACTTCACGCCCCAGCAGCTTCTTCACGATCAGGTGGTTCATGCTCAGGTTGGCCTGGTGCAACCAGAAGCGCTTGACGTCGGACGGTTGCAGGTCGTTCTCGCCCAGGTGCTTGCCGATCAGTTCGGCGACCATCGGGCAGACTTCCTTGAAGACCTTGCGGCCTTCCTGCACGAACAGTTTGTCGCGCGCGCCAATACCCTCTTCCGCCGTGCGGTTGAGGAAACCGAAGTTGTTGCGGATGTTGTTGGAAAACGCCGTCAGCAACTTGGTGCTGACGATGTCGAACTGGTGCGCCGAGGTAGCCTTGTCAGCCCGTTCGACCAGCACCGCAGTGGCCGCGTCACCGAAGATGAAGTGGCTGTCGCGGTCGCGGAAGTTCAGGTGCCCGGTGCAGATTTCCGGGCTGACCACCAGCAACGCGCGGGCCTGGCCCAACTGCACGCTGTTGGCGGCGGTCTGGATGCCGAAGGTGGCCGACGAGCAGGCCACGTTCATGTCGAAGGCAAAACCCTCGATGCCCAGTGCCTGTTGCACCTCGATGGCGATGGCCGGGTACGGGCGCTGCAGGTTGGAACAGGCGACGATCACCCCGTCGACATCGGCGGCGGTCCGACCGGCCCGCTCCAGCGCCTGGCGGGCTGCGGCCACGCCCATCTCGCACAGGATCGACTGCTGGTCATTGGAGCGCTCCGGCAGGCGGGGCTTCATGCGTTGCGGGTCGAGGATACCGGCCTTGTCCATGACGAAGCGGCTCTTGATGCCCGATGCCTTCTCGATGAAGGCAACATCGGACAGCGGCGCGGCTTCAAGCTCGCCGCGCTCGATGGCCGCAGCGTTGTCGCGGTTGAACTGCTGCGACCAGGCGTTGAAGGACTCCACCAGTTCTTCGTTGGAAATGCTTTGGGCCGGGGTATACAGGCCGGTGCCGCTGATCACGACGTTATGCACGGTGGTTCCTCTGGTCAAAGGCCATCGCCCTGGGCGTTGGCTGGAAAATGGACAGTGGCACTTCAGTACCAATTCCGGGGCGAGGGCGTTGCCCTCTATCGCAGGCAACCCCGCTCCTGCAAAGGAACGCGCTTGCCTGCGAAGCAGCCGCAAATTGCATCAATATTGCCACAACTTCGAGTGTTTAGGCTTCCACCTGAGACCACTGTTTGCTGAGGCGCTTGTCGGAAATTGGCATTTTTGTGCCCAACTGTTGGGCGAACAGCGACACCCGATACTCCTCCAGCAACCAGCGGTACAGGGTCAGCTGCTCGTCGCGCTTGCCCTCCTGGGCATGCTTGTCGGCACGCGCCTTGTACTGGGCCCAAAGGTTGCTCAACTCACCGCTCCACACCCGGTCCTTCTGCACCTGGCTGCCGAGTTTTTCCAGGCGCAGTTCCACCGCCTTCAGGTAACGTGGCAACTCCTTGAACCAGGCATTCGGCGTCTCGCGCACGAAGCCCGGATAGACCAGATTGGCCAACTGCTGCTTGATATCGTTAAGGGCCACGGCCTGGCTCAGGTCGATCTTGCCCTTGAAGCGCTTCTGCAGGCCATGCCACAGCTTGAGCACCTCCAAGGTCTGCCGCGCCAGACGCTCGGCATGCTCGGCCCAGCTGCCGCGCTTGCGCTCGGCCAGCCCGGCCAAGGCCGCGCCATCGCGTGGCAGGCTCGCTTCACCGTCGAGGATGCAGGTGTCCAGACTGGCCAGCAGGATGTCTTCCACCAGCGCCTCGACGCGCCCAAGTTCACGGTACAGCAAGCCCAATTCGGTCAGCCCCGGCAGCTTGCCCCGCAGGAACTTGGCAGGTTCCGCCAACTGCTGCAGCAACAGGCGCTGCAAGGCGCGGCGGTGCTGGAACTCGGCTTCGGCCTGGGTCGAGAATCGACCTTCCCGTACGCTGCCGTTCTCTTCCACCAGCGCCGGATACACCGTCATCGACAACCCGGCGATCTTCTGCTGGGCGGTCTGCTTCACCTCGCTGAAGGCCTTGGCCTGCACCGGCTGTTCGGTCTTGTCGTTGCGCGGCACCGCCAACGCTGCCTGGCTGGCGGCGGCAAAGCGCGCGGTCAGCTCGGCCAGGTCGCGGCCCTCGCCGAGGAACTTGCCCTCGCCGTCGACCACTTCGATGTTCATCCGCAAATGGCCTTCGACCAGGCTGATGGACTCTTCCCAGGCCTCGTCGGAGACGCGGGCACCGGTCATGCGCAGCAGTTCCTGGCCCAGCGCCTGGGGCAGCGCGCCTTGGCCGAAGGTCATGCGCGCCAGGGCGGCCTTGACGAAATCCGGCACCGGCACGAAATTCTTGCGCAGGGCCTTGGGCAAGCTGCGCACCAGGGCCACGCACTTGGCCTCCAGGAGGCCCGGCACCAACCACTCTAGGCGCTCGCCCGGCAGGCTCGGCAACAACGGCGCCGGCACCCGCACGGTGACGCCGTCACGTGGGTGACCGGGTTCGAAGTGATACGTCAGGGGCAGGCGCAGTTCGCCCACCTGCAGGCTGTCGGGGTATTGCGCGGCGGTGACTTCACTGGCCTCACGGGCCAACACGTCTTCCTCGCGCATGATCAGCAGGTTGGCGTCCTTCTGGCTGCCCATGCGGTACCAGCTGTCGAAGGTCGCGGTCTGATGGATCTCGGCCGGCAAGCGCGCTTCGTAGAAGCCGTACAGGGTTTCTTCATCGGCCAGGATGTCGCGTCGGCGGGCCTTGGCCTCCAGCTCGTCGAGCGCTTCGAGCAGGCGCTTGTTGGCCGCCAGGCACTTGGCGCGCGACTGGATCTCGCCACCGACCAGGCCCTCGCGGATGAACAACTCACGCGAAGTGACCGGGTCGATCGGGCCGTAATGCACGGGGCGACGGCCGACCAGAATCAGGCCGTACAAGGTGATCTGCTCGTAGGCCACGACCTGCCCGCGCTTTTTCTCCCAGTGCGGCTCGAAGTGGTTCTTCTTCACCAGGTGGCCGGCCAGTGGCTCGATCCAGTCAGGCTCGATCTTGGCCACCATGCGCGCATACAGCTTGGTAGTCTCGACCAGTTCGGCGGCCATCAGCCACTGCGGCCGCTTGCGGCCGATGCCAGACGACGGGTGCACCCAGAAGCGTCGCTGGCGCGCGCCTTGATAGTCGCCTTCTTCGGTCTTTTGGCCGATCTGGCTGAGCAGGCCGCTGAGGATGGCCTTGTGCATCTTCTGGTAGTCGGACGGCTCCTTGTTCACCGCCAGCTGCAGCTCACGGCAGATCAGCGCCAGCTGGCGATGGGCATCGCGCCATTCGCGCAGGCGCAGGTAGTTGAGGAAGTTCTTGCGGCACCAGTTACGCAGTGGGCTGGCCGTCAGTTCCTGGCGTTGTTCCTCGAAACCACGCCACAGGTTGACCAATGCGGCGAAGTCGGAGTCGACATCCTTCCACTGTGCGTGCGCCTGATCAGCCGCCTGCTGGCGCTCCGGCGGGCGCTCGCGCGGGTCTTGCACCGACAGCGCACTGGCGACGATCAGCACTTCCTGCAGGCTGCCCTGGCGGGCGCCTTCGAGCAGCATGCGACCCAGACGCGGGTCGATCGGCAGGCGCGCCAACTGACGGCCGAGTGGGGTCAACTGGTTCTCGCGGTTGACCGCCGACAGCTCCTGCAGCAGGTTGAAACCATCGCTGATGGCCTTGCCATCCGGCGGCTCGATGAACGGGAATGCGTCGATGTCACCCAGGCGCAGGTGCAGCATCTGCAGGATCACCGCCGCCAGGTTGGTGCGCAGGATCTCAGGGTCGGTGAACGCCGGCCGGCCGTTGAAATCCTCTTCGCTGTACAGGCGGATGCAGATGCCCGGTTCGACCCGGCCGCAGCGGCCTTTACGCTGGTTGGCGCTGGCCTGGGACACGGCCTCGATCGGCAGGCGCTGGACCTTGGCGCGGTAGCTGTAGCGGCTGATGCGCGCAGTGCCGGTGTCGATCACGTAGCGGATGCCGGGCACGGTCAGCGAGGTTTCCGCGACGTTGGTCGACAGCACCACGCGGCGCCCGGTGTGCGTCTGGAAAATGCGCTGCTGCTCGGCCGGTGACAGGCGGGCATACAGCGGCAGGATTTCGGTATGACGCAGTTGCGCCTTGCGCAGGATCTCGGCGGCATCGCGAATTTCACGCTCGCCCGGCAGGAACACCAGCACATCGCCCGGCCCCTTGCCCACACTGCGTTCGTGATGGGCGATCTCGTCGAGGGTGGCGAGGATCGCCTGGTCGACGGTGAGGTCGTCCTCGACCTGGTTGCCCTCTTCGTCCTGCTCGCTGGTCAGCGGGCGATACCAGGTGTCGACCGGGTAGGTACGACCGGACACCTCGATGATCGGCGCGCCATCGAAGTGCTTGGAGAAGCGCTCCAGGTCGATGGTCGCCGAGGTAATGATCAGCTTCAGGTCTGGCCGACGGTGCAGCAGGGTCTTGAGATAGCCGAGGAGGAAATCGATGTTCAGGCTGCGCTCGTGCGCTTCGTCGACGATGATCGTGTCGTAGCGTTCGAGGAAGCGGTCATGCTGGGTCTCGGCCAGCAGGATGCCGTCGGTCATCAGCTTGACCAGGGTATTGGCGTCGCTCTGGTCTTCGAAACGAACCTGGTAACCGACCAGCCCGCCGAGCGGTGTGCCCAGTTCTTCGGCCACCCGCGCTGCCACGCTGCGCGCGGCGATTCGGCGTGGCTGGGTGTGGGCGATCAGGCCATGGCTGCCACGGCCCAGCTCCAGGCAGATCTTGGGCAGCTGGGTGGTCTTGCCCGAGCCGGTTTCGCCGGCGATCACCAACACCTGGTTTTCTGCCAGTGCCTTCTTGATTTCGTCGCGCTTGGCGGCAATCGGCAGGCTGTCGTCGTAGCGAATGTGCGGCACGCTTTGCTGGCGCGCAGTGACCTGGGCGCAGGATGCCTGAACCTTCTCCACCCACTGGGCAAGCTTGGCCTCGTCGGGGCGCTTGCGCAGTTCATGGATCTGCCGACGCAGACGATGACGGTCGGCGATCATGGCGTGGTCGAGGTTTTGCAGCAGTTTGTCGATGGCGTGGTCAGTCATGGGGCTTTTTAGTGATGCAGGTGGGCCTGCTTTTTCATGATCGGCATTCGATGGGTGCGCGATTGTCGCAGATTTGTCGGTTATTTGCTGACTGTACCGGCCTTATCGCCGGCAAGCCGGCTCCCACAGGGGCCGGCACTGGCCTGCTCTTTGTGGGAGCCGGCTTGCCGGCGATAGGGCCAGTGGCAACATCGCGAATGTTTAGCCAAGTCCGATCTGAAGGTTGCCATTCACTGCTTTAATCAACCTTGAGCCGCATGTGAGTATCAAAGGCATGACCCCCGCACCGACCATCGCCCCGCCGCAGTCCCGCCCTTCGCTACCGAAGGCCAGGACCTGCGCCGGCGAAAATCCGCTGGTCCATGTGATCCTCGCCTTCTGGGCCCTGTGGCACTGCCGCCACGCCCGCCCACCGGATACTTCGCTCTCGCCTCTCTGAACATACCCGGCCGCCCCTCGGCCGATTGACTCAGCCGGACCGCAGCCAAGCGGCGGTCCTGTGTGCCCACGAGCGAATCCATCATGCACTTTGCACCCGTAGAGCAAGCCAGCCGTTTTCTCGCCGACAACCCGGACATCGAGCTGTTCGAACTGTTCATCCTCGACGCCAACGGCGTACCCCGCGGCAAGCTGCTGCACCGCGAGGAACTGCTGGCGGTGTACCAGAGCGGCCGCCCGCTGCCCAGCACCATCCTGGGCCTGACCCTGAACGGCGATGACGTGGAGAACTCCGGCCTGGTCTGGGACGTCGGTGATATCGACTGCCGCGCCTACCCCCTGGACGGGAGCCTGGTGCGCCTGCCCTGGCGCCGTGTGCCGACCGCCGCCGTGCAGGTCAGCATGCACCCCAGCGAAGGCCTGCCGGCCAGCGTCGCCGATCCGCGCCATGTGCTGCTGCGCACCGTCGAAGCCCTGAAGGCCGATGGCTACCACCCGGTGATGGCCTGCGAGCTGGAGTTCTACCTGCTCGACCAGAAGCGCGATGCCCAGGGCCGCCCGCAACCGGCCCTGGACAACGACGGCGGCCGCCCGCGCAGCACACAGGTCTATGGCCTGCGTGAGCTGGAGCAGATCGAGCCGTTCCTCGCCGACCTCTACGCAGCCTGCAAGGCCCAAGGCATCCCGGCCCGCACGGCGATTTCCGAATACGCCCCGGGCCAGGTGGAAATCACCCTGGAGCATGGCGATGCACTGGAGGCCATGGACCAGGCCGTGCGCTACAAGCGCCTGGTCAAAGGCGTGGCCCATGCCCATGGCATGCAAGCCTGTTTCATGGCCAAGCCCTTCGCCCAACTGGCCGGCACCGGCATGCACATGCACCTGAGCCTGGCCGACAGCGCCGGCAACAACCTGTTCGCCAGCGAGGACAAGGCCGGCACCCCGCTGCTGCGCCAGGCGGTGGCGGGCATGCTGCGCCACCTGCGCGACTCGCTGCTGCTGTTCTGCCCCAACGCCAACTCGTTCCGCCGCTTCCAGGCCAACAGCTACGCGCCGCTGGCGCCGACCTGGGGCGTCGACAACCGCACCGTCAGCCTGCGCGTGCCCGGCGGGCCGGCCAACAGCCGCCATGTGGAGCACCGCATCTGCGGCGCCGATGCCAACCCTTACCTGGCAGCGGCAGCGATCCTCGCCGCCAGCCATCGCGGCATCCGCGAGCAGCTCGACCCGGGCGCCCCCGTCGAAGGCAACGGCTACGCCCAGGCCACCGAGCACCTGCCCACCGACTGGCTGACCGCCCTCGACGCGCTGGAGCGCTCGGAGTGGGCCCGGGAAGCGCTCGGCGAAGCCTTCCTTGGCGTGTACCTGAAGGTCAAGCGTGCCGAATACCGCCAGTTCATGGCCGAAGTCAGCGAACAGGACTGGCGCTGGTACCTGCACCAGGCCTGAGCCCTACCCTATTCAGAACAAGGAATACCCATGAACGCAGCAGTGAACAACGGCCCGGCCCAGCGCGCGCCGTCCTATTACAGCGCCTCGCTCAACGACCACACCGAGTACCCACAACTCAAGGGTATGGTGCAGGTCGACGTGGCCATCATCGGCGGCGGCTTCACCGGCGTGGCCACCGCCGTCGAGCTGGCCGAGCGCGGCCTCAAGGTAGCGGTGGTGGAAACCAACCGTATCGGCTGGGGCGCGAGCGGGCGTAACGGCGGGCAGGTCACCGGCAGCCTGTCGGGCGACGAGGCCATGCGCACGCAGATGCGCCAGCGGTTGGGCAGCGATGTCGACGACTTCATCTGGCACCTGCGCTGGCGCGGGCATCAGATCATCGAGCAGCGGGTCGAGCGCTATGGCATCGACTGCGACCTCAAGCGTGGCCACCTGCACGCGGCAATGAAGCCTGCCCATATGGACGAGTTGCGCGGTTTCCAGGCCGAGGCCCAGCGCCGCGGCATGGGTGAGCAGGTGCAACTGCTCGACCGCACTGCCGTCGCCGATCATCTGCAGAGCCCGTTGTACCTGGGTGCGCTGAAGAACCTGCGCAACCTGCACCTGCACCCGCTCAACCTGTGCCTCGGCGAGGCTCGCGCCGCCCACAGCCTGGGTGCGCTGATCTTCGAGAATTCCGAGGTGCTGGACATCGTCCACGGCCCGCGCCCAGCGGTGGTCACTGCCCAGGGCCGGATCGAGGCACGCCAGGTCATGCTGGCTGGCGACGTCTACCACAAGCTGGAAAAACGTCAGCTCAAGGGCAAGATCTTCCCGGCCATGGGCGGCATCGTCACCACGGCGCCGCTAGGTGAACTGGCCGAGCAGATCAACCCGCAGGACCTGGCGGTGTACGACTGCCGCTTCGTCCTCGATTACTACCGCCTGACGGCGGACAAACGCCTGCTGTTCGGCGGTGGCGCCAATTATTCGGGCAAGGATTCGCGTGATATCGAAGGCGAACTGCGTCCGTGCATCGAGCGCACCTTCCCGGCGCTCAAGGGTGTGCCGATCGAGTTCCAGTGGAGCTGCGCGATGGGCATCGTGGTCAACCGCATTCCGCAGTTGGGCAAGCTCTCGGACAATGTCTGGTATTGCCAGGGCTACTCCGGGCATGGCATCGCCACCAGCCATATCATGGGCGAAATCATGGCCGAGGCACTGACCGGGACGCTGGAGAAGTTCGATACCTTTGCGGCGTGCAAGCACATCAAGGTGCCGATGGGGGATCTGCTGGGGAATCCGCTATTGGCGGCGGGGATGTGGTACTACCAGATGCTGGAAAAACTGCGCTGATTCTTTAGGCCCTATCGCCGGCAGGCCGGCTCCCACAGGTGCGGCACAGTCCCTGAAAACTGTGCAGTAGCTGTGGGAGCCGGCTTGCCGGCGATGAGGCCAGCGAAGACGATCAGGCGATCTTCTTCAGCCCCTGCTTCTTCAACTCTTCATCACGCAGTTCGCGACGCAGGATCTTGCCCACGTTGGTGGTCGGCAAGGCATCACGGAACTCGATGAAACGCGGCACTTTGTAACCGGTGACGTTGGCACGCATGTGCTCCATCACCTGCTCCTTGGTCACGGTCATGCCTGGCTTGACCACGATGAACACCTTGATCACCTCACCCGACTTCTCGTCCGGCACGCCGATCGCGGCGCACTGCAGCACACCCGGCAAGCCCGCAAGCACGTCTTCCAGCTCGTTGGGGTACACGTTGAAGCCCGAGACCAGGATCATGTCCTTCTTGCGGTCGACGATGCGCATGTAGCCGTCAGGCTGGATCAGGGCGATGTCACCGGTCTTCAGCCAACCTTCGGCGTCGAGGATCTCGGCGGTGGCATCTTCACGCTGCCAGTAGCCCTTCATCACCTGCGGGCCTTTTACGCACAGCTCTCCCGTTTCGCCCAACGGCAGTTCATTGCCGCTGTCGTCGATGATCTTGCACAGGGTCGACGGCACGGGGATACCAATGGTACCCACCTGGTTGGCCTCGGCCGGGTTGACCGCCGCCACCGGGCTGGTCTCGGTCATGCCGTAGCCTTCGCAGATGGCGCAACCGGTGACCGTCTTCCAGCGTTCGGCCACGCTCAACTGCAAGGCCATGCCACCGGACAAGGTGATTTTCAGTGCCGAGAAGTCCAGCGCGCGGAACGCCTCGTTGTTGCACAGGGCAACGAACAAGGTGTTGAGGCCGACGAAGCCGCTGAACTTCCATTTGCTCAGTTCCTTGACCATCGCGGGCAAGTCGCGCGGGTTGCTGATCAGCACGTTGTGGTTGCCGATCAGCATCATTGCCATGCAATGGAAGGTAAAGGCGTAGATGTGGTAAAGCGGCAACGGGGTGATCAGGATCTCGCAGCCTTCGTGCAGGTTCGCACCCATCAGCGCACGGCACTGCAACATGTTGGCCACGAGGTTGCGGTGGGTCAGCATCGCGCCCTTGGCAACGCCGGTGGTACCACCGGTGTACTGCAGCACCGCCACGTCGTTGGCCTGCGGGTTGGCTTCGCTGACCGGCTGACCTTTACCCAGCGCCAGGGCGTCGTTGAATCGCACGGCACGCGGCAGGTTGTAGGCCGGTACCATCTTCTTCACGTACTTGATGACGCTGTTGATCAGCAGGCGCTTGAGCGGCGGCAGCAGG
This sequence comes from Pseudomonas sp. NPDC089396, assembly GCF_044749545.1. Classification (NCBI taxonomy): domain Bacteria; kingdom Pseudomonadati; phylum Pseudomonadota; class Gammaproteobacteria; order Pseudomonadales; family Pseudomonadaceae; genus Pseudomonas; species Pseudomonas sp. NPDC089396. The sequence continues at coordinate 69,560 of NZ_JBIVIC010000008.1, read as the reverse complement.
TCGGCCACTTCGGTGACGATGACGTGCTTGACCTGGGTCTTGGGCACCACCTTCTCGGCCAGGTGGGCCATGTTGGCCAGACACACCAGGGCTTTGGCACCGGAGTCGTTGAACTGGTGTTCCATCTCCCGTGCGGTGTACAGCGGGTTGGTGTTGACCACGATGAGCCCGGCGCGCATGGCGCCGAATACCGCTACCGGGTACTGCAGGACATTGGGCAGCTGCACGGCAATGCGATCACCCGGCTTGAGGTCGGTGTGCTGCTGCAGCCAGGCGGCAAAGGCGCCCGACAGCGCGTACAACTCGCCGTAGGTGATAGTCTTGCCCAGGTTGCTAAAGGCCGGTTTGTCGGCAAAGCGTTGGCAGGATTGCTTCAATACCGCCTGGATATTGGGGAATTCGTCAGGATTGATTTCCGCCGTAATCCCGGCTGGGTATTTATCCTTCCAAAAATGTTCGATCATGGAAGCCCACTCCTTCAGCAACAGCGAAGTTCGATTCACGCGTCGATGCGCTTATTATTGATATGTGATGGCGGTTCATTGCAAACCGAATCATCTGAAAGCGCGCCGAGAGTAACAGCTTTGCTTGGGGTCGCCTAGAGGCCAAATCTGGCCTTTACGGTCACAAAAATGACTCAATGAACGATACAAGTCATTTTTAGAGTATTTATCCAAAATGTCGCGAAATGGCTGGGATTTCTGGTCAGGAGTGGCATTTTAGAGCGGCTGAGACCGCATCGCCGGCAAGCCGGCTCCCACAGGTACAGCACAGCATGTGGGAGCCGGCTTGCCGGCGATGGAGCCGCCGCAAAATCAGGCGATGTCGCGCAACTCGCGCCGCAGGATCTTGCCCACCGGCGTCATCGGCAACGATTCACGCAGCACAATGTGCTTGGGCACCTTGTACCCCGTGAAGTTGGCCTTGCAGTAGGCCTTGAGCTCATCCAGGCTGAGGCCGCCCTCGCGCGCCACCACGAACAGCTTCACCGCCTCCCCGGAACGCTCGTCCGGCACCCCGATGGCCGCGCAGTTGGCCACTTGCGGGTGGCCCATGATCACATCCTCAATCTCGTTGGGGTACACGTTGAAGCCCGAGACGATGATCATGTCCTTCTTGCGGTCGACGATGCGGGTGAAGCCGTCCGGGTCGATCACCGCGATGTCGCCGGTCTTGAACCAGCCTTCAGGGTCCAGCGCCTGGGCGGTGGCTTCGGGTTGCTGCCAATACCCCTTCATCACTTGCGGCCCCTGGATGCACAGCTCGCCCCGCTCACCCACCGGCAACTCGTTGCCCTCGTCGTCGATGACCTTGAACGCAGTACCCGCCACAGGCATGCCCACGGTGCCCAGGCGCGCCAGCTGACCATAGGGGTTGGTGCTGGCCACGGGCGAGGTTTCGGTCAGGCCATAGCCTTCGACGATGCGGCAGCCAGTGAGGCTCTCCCAGCGCTCGGCAGTGGCCTTGACCAGCGCCGTACCACCCGAGTTGGTGACCTTGAGCGCAGAGAAATCCAGCTGACGGAAACCGGGATGATCCATCAAGGCAACGAACAAGGTGTTCAGGCCCAGCAACCCGGAGAAACGCCATTTGCCGAGTTCCTTGATGAAGCCGGGAATATCGCGCGGGTTGGTGATCAGTACGTTGTGGTTGCCGGTGACCATCATGCACATGCAGTTCGCGGTAAAGGCATAGATGTGGTACAGCGGCAGCGGCGCGATCATCACCTCCTGGCCTTCCTTGATCATCTTCTGCCCGTCCGGGCCGTGCTGGGAGAAGCAGGCCAGCACCTGGAGCATGTTCGCCACCAGGTTGCCGTGGCTGAGCATGGCCCCCTTGGCCAGCCCGGTGGTGCCGCCGGTGTATTGCAGTACGGCGATGTCGTCTAGGGTCAAGGGTACCGGCTTGTGCACCAGGCCGCGGCCCTCGCGCAGTACCTGCTTGAACGAAACCGCCTGTGGCAGGTGGTAGGCCGGGACCATTTTCTTCACCTTGTCGACCACGGTGTCGATCAGCCAGCCCTTGGCCGTGGGCAACAGGTCGCCCATCTTCGCCTCGATCAAGTACTCGATGCCGGTATCCGGCAGTACCTCCTGCACGCGCTTGCCGAACATGTTCAGGTACACCAGCGCGCGGGCACCGGAATCCTTGAACTGATGGCGCATCTCGCGCTCGGTATACAGCGGATTGGTGTTGACCACGATCAGCCCGGCACGCAAGGCACCGAACACCGCGATGGGGTATTGCAGGACGTTGGGCATCTGCACCGCGATGCGGTCGCCCGGTACCAGGTCGGTATGCTGTTGCAGCCAGGCGGCGAAGGCCGCGGAATGGCGCTCGAGCTCGGCATAGGTCAGGGTCACGCCAAGGTTGCTGAACGCCGGGCGGTCGGCGAAGCGCTTGCAGGAGCGCTCGAACACCTCGACGACCGAGGTGTATGCATGGATGTCGATGGTGGAAGGTACGCCCGCCGGGCGCTTGTCATTCCAGAAGTCGGCTTGCATTTATTGTTGTTCCTCTGCCTTGACCTGCATGATCCCTTGCCTCGTTTGCCTGATGGCAAAAAGGCGTTGAACCGACGTTAGCAGGTAAGCCCAAGGTGGCATATACGCCAAGTGCCGCCATTAACATTGTGAATCTTATTTGTGGCCTTCCTGCAATCCGGGCGGTTGTGCATACACTGTGCTCGTACCCCTGCGCAAAGGATTCGCCATGCCCCATGACGCCTTCTGGCTGCCCGCCAGCGAGCATTGCAGCCTGTACGTGCATCAATGGCTGCCCGCCACGCCGGTCAAGGCGGTGGTGCTGCTGGCGCACGGCATGGCCGAGCATGCCGGCCGCTACCAGCGTCTGGGACATGCCCTCAGCGAGGCCGGCTACGCGCTACTGGCACCCGACCTGCGCGGCCACGGCCGCACCGCCGAGCTCGGCAACCTTGGCCTGTTCGCCCGGAAGCATGGCTGGAATGCCGTGGTCAACGACCTCGCTTTGCTGGCCCAGCACATCGGCCAGCAGTTTCCCTGCACGCCGCTGTTCCTGTTCGGCCACAGCATGGGCAGCTACATCGCCCAGGCCTACCTGATGCACCACAGTGGCAGCCTGCATGGGGCGGTGCTCAGTGGCTCCAACCTGCAACCGCCGGCGCTGTACCGGGCGGCGCGCCTGATTGCCCGCCTGGAAACCTTACGCCAGGGGCCATTGGGCAAAAGTGCCTTGATCGACTGGCTGTCGTTCGGCTCGTTCAACAAAACCTTCAAGCCCAATCGCACGACTTTCGACTGGCTAAGCCGCGATCCTGTCGAAGTCGACAAGTACGTCGAAGACCCGCTGTGCGGCTTTCGCTGCAGCAACCAGCTGTGGCTCGATCTGCTGCAGGGCCTGGCGCAGATCAGCCAGGCCAGGAACCTGGCGCAGATCGACCCGAACCTGCCGTTGCTGGTAATTGGCGGCGAATGTGATCCGGTGAGTGCCGGCAAGCGTCTCACTCATCTGGCCGACGCCCTGCGCGCGACCGGCAATCGACATGTACAGCTGCGCGTCTATCCTGAGGCGCGGCACGAAGTGCTGAATGAACTCAACAAAGACGAGGTCACCGCCGATATCCTCGCTTGGCTGGAGCAGGCGCTGGCCCTTGGCCGCCCTGCCCGCAGTGAATGATGGCGGCCTCGTCCTTTCATCAAGGAAACGCCAATGACCCAGGTCACCAACACGCCTTACGAAGCTCTTGAAGTGGGCCAGACGGCCAGTTACGAGAAGTCCGTGGAAGAACGCGACATCCAGCTGTTCGCCGCCATGTCCGGTGACCACAACCCGGTGCACCTGGATGCCGAGTTCGCCGCCAAGAGCATGTTCCGCGAGCGCATTGCCCATGGCATGTTCAGCGGTGCGCTGATCAGCGCCGCCGTCGCCTGCACCTTGCCCGGCCCTGGCACCATCTACCTGGGCCAGAAGATGAGCTTCCAGAAGCCAGTGAAGATCGGCGACACGCTGACCGTGCGCCTGGAAATCCTCGAGAAGCTGCCCAAGTTCAAGGTGCGCATCGCCACCAACGTGTACAACCAGAACGATGAACTGGTGGTCGAGGGCGAGGCCGAGATCCTGGCGCCGCGCAAGCAGCAGACCGTCGAGCTGGTGTCGCCGCCGAATTTTGTTGCCAGCTGATTGATTCCGTCAGTACCGGCCCTATCGCCGCGGTTCGTCGCCACGACAAGCCGGCTCCCACAGGTACCCCACTGCATTTGAGTGCTGCGCAATACCTGTGGGAGCCGGCTTGCCGGCGATAGGGCCGGTACAGGCAACTCACCCCAACGCCTGTAACCGCTGTTCGATATGCCGCCGCTCCGGCGCCTGCCGGGTCAACTCCAGCGCCCGCCGCCAGGCCGCCCTGGCCTCTTCGACATTGCCCAGTTGCTGGTGCAGCTCGGCCCGCGCCGCATGCGCCAGGTGATACTCACGCAAGTCCCCAGCCCGCAGAATCGCCTCGACCTCACGCAACCCCACCTGCGGCCCATCCCGCTGGGCCAGTGCCACGGCCCGATTAAGCGCCACCACGGGTGAAGGCCAATGCTGCTGCAGCACATCGTAAAGCCCGACGATTTCCACCCAGTCCGTTTCATCGGCGCTCGGTGCCTCGGCATGCACTGCAGCGATCGCCGCCTGCACGGTATAGGCCCCGAACGCTCTGCTGCGCAACGCCAACCGCACCAGCTCGCAACCTTCGCTGATCTGTTCGCGGTCCCAAAGGCTGCGGTCCTGCTGGTCGAGCAGCACCAGGTTGCCCTCGGCATCACTACGCGCCCGCTGCCGCGATGCCTGCAACAGCATCAGCGCCAGCAGGCCGACGGCCTCCGGGTCCGGCAACAGCTGCACCAGCAAACGTCCGAGGCGAATCGCCTCATCGCTCAGCGCCTGTTGCAGCACCTCCTCGCCAGAAGACGCCGAGTACCCCTCGTTGAACACCAGATAGATCACTCGCAACACACTCTCCAGCCGCTCCGGCAGCTCGTGCAGCTCCGGCACCTGGTATGGAATGCACGCATCGCGGATCTTGGCCTTGGCACGCACGATGCGTTGGGCGATGGTCGCCGGGCTCTGCAGAAACGCCCGGGCAATCTGCTCGGTGGTCAGGTCGCAGACTTCACGCAGGGTCAACGGCACCTGGGCATCGGCGGCCAGGGCCGGGTGGCAGCAAGTGAAGATCAGCCGCAGGCGGTCGTCGGCGAGCAACTCCTCCTCGCTGGGGTCTTGGCCTTGGCCCTCGATGAGCATGATCAGGTCTGCCTGGGAGCGGTCGAACCGTGCGCGCCGGCGCAGCGCGTCGATGGCCTTGAAGCGGCCGGCCGACACCAGCCAGGCGCGCGGATTGTCCGGGATGCCATCGCGCTGCCAACGCTCCACGGCAATGAAGAAGGCATCGTGCAGGGCCTCCTCGGCCAGGTCGAAATCGCCCAGCAAACGGATCAGCGTCGCGAGAATGCGCCGCGAGTCGCGGCGGTACACCGCCTCGACTTCAGCACCCACCGCGCTCACCTGGGCCATCAGTCCGGCATCCGCTGGGTCACGACCTCCACCAGGCGGTCCAGGCTTTCTCCCCAGCCTTGGTAGAAGCCCATTTCTTCATGGGCACGGCTGTCGGCAGCGCTCCAGTGCCAGGCGCGGGCGGTGTAACGGGTCTTGCCCTGTTCCTCGTCAAAGGTGATGACCGCCGTCATGAAGGCTTTGTCCGAAGGCACCCAGCCCGGGCCGAACGCGTCGGTGAATACCAGCCGACGTGGGGCGGCGATTTCCAGGAACACGCCCTGGGTGGGGTACTCGGTGCCATCTGGCGCGCGCATCAAGGTACGCAAGAGGCCGCCGACCCACAGCTGCATCTCGCATTCCGGGGTCGTCATGCCATGCGGCCCCCACCACTGCATCAGCCATTCGGGCTCGGTCCAGGCACGGAACACCTTGGCCGGCGGCGCATCGATGAGGCGGCTGATGGACAATTCGTGCTGCGCTTGCGCAGGCTGGGCAAGGCTCATGCTGGTTGTTCTCCGTGGCTGTCAGGGCTGCAATTCGCGCACTGGCCGTACTTCAACGCTGCCGACCCGCGCAGCGGGGATGCCCTTGGCGATGTTGAGCGCCTCGTTGAGATCGCGGGCATCGACCAGGTAAAAGCCCGCCAATTGTTCTTTGGTTTCCGCGAACGGACCATCGGTCAGGCTCATGCGCCCTGCGCGCATGCGCACCGTGGTGGCGGTCTGCACAGGCTTGAGCGCCTCCGCTGCGAGCATGCGCCCGGAGCCGTGCAGCGCTTCGGCGTAGGCCATGCATTCGGCATCTTCCGGGCTGTCGGGCAGGCTGTGCAGCAGCCCTTCGTCACAATAGACCAGGCACAGGTATTTCATGGTCGTCTCCAGGGCATCGGCAAAGTGCGTTTGGCGATAGCGGCTCAGGGCTTGAGATCGAACAGTGCTTTCTGGGTTTCCATGTCGAACGGTGCCGACCAGTGTTCGTGGATCACCTGCCACTGGCCGCCTGCCTTGCGATAGCCCACGGTGGCGCGCATGAAGCCGCACTGGCTTTCATCGTCTGAGGGGCCACAGCGGTTGAGCCAGTGAGCCAGGCCCAGGTCGCCATCGGCATGCACGGTGAGCTCGGCCAGTTCGAAGACCATGGGGCCGGTGCAAAGGCCCATGCACATTTCCCAATGCGCCTGGTACACGGCCTTGCCCTTGAATTGCAGTTCCTTGATGGCATCGAAGGCGACGATATCGTCGGCATAGGGGGCGACGATGTTCGGGATGTCACGGTCGCGCACGGCCTGCATCCAACGATCGATCAGTTGGCGGATTTCGGATTCGGCTTGGGAGTTCATCGGGTTGTCTCCGAAGTAGTGAGTGGCCACGGCGTTTGCGGGGGCCTTCAACACTGGTCGAACGGAGGAGCGAAAAATCGACATGAAGGGCGTGGCGGTCGATGGGCGGTGATGCGCGAAGTGTTCGCCATGCCATTTTCAGGGGTTCAAGATCCAGCGCCGCGCGGGCGGCGCTCGATCTGGAGGGCGCCAAAGCGCTAAAACCGTGCCCCTCGCACCCACAACACGATCACTGCTTACACCACCGGGCTGACCAGGATAAATTCACGGTAGCCCGAAACGATGACATACACCGCGAAGTAGCAAAAAATCGCCGCCGACAGCAGGTACGACCAGGTCAGCAGCCGATCACCCAGCAAGCGCCCCCCGTGGCTGGCAATGCCGCACAGGCTCATGCACCACACCAGCCCGGCAGCGAAGAAGCCGCCAAGAAACAATCCCGCATCCAGCAAACTGCCGCCGCCGGAGCGGGAAATCAGTACGCCACCTACCGCAGCGAACCATAGAATGGCGCTGGGCGACGACATGGCCAGGAAGATACCGCGCAAGAACTCGCGCCATCCCGACTCCACCACCACCTCTGCTCGCGCCTCCATATGCCCACCGCGCCAGGCAGCCATCAGCATCTTCAGTGCGAACCAGACCAGTAACGCCGAGCCACCCAGCCACAACGTCCAGCGCACGCTTTCGAACTGCAACAGCACGGTCATGCCGGCAAGCGCCGCAATCGCGTAGACCAGGTCACCGACACAGGTGCCCAGGCCGAGCCAGAACCCTTGCAGGAAGCCACGCTGCATGGCCAGGGTGATCATCGCGATGTTGGCGATACCGATATCGAGGCACAGGGACAGGCTGAGGAGAAAACCGTTGGAAAATGGCATTGAGTACTCGGTGGCTGACCAATTTAGGCGCGGTAGAGCCTGCCACGAGTGAACCGGGGATTGGAAGCGAGGTGTTCGGTCAGGCGAAAGCCGCCTGCTCGAACACCTCATCCGCCCACTGGTTCAAGCTCTTGCCGGCAGCACGAGCGGCAATGCTGGCAGCTGCATGCACCTCCGGCCGGATACGCAGCATGACCTTGCCCGATGCGGGCTTTTCAGGGGTGATGCCTTGTTCGGCGCAGTCGGCCAGATAATCCTCCAACGCTTCACGGAAGGCTTCATGCAGCTCGGGGACGGAGCTTGCGTGAAAGCTGATGATGTCGCGCATGCCAAGCACGCGGCCGACGAAAATATCGTCACGCTCATCGTATTCGATTCGGGCGGCATAGCCCTTGTAGCGCATGCAACTCATAGGCTGACTCCTGCCCGCAACAAGAATTCGCGGGCTTCTTCAATCTGATACCGCCTGGCTTCCTTGCCTGGATGGGGGCGATGACATCTCCAGCACTGGCCGCCAAGCATCAGCTTGACCCTGGACCCTTGCCGCTCCAGCACCTCGCCGCCGAGGTGAAGCACCAGCGCTTCGATCTCGGATAAGGCCAATGACGACGTGGTTGGCGTCCGGTGGATGGCATCGAAAATCTTTCGGTATCGAGTGTTCATGGAAAAATGCTATCAAAATAAGATAGCACTTTTTCCTCAATATTCATTCAGGATTTTTCGTCCCCCGCTAGCACCTGCGCATAGCGTGCACGGTCCACGTTGGCCCCGCTCAGCACCACCGCCACCCGTTTGCCCCGTTGGCTTTCGCGCTCTTGCATCAATGCCGCCAGTGCCGCCGCCCCGGCACCTTCGGCGGTGTTGTGGGTGGCCTCGTGGTAGAGCCTCATGGCCTCGGCGATTTCGCCGTCGGTGACCCGCACGATCCGCGCAGCATGCTGGCGGACCAGGGCAAACGCATCAGGGTGTGGCACCCGGCAGGCCATGCCATCGGCGAAGGTCTCGGCGCTGCGGGTGGTGACGATGCGCCCTTGCTCGAAACTTTGCGCGTAGGCATCGGCCGCACTGGAAACCACCCCTACGATCTCGGTCTTCAACCCCAGCAGGTTGCGCGCCTGGATCAGCCCGCAGATGCCCGATCCCATGCCGATCGGCACGTAGACGCAGTCCAGCGCCTGCACGGCTTCGAACAGCTCCAAGGCATAGGTGGCCACGCCACGCACCAGTTCCGGGTGGAACGAGGGGACCATGTCATAGCCCAGGGCCTCGGCCAGTCGGGCAGCCTCCTCGCGGGCCACATCGAAGTCCACGCCGTGCTCGACCAACTCGGCGCCGAGGGCGCGCATGGCGGCGTTCTTCTCTTTCGAATTGCCTTCGGGCACCACGATCACCAGCGGCACACCCGCCTGGCGCGCGGCCAGGGCCATGCTCTGGCCGTGGTTGCCACGGGTGGCGGTGACCAGCCCGCGGGGCGGCTCGCCAGCGGCCAGCAGCGAGCGCACGTAGACCAGGCCGCCCCGTACCTTGAACGCCCCGGTGGGCGCGTGGTTCTCGTGCTTGACCCAGACCTCGCAGCCCAGCTGCTCGGCCAGCAACGGCCAACGGTACTGCGCGGTAGCGGGAACATGCTGGTGGACGTAGGCGGCGGCTTCACGCAGGGCGGCAAGGTCGAACATGGCGGTCATCCTTTATCGGTACGAGGTTGAACCGATCCTAGGCGCCGGGCATTGTATGGGTAAATCCTTATATTGCATGGGCGGCAATTTCATGTGGATGCCTCAACTGGCCGACGATGGCCAGCCCCGCTACCTGGCACTGGTCGACGCCATCGCCAGCGCCATCGAAGCCGGCACGCTCAAGGTCGGTGAGCGCCTGCCGCCCCAGCGCCGCCTGGCCTGGAAGCTCGGGCTCAACCCCAGCACCACCCAGCAGGCCTACCGCGAAGCGGCCGCCCGACACCTGGTGGCGGGCGAAGTCGGGCGCGGCACCTATGTATTGGCGGGCAGCCGAGAGGCCACGCTATTTCGCCTCAAGCAGCACGACAGCCCGGGCGCTTTGATCGACCTGTCGACCAACGTGCCGGTAGCCGACCCTGCCAACCGGGACCTGCAGACAAGCCTTCAGGCCTTGCTGGCTCAAGGTCAGACGCAGCTGCTCGATCATTACCTTGGTCCGCAGCAACTGTTGCTGGGCCGCCTTCAGGGTGCTCGCTGGCTGAGCAATCGCGGCCTGGCCCTGTCGGCGGAGCAGTTGCTACCTTGCGGCGGCGCCCAGCAGGCCCTGACTCTGTTGCTGCAGTCGTTCTGCCAGGCCGGTGAGCCGGTGCTGCTCGAAGCCCTGACCGCGCCCGGCATCAAGGCCGCGTGCCGGCAACTGCGCCTGCCGGTACACGGGGTCGCACTCGATGCCCAGGGCCTGCTGCCGCAGGAGCTGGACCGGGTTGCCCGGGCCAGTGGCGCACGGGTGCTGGTGACGACCCCTGCCCTGCACAATCCCACCGGTGCCTGCATGGGCGACGCACGCCGCCAGGCCATCGCCGAGGTGGTCAGGCGCCTGGGACTGCGGGTGATCGAGGATGATGTGTACGGCGCACTCAGCGACCACGCCCCGCTTTATCCGCTGCTGGGCGACCACGGCATTCTGATCAGCAGCCTGTCCAAGACCGTGGCCGCCGGGTTGCGCCTGGGGTGGATCGTGGCCAGCCCGGGCCTGCTGGAGCAGGTCGATCCGCATGCGGGTGCCAGCCATTGGCCAGTGTCGCCACTGAACCTGCACATCGCCTGCCAGTGGATCGAAGACGGCACGGCGGCGCGGCGGTTGGCCTGGCAGCGCCGGGAGGTGGCCGTGCGCTGGCGCCTGGCGCGCCAGTTGCTGGGGGATGCGTTGCACAACGCCAGCGAGCCCTCACCGCATGTGTGGGTGGCGGCTTCGCGGGGAGCTGACAGGGTGGTGGCGCAGTGCCGGGCGCAAGGCGTGGAGGTGGTGCCGGCGAGTGTCTTCGCGATTGGCGCGAGCGAGGTACAGGCGGTGCGTATCAGCTTGTCGGCGGCGACAAGCCGGGCCGGGCTGAAGCGAGGGTTGGAGGTGGTGCGACAGGTGTTGGCAGGGGGGCAAACTGCCTGAAGCAGTCATTGGAAACAGCGCTGCCCCCTGTGGGAGCCGGCTTGCCGGCGATAGGGCCAGAACAGGCTACTCAAGACGAAAGTCTTCTGCCTGCTCCGGCCTCATCGCCGGCAAGCCGGCTCCCACAGGGATTTGCGTCAGCTTTGGGATTTGCGCATCAACCTTGCTGGCAGCCCTCGCCCATGGCCCGGTACTGAATGGTGTGCACTTGGCCTTGATGGTCTTCATAGGTCATGGTCGCAGGCACCACTTCGCAGACATTGGGGATCGTCGACAGGTTGATCACCCGTTTGATGTCCAGGTTCATGGAGTAGTCGTACTGTTGGGCCACAGGCTCGGTGGAGACAGGCTTGGCCTCATCCGCCAGGGCGAACGAAGACATACCGACCAGTGCAAGAATCAGTAATGGTTTCATGGTGTTTGGCCTTCAAAGCAATCAAGCTGATCGATTGACTTCATATGCCGTCAATGGCGCGGAGAAGTTGTCATCGACTGCGAAGATGACACGAAGTACCGATCCCGCTTTGTCGTACTGCCAGGGGGGATGAGTAAAATTCTACTCCCGGATAGGAATAGTTGAACCCCGACGTCGGACATTCACCCTTGTGTGATTTGCAACAATCCGCAACAAAAAACGTCTGAAAATACCGCCCCAGAGCCTCTGCCACGGGTTCACACGCGCCCTTGTCGCAAATGCTTTTTAATGGAAAACCCATGACTTCGCTGGACTGCACACAACTGATTGGCGCCGAACGCCGCCTGCTCGACCATTTCTACCGCCAGCAGGGCTCGCGCATGCGTGCAGACAATGAAGGGCAACTTTGGGTGGCGCGCGCTTCGGGCATCGTTGCAGGCCTGAGTCTCAGGCCCGTCGACGACGGCCATTGGCTTACCGGTCTGTTCGTTGCCCCGCAGCTGCGGGGCCAGGGGGTGGCTGGGCAACTGGTCAACGCCGCGTTGGCCCAAACGCAGGGCAGCACCTGGCTGTTCTGTCATCCCGAGCTTGTCGCGCTGTATGAGCGCCTTGGCTTCGAACACGCCGCCGCGCTCCCGCAAGCCTTGGCAAGCCGACTTTCACGCTACCAACGCAGCAAGCAGTTGGTCGCCTTGGTGCGTGCTCAGTCGTCGCTGGCGTCCAGCCCGGGGAACAGCACCTCGGTGTAGCCGAACTTGCTGAAATCCTGGATGCGCGACGGGTAAAGCCGCCCGATCAGGTGGTCGCATTCATGCTGCACCACCCGCGCGTGGAAACCGTCGGCAAAGCGATTGATCGGTTGGCCCTGCGGGTCGATGCCCGCATAACTGATGTGTTTGTAGCGGGGTACCACACCGCGCAGACCCGGGACTGACAGGCAGCCCTCCCAGCCATCCTCGATCTCGGTCGACAGCGGCGTGATCACCGGGTTGATCAGGATGGTCTGCGGTACCGGTTCGGCATCCGGGTAACGCTCGCTGCGCTCGAAACCGAAGATCACCAGCTGAAGGTCGATGCCGATCTGTGGCGCTGCCAGCCCTACCCCACCGACATGCCGCATGGTTTCGAACATGTCGTCGATCAGTTGCTGCAGTTCGGCGCTGCCGATCAGGTGGTCGGGGACCGCAGGGGCAACGCGCAGCAGGCGCTCGTCGCCCATCTTGAGGATGTCACGGATCATCGCGGGTTCGGCTCGGACGGTTGGGGCTCTACGGGGTGCTCATGGCCGAGCACGGTGATGGTTTCCTTGGCCTTGCTGCCCTCGAAATCCTTCTCGCCAGGGTTCTTGCCCTCGGCCGACATGTGCTCGATCACGGCATTCATTTCTGCGCCCAACAGCAACACGGCCGCAGAGATGTAGAAATACAGCAAAAGCACGATGATTGCACCGATACTGCCGTACATGGCGTTGTAGTCGGCGAAGGTCTTCACGTAGTAGGCAAAGCCCAGCGAGGCGATGATCCAGACCACCACCGCCAGCACCGAACCTGGCGTGATGAAGCGAAACTTCTGCTTCACATCGGGCATCACGTAATAGATCAACGCGACCGCCACCATCATCAGGATGATGATCGCCGGCCAGCGCAGAATCGTCCACACCGTCACCACCACCTCTTGCATGCCGACCTGGGCGGCAATCCACTCCATCACCTGCGGCCCCAGCACCATCAATGCTGCCGTCGAGAGCAACATGCCGGCGATGCCGACGGTGTAGAAGATCGACAGCGGAATGCGTTTCCATACCGGGCGGCCTTCGGGCACGTCGTAGGCGGCGTTCATGGCGCTCATCATCAGGCGCACGCCGGCAGAAGCGGTCCACAAGGCGATCACGATACCCACCGACAGCAGGCCACCCTTGGACTGTTGCAACTGGTCGATCACCGGGTTGACCTGCTCAAGCGCCTGGGGTGGCAGCACCAGTTCTGATTGCAGGCGCAACCAGGAGAAGAAGTCGGGCAGGTGCAAAAAGCCGATCAAGGCAATCAGGAACAGCAGGAACGGGAACAGCGAGAACAGCATCTGGTAGGCCAGCGCAGACGCATAGGTGGACATCTCGTCATCGAGAAATTCCTGGACGGTGCGTACCAGCACGCGGTGCAAGGGCAGGCCGCGCAGGTCGGGGAAAATCATAGCGTCTCCTTTCGCCGCTTGATCAATACAACAGGGAAGTCTAATAGACCACGCGACTGATGTACTGCTCCCTACCGTACTAGAAGAAGTTGCCTGCTTGAAACTGTTCCGGCCTCTACGAGCAAGAGGCCGGTCCAGTCAGTGCATCATCAAGGCTTCTTCACCGCATCCTTGACGTTGCCCTTGATCTGCTGCGCCTCGCCCTTGAGTTCCTGGGCCTTGCCTTCGGCGCGCAGCTTTTCGTTGTCGGTGACCTTACCGACACCTTGCTTGATGTTGCCTACAGCTTCGTTGGCCAAGCCTTTCGCTTTGTCTTTGGTGCCGCTCATGGCAAATCTCCTGCAAATGGAGACACGGGGACCGTGTCGACAGTCGGTGGACCGAGCCTCTGCACCAGGAGTTTCAAACAATTTGCCCCGCTCAAGCCGAGCGGTGAATCTGCGGGCGAATACCGCACCAAATCAGCCCCGGGCCGCTACGCCCCGCCAACCGGCTCCCCTAGAATCGCGGGCAAACGGCAACCCGAAGCAGGCTGCCAACCGACAAGAACAACCATTATCGGAAACCCGCACCCATGCGCCTCATGCCTTTGCTCGCGGCCTTGCTACCGCTATTGCCCTTGCCTGCACTCGCCGCCGCACCGGCCAGTGAAACCCTGCTGGTGAACCGTTATGCCGACGATGGCCAGCCCGGCACCTTGCGTTGGGCCATCGAGACCAGCAACCAGCACCCCGGCCATTACCGCATCGAAATCGCCGCGGTCGGCCAGGCTCCGTATGTCATCCGCCCGACCCGTGCCCTGCCGGAAATCAAGGGCCCGGTGCACATCACCGGCCAATCCTGGGCGCGCGACGGGCAATACATCGCCATCGACGGTTCCGGCTATATCAAGGACCAAGGTGTACGCACCTGCCCCGGCGCCCTGCCCGGCCAGTTCGGCACCAATGTGCGAACCACCACCAATCCGGGACTGGTGCTTCGTGATACCCAAGGCGTGCACTTGAGTGGCCTGGAGGTGCGCAATTTCTGCATCGGCATCCTGGTCAACCGTGCCAGCGGCAACATCATCGAAGACAACCGCATCGTCGCCAACAAGGGCGGTGCGGGCATCATGCTCACCGGCGACGACGGTGCCGGCAACCCCACAGCCACCACCACGATCAACAACAAGGTGCTGCGCAACCAACTGATCGACAACGGCGACGGCCTGGAGCTGACCCGAGGCGCGGCGTTCAACCTGGTGGCCGACAACCTGTTCCGCTCAACCACCGCCAACCCCGAGCCGTCACAAGGCATCGAGATCTTGTTGGGCAACGACAACACGGTGGTGCGCAACCGCTTCGAGGACTACTCGGATGGCTTGCAGATCAACTGGGGCAAGCGCAACTACCTGGGCGCCAATACGTTCAGCGGCAACTCGATCGGCGTCAGCGTGACCGGCGAAGGCAACATCCTCGATGGCAACCTGATCCACGGCAATCGCATCGGCGTCGCCCTGCGCCCGGAACCGGACCTCACCGCCACGCGCTTGAGCGGCAACCGTATCTGGGGCAACAGCCAGGATATCCGCCGCTGCGAGGCGGGCGGATCCTGTGTGGCGGATCAGCGCACGGGCGCCATCGTCTTCGGGGTGCCGGCTCAGGCCCATGCGTTGTACGTCGGTTCGCGCGGCGTGGGTGCGGACCTGCCCAAGCAGGATCAGGCGATCATCTGCGATGCCCAGGGCGAGCCTAAGCCGTGCCAGCCACTGCCCAACCACAATCAGCAGCCGCCACGGCTGGTGGCGCTGGACGGCAATGTACTGCGTGGCGAGGTACAAGGGCCGGCGTCGAGCCTGTTGCGGGTCGAAGTGTTCGGCAATGCCGAGGCGGAGGGGACTGAAGCGCAGCAGTATCTGGGGGAAGTGCTGGTGAACAGCGATGACAAGGGCCAGGCGCGGTTTGCCCAGCCTTTGCAGAATGCCGGAGGGTTGCGCAGCTTTACCGCGACGGTGACCACGGCCGAGGGGGCGACCTCGGAGTTGAGCCTGCCGGTTCGTCGCTGAGGCTACCGGCCCTATCGCCGGCAAGCCGGCTCCCACAAGGGATCGCGCAGGCTTCAGGATATTGAGCAAGACAGTTGCTCCCACAGGGGCAGCACAGGTTCTGAAAACTGTGGGGTACCTGTGGGAGCCGGCTTGCCGGCGATTAGGCCAGCAGATCTTGCCCCGCTACCCGCCACCCCTCACAATGCAGCCCTAATCAAGCGTCAACCCGCAGGAACCTGCATGAAACTCGACAAACCCGCCGCCATCGCCCGTCGCAACCAAGCGCTGGCCAAACCGGTACTCACCAGCGCCAACTCCCTGTTCGCCATCCTCGACCGCAAACGCAACCTGTGGTGGTTCGAAGTGCCGGTGGCACTGCTGCGCAAAGGCCAGCCGGACTGGGTCAACCTGCTGCTGCACACCCCCGAAACCGATGAGCTGCAGCACCTCAAGGTGCCCACCAACTTCATCAAGGCTCACCAGGAGCAGATGGAAGTGCGCAACCCCGGCAAGCGCCGCTCGACCATCAGCCTGGCGCTGAGCGCCGACCGCGACTCGCTGCTGCGCGACACCCGCCCGGGTGGCGACCAGCTCGACTTCAAGCCCTTCGTACAGGCCTGATTTCAGGTCCGCTCGATGCGATCGTCATGGATGACGATGCGGCCTTGCTTGAACAACGCGCCAATCGCCTTCTTGAAGTTGCCCTTGCTGACATTGAACATGCGGCTGATCACTTCCGGGTCGCTCTTGTCGCACACCGGCAATACCCCGCCCTCGGCCTCCAGGCGCGCCATGATCTGCTCATTCAGGCCTTCGGCCAGGGCCTGGCCGACCGGCTGCAGGCTCAGGGCGATCTTGCCGTCGTGGCGCACTTCCTTGATGTAACCCTTCTCGTGCATCCCCGAACGCAGGAACTTGAACACTTCGTTCTTGTGGATCAGGCCCCAATGGCGGTTGTTGATGATCGCCTTGAAGCCCATGGGCGTCTGCCCGGCCACCAGCAGCTCGACCGGCTGGCCGACCGGGTACTCGGCCGGCGTACGGTCCAGGTAGCGGTCCAGGCGTGAGGTGGCGGTGATGCGGCGGGTGCGCTTGTCGAGATAGACGTGCACCACGCAGTAGTCACCCACCTTCAACGGCCGCGCCTCCTCCGAGTACGGCATCAGCAAGTCCTTGGACAGGCCCCAGTCGAGGAAGATTCCGGCACCGTTGATGTCCTTGACCTTGAGGCTGGCGAACTCGCCGACCTGGACCTTGGGCTTTTCGGTGGTGGCGATCAGCTGGTCTTCGCTGTCCAGGTAGATGAACACGTTCAACCAGTCGTCGACCTCGGTTTCCGCGTCCTTCGGGATGTAGCGCCCGGGCAGCAGGATCTCGCCGTCGGCGCCGCCATCCAGGTACAGGCCGAATTCCACGTGTTTCACGATTTGCAAACTGTTGTAACGCCCAAGCAGAGCCATTTCCGATGTTCCTCAAGACAAGGCGGCTATTCTACACCTGAAGCCCGCGCGCTGCCCCACCGCTGATTCGGCGGAACCGTTGCGTGGCCCTTGCGTCTACCGAGTGGCCAGCCACTGCAAGGATCAGCACATGCCTCTACGCCTGTCCAAAGCCCTGCTCATCACCCTCGGTTGCGCCTTGGTGCTGGCGGCGTGCAGCCGCATCGACCTGGCCTATCGCAACCTCGACCGGCTGGTGCCCTGGTCACTGGGTGAGTACCTGGCGATGAACCGCGAGCAGAAGACATTGCTCGACGAACGGCTCAAGCAGCACCTGGCCTGGCATTGCCAGACCCAGTTGCCCGGCTACCTCGACTGGCTGGACCGGGTGCGCGACATGGTCGCCGAGGACCAGGTGACCGACCAGGCCCTGCAGCAGCGCACGACCGAAGCGCGTCAGGCCATAGGCCGCGTCGCCGAACAGATCACCCCTTCGGCCACCGAGCTGCTGCGCGGCATGAGCGATGCCCAGGTCGCGAAAATGCGCGAAGCCTTCCGTGAAGACATCAGCGAACGTCAGAAACTCTACGCCGATACGCCCTTGCCCAAGCAGATTGCCCGCCGCGCCGAGCGCATGGAAAAACGCCTGGTGCCGTGGTTCGGCGAACTCACTGCTGCCCAGCGTCTGCGAGTATTGAGCTGGTCGCAGGCGCTCGGCGACCAGAACCGTCAGTCGATTGCCAACCGCGCCCATTGGCAGCAACAGTTGCTGCTGGCCATGAACCAGCGCAGCGACGCCAGCTTCGAGCCGCGCCTGGCGCGGCTGCTGCAGCGCAAGGAGAGCCTGTGGACGCCGGAGTACCGCATCGCCTTCCAGAACAGCGAGCAGCAAGCGCGCAGCCTGCTGATCGACCTGCTGCACCAGAGTACCCCCGCGCAGCGCCGGAACCTGCAGGAACAGCTGGCCAAGGTGCGTACCGATTTCAGTGAGCTCAAGTGCATGAAGGGTTGATCAGGCCCGGCCTTACCGTGCAGGAGCCGGCTTGCCGGCGATAGGGCCAGCCCAGCCAACCAGAAATCATCGCCCTTTGCGCCGATACGGAAACACATCGATCACCTTCCCGTCCCGGATCGCCGCCTGCAGCCCTTTCCAGTAATCGGCGTCATACAGCTCCCCATGCAAGCGGCTGAACAACCGCCGCTGGCCGATATCCGCGAACAGGAACGGCGGAAATTCCTCAGGAAACACATCGTGCGGCCCGATGGAGTACCACGGCTCACCCGACATCTCGTCCTCCGGGTAGCGCGGCGGCGGAATGTGGCGGAAATTCACCTCGGTCAGGAAGCTGATCTCGTCATAGTCGTAGAACACCACCCGGCCATGCCGGGTGACGCCGAAGTTCTTGAGCAGCATGTCACCCGGAAAGATGTTCGCCGCCGCCAGCTGCTTGATGGCCAGCCCGTAATCCTCCAGTGCTTCGAGCACCTGGGCTTCGCTGGCCTGCTCCAGGTACAGGTTCAGCGGCACCATGCGCCGTTCGGTCCAGCAGTGGCGGATCAACACCGTGTCGCCTTCCAGGGCCACGGTGGACGGTGCCACTTCCAGCAGTTCAGCCAGGCACTCGGGCTCGAACTTGCCGCATGGAAAACGAAAATCGGCGAACTCCTGGGTATCGGCCAGGCGCCCGACCCGGTCGACACTCTTCACCAGGCGGTACTTGTCGATCACCGTGGCACGGTCGACGGTCTTCGACGGCGAGAAGCGATCCTTGATGATCTTGAACACGGTGTTGAAGCCCGGCAGGGTGAACACGCTCATGACCATCCCGCGGACACCGGGCGCCATCACGAAACGGTCTTCGCTGTTGGCCAGGTGGTTGATCAGCGCCCGATAGAATTCCGACTTGCCGTGCTTGTAGAAGCCGATCGAGGTGTACAACTCGGCAATGTGCTTGCCCGGCAGGATGCGCTTGAGAAAGTTGACGAACTCCGCCGGCACCGGCACATCGACCATGAAGTAAGAGCGGGTGAAGGAGAAGATGATCGACACTTCGGCCTCGTCGGTGATCAGGGCGTCGGCCTCGATGCCATGGCCCTCGCGGTGCAGCAACGGAATCACCAACGGCCACTGCTCGTCGGCGTTGTACAACCGACCGACCAGGTAGGCGCCCTTGTTGCGATACAGCACCGGCACGAACAGCTCCACGGCCAGTGCCGGGTCCTTACACACCCAGTCCGGCAGGCATTCGCGCAACTGCTCTTCGAGGCGTGACAGGTCGCCTTCCAGGTCACCGTAGGCGAACGCATGGTCGGCGAAGATCGCCCGCAGCAGGCCCTTGAGGTTGGCTTCAAGCCGGTAGGTGCGGGTCTGCGCGGCCCGCTCATGGCCACGCATCGAAGGCCGTGTGGTGTGGATGAACATGCAGCCATCGCTGATCAGGTCATGGCTGAACAGGCTGCAGAACAACGAGTTGTACCAGGTCTCCGACAGTTCATCGTCCAGCCGCGGGTCGATCAGGCTGATATAGGCACTCTTGACCAGCGGCCATTGTTCGACCTGCAGCAACACCTCGTCATCGAAGCCATCGCGCAGCCAGCCATTGACCTCGCCGACCTTGCGCTCATAGAGGTTGATGCGCGCCGCCGCCGCTCGCTGGCTGTCCTGCCAGCGAGCCTGCTCGAAGCGCTCGCGGGCGCCGAGGGTGATGCGGCGAAAGTGCTCGCGGTAGTCGTCGAAGCCGTCGAGGATCATCCGGGCGATTTCGCCGGCAGGCCAGTGCTCGGTCATGCGAGACACCTCGCTGAGGGGGTGAGATAGACAGCTTAGTCGCCCCTGGCGTTTTGCGAGGCCCGCAGGCCCCATTGCCAGCAAGCCAGCTCCCACAGGGAGGTCACACCCTTGAGGCTTGCGCTGTACCTGTGGGAGCCGGCTTGCCGGCGATAAGGCCCGAACAGATTCACACCGCAAGAAAGCACAAGAACCCACCCCACTCCCTCGCGTACACTCGCGCCCTGCCTTGTACCTGGAGACCGCTGTGAGCCCCATCGCCCTGACCCGTCTGCTGACCCTTGCCGCCGTCTGGGGGGCGAGCTTCCTGTTCATGCGCATCATCGCCCCCGAGCTGGGCACCGTACCCACCGCCTTCTTCCGCGTATCGATCGCCTGCCTGGGCCTGATCGCCATCCTCGCGGCCACCCGGGTGCGCTGGAACTTCGAAGGCAAGCTCGGCGCCTGCCTGGTGCTGGGCATGATCAACTCGGGGATTCCGGCCACCTTCTATTCGGTGGCAGCGCAGGTGCTGCCGGCGGGCTACTCGGCGATCTTCAATGCCACCACACCGCTGATGGGCGTGTTGATCGGCGCGTTGTTCTTCCGCGAGGCGATGACGCCGGCAAAACTGTGCGGCATCTTCCTTGGCCTGTTCGGCGTCGGCATCCTCAGCGGCGCCGGCCCGGTGGCCCTGGACATGGCGTTGCTGCAAGGCGCCCTGGCCTGCCTGGCGGCGACCACCTGCTACGGCTTTGCCGGGTTCCTCGCCCGGCGCTGGATCAGTGGCCTGGACAGCCGCCTCTCGGCCTTGGGCAGCATGCTCGGCGCCACGCTGATGATGACCCCGTTGTTCGCCTGGAGCGCACTGACCCAGCCCCCCGCCAGCTGGGGCGGCTGGCAGGTGTGGATGTCACTGCTGGGCCTGGGGCTGTTGTGCACCGCTTTCGCCTACATCCTGTACTTCCGCCTGCTGGCCGAGATCGGGCCGGTCAAGGCCAGCACCGTGACGTTCCTGATTCCGGTGTTCGGCGTGCTATGGGGCGCTTGGCTGCTGGATGAGCCGCTGTCGATGGGGCACCTGTATGGCGGGATGCTGATTGCTGCGGCGCTGTGGCTGGTGCTCAAGCCTGCGCGGCGTAGTGCCTGATCGACCGCAGGGGCTGCTGTGCAGCCCAATCGCTGGCAAGCCAGCTCCCACAAAAGATCAGTGCTGTCCTTTCTCCCACAAAAGATCACTGCTGCCTTTGCTTCCCACAAAAGATCACTGCTGCCCTTGTGGGAGCCGGCTTGCCGGCGATGAATCCAGCGTTGTTTCACCTGCGAAACCACGCCACTTTTCACGTTACCCAAAATGCCCAGCAACCACGCACGAGCATCGCCTCATGCGCAGTTGCTGGGCATTTTCGTGCCATATAGAAAACCTTGTTTCACATATAAAACACCAACAAAACCGATATCAACCTGCAACCTGTTAATAAATAAGCACTTTCCAATTATTTCAGGGAAATTTTACAGCTGGCATTGTTCATGCACTAAACGGCGTATCACCTATAAAACAGACCAGAGAACGCTCCCATGGCTGTGAAAGAGATGTACGCAATCGCTCCGCAGTGGCACGAGCCGCAACGCAACAGCGACCAGGCGCCGACGGAAATCGAATTCCGCAACGTCGGCAAGGCCTTCCCCGCCAAGGGCCAGCCGGATGCGCCGTTCGCCATTCGCAACGTCAACTTCCAGATCCGCCGCGGCGAAGTGGTGTCCATCATCGGCCCGTCCGGTTGCGGCAAGAGCACCATCCTCAACATGGGCTCCGGCCTGTACCGCCCCACCGAAGGCGAGGTGCTGGTCAGCGGTGAAGCCGTCAACGGCCCGGTGCCCAAAGTCGCCTTCATGCTGCAGAAAGACCTGCTCATGCCGTGGCGCAGCATCCGCCGCAACGTCGAGCTGGGCCTGGAGATCCAGGGCATGCCCGCCGCCCAGCGCAAGGTCATCGCCGAGGATCTGCTCAAGCGCTGCCACCTGCAAGGCTTCGCCGACCACTACCCGTTCCAGCTGTCCGGTGGCATGCGCCAGCGCGCCGCGCTGGCCCGCACCCTGGCCATCGACCCGCAGGTGCTGTTTCTCGACGAGCCGTTCTCGGCCCTGGATGCACAGACCAAGATGATCCTGCAGCAGGACCTGGCACAGATGCTGTTCGAGGAAAAGAAGACCGCGCTGTTCATCACCCACGACCTGGTCGAGGCCATCGCGCTGTCCGACCGCCTGCTGGTGATGAGCGCACGCCCCGGCACGATCATCGAGGAAATCGAGATCGACCTGCCGCACCGCAACAACCCTTTGGAGCGCCGCAAGCTGCCGGAAATCGGCCCGCTGGCCGGCCGCCTGATGGATCTGCTGAAGGTCGGCGAAGACCTCGACCTGCACTGACCGACGCCCCCCACATCACCCGGGAGTTAGCATGTTCACCACACACCTCAAGCGCGTGGCATACAGCGCCCTGGCCGCCCTCGCCCTGGGCCTGGCCACCCAGGCCCAGGCCGAGCCGACCAAGGTCACCTACCTGCTGCCTGCCCCGCCCAGCCTGCCGGCGTTCGCGCCGTGGATCATCGCCAAGGAAAAGGGCTACTACCAGGCGCAGGACCTGGACCTGACCTTCATCGCCGCCAAGGGCGGGGTCGACGTGGCCAAGCAGATCGGCGCCGGCAACGCCCTGGTCGGCGGAGCCATCGGCGACACGCCGATCATCGTCCGCCCCAACGGCATCCCGGTGCGCGCGGTGGCTGTGCTCGGAGGCGGCGGCGTGACCATGATCGCCACCAACGCCGGCGAGAACATCCAGTCGATCCAGCAGCTCAAGGGCAAGACCCTGACCGTGATGTCCTACTCCGACACCACCTACTACGCCCTGCTCGCCTCGCTGCGCAAGGCGGGCCTGAGCAAGGACGACGTGGATATCCAGGCCGCCGGCCCGTCGGGCGTGTGGCAACTGTTCTCGGCCAGCAAGGCCCAGGCCATGGCCGGGGTGCCAGACTGGGTGGTCAACGCCGAGGACGCCGGGCTCAAGTACGCGCTGATTCCGCGTGAGCAGGTGTTCGAGAGCATGGCCCAGGCGATCCTCGCCTCCGACGACGCCATCGAACATCACCCGCAGATCGTTCGCGGTGTGGTCCAGGCCACCCTGCACGGGTTGCAGGACATCATCGACGACCCCAAGGCCGCCGCCGCCACCTTCGCCCGCGCCGTCCCCGCCTATGCCGGCAAGGAAGCCTCACTGGAGAAAACCCTGCGCCTGTACGTGGAGTACGTCTACGCCGGCCAGCCGGTGCTCGGGCGCATCGACCCAGCGCGCCTGGACACCGTGCGCAAGTTCTACGTCAGCGAAGGCATCGTCACCCGCGAGCCCAAGCTCGACGAGCTCTACAGCAACCAGTTCATCGAAACCAACACTGCGGCCAAGTGAAGCCGTGGCCATAACAAGGTAATCGCCCGATGAGAAACCTCAACCCGTCCGTGGCCGGCAGCGTCGCCCTGCTGGTCCTGTTCCTGGTGCTCTGGCAATGGGGCCCGGGGCTGGTCGGCATGCCCGAGTTCGTCATGCCGCAACTGAGCCGCGTTGCCCAGGAAAGCCTGGTCATGTGGCAGTCCGGTGGCCTGTTCGAACACACCCTGATCACCGCCTTCGAGATCATCGTCGGCTTCGCCCTCGGTGCCCTGCTGGGCGTGGCCATCGGTGTGTCGCTGGGCCTCTCGCCCTCGGCCGAAGCCATGCTCTCGCCCTACATCCTGGCCCTGCAGATCGCGCCCAAGGTGGCTTTCGCACCCCTGTTCGTGATGTGGCTCGGCTACACCATCTACCCCAAGATCCTCATCGCCATCCTGATCGTGTTCTTCCCGGTGATGATCAACGTGCTCTCGGCCATCCGCACCGTCGACCCGGACATGATCAACCTGGTGCGCACCATGAACGCCAGCCGCTGGCAGATCTTCCGCCTGGTGGAGTTCCCCTCGGCCATGGCCGCGCTGTTCTCCGGCCTGCGCATCGCCTCGACCCTGGCGGTGATCGGGGTGACCGTCGGCGAGCTGGTCGGTGGCAACCAGGGCCTGGGGTTCCTGCTGGTGGATGCCGAAGGCCAGGGCAACACCGCCGGGGTGTTTGTCGCCATCGTCATGCTCACCCTGATCGGCGTGCTCGCCTATGGCGCCGTGGTCTGGGCCGAGAAGCGCGTCCTGCACTACCTCCCCAAAGCCATGCTGAGTAGCCAATGATGAGCAGCTTCAACAACCTTCTCGAAGGCCGCCGCGTGCTGGTCACCGGTGGCGCCCGCGGCCTGGGCTATGCCTTCGCCCAGGCCATCGCCCAGGCCGGTGCCCGGGTGGTGATCGCCGATGTGCTGGCCGGCCGCGTGCAACAGGCCGCCTGCGAGCTGAGCGGCATGGGCCTGGATGTCAGCGGCGTCAGCCTGGACCTGGCCAGCCCCGAATCCATCGAGGCCTGCATCGAACGCACGGTCAAGCGCCTGGGCGGCCTCGACGGCCTGGTCAACAACGCCTCGATCACCAACTCCGGCGGCAAGAGCTGCGAAGAGCTGGACATCGAAACCTGGGACCAGGTCATGCAGGTCAACGTGCGCGGCACCTGGCTGATGACCCGCGCCGCCCTGCCGGCACTGCGTGAGAGCGGCCGTGGCGCGGTGATCAACCTGGCCTCCGATACGCCGTTGTGGGGCGCACCCAACCTGCTGGCCTATGTCGCCAGCAAGGGCGCGGTGATCGCCATGACCCGCAGCCTGGCCCGCGAGCTGGGCAATGCCAACATCACCGTCAATGCCATCGCCCCCGGCCTGGTACTGGTCGAGGCCACCGCCTACGTGCCCGAGGCCCGCCACCGCCTGTACACCGAACAACGGGCCATCCAGCGCCCGCAACTGCCCGATGACGTCAGTGGCGCGGTGCTGTTCGCCCTGTCCGACCTGTCGCGCTTCATCACTGGACAAACCCTGCCGGTCAACGGCGGGTTCGTCATGCCCTGAGCAAAGGAGACCTTCATGACCGACCTCTCTGTGCAAAACGAAGCCCCGAAATCCTGGGACCGCCCGGCCGACGCCGACCTCGCCAGCTGGATGCAGACCCGCATTGCCCGCTATGAAACCCGCCGCTACGACTGGGACGCGCTGAAGTTCCAGGCCGACTACGACCCCAAGTTCCGCCGCGCGCAGATGCGTTACGTGGGCACCGGCGGCACGGGTGTGGGCAGTGACATGAACACCATCCCGTCCGAGCACTTCACCTTCTCCACCATGGTCATCCCGGCCGGCCACGAGGGCCCGCCCCACCTGCACACCGACGTCGAGGAAGTGTTCTTCGTGTTGCGCGGCAAGCTCAAGGTGATCATCGAGAAGGATGGCGAGCGTTTCGAGACCGTCCTCACCGACCGTGACCTGATCTCGGTGCCGCCGGGGGTGTACCGCGAAGAGATCAACATCGGCGATGAAGACGCGCTGATGTGCGTGATGCTCGGCGCCAAGAAGCCGGTGACCCCGACCTACCCGCCAGCGCACCCGCTGGCCTCGATCAAGCGCGGGTAAGCCGATGCAGCCGATCACCCCCATCACCCCGCTGCTCAGCCAGCTCGACCAGCGCTTTGGCGAGCGCCTGCTGCGCCTGGGCCAAGGCCAACAAGCCGTGCGCGAAGCCGGTAGCGGCGACGCCATCGTGCTGCTGCACGGCATCGGCTCGGGCGCGGCCAGCTGGTTGCAGGTGGCTTTGGGCTTGAGCGAGCGGGCGCGGGTGATCGCCTGGGATGCACCGGGTTACGGCCAGTCCACGCCCTTGCCGATGGCTGCGCCCGACGCTTGCGCCTATGCCGGGCGCCTGCTGCAGACGCTCGACGCCCTGGCGATCGAGCGCTGCGTGCTGGTTGGGCATTCGCTCGGCGCGCTGACCGCCGCCGCGTTCGCCCAGGCCCACCCGCATCGCGTCAGCCGCCTGGTACTGCTCAGCCCGGCGCGTGGCTATGGCGCTAAACCCGAACAAGGCCAGGCGGTGCGCAGCAAGCGCCTGCACAGCTTGGCGCAGATGGGCATCGCGCAGATGGCGCGCGAACGCAGTGGCCATCTGCTGTCCGCCAGCGCCAGCAGCCAAGCGCTGGCCTGGGTGCAGTGGAACATGGCGCGGCTGCTGCCACACGGCTACCGCCAGGCCATCGAGCTGCTGTGCGGTGACGACCTGTTGCGCCATGCGCCGCAAGCGGTGCCCTGCGAGGTGCACTGCGGCAGTGCCGACGCTATCACTCGCCCAGACGACTGCCAGGCCCTGGCCGCCGCCCTCGGGGCACCTTTCAAGCTGATACCCGGCGCCGGCCATGCCTGCGCCATCGAACAACCTGACACGGTAACGGGCCTGCTGGCCCGCGCCCTGGACGCCTCTGAAACAGGTAGCGTGCTATGAACGATATGGATCCGTTGAAGGAAAACCAGGACAAGTACATTGTCCCGGGCCTGGAACGCGGCCTGCTGCTGCTGTGCGAATTCAGCCGGCAGAACCGCACCCTGACCGCCCCCGAACTGGCGCGGCGCCTGTCGCTGCCACGCTCGACCATCTTCCGCCTGCTGACCACCCTGGAAACCATGGGCTTCGTCACCCGCAGCGGCAACGAGTACCGCCTGGGCATGTCGGTACTGCGCCTGGGCTTCGAATACCTGGCCTCGCTGGAACTGACCGAGCTTGGCCAACCGTTGCTGGCCCGACTCTGCGATCACCTCAACTACCCCAGCAACCTGGTGGTGCGCGACGGCCGCTCGATCGTCTACGTGGCCAAGGTCTCGCCACCCTCGGTGTTCTCCAGCGCCGTCACCGTCGGCACCCGCCTGCCGGCCCACGCCACGGTACTGGGGCGCATCCTGCTGGCTGACCTGAGCCTGGGCGAATTGCGCGAGCTCTACCCCGAGGAACATCTGGAACAGTTTTCGCCGTGCACGCCGAAGACCGTGCTGGAGCTGTTCGACCTGGTCCAGGCCGATCGCCTGCGCGGCTATGTCAGCGGCGAAGGCTTCTTCGAGTCGACCATCTCCACGGTCGCAGCCCCCGTGCGCGATGCCAGCGGCCAGGTGGTCGCGGCGCTCGGCCTGACCATCCCGACCGTGCAGATCGGCCACGTCAATTTCGACAACCTGCTGGGGCAGGTCCGCACCAGCGCCGATGAGCTGTCGCGGCTGCTCAACTACACGCCCAACGCAGGCCACGGCCGCGTCACCGCGTTGATGAGGGACTGACATGAACCCTTACCAACTGCAAGACAGCACCGTGATCGTCACCGGCGGTTCGTCCGGTATCGGCTACGCCTGCGTCGAACTGCTGCTCGAAGCCGGCGCCCGGGTGGCCTTCTGCGGGCGCAACGAAGAACGCCTGCGCAGCGCCGAAGCGCGACTGCGCGAACACTTCCCCGAGGCACGCCTGCTGGCCCAGGTCTGCGACGTGCTCGACGCCTCCTCCGTGCAGGCTTTCGCCGCCGCCAGCCTGGAAGCGCTCGGCCCGGCCCAGGTGCTGGTCAACAACGCCGGCCAAGGCCGTGTGTCGACCTTCGCCGACACCACCGACCAGGCCTGGAGCGATGAGCTGCAGCTCAAGTTTTTCTCGGTCATCCACCCGGTACGCGCCTTCATGGCGCAACTGCAGGGGCAAGCGAACGCCTCGATCGTCTGCGTCAACTCGCTGCTGGCCAGCCAGCCCGAGCCGCACATGGTCGCCACCTCGGCCGCGCGCGCCGGGCTGAAGAACCTGGTGCGCTCGATGGCCTTCGAATTCGCCGAACACGGCATCCGGGTCAACGGCATCCTCATCGGCCTGGTCGAATCCGGGCAATGGCGGCGCCGCTTCGAAGCCCGCGAAGCGCGCGAGCTGGACTGGTCGCAATGGACCGCGCAACTGGCGCAACGCAAACAAATCCCCTTGGGCCGCCTTGGCCTGCCGAAGGAAGCGGCGCAGGCGATCCTGTTCCTGGCTTCGCCCCTGTCGGCCTACACCACTGGCAGTCATATCGATGTATCCGGAGGCCTGTCCCGCCATGCGTAACGAAAACACTGTCACCGTCGGTGCCGTCATCACCGCGTTCCTCGAGCAATGCGACGTCAAGGCGGCGTTCGGCGTGATCTCGATCCACAACATGCCGATCCTCGATGCCTTCGCCGTGCGCGGCAACATCCGCTTCGTCATGGCCCGCGGCGAAGCCGGGGCGACCAACATGGCCGACGCCTATGCCCGCAGCAGCGGTGGCCTGGGCGTTTGCCTGACCTCCACCGGCACTGCAGCCGGCAATGCTGCCGGGGCCATGGTCGAGGCACTGACCGCCGGCACCCCGCTGCTGCACCTCACCGGGCAGATCGAAACCCCCTATCTGGACCAGGAGCTGGCCTACATCCACGAAGCACGCGACCAGCTGACCATGCTCAAGGCCGTGTCCAAGGCGGCCTTCCGCGTGCGCAGCGTGGAGACCGCGCTGAGCACCCTGAAGCTCGCCGTGCAGACCGCCCTGACCGCCCCCACCGGCCCGGTCAGCGTGGAGATCCCGATCGATATCCAGTCGGCCTTCATCCCCATGCCGACCGACCTGTCGCCGCTGCCGATCCCGGTCGCCGCGCCGGCCGCCGAAGCACTCGACCTGGTCGCCGAGCGCCTGGCCAGCGCCACCCGCCCGCTGCTGTGGCTGGGCGGTGGCGCCCGGCATGCCGGCGCGCAGGTCAAGCGCCTGCTCGACATGGGCGTCGGCGTGATCACCTCGACCCAGGGCCGCGGCGTGGTCAACGAAGACGACGCCCGCTGCCTGGGCGCCTTCTCGCAGAACAAGCTGGTCGAAGGCTTCATGCAGACCTGCGATGCCCTGGTGGTCGCGGGCTCGCGCCTGCGCAGCAACGAGACCTTCAAGTACGCCCTCAAGCTGCCGCGCACCACCTTGCGCATCGACGTCAACCCGGCCATCGAAGGCCGCAGCTACCCCAGCGACCTGTTCATCTGCGGCGATGCCGCGCTGGCCCTGGAAGGCCTGGCCGACCGCCTGCAGGGTCGCCTGAACATCGACCCGAACTTCCTGCCCGAGCTCAAGACCGTGCGTGAACAGGCACGCAAGCAACTGGTCGCCGACCTGGGCCCTTACTCGGCGCTGGTCGAGCAGTTGCAGGCGCAGACCGGGCGCAACTTCACCTGGGTGCGCGACGTGACCTTGTCCAACAGCATCTGGGGCAACCGCCTGCTCAACCTGTACCACCCGCTGTCGGGCGTGCACGCCCTCGGTGGCGGTATCGGCCAAGGCCTGGCAATGGGCATCGGCGCAGCGGTGGCAGCGGCGGAAACCGCCCCTGGGCGCAAGGTGTTCGCCCTGGCCGGCGACGGTGGTTTCATCCTCAACCTGGGTGAGCTGGCGACCCTGGTGCAGGAGAACGCCAACGTGGTCATCCTGCTGATGAACGACCAGCGCTACGGTGTCATCCGCAACATCCAGGACGCCATCTACGGCGCCCGTCATGCCTATGTCGAACTGCACACCCCGGACTACGCCAAGCTCGCCGAGTCGCTCGGCCTGCGCCATGGGCTGGTCAGCGACCTCAAGGACTTCGGCAACGTGCTCGAAGGCGCCCTGGGCGAGCAAGGCCCGTTCCTGCTGGAAGTCGACATGCTCAGCGTCGGCGGCTTCGCCACCCAGTTCGCCGGCCCGCCCAACAGCGAAACCAAGGCGCAGAAGGCCACGGCCTGAGGACATCGCCATGTTGCATATCACCATGATCGGCTGCGGCGCCATTGGCGTCAGCGTGCTCGAACTGCTGGAGAACGACCCGCAACTGTGCGTCGATGCGGTGATCGCCTCGGCCGGCTCCGAAGACCTGGTGCGCCAGCGCCTGGCCAGTTTCCGCCAGCCGCCACGGGTACTCACCGCCCTGCCCGCCGATGCGCACCCCGACCTGCTGGTCGAGTGCGCCGGCCACATGGCCATCGAAGAGCACGTGCTGCCGGCGCTGGAACGCGGTATCGCGTGCCTGATCGTCTCGGTGGGCGCACTCTCCGAGCCGGGCCTGGTCGAGCGCCTAGAGGCGGCTGCGGCACGTGGCAACACGCGCATCGAGTTGCTGCCTGGCGCCATTGGCGGCATCGATGCGCTGTCGGCGGCCAAGGTCGGCGGCCTGGATGCGGTCACCTACATCGGCCGCAAGCCGGCGCGGGCCTGGAAGAACACCCCAGCCGAGCAGGTCTGCAACCTGGACACGCTGGGCGAGGCGATGGTGATCTTCGACGGCAGTGCCCGCGAGGCGGCGCGGCTGTACCCGAAGAACGCCAACGTCGCCGCCACCCTGTCGCTGGCGGGGTTGGGCCTGGACCGCACCCGCGTGACCCTGATCGCCGACCCGCTGAGCGAGGAGAACGTGCACCAGGTCGAAGCCCGCGGCGCCTTCGGCCGCTTCGAGATGAGCCTGCGCGGCAAGCCGCTGGCGGCCAACCCGAAGACTTCGGCACTGACCGTCTACAGCGTGGTGCGCGCCCTCGGCAACCACGCCCATGCCATTTCCATCTAGGGGACTGCCAATGACTCTGGAACAGACCTTACCCATCTGCATCGCCGGCACCTGGCGCCTGGGCGGCGGCGAACGCTACGCCACCTGCTACCCGGCCTCCGGCGAGCCGGTGGCCTGGCTCAACGCCGCCAACCTGGACGATGTCGAGGCCGCCGTGCAGGGCGCGCACCAGGCCTTCCTGCACAGCGGCTGGGCCCAGCGCAAACCTCATGAACGCGCCGCTGTGCTGCAGCGCATTGCCAACCTGATCCGCGAGCGCGCCGAGGAACTGGCGCAACTGCAGCGCCAGGACAACGGCAAACCGATCAACGAAACCCGTGCCCTGGTCGCCAGCGCGGCCGGCACCTTCCAGTTCTTCGCCGCCGCCTGCGAGACGCTGGAAGAAACCATCACCCCGTCGCGCGGCGATTTCGTCAGCATGAGCGTGTACGAGCCGATGGGCGTGGTCGCGGCCATCACCCCGTGGAACTCACCGATCGCCAGCGAAGCGCAGAAGGTTGCCCCGGCCCTGGCCGGCGGCAATGCGGTGGTGATCAAGCCGGCGGAAATCACCCCCTTGCTGGCCCTGCAACTGGCGCGCATCTGCGAAGAGGCCGGGCTGCCCAAGGGCCTGGTCAGCGTGCTGCCGGGCAAGGGCTCGCTGCTCGGTGATGCCCTGACCCGCCACCCGCTGGTCAAGCGCGTGTCGTTCACCGGTGGCACCCGCACCGGCAAGCACATCGCCCACATTGCCGCCGACAAGATGATGCCGGTGTCGCTGGAGCTGGGCGGCAAGTCGCCGACCATCGTCCTCGACGACGCCGACCTCGATCACGCGGTCGCCGGCGTGCTCTACGGCATCTTCAGCTCCTCCGGCGAGGCCTGCATCGCCGGCTCCCGGCTGTTCGTCGCGCGCGCCCTGTACGAGCCGTTCATGGCGCGCCTGACTGCCGCCGCCGCGCAGTTGCGCCTGGGCGACCCGGCCGACGAGCGCACCCAGATGGGCCCGCTGATCAGCGCCGCCCACCGCGAATCGGTGGAGCGCTACGTGGCCCTGGGCCTGGCCGAAGGTGGCCGCCTGCGTCTGGGCGGCGAGCGCCCGAGTGGCGCGGGCTATTTCTATCCGCCCACCATCCTCGAAGGCCTGTCCAACCACCAGCAGGTGTGCCAGGAAGAGATCTTCGGCCCGGTACTGGTGGCAATGCCGTTCGACAGCGAAGAAGCACTGCTGGCCCAGGCCAACGACAGCCTCTACGCCCTCGCCGCCGGCATCTGGAGCCGCGACTACAAACGCGCCTGGGCCCTGGGCCGCAGGCTGCAAGCCGGCACGGTATGGATCAACACCTACAAGCAGTTTTCCATCTCGACGCCGTTCGGCGGCTGGCGTGATAGCGGCCTGGGCCGCGAAAAAGGCCGCCTGGGCATCCTGCAGTACATGGAACAGAAAAGCCTCTACTGGGGCATGAACCAACAACCGCTGGCCTGGGCCGGCGTGGAGGCAGGGCAATGAGCGTACTGGGCATCGATGAAGTCACCTACGGCGTGGAAGACCTCGCCACCTGCGCGCGCTTCTTTGCCGACTGGGGCCTGAGCAAGGTCAGCGAGCAGCCCGACGAAGTGATCTTCGAAACCCTCAACGGCTGCCGCGTGGTGCTGGCGGCCATCGACAAACCCGGCCTGCCGGCAGCGATCGAACCCGGCTCGACCGTGCGCGAAGTGGTGTGGGGTGTCGAAAGCCAGGCCGACCTTGCGCTGTACAGCCAGCGCATCGCCAACGACCCTGGTTTCGTGGAAGGCAACGGCCGCATCGGCTGCACCGACCCCAACGGCCTGGCGATCCGCCTGCAGGTCACCCGCAAGCGCGCCCTGGACCTCGAGTGCAGCGGCCACAACACCTGGCAGACCAAGGGCCGCATCAACAAGCCGGCGCCGGTCTACGAACGCGCCACGCCCATCGAAGTGGGCCACGTGGTGTTCTTCGTCAAGGACGTCAATGCCTGCGAGGCGTTCTACCACGAGCGCTTCGGCTTCCAGGCCTCGGACCGCTACCCCAACCGCGGCGCCTTCCTGCGCACCGCCGAGGAGGGCGGCCACCACGACCTGTTCATGCTGCAGTTGCCAGCCCCGCGCGCCGGCCTCAACCACGTGGCCTTCACCGTGCGCGACTTGCACGAGGTGTTCGGCGGCGGCATGCACATCTCCCGCTGCGGCTGGGCCACGGAGATCGGCCCGGGCCGTCACCCGGTGTCGTCGGCGTTCTTCTGGTACTTCAAGAACCCCGCCGGCGCGCTGGTCGAGTATTACGCCGACGAAGACCAGCTGACCGGCGAGTGGCAACCGCGCGAGTTCGAACCCGGCCCGACGGTATTCGCCGAATGGGCGATCGCCGGCGGCATCGACGGCAACACCCGGCGCCAGCAACATGCCGAAGCGCCGCAAGGCAAGTTCCTCACTGACAAGCCCAAACAAGATTGAGGTCGATCCCATGAGCACAACCGAGGTTTACCTGCAGCCCCACCAGGCACGCAAACGCCCCAACACACCGTTCGAGGACCTACTCGGCGACTCGATCGAACGCGCCTACGGCAATGGCGTGAGCGAGCTTGGCGAATTGCTCGCCCACCTCGACCTGGCCGGCCCGCCCTGCCCGCTCACCCGCGGAGAGTGGACCGAAGAAGCCTTTAAAACCCTGATGGCACGGCTGGGCGAATG
The DNA here is from genome assembly GCF_044749545.1 of Pseudomonas sp. NPDC089396. Lineage (NCBI taxonomy): Bacteria > Pseudomonadati > Pseudomonadota > Gammaproteobacteria > Pseudomonadales > Pseudomonadaceae > Pseudomonas > Pseudomonas sp. NPDC089396. The sequence continues at coordinate 36,607 of NZ_JBIVIC010000008.1, read as the reverse complement.
ACCCTCCGGAGGTAGAACAAGATGAACATGCACATCACCGTCGACCCGGTTGAACAACACCTGGCCAATGGCCTGAAAGACCTCTGGTTCCCGGTCCTGCCGTCGGAGCTGCTGAGCGACAGACCTGTCTCGATTCGCCGCCTGGGCTACAAGATCGCCCTGTGGCGCGACAACGATGGCAGCGTCCACGCCCTCGAAGACCACTGCCCGCACCGTGGTGCCCCGCTGTCCCAGGGGCCGGTGCTGGGCGACCGCCTGCAGTGCCCTTACCATGGCGTCGAAGTGCGCTGCGACGGCACCGTCACCAAGGTGCCGGGCAGCCCGGGCTGCAAGCTCGAAGGCAGCCGTCCGACGCGAATGTTCCATACCCGTGAGGCCGCCGGCGCGATCTTCCTGTTCAATGCCACCGACCCGCACCTGGACACACCGCCCGAGCTGGTGCTGCCCGAGCAGCTGACCTCGCCCGAGTGGAGCAGCTTCCTCTGCTACACCGAGTGGAAAGGCGACTACCGCTACGTGCTCGACAACGTCATGGACCCGATGCACGGCACCTACCTGCACAAGATGTCGCACTCCATGAGCGAGGGCGAAGCCACCGCCAAGTTCGTCACCCGCGACACCGATCAAGGCTTCTTCTTCGAGAAGGAAGGCCAGCGCGGGGTCAACTTCGACTGGACCGAATTCCTCGACAACGGCTGCCACTGGCTGCGCCTGGAAATCCCCTACCCGAAGACCGGCGGCCCGGGCGGCAACTTCACCATCATCGGCAGCTACACCCCGAGCAGCCGCGCGCTGTCGGCGGTGTTCCACTGGCGCGCACGGCCGTTGACCGGCTGGCAGCGCGACACCTGGCGCTTCCTTTACAAGAACCGCCTGGAGGCGCGCCACTGGGCGGTGCTGGAGCAGGACCGGGTGCTGCTGGAATTCATGGAGTTCGACGCCAACCAGCGCGAAAACCTCTACCAGCACGACCTGGGCGTGGTGCGCCTGCGCCGCTACCTCAAGGGCAAGGCCAAGGAACAACTGGCCCTGATCGAAACCCGGCAACTGGCCTGAACCTGAGGTGACCGATGTCCAACTCTCCTACCCTCAGCGCGTTGGTGCATACCCTGCGCCATGAAGCCGAAGGCATCATCAGCGTCGAGCTGCGCCCTTGGGGCGATACCGTGTTCGCCCCGTTCGAGGCCGGCTCGCACATCGACCTGCACCTGCCCAACGGCCTGCTGCGCAGCTACTCGCTGCTGAATGCGCCGAGCGACCAGGGCCGCTATGTGGTCGGCATCCTGCGTGACCGCGCCAGCCGCGGGGGCTCGCGCTATGTTCACGAGCAACTGCGGGTAGGTACGCAGTTGCAGGTCTCCCCGCCGCGCAACAACTTCGCCCTCGACACCCGCGCCAGCCACAGCGTGCTGGTGGCCGGCGGCATCGGCATCACGCCGATCTACTGCATGTTCCGCCAGTTGCTGGCCATGGGGCGTTCGGCCGAGTTGATCTACTGCGCCCGCTCGCGCGCCGAAGCCGCGCTGCTGGAGGAGATCAGCGGGCTTGGTGCCAAGGTGATCTATCACTTCAACGACGAAAAGGGCGGCCTGCCGGACCTGGCCGGCTACCTGCAGGGTCGCCCTGCCGATACGCACTTCTACTGCTGCGGGCCGACGCCGATGCTGGATGCCTTCGAGCAGGCCTGCGAACGGCTGGGCTACCCGCATGCGCATATCGAGCGCTTCACCGCCGCGGAGGTGGCGCCGTCTGCCGATGCACAAGACCGCTACAGCGTCGAGTTGAGCAAGTCCGGCAAGACCGTGACCGTGGAGCCTGGGCTGAACCTGCTGGATGTACTGCTCGAAGCGGGTTGCGACATCGAGTACAGCTGCCGCGAGGGGGTGTGCGGCTCTTGCGAGACGCGGGTGCTGGACGGCGACGTGGACCACCGCGATGGCGTGCTGACCAAGGCCGAGCGAGCGGCGAACCGATCGATGATGGTGTGTGTGTCCGGGTGCAAGAGCCGGCGGTTGGTGCTTGATCTTTGATGTGAATGCGTTGCTCACGCGTAACCTTGACCGGCCCCTTGGGGGTCGGTTTTTTTTGGCCTGCTCAGTGGGCCTCATCGCCGGCAAGCCGGCTCCCACAGGTACACCACAGGCCTGGAACCCTGTAGGAGCCGGCTTGCCGGCGATGAGGCCCTGACTGATACAAACAAAGGCACACTTGCACAACAAGTGGGCATAACGGTAACCCAACTTTCAGCCCGTTCCAGATACGGCACAAACTGCTTTGTTTCAAATATAAATAATTGTTTTTACTAGCTATTTTATTAATCCAAGTGCTTGGCACAGAACCTGCTCTATTCCCTGCGTAAAACAACATATCACCCATAAAACAATAAACCCGCAACTCAGGGCGACGCTCCCCCTTTGCCTGCGGAAAACCACCCAACCTTGCAGGGCACGGCATGAACAGATATGTGATAAGCCTCGGTCTCATTCTCGGCAGTTGCACAAGCTTCGCCTCCGAACCCGGCCCCGCGGCCCCGGACCAGCCACCCACGGCGAAAAAGCCCTTCCCGCACATTGCCTGGCGCAGTGACGACGGCCAGAGCAGCCTGGACATCGGCGGCGCGCTGCGCGTCAACTACCGCGACGAACACTGGGACACCACCGAAAACAACGGCCGCTTCCTTTTCGACACCTTCCGACTCGACGTGCAGGCCAGCCATCGCCAGTGGTTCAGCGATGTCGGCTACTGGTTCCAGGACGATGGCAAGCGTTCCATCGACCGCGGCTACATCGGCTACCGTTTCAGCCCGCAAGCCAACCTGCAACTCGGCGCACCGTTCAAGCCATTCGGCCTGGAGCCCTACCCGCAGTTCGGCTGGAGCTACCACATTCCGTTCTTCATGGGTTATGGCGTCAGCGCCGGCACCGGGCTGAAATACAGCTACAAGGACGCCCAATGGGACCTGCAGCTCGGTTACTTCCCGCGCATGCTGCCCTCGAGCCTGCGCTACTCGCCGGAGGTCGGCCGCTATGCCGACCTCGACGACAATGCCGTGCCCTTCACCCAATCGCGCCAGGACAACGAAAAGCGCAACCAGCTCAATGCCCGCGTAGCCCGTACCTTCAGCGGCGATGGCTGGAAGACCGAGCTCGGCGCTTCCCTGGCAGCCGCCGAGCTGTACAACGCCACCACCCATGATGACGGCGACTACTGGGCGGGCGGCGTGCACGCACTGTTCAACCAGGGGCCCTGGACCGTGACAGGCCAGGCGATCCGTTATGAGTACGACCCGAAGAACCCGGCCGGCGTCAGCGACGATGCGGTGCTGATGGGCGGCAATGGCCTGACCCCGGCGTACCTGATTGCCTCGAAGGCGACCATCGGTGCGCTCAACGTCGGCTATGACGTGTTCACGCCGAAGCTGGGCCAGTTGAAGAAGATCAAGCTGTACACCGACTACAGCCGGATGATGAAGGACAAGCATGGCTGGGACGATTCGCAGATGTTCACCGTCGGCGCGCAGTTTCTGGCCATGCCGATCATGGCCTGGGTCGACCTGACCTGGGCGCGTAATGCCAACCCGTTTGGTGGAGCGGAGAATGGTACGGGGTGGACCAGCACCGGCTCGGTGGGCAGCAATGACTGGTATTACCGGACCAATATCAACATCGGTTACTACTTCTGAAATCTTGATGCTGTCTGTACTGGTCTCATCGCCGGCAAGCCGGCTCCTACAGGCGGTCAGTGCTGTCCCTGTGGGAGCCGGCTTGCCGGCGATGAGGCCGGTACAGACAACACAGCCAAAGCGCATTACGATAGGCAGCCCTCCTGACCCGTAATGCCCCATGCCCCCTGAGCAAACCTCAGCCTACAAGATCGTGCTCTGGCGCCTGGAGCCGGATGCCCAAGGCTACCCACCCGCTTCGGTCGAAGGCCTCTGGGCAAAACGCACCGACGCTGGCTACCAGGTCGACAGCATCCCCTTCTATGCCTACGGCATCGCTCCCGGCGACACCATCAGCATCCGCGAGGATGGCGAGCAGTCGTGGTTTGCAGCCCTGCAGCACAGTGGCGGCGCGTCGGTGTTGCGCATCCTGGTCAAGGCCGCGGGCGACCTCGAACAGGTGCGTGCAGCGCTCGAGGACTTCGGCTGCCCCAACCAGGTCGAGAAGGCCGTGAGGATGCTGGCCGTCGAAGTGCCGCCTACGCATACACTCGACACCCTCCTCTACTACCTGCTGACCCAACGTGAAGCCGGCACCCTCGACTTCGAGGAGGGCGTGCTGCGCCACACCATCCCCGAAGAATTCCGCTAGCGCGCGCTACGCTTCGGCCAGCCGCGCCGCCGGCTTGCGGAATACGAACAGCAGGCCGACCACGATCAGGCCCATGCCCAGCAGGCTGAGCGGCGCCAGGCGGTTACCGAAGATCAGCAAATCCATCACCGCAGTCACCGCCGGCACCAGGTAGAACAGGCTGGTGACGTTGACCAGGTTGCCCTTGGCGATCAGCCGGTACAACAGCAGGGTCGCCAACAGCGAAACCACCAGGCCCATCCACAGCAGCGCGCCGATGAAACTGGCGTTCCACTCGACATGCAGCGGTTGCAGCGGCGCAAACACCGCACACAGGGCGAACCCTGCCAGGTACTGCAGCGGCAGCGTGCCCATGGGGTTGTCGGTGATGCGTTTCTGCAGGATCGAACCAAAGGTCATGCTGGCCAGTGCCAGCAAGGCGAACAGCATGCCAAGCAGCGACACGCCGCCCAGGTTGATGCCCTGGTAGACCACCATCACCAGCCCACCCAGCCCCAGGCCCAGCCCGAACAGCCGGCTCCACGAGCGCTGCCGCTCCATCAGCACCACGGTGAGGAGGGGTTGCACGCCCATCACCGTGGCCATGACGCCGGGGGTGACATGGGTATTGAGCGCAAGCAGGTAGAAGATCTGGTAGGCGCCGAGGAGCACGCAGCCGGTACCCAGGGCCCGCAGGACAGCCCCGCGGCTGCGCGGCCAGCGCAGGCCCAGCAACGGGCCGATCAGCAGCAAGCCGGTGAGTGCCAATGCCGAGCGCAACAGCAGGAAGGCGAAGGGGCTGGCATGGGCAAGGCCGAGTTTCGAAACGATGGCGCCACTGCTCCACAGCAGGACGAACAGGCTGGTGGTGGCCGCCGAGGCCACGGATGCTTTGGTAAAGACAGACATGTATGCACCTGTATTCGGGCAAATGAGCCGAACGGTGGGCGTGTGCTTCAGTAAGGGAAGTAGCCGACCGTGTTCAGTAGGTTGCGTGTGCGAAGGGATGCGGCCAGAAGCCGATCAGCCCAGCACGACCACGCAGCGAGGCGGAGCTACGCCGCCGACGACGCCACTGACAGGTGGTGGGTAATGACTGATCATGACCGGCTGCTGGCTGCCACGCACGACCCTGCCCGCGACTGGCGCGATGGCAAAGCATGTGGTGGAAGGCATGGCTGGCATGAACAGGGTCTTCGAGGAAGTGAATGGTCTGGAATATAGCGTTGAGTCGGATGATGGGCAATAGCTGATTCTTGTGCTGTTCGACCGGGCCCTATCGCCGGCAAGCCGGCTCCTACATTACCTGTGGGAGCCGGCTTGCCGGCGATAGGGCCCGAACAGGCACCAAAACTTCAGAACAGCCACCGATACAGCAGGTAAGCCACCACTACTGCCAGCACCGGCCGCAGAATGCGGTAGACCTTCGGGTTGGCACGCTTGAACTGCTTCACATGGGTGCTGATCCGGTTGCTGAAGCGCTTGCTCCAGGCATACGCCTGGTTGATCCCGCCCACGCGCTCGTCATCGGTGTTCTGCGGCGCAGTAGCGCGGCCGAGGAAGGCACTGACCTTGCGGTTGATGCGGGTCATCAGCGGGTTGCTCAGCGGGCGCTCGATGTCACAGAACAGGATCACCCGGGTAACATCGGTTTCGTTCTTCACCCAATGCACGTAGGTTTCATCGAACATCACATCCTCGCCGTCACGCCAGGCGTAGGCCTGGCCATCGACGTAGATGCGGCAGGCGTCGGAGTTTGGCGTCGACAAGCCCAGGTGGTAGCGCAACGAACCTGCGAACGGATCGCGGTGCGGGTTCAGGTGGCTGCCACCGGGCAACAAGGCGAACATCGCACCCTTGACATTGGGGATGCCGCTGACCAGTTCGACGGTCTTCGGGCACAGCGCCTCGGCTGATGGCAGCGGCTTGTCGTACCACTTCAGGTAGAAACGCTTCCAGCCCTTCTTGAAGAACGAACCGAAGCCGGCATCATTGTCCTTGGCTGCAGCACGGATATAGCCCTCGTCGAACAGGTGCATCGCCTCTTCGCGAATCACCTGCCAGTTGTCCTTGAGCACATCCAGCTCCGGAAAACGCTGGCGGTCCAGGTACGGCTTGGACGGCACGCCGGAGAACAGGTACATCAGGCTGTTGTAGGGAGCGAACAGCGCCGAATGGTTGACGAACTGGCGCAACACCGGCAAGCGCGCCTTACCGCGCAAGTGCACGAACAGCACACTGCCGAAGAACACCAACAAGACACCTGCCTTGGCGGCGAAGGAATAGGTCATGCAACACTCCTTTGAAAAGAAGCAGGCCCCCGCTGCCTGCTTCCGGAAAATCATCCTGCCATCATAAACACATCCCGCCCAGTGAAAAACCGCCCGAGCGGCATCTCACTGTTGAGGATTGTGCAACAAACCTGCGGGCTTACTGCTGGTTTTCCTGCTCGCTGAACAGGTCGCTGAACAGCATGCTCGACAGGTAGCGTTCGCCAGAGTCCGGCAGGATCACCACGATGGTCTTCCCCTGCATCTCCGGCTTCTCGGCCAGGCGCACCGCAGCCGCCATTGCCGCGCCACAGGAAATGCCACAGAGGATGCCCTCTTCCTGCATCAGGCGAATGGCCATGGCCTTGGATTCTTCGTCGGTCACCGTCTCGACCTGGTCGACGATCGACAGGTCAAGGTTCTTCGGCACGAAGCCGGCACCGATACCCTGGATCTTGTGCGGGCTGGGCTTGAGCTCTTCGCCGGCCAGGGTCTGGCTGATCAGCGGCGAGGCCACAGGTTCCACCGCCACCGACAGGATCGACTTGCCCTGGGTGTGCTTGATATAGCGCGACACGCCGGTGATGGTGCCGCCGGTGCCGACACCGGCCACCAGCACATCGACCGCACCGTCGGTGTCGTTCCAGATTTCCGGGCCGGTGGTCTTTTCGTGGATGGCCGGGTTGGCCGGGTTGTCGAACTGCCCAGGCAGGAAGTACTGCTCAGGGTCCGATGCGACGATCTCGTTGGCCTTCTCGATCGCGCCCTTCATGCCCTTGGCCGGCTCGGTCAGCACCAGTTCGGCGCCGAGGGCCTTGAGCACCTTGCGCCGCTCCAGGCTCATCGATGCCGGCATGGTCAGGATCAGCTTGTAGCCGCGCGCGGCGGCGACGAAGGCCAGGCCAATCCCGGTATTGCCCGAGGTGGGCTCGACGATGGTCATGCCCGGCTTCAACCTGCCGCTGCTTTCAGCGTCCCAGACCATGTTCGCGCCGATCCGGCACTTCACCGAATAGCCGGGGTTGCGCCCTTCGATCTTGGCCAGGATGGTCACGCCACGCGGGGCGATGCGGTTGATCTGCACCAGCGGCGTGTTGCCGATGGAATGGGCGTTGTCTGCGTAGATACGGCTCATGGCAGGTTCCTTGGCATGAAATAGCAGGGAAAGACTTAAAGGGTAAGCCTGCCTTTGCAGCCAGTAAAGCCTGTTCGAACTCCCCGACAGCGCGTGTGGTCAACCGTGCAACCCGCCCCGGAGAGCCTTAGATGAACGCCCGCTATCGCTGGCCGCTGGTCGGCCTCGCCAGCCTGGTCGTGCTGCTGTTGGCGCTGCACCTGGCGCTGCCTTACCTGGTGCGCGACTACCTCAACGACCGCCTGGCCAACATGGGTGAATACCGCGGCCAGGTCGCCGACGTGGACCTCGCCTGGTGGCGCGGCGCGTACCAGATCAACGGGCTGAAGATCGTCAAGACCAGCGGCAAGGTACCCGTGCCACTGCTCGACGCCCCCTTGATCGACCTGTCGGTGAGCTGGCATTCGCTGTGGTACGACCGCGCCGTGGTGGCCGAGGTCACCTTCGTGCGCCCCGTGCTCAACTTCGTCGACGGCGGCAGCAAGCAGGCCTCGCAGACCGGCCAGGGCACGGACTGGCGCCAGCAACTGGAAAAACTGCTGCCCATCACCCTCAACGAAGTCCGCCTCGAAAACGGCACGCTGACCTTCCGCAATTTCACCTCGAAACCACCCGTCGACCTCAAGGCCACCCAGCTCGATGCCAGCATCCGCAACCTGACCAATGTGCGCGACAAGAAAGGCCGGCGCGACGCCAGCTTCGAGGCCACGGCGCTGATGCTCGGCGACGCCAAGGTCGAGAGCCGCGCCACCTTCGACCCGTTCAGCGATTTCGACGATTTCCAGTTCCGCCTGCGCGCCACCGGTATCGAGCTGCGCAGGCTCAACGACTTCGCCAGTGCCTACGGCAAGTTCGATTTCAATGCCGGCCACGGCGATGTGGTGATCGAGGCCCAGGCGGAAAACGGCCGCCTGAACGGCTACATCAAGCCGCTGCTGCGCGATGTCGATGTGTTCAACTGGCAGCAGGACGTGGAGAACAAGAACAAGGGTTTCTTCCGCTCGGTGTGGGAAGCGCTGGTGGGGGCCAGCGAAACGGTGCTGAAGAACCAGCCGAAGAACCAGTTTGCCACCCGTGTGGAGCTCAGCGGTAGCGTGCACCAGCAGGACATCAGTGCCTTCGAAGCGTTTTTGCAGATCCTGCGCAACGGGTTCATCCAGGCGTTCAATGCACGTTATGAGAAGTCGGCGCCCGATTCCGACTGAGCGGGTGTGACGGGCCATTCAGGGACTGAATAGCCGGTCTGCGTTTCCAGCTGCCGAGGCCCGCGTTATAGTCGTTGGCAAATTACAAACATACGCTGCCTGCACTGGCCCTATCGCCGGCAAGCCGGCTCCCACAGGCACCCCACAGATTTCAAGACGTGTGGAACACCTGTGGGAGCCGGCTTGCCGGCGATAGAGCCGCAACGGGCACCCCACAGAGGACACTCCCGATGAAGTTCGAAGGCACCCGCGACTATGTCGCCACAGACGACTTGAAACTGGCGGTCAACGCGGCCATCACCCTCGAACGCCCGCTGCTGGTCAAGGGCGAACCCGGCACCGGCAAGACCATGCTGGCCGAACAGCTCGCCGCCTCCTTCGGCGCCCGCCTGATCACCTGGCACATCAAGTCGACCACCAAGGCCCACCAGGGCCTCTACGAGTACGACGCGGTCAGCCGTCTGCGCGACTCGCAGCTGGGCGTGGACAAGGTCCACGACGTGCGCAACTACCTGAAGAAAGGCAAGCTGTGGGAAGCCTTCGAGGCCGAAGAGCGGGTCATCCTGCTGATCGACGAGATCGACAAGGCCGACATCGAGTTCCCCAATGACCTGCTGCAGGAACTCGACAAGATGGAGTTCTACGTCTACGAGATCGACGAGACCATCAAGGCCAAGCAGCGCCCGATCATCATCATCACTTCGAACAACGAAAAAGAGCTGCCCGACGCCTTCCTGCGCCGTTGCTTCTTCCACTACATCGCCTTCCCCGACCGCACCACGCTGCAGCAGATCGTCGATGTGCATTACCCGAACATCAAGCAATCGCTGGTCAGCGAGGCGCTGGACGTGTTCTTCGATGTGCGCAAGGTGCCGGGCCTCAAGAAAAAGCCGTCCACTTCCGAGCTGGTCGACTGGCTCAAGCTGCTGATGGCCGACAACATCGGCGAAGCGGTGCTGCGCGAGCGCGACCCGACCAAGGCCATTCCACCGCTGGCTGGCGCCCTGGTGAAGAACGAACAGGACGTGCAGCTGCTTGAACGCCTGGCCTTCATGAGCCGGCGCGGCAACCGCTGACAGGAGCCGGCCATGCTGCTCAACCTGTTCAATGAAATGCGCGCGGCCAAGGTGCCGGTGTCGGTACGTGAACTGCTCGACCTGCTGAACGCCCTGCAAAAGCGCGTGGTGTTCGCCGACATGGACGAGTTCTACTACCTGGCGCGGGCCATCCTGGTGAAGGACGAGCGCCATTTCGACAAGTTCGACCGGGCGTTCTCGGCCTACTTCAAGGGCCTGGAGAACCTTGACCAGCACCTCGAAGCCCTGATCCCCGAAGACTGGCTGCGCAAGGAGTTCGAACGCTCGCTGACCGATGAAGAGCGCGCCCAGATCCAGTCCCTGGGTGGCCTGGACAAGCTGATCGAGGCGTTCAAGAAACGCCTCGAAGAGCAGAAGGAACGCCATGCCGGCGGCAACAAGTGGATCGGCACCGGTGGCACCAGCCCGTTCGGTTCGGGCGGTTTCAACCCCGAAGGCATCCGCGTCGGCGAGGCCGGCAAGCGCCAGGGCAAGGCGGTAAAGGTGTGGGACCAGCGCGAGTACAAGAACCTCGACGACCAGGTCGAGCTGGGTACGCGCAACATCAAGCTGGCCCTGCGCCGTCTGCGCAAGTTCGCCCGCGAAGGCGCCGCCGAAGAGCTGGATATCGACGGCACCATCGACCACACCGCACGCGATGCCGGGCTGCTGAACATCCAGATGCGCCCGGAGCGGCGCAACACGGTGAAGCTGCTGTTGCTGTTCGACATCGGCGGCTCGATGGACGCCCACGTCAAAGTCTGCGAAGAGCTGTTCTCGGCCTGCAAGACCGAGTTCAAGCACCTGGAGTATTACTACTTCCACAACTTCGTCTACGAGTCGGTGTGGAAGAACAATATGCGCCGTACCTCGGAGCGGTTCTCCACGTTCGACCTGCTGCACAAGTACGGCGATGACTACAAAGTGATCTTCGTCGGCGACGCGGCCATGGCGCCCTACGAGATCACCCAGCCGGGTGGCAGCGTGGAGCACTGGAACGAAGAGGCCGGCTACGTGTGGATGCAGCGCTTCATGGAGAAGTTCAGGAAGATCATCTGGATCAACCCGTATCCGAAACAGGCCTGGGATTACACGGCGTCGACCCACCTGGTGCGGGACTTGATCGAGGACAAGATGTATCCGCTGACCTTGCAGGGGTTGGAAGAAGGGATGCGGTATCTGTCCAAATAGTTGCCAGTCTGTACCGGCCCTATCGCTGGCAAGCCAGCTCCCACAGGTACCCCACAGATTTCAAGACTTGTGGCGTTACCTGTGGGAGCCGGCTTGCCGGCGATAGGGCCGTCAGCGTCACCGCCAACGCTGCAGATACGCCTGCTGCCCCCGCCAAGCCTCATCCTGCACCACCGCCCTGAACCGCACCGATACCCCCGGCATGCACTGCGCCAGCTGCGCCAATGCCAACGGCGTCAACGCCCCCAGCCGCGGATAACCGCCAATGGTCTGCCGGTCATTGAGCAGCACGATCGGCTGCCCGTCCGGCGGCACCTGCACCGCCCCCAGCGGGATCCCTTCGGAAATCATCGGCGCGCCCTGATAGACCAGCTGCGGCCCGAGCAAACGGATACCCATGCGATCGGCCCGGCTGTCCAGCGTCCAGTCACTGTTGAACGCCTCGAACAGGCTGGTACCGCTGAAATCGCCAATTTGCGCGCCCATCACCAAATCGAGCAGTGGCTTTTGCGGATAACCCGGCCGCAGCACCTCGGGCACCTCGCGCAGCGCTGCCGGGCCACCGGCGAAGCTCAGCCGTTGCCCTTTGCCCAGCGCAGCCCCCAGCCCATCGATGCCACCCAGTTCTTCACGCACCACCGTGGCACAGCTGCCCAGCACCGCTTCCCCGTGGAACCCACCCGGCGCCGCAAGGTAGGCGCGTACGCCCTGCTTCGGCTGCCTCAAGGTCAAGCGCTGCCCCTTCGCCAGGGTGAAACTGCGCCAGGCTGCCAGAGGCTGGTCATCGACCCGTGCATCCAGATCCGCACCGGCCAGGGCCAGCACGCAGTCCTGTTCGGCCAGCACACTGAAACCGCCCAACGCCACTTCAATCACCGGTGCATCCAGCGCGTTGCCCAACAGCCAGTTGGCCCAGTACATCGCCACCCAGTCCAGTGCCCCGCCCTGGGTCACGCCCAGATGGCGCACGCCGAAACGTCCACCGTCCTGCAATTGGCACAGCGGCGTGCTGGCCTCGATCATCAGCTGCTTCATGCCCCCGCCTCCAACGGACTGTCATCACCGCCCAACGCCAGGAACTGGGCATGGGAAACCGCCACGAAACGCACTCGGTCGCCGGGTTGCAGGAGGCTGTAACCTTCGCGCTCACGGTCGAACAGGCGCACCGGTGTGCGTCCAATCAGGTTCCAGCCACCCGGCGAGACCGCCGGGTATGCCGCCGTCTGGCGCTCGGCGATGCCCACGCTGCCCGCCGCCACCCGCTTGCGCGGGGTGCTCAGGCGTGGCGTGGCCAGCTGTGGGTCCACCAGGCCCATGAAGCCGAAGCCTGGCGCGAAGCCCAGGGCGAACACGGGATAGTCGCGCTCGCTGTGCAGGCGAATCACCTCGTCCTCGCTCAAGCCGCTGCGCGCTGCCAGCACCGGCAGTTCAGGGCCGACACTGGCGTGGTACCACACCGGGATCTCATGGCGACGACCCGCGCTGCCGGTGTCCGGCTGCAGCCCGTCCAGGGCCTGGACGATCAGTGCCTTGGCCTCGGCTGGCGGCAGATCGAACTGCACCATCAGCGTGGTGTAGGACGGCACCAGGTCCAGCAGGTGCGTGCCCAAGGCCGCACTCAGGCGCTGGCTGGCCGCGAGCATCCACGGCATGTTGGCTTCATCGATGCTGTCGAACAGGCGCACCATCAGGCTGTCGATGGCCACGACTTCGATGCGTACTTTCATGCTTGTTCCAACCCATCGAGCGCCTGTCGAATCTGCCGCACCGCCGCCACCGAACTGTCGTTGTCGCCGTGCACGCACAGGGTGCTGGCCTGAAGGCGCAAAGCACTGCCGTCGTCGGCCACCAGCGCATAGCCACGGGCCAGGCGCAGGGCCTGCTCGACCACCAGTGCCGGGTCGTGATGCACCGCACCGGGCAGGCTTCGCGAGCGCAGATGGCCGCTGGCGGTGTAGGCACGATCGGCGAAGGCCTCGAACCACAATGGCACGCCGATTTCATCGCCCAGCGCCTGGGCAGCGCTGTTGTCGGCGGTGGCCATCAGCATCAAGGGCAGGCCACTGTCGTAGGCGGCCATGGCTTCGAGCACGGCGCGCAGCTTGAGCGGGTCAGCCATCATGTCGTTGTACAACGCACCATGGGGTTTGACGTAGGCCACCTGGCCGCCGAGGGCTTTGCAGATGCCCTGCAGCGCGCCGATCTGGTAATGCAGCAGGTCGCGGATTTCGTCGTTGCTGCAGGCCATGGAGCGACGGCCGAAACCGACCAGGTCCGGGTAGGCCGGATGGGCGCCGATGGCGACCCCGTGCTGCAACGCCAGGGCCACGGTGCGGCGCATGGTGCCGGGGTCGCCCGCATGGTAGCCGCAGGCGATGTTGGCGCAGTCGATGTAGGGCATCACCTCGGCATCGCGGCCCATGCGCCAGCTGCCGAAACTTTCGCCCATGTCGCAATTGAGTAGCAGGCGTTTCACCTGGCGGGTTCCCGTGTCGATGTTCATGTGCCTACCTCAGCGCGCCTTGAGTTGTTTGCCGCAGGTTTCCGGCAGGCTCAAGGCCGCCAGGATCACCACACCGTAGGACACCGCGGAGAAGGCGCCAATCCCCAGGCCCAGCGGTACTTTCTGGCTGAGCAGGCCGATCAGCAATGGGAACACGGCCGCGATCACCTTGCCGATGTTGTAGCAGAAGCCCTGCCCCGAACCGCGGATGCGGGTGGGGAACAGCTCGGTAAGGAACGCGCCCATGCCACTGAAGATGCCCGAGGCGAAGAAGCCCAGCGGGAAGCCCAGCCACAGCATCAGGTCATCGCTCACCGCCATCTGCGTGTAGAGCAGCACGATGATGAACGAACCCACGGCGAACAGGATGAAGTTCTTCTTGCGCCCCAGGATGTCGGACAGGTACGCGCTGATCACGTAGCCCACGTAGGAGCCGACGATCACCATCGCCAGGTAGCCGCCGGTGCCCAGCACGCTCAGGCCGCGCTCGTTCTTGAGGAAGGTTGGCAGCCACGAGGTGATGGCGTAGTAGCCACCCAGCGCACCGGTGGTCAGCAAGGACGCGCGCACGGTGGTCCAGAGCATGCCGGGGGCGAAAATCTCGTAGAAGTGCGAAGGCGCTGCGGCCTCTTCCACCGCTTTGGCCTGGCGGTATACCTCCGGATCCTTGACCAGGCGGCGGACGAAGATCACGAAAATGGCCGGTACCAGACCGAGCAGAAACAGTGCGCGCCAAGCCTGCTCAGCAGGCAGCCAGGAGAACAGCAGCGCATAGAGGATCGCCGTCAGGCCCCAGCCCAGGGCCCAACCGGACTGCACCATGCCGACCGCCTTGCCACGGTCCTGGGCGCGGATCACTTCGCCGATCAGTACCGCACCTGCGGTCCACTCGCCGCCGAAACCGAAGCCCATCAGGGTACGGGCGATCAGCAGTTGTTCGTAGTTCTGGGCAAAGCCGCAAAGGAAGGTGAAGAAGGCGAACCACAACACTGTCAGTTGCAGGGTCCGCACCCGGCCGATGCGGTCGGATAGAATGCCGGCGATCCAGCCACCGACGGCCGATGCGATCAGGGTGCTGGTGTGGATCAGGCCGGCTTCAGTGGTGCTGATGCCCCACATCATGATCAGCGTAGGGATGACGAAGCTGAGCATCTGCGTGTCCATGCCGTCCAGGCCATAGCCGATCTTGCAGCTCCAGAAGGTGCGTCGTTGCTGGGAGTCGATATCGCGGTACCAGGCGAAAGGCCCGCTGGAAGATGAGGGCGAAACCTGTTGCTGCACGCCGGTGGGGTTCATGCTTGCCTCGGCTTGTTGGTATTGTTTTATGGGCGACGTCTGGCGTCGCGGCCTGCCATCATTGTTCAGAGGCCGCGCCAGATGCGTCCAACGAGAAAAACCGCCGGTCTGGAACAAGAAAAACTGATCATGAACCTTCGCTTCCTCGAAACCTTCGTCTGGGTCGCCCGGCTCAAGAGCTTTCGTCTCACTGCCGAAAAGCTGTTCACCACCCAGGCGTCGGTCTCCAGCCGCATCGCTGCGCTGGAGGCCGACCTTGGGGTGAAGCTTTTGCTGCGCGACTCACGGGGCGTCAGCCTGACCCCGGAGGGCGCCAAGGTGCTGGAGTACGCCGAGCGCATGCTCGATACCGCCAAGGCCATGAAACAGTCGCTGGACAGCGACCGGGCCAAGGTCGGGCGCATTCGCCTTGGCGTGATGGACACGGTGATTCATACCTGGATGAGCGCGCTGGTGGCGGAACTTACCGAGCGCTACCCCCAGGTAGAGATCGAACTGGTCGCCGATACCGCGCTGAACTTGCGCGAACAGCTGCAAAAAGGCTTTCTCGACGTGATCCTGCAGACCGACCTGCTGCGCGAGCAGTCGATCCGCAGCCTGGACCTGGCGCGCTACCCCATGGGCTGGGTGGTGGCTGCCGGTGCCGCCCAGCACCGCGATTACGCGTCCCTGGCCGAACTGGCCCGCGAGCGGATCGTGACCTTCTCGAAGAACTCGCGGCCCCACCAGGAAGTGCTCAGCATGCTGCAGGCCGCAGGCGCCCAGGCCCCGCGTCTGAACTGCGTGAACTCGGTGGCGGCGATTACCCGCCTGCTGCGCGATGGCTTCGGCATCGGTGCATTGCCGCCGGCACTGGTCGGTGAAGAGCTGAGCCGCGGCGAACTGGTCCTGCTCGAAGGCTTGCAGCCACCGCCTAGCCTGGAACTGGTCGTCGCCTGGCAGACCGGGGTAGCGTTGGTGGATGAGGTGGTCGGGGTGTGCCGGCAGGTGCTGGAGCGGTATGCGCGGGATGTCGGGGGACAGAGGATTGTGCTGGTCTGATGGTTTTCCAGTGCCAGTACCGGCCCTATCGCCGGCAAGCCGGCTCCCACAGGTAAGTGAACTGCGCGGTCTCTGTGTGAGCCGGCTTGCCGGCGATAGGGCCGCTCGGCGTTCATGGCCAGCAACAGGAGCAAGCTGGAACGCTATGTCGAGCATGGCTATTTGCCGATCGACAATAACGCTGCAGAACGCGCGATCCGCCCATTTGTGATCGGCAGAATGAACTGGTAGTTCAGCGATACGCCAAAAGGCGCAACGGCCAGTGCTCAACTCTATAGCTTGGTCGAGACGGCCAACGCCAACGGCAAAGAGCCTTATGCGTGGCTGCGCCACGCACTGGAGCGCCTGCCCCAGCGTCCTCAGTGGAAGACTTCGAGGCGCTCCTGCCGTGGAACTGCACGCCGCGACCGCATAGCTAATCGCACTGCGATCTTTGGTCTGGTGGGGTTTATGGGCGCTTACGAAGCTCCGGACGTACCACCTCTTCAAACTCAAGATCAGGGAAGTCCAGAGGAACGTAACGCAATAAAAGTTGGAGCCGGAAAGCCCCAACTTTTATCTAGGCAATATTATACCGCCTCAGCTGTATCAATAAGCCGATTTTCCGTGCAAAGAACCAGCCATGCTTGATCTGAATTGAGTCCCCCAATGACCGTCGACATTGGTAATAATGTAGAAGGAGTCAAAAGTATGACCGGGGATCGGGTTACCCGCTTTGTCAAGGCGTGTAAATGAAAGCGCGACGTGATATTTGTTTGCGTTTCCTTTGCCATCACTGCCGGATTGAACAACATAACGGTAGTCCCAGCGTGTATTCTCCCAGCCAATTTCCTTTGCAAGCTGCTGCAGGTTTTGATCTTTGGCATAAGCTTCAGGGGTTTGCCAAACAGTGACTTGGTTACCGGACATGCGCACGTGCGGGTAATTCAATGTCTTGGCCCAAGCCAATTCATCTTTAGCATTGAATGTTGTCAGGAAGTTATCCAAGGCTTTACAGGGAACATCATATTCCTGGCTATAGTTCCCCTTCGCATCTTTCGCACAACTGTCTGGCAAGGCAGTGTTAGTCGGCGCTGCAAAAACCGGGGAGGCTGCAATCCCTGCGGCCAAAAACAAAGAGACTTTCAATGCAGGATTCATAATTATTCCTTGTTATAGTTTACGTTAAACATTTGGCATGCCCTGCCATAAAACAGGACTTATCTACTTCGCTTGAAAAATCAAGCTCTTCACGTGCGAGAAACCCGCACGATGCATCACAAATTCCCTTATAAACTCGCGAGCGTCTCCAAACCAACTCTGCGAATTGAACCATCCGTGAGTAACTTTGACTGTTCGGGATCATGCCCGTACAGTACAAATGCGCCTTTAGATTGAAGCCGCTTAAACAAGTTAAAATTGTTAATCATTCCCTGAGCATCATTCACGACCATGGCATCGGGAAGCGTCATTTTTTCAAGAGAGGCCTTCAAGTAGCAAGCATCTGCGGTAATGATGACATCTTTACCCTCTACGTTGACTTTAAGCGATTGGTGCCCGGGCGTGTGTCCATAACTAGGAATCAGCACAACCGAACCATCACCAAACAGATCATGTTCGCCATCAATCTCAAGGCGCTCATGACCTAAATCATAATGGCGAGGTGAATAGATTTCTTTTTCGATGTTTTCTTCATTTTTTGCAGCCTCCCACTCACGCTTTTGGATCACCAACCGCGCATTAGGAATGCAAGCATTGCCACCACAATGATCAAAATGCAGATGAGAATTAATGATGAAGTTTATTTTCAAGGGGTCGACACCAAAAGCCTCCAACCGTTTAGCGACATCTTCACCAGGCACAAAGTTGACCGTCGTGAGATCAGCAAAAACCCCGAGTGATTTTTTTACCACCGCCGGATCTTCCGATTGCAAAGGCAACTCCAGCCCCGTATCAAACAACACCGTACCTTTCGGATGTTCGATCAAATAGCATGGCACAGGAATGGCCAGATCCCCTGTTTCACCTGCCATGAAAAACCCATAAGGCATGGTAATCCAGCCACATGTCATTGCATATAATTTAACGTCTTCCATAGCAATAGCCCTTTAAACCATGACGGTAAGATTTCAGACACCGAGACCTTTCAGTACGGCTCTGCCACACCACACTAAATATTTAACCACTAAGCCTCAAAGACTGAACTCATTAAATAGCACTCTAACAAATTGACGCTCAAAACAAAAACCAACTCCCCATTACCAGGCAGATCGATAGATCGCCTCGATATCTGCGGCCGTGAGCTTGCGGGGATTATTGCGCATCAAGCGGTCAATGTTGCTGGCCTCCTCGGCCATGGGTGCCAAAGCGTCCTCTGGAACGTTGAAAGCGCGAAGGCCGGCAGGAATGTCTACGGCAGCGCACAGTTCAGCCATCGCATCGACACTAGCGTCTGCAGCCTGGCTATCGCTCAAGCCCACGACATTCACGCCCATTGCCTGTGCGACGTCGCGAAGACGCTCCGCACAGGCAAGCTTGTTCCAGCGCATTACATAGGGCAGCAGCAAAGCGTTGCTGACGCCGTGTGCTATTTTGAAGCGCCCGCCGAGCGGATAGGCCAGCGCATGTACTGCCCCCACGCCTGCGTTTCCAAATGCCATGCCACCCATCAGACTCGCCGTCGCCATGTCTTCGCGAGCAACAAGATCATCCGGGTTGGCATACGCTTTGGGCAAAGCCCGAGCTATCACCTTGATCGCTCCAAGCGCAATGGCATCGGTAATCGGCGAGCGATTGATCGAAAGGTACGCTTCGATCGCATGCACGAGCGCGTCGACACCGCTGGCAGCGGTCACGCTGCGAGGACAAGTGAGCGTCATGACCGGACTCACGAGAGCCACATCAGGCAGCAGGTAGTCGCTCACGATGCCTTTCTTGAGCTGTGCCTGTTTGTCGGAGAAGATCGCCACGTTAGTGACCTCCGAACCTGTGCCCGCTGTAGTAGGAATGGCGATCAGCGGGGGGCCTTTGCGGCGTACTTGATCGACGCCGAACAGCTCGGCCAACGCGCCATCGTGACCGGCGAAGGCGGCGACCCCTTTGGCGATGTCGATAGCACTTCCGCCCCCCAGCCCAATGAGCCCGTCATGGCCACCCTCGCGAAAGGCACGAGTACAGTCTTCGACCAAACTGATTTCAGGCTCTGGTTGAACCTGGTCATAGAGACCATAGCGGCGGCCACCCAGGTGGGCCAAAGCGAGGTCAACGGTGCCCGACTTGACCAGGATCGCATCGGTCACGATTAAAGGATTATTAACCTTCAGCCGGGTCAATTCAGCGTCCAGCTGATCAACCGCGCTGGGGCCGGTCAGGAGTTTATTGGCGATTTGAAAGGCAGCAACACTCATCGACTCATCCTCATTTTTTTTATTGAGATGAACGAAGAGATAACAAAACATGTGCCAATTTCTTGGAAGGCCCGTGTTTGCTGGGTTTTGCCTCGCTATGGCTAGCCTGCGACACGAACTGGCGATCACGATTTCAATCGGAAAAACGGCTGCCGATCAGAAACCTAATCAGATCTCTCCCAGCGTTTCATCTTCTGAACGACGGTAGCCTGGCTGACACCCAACGCTTTGGCTGCCAGCCGCGTGGTCTTGTGGACGCGCATTGCTGAAAGGATTGCGCTGCGCTCTGCGTTTTCCAGAACTTTGCGCAGCGGCAGGCGGTTTTGATCCAAGCGATCATCATGAAGGTTGAGGATTTCCTCAGGGAGATCCAACGCCTCGATCGTGTCACTTTCGCAGATGACGACCAAACGCTCGACCAAATTGATCAGCTCACGGATATTTCCAGGCCATGCGTACTCACAGAGCAGATCCAGGGTTTCCAGCCCCCACATCATCTTGCGCCCATAGCGTTCGTTGAAGTGCCCCAGGTAATGCTCCAACAGCGTGGGGATCTCTCCGGCGCGCTCACGAAGCGCGGGAATGTGGATGGGCACCACGTTCAGTCGATAGTACAGGTCAGCACGGAACAACCCCTGCTCGACTCTCTGTCGCAAGTCATGGTGGGTGGCACTTATGATTCGGATATCTACTTCGCGTAATTCAAGCCCACCCACCGGAATGAACCGCTTCTCCTCGATAACTTTCAGAAGCTTGACCTGAAGCGACAACGGCAGATCGCCAATTTCGTCAAGGAACAACGTCCCGTGGTTCGCCAGCTCCAGGAGCCCTCGCTTCCCTTTGGCCGCTGCGCCAGTGAACGCCCCTGGCGCGTAGCCAAACAATTCCGCCTCGATCAGGTTTTCTGGCATTGCTCCGCAGTTGAGCGGTATGAAAGGCTCGTTGGCCCGAGCGCTGGCATTGTGAATGTACTGAGCGACGAGACTTTTGCCGACACCGGTTTCACCTAGCAGCAGCACCTTCACGTCACTGCCTGCTACACGTCGTGCCTGCGCGAAAAGCGAGCCTGTTTGCGCCTGGTCAAAGACCAGCGAGGACTGAGCCAGTTTTTCATATTCACCCGCATGCAACTGCGCAGTGCTCTGACGCAGCTTCTTGAGCCCAGCAAGCTCATCCCTTTCATGCTTCATGCGCAGAAGCTCGGTCATGTCACGTACGGCGCTGACAACGTAACTGATGCGGCGATTTTCAAAGATAGGCGTTGCGCTCACCAACAGCTTCTTGCCGTTACCGAGGCTCTGCATAACGGAAACCGGAGCGCCTTGCTGGAGTACGCGTAAGGATGCGGATTGCGAAACGACACCGTCGCGTACCAGGTCGTGCATGCTGCGACCGATGAGCTGTTCGCTCTGCAGTCCGGTAAGACGCTCGTACGCGCTGTTTACCTTAACGGTAATCCCTGCACCATCCGTGATGTAAACGCCGTCGTGCAGTGCGTTCAGAATCGTATCGAAGGTTTGATCAGTGAAGTTCACAGCAACGCTCTGAGCTAGCAAAAACGTCAGTGTAAGACGTTTGCTGACGCAGTGGCCTTAATCTTTCAGAGAGAACGGCAAGTGCGAAGTCTCGTGAATCGCCGTTGGTTTCCCGGGCCATCATGAATCAACGCCAGCTCTCCTTGACCGCCTTGCGCCGCCCACCCAAAAGCACCCAGCCAATCCCCAGCAACAGGCTCTCGACCACGAACGCCAGCACAAACCCTGCCCCAACGCCCCAGCCTATCGCCTCGGGTACCAGCAGAATCTGATAGCTGTACCCCTTGAGCGTCTCTTCGCGCAACTGCGGATCCGGCTGCACCAGCACATGCCAGGTCGTCGTCAACCACGACCCCTGCAGTGCCTGCCACTCGTTCTCCAGCAACTGATTACGCATCAACAGACTCTCGATACTGTTGGCATCGCTGTTGAACACCGGGTCGTCACTGCTGTGGTAATGCCGCACCAGCGCCTGCAGGTCGCCCTTGAAGAAGCGCTCGGCGGTCTGCTTGAAACCATCGAGCGCCTGGCGTGATTCGAACAGATGCGCCTCGACCCGTTGGCTGTAGTCCTTGACCAGCCCCGGGACCTGGATACCGGCCAGCAGGCCGAAGGTGAACAGCAGCAACCGCAGGTAACTTCTGAACATGCAGCGTCCTTAGCTCTGGCCTTGCGTCACGCATTCCCCGTGCCGCCACAGGGCCCATTGGCCGGGCTCGTAGCGCCGCCAGGTCTCGTTCTCGGTCAAGGCCTCGGTGGCAATCACCGTCACCACGTCATTGGGGGTGGTTTCGGTGTGAAAGTCGACGATCAGGTCGACATCCTTCAACCGTGCGGCACCAAAAGGCGCGCGACGGGTGATGTGGACCAGCTTGGTCGAGCAGAAGCAGAACAACCAGTCGCCGTCGCTGAGCAGGCAGTTGAACACGCCTTTTCCGCGGTACTCGGCACAGGCTTCGACCAGCACCGGCAGCAGCTGTTCCACTTCGACAGGCTCCGGGAAGGCGGCGCGGATGCGGTTGAGCAGGTCGCAGAAGGCGGACTCGCTGTCGGTGTCGCCGATGGGCCGGTAGAAGGTCGCCTCGCCGTTGAAATCGCCGAGCTGGCCGTTGTGCGCGAAGCACCAGTTGCGGCCCCACATCTCGCGGACGAACGGGTGAGTGTTGGACAGGCATACCCGGCCGACGTTGGCCTGGCGGATGTGGCCGATGACCACCTCGCTCTTGATCGGGTAGCGCTGCACCAGGTTGGCCACTTCCGACTCGCTGCTCGCGGCAGGGTCCTGGAACAGCCGCAGGCCGCGGCCTTCGTAGAAACCGATGCCCCAGCCGTCGCGGTGCGGGCCGGTACGGCCACCGCGCTGCATCAGGCCAGTGAAGCTGAAGACGATGTCGGTGGGGACGTTGGCGCTCATGCCCAGCAGTTCGCACATGTTCGCAGTCTCCGCTTACAAACGGGGCTCGACCCGGCCACGGCCGCCAGAAGGCGCGGTGGGCGGCGGGTCATCGCGGTAACGGTCGCGGCGTTCGGCGGCCAGTGGCGCGCCGGCGTCGAGCCGGGCGTCCTCGGCGGCCTGGCGCTGGGCAGCGGCCTCGGCCTGTTCGCGGCGCTCGCGGGCACGTTTTTCCAAGGGCCAGCGCAGCAGCACGAACAGCGCATACAGCGCAAAGGCGATCATGCCGTACATGGCAAAGTCGGAAACCGCTCGCCAGGCGTTGTTGCCTACCTTGAAGGCAAGGTCCAGGGTGGTGATGGCGATGGCCGGGGCAACCGCATCCTTGGCCGGGTCGACCACGGTCGGGGTCAGCAGCAGGACCGCCAGGATCACCCGCAGCGGCTCACGCAGCCAACGCCACATCCAGCCAGTGATTTTGAAACCCACCCACAGGCAGCCCAAGGCGGCCACGGCGTAGAGGCCCCAGGCGAGGGTATAGTCGTTCTCGGTCATGGTGATCGTGCAAGCCAGGCAAAGAGACGCCTATGATAAACACTTTTCCGGGCGCAGGCGCCCCCCAGCCAAGAGAACACCGATGCCCAACGCGCTCCAGCCCCCCATCGCCCGCCAGGACCAGGGCGCCGATCCCTACGCCTGGCTGCAACAGCGCGACACGCCCGAAGTACTCGACTACCTGCAGGCGGAAAACGCCTACCAGGAGGCCTGCCTGGCCGACCAGGCGCCCCTGCGCGAGCAGTTGTTCGAAGAAATCAAGGGTCGCATCCTCGAAACCGACCTGTCGCTGCCCTCGCCCTGGGGCCCGTACCTGTACTACACCCGCACCACGGCAGGCGACGAGTACCCGCGCCACTACCGCTGCCCGCGCCCGGCGGATGACTCCAATACCGTGGACGAGCAGCAGGAACAGCTGCTGCTCGACCCCAACGCCCTGGCAGACGGTGGCTTCCTGGCCCTGGGTGCCTTCAGTGTCAGCCCCGACCACCGCCTGCTGGCCTACAGCCTCGACACCAGCGGCGACGAAATCTACACCCTGTACGTCAAGGACCTGGCCAGCGGCAGCCTGACCACCCTGCCCTTCGACGACTGCGACGGCAGCCTGACCTGGGCCAACGACAACCAGACGCTGTTCTTCGCCGAACTGGACGACACCCACCGCCCTTGGCGCCTGCGTCGCTACACCTTGGGCGAGGACGACGCGCAGACCGTGTTCGAAGAGCCCGATGGCCGGTTCTTCCTGCATTGCTATCGCACAAGCTCCGAACAACAACTGGTGCTGCTGCTCAACAGCAAGACCACCAGCGAAGCCTGGGTGCTCGATGCCCTCACCCCGCAGGCCGCCTTCACCTGCCTGGCGCCACGGGTGGAAGGCCACGAATACTTCCCCGACCACGGCCAACTCGACGGCCAGTGGCGCTGGTTCATCCGCACCAACCAGGACGGCATCAACTTCGCCCTGTATCAGGCCCCGGTCGAGCAGGTGCCGACCCGCGCGCAGTGGCAGCTGCTGGTGCCCCACCGCGACGACATCATGCTCGAAGGCCTCAGCCTGAATGCCAGCGCCCTGACCTTGAGCCTGCGCGAAGGCGGCCTGCCGATCATCGAGGTTCGCCCGCAAGGCCTTGCCAGCTACCGGGTGGAACTGCCTGACGCGGCCTACAGCCTGTACGTGCAGGACAGCCTGGAATTCGTCAGCCGCCGCGTGCGCCTGCGCTATGAAGCACTCAACCGCCCCGCGCAGGTACGCCAGCTGGAACTGGCCACGGGCGCCCAGGTGGTGCTCAAGCAAACCCCGGTGCTGGGCGAATTCGATGCCGACGACTACGTCAGCGAGCGCCTGTGGGCCACCGCCGCCGATGGCACCCAGGTGCCGATCAGCCTGGTCCGCCGCAAGCAAGACCAAGGCAAGACCGTGCCGCTCTACCTGTACGGTTACGGCGCCTACGGCGAGAGCCTCGACCCATGGTTTTCCCATGCCCGCCTGAGCCTGCTGCAACGCGGCGTGGGCTTTGCCATCGCCCATGTGCGCGGCGGTGGCGAGCTGGGCGAAGCCTGGTACCGCGCCGGCAAGCAGGAACACAAGCACAACAGCTTCAGCGACTTCATCGCCTGCGCCGAACACCTGATCGCCCAAGGCGTGACAGCGTCCGATCGCCTGGCCATCAGCGGCGGCAGCGCCGGTGGCCTGTTGATGGGTGCGGTGCTCAACCAGCGCCCTGAGCTGTTCCGCTGCGCCATTGCCGAAGTACCGTTCGTCGATGTGCTCAACACCATGCTCGACCCCGAGCTGCCGCTGACCGTCACCGAGTACGACGAATGGGGCAACCCCGAGGAGCCCGAGGTGTACGAGCGGATCAAGGCCTACGCGCCTTACGAGAACGTCAGCGCCCAGGCCTACCCAGCCATGCTGGTGGTCGCCGGCTACAACGACAGCCGCGTGCAGTACTGGGAAGCGGCCAAGTGGGTGGCGCGCCTGCGCACGCGCAAGACCGACGACAACCTGCTGCTGCTCAAGACCGAGATGGGGGCGGGTCACGGCGGCATGAGTGGGCGCTACCAAGGGCTGCGGGATGTGGCGCTGGAATATGCGTTTGTCTTCAATGAGCTGGGCGTGGCGTAAGACGCGCGCTTGATCGGGGGCCCTATCGCCGGCAAGCCGGCTCCCACAGGTTCGGCGCAAGCCTCAAGCATTGCGCTGTACCTGTGGGAGCCGGCTTGCCGGCGATAAGGCCCTCAGCTTTTTCGCTAATCATCCTCCACCACCGGTTTCGCCGGCTCCTGGCGCAACCCAGGCAGCGGCTGGTCCTTCGGCGGCCCCGGCACCGGCATCGGCGGCAACAGCGGTGAGCCTGGTTTGTTGTCATAGGCCTTGGGCGGCGTGCTCGGGGTAATTTGCGGGTACGGCGTGGGCGTCGGCGTGCCGGGCGCACCGGGCACGGGCGTGTTCAAGCGTGGTGGCGTGCTCGCCGCCTCGGCCAAGGGCATGGCGGCGACAAGCAACGCGGCAAGGATCGCATGAAACATCAGCAACCTCCTGTCGGGAACCTTCCTACAGGCTACGCCGTTATTGGCGTTTTTGCCTGTCCGCTTGCCCTGCAAGCGCGCTAGACTCATTGGTATAACCGCCACATGCCTGATCAGAACAAAGGAAACACCATGAGTTCGGCTTCCACTTCCGCCGCCACCGCCCGCCTCGACCGCATCCTCGCCGACGCCAAGCGCGACAAGGAGATGGGCTACCGCGACAAGGCCCTGAAGATGTACCCGCACGTCTGCGGCCGCTGCGCCCGCGAGTTCGCCGGCAAGCGCCTGAGCGAGCTGACCGTGCACCACCGTGACCACAACCACGACAACAACCCGCAGGACGGTTCCAACTGGGAACTGCTGTGCCTGTACTGCCACGACAACGAGCACTCGCGCTACACCGACCAGCAGTACTTCAGCGAAGGCTCCCTGAGCACGCCGAGCATCGCCAAGGCCACGCACAACCCGTTCGCCGCCCTGGCTGGGATGCTCAAGAAGGACTGACCGTCGATACTTCCCATCGACGCTTCCCATCGATGCTTCCCATCGATACGGCCCCCGCTGCTGCCGGCAAGCCCGTATAATCGCGCTTTTTTTGCGAAAGGCCCCGGCACGTGGCAAACAAACGGTACAGCTGCATCGGCCTGTTCAACCCCAAGTCTGCGGAGAACGTCGGTTCGGTGATGCGCGCAGCGGGTTGCTACGGCGTCAACTCGGTGTTCTACACCGGCAAGCGCTATGAACGCGCGCGCGATTTCGTCACCGATACCAAGCGGGTGCATTACGACATTCCGTTGATTGGTATCGACGATCTGCAGCGCATCATTCCCCTGGGCTGCACCCCGGTGGCCGTTGAGCTGGTTGACGGCGCCCGGCCGTTGCCCGAGTACACCCACCCGGACCGCGCCATCTACATCTTCGGGCCGGAAGACGGCAGCTTGAGTGCCGATGTGCGGGCGTGGTGCGAAGAGACCATCTACATTCCGACCGAGGGTTGCATGAACCTGGCGGCGACGGTGAATGTGGTGTTGTATGACCGGTTGGCCAAGGGGCTCAATACCCGGTCTGGGCCGAAGTTCAAGTAAAAAGTCACCTTTGTGAGGCCACCCACGACCGCCCGGCATGCCGAGTGAACGGCGCTCGCCGGCCACGGGTCAGCTGCTTACACATCACAGGGAGGCTTGGCCATGCTTGATATTCATTCTGCTTCGGGCACTTCGGAGCACAACGTGCAGGGGTTGGAACGGGTCGGTTCGCTGGCCGGAGGGGCGCTGATGTTCAGCAAGGGGCTGCGCCATGGTGGCCTGGTCGGGCTGCTGCAGATGGTGGTGGGCGGCCTGGCCGTGGCGCGTGGGGTCAGCGGGCACTGCTCGACCAAGGCCTGGTGGCAGCAGCATCGCCAGGAATATCACCGCTTGCGTTCGGACATCGAGCGCAGTGCGGCGGAGCTGGAGGCGCTGCAGCGCAGTGCCCGGGCGGCTACCCGAGGGGTGACGGTGACCGGTGAGTAAAGGGTTGTCTGCTCAGGCCCTATCGCCGGCAAGCCGGCTCCCACAGGTACAGCGCCTTGCTTGAGACTTGCGCCGAACCTGTGGGAGCCGGCTTGCCGGCGATAGGGCCAGTGCGGACTCTGGATACTTATTGCAGCGCCTTGCTCTGCAACACCTCCGACCGGCGCCCCAGCACGTTCTCGCTGATCTGCACGAACTCCTCGGTGCTGACACTCGGCAGGCGCATCAGCGCACGGGTCACATCATCCAGCGAGCGCTTGGCCTGGGTATGGATGCGGATTTCCTTGTCCAGCGCCTGTAACAGCTGCACCCCCCGCGCCACCTGCGCCGGACTGGCCTTGGCGGCGCGCAACTGGGTGACCTTGGCGCCCTGCTTCTGCAACCGCGCCTGCCACACCTGGTACCGGTCATCGCTCATCCCGCCGGCGCGGCGCAACAGTTCGTTGGCGTAGTATTCGGTCAGGCTCTGGCCAAGCCAGTCACTGTTGTCACGCACCCGAATCTGCGCGAAAAGTTGCACCAGCTCGCGCAACAGTGGGCTGCTGCCGTTCTCGCTGACCATCGGCCGACCACTGTGCAGGTACAGCGAACCGTGCGCCGCCATCGCCCCGCGCCACATGCCATCGCGCGCACCGACCAGCAGCAGCTTCGGCGGGTTGCGCGGGAACATCGCCTGCAACTGCGGCCAGACGAACGTCAGCAACGTCAGGTTGTCCATCCGCCGCATGCCCTGCCCCACCGGTGCGGCCACGGTCACGTCGGTTTCACCTAGCCGTGCGCGGCGGCTGCCAAGGTCGCCGGCGAGCATCCAGCCGGTTGGGCGATCGAACAGGCGTGACACGTTATCGATGCGAAACTTGTCTTTGCCAATGCGCGGCCAGGCCGTTTCGATACTCTGCCAGCCCTCGGGCAGGTCGACCGACAACCGGGCCACCAGTTCGGTGCCGTCCTGCTGGTCGAGGCGCGCGGGCGGGACCAGCTGATCGCCTTGGAACAGCGCCCAGTGCGGCGTGATGCGGGAGGTATAGGCGCCGCTGCGCTGCTTCTGGTCCAGCTTCACCCGGTAGCTGAGGCTGGTCTTGCCCGCTGCCGGGTGCCAGACACCCCGCTCGCCCTGCTGCTGCCACTGGCCGTCAGCCTGGAAACCGCTGTAGGCATTCGCTTTGCCAAGGTCGAAGTCCAGGCTGCGCACCGCGCTGCCTTCACCCAGCGTCAGGCGCACTTCGGCCTGGCCACTGGCGGGCAACAGGCGCACCTGGTAGTCGAGGTCGACTTTCTTCGCCCAGGCCGGCGAACAGGCTACAACGCCCAGTAACAGCAACAGCTGGCAACGCATACAGAAACTCCTTGTTCCCCAGAGGCGACGGGCCAGACCTGCTCAGCTGGCGCGGAAGATCAGGTGCTCTTCCCAGTCGTCTTCATCCACATCATGCTCACTGAGCATACGCCCCGACTGGGAAATGCGCTGTTCATGGACCTGTTTGCGGTCACCGCAGACCAGCGGGTGCCAGGCCGGTAGATCCTTGCCCTCGCTGACCAGCCGATAACCGCAGGTGCTCGGCAACCACTTGAACTGGTCGGCCTTGCCTGGGGTCAGCTGGATGCAATCGGGCACGTGGGCGAAGCGGTTGGGGTAGTCGCTGCACTGGCAAGTGTCGAGGTCCAGCAGCTTGCAGGCGATACGCGTGTAGTAGACGCTGTTGTCGTCTTCATCCTCGAGTTTTTGCAGGCAGCACAGGCCACAGCCGTCGCACAGCGACTCCCATTCCTGCGGGTCGAGTTGTTCGAGGGTCTTGCGCCGCCAGAACGGCGCGCTGTCAGCGATCATCACACGGGTTTCCTGCATTCATTCTGGCGCCGCGGCGCGCGGCGGCGCCAGTCTAGAGCCTGGCCTTCGGCAACGCCAGACCGCTTGTCAGTGGCGAGTGGACGCAGTAGCGTGCGGAGTTTCCCGTCCCATTGCAGGAGCAGCCATGAGCGCCACCCCCCGCATCGCCGATTACGCGATCAACGAGCAGTTCATCAACCGTTGGTCGCCCCGTGCTTTCACCGCCGAGCCGATCAGCGAAGAGACCCTGTTGAGCTTCCTCGAAGCCGCGCGCTGGGCACCGTCGGCTTACAATTCGCAGCCGTGGCGCTTCCTCTATGCCCGCCGCGACACGCCGAACTGGGCGCGCTACCTGGAACTGCTGGTGCCGTTCAACCGCAGCTGGGCGCAACAGGCTTCGGCGCTGGTGCTGGTGATTTCCAAGACGACCTTTGCAGCACCGGGCGCCAGCGAAGAGAAACCTGCCCTGTGGCATACCTTCGACACCGGCTCTGCCTGGGGCCATCTGGCGTTGCAGGCGAGCATCAGCGGCTGGCATACCCACGGCATGGCCGGGTTCGACAAGGAACTGGCGCGTACCGAGCTGAAGGTGCCTGAGGGCTATGAGCTGCATGCCATGGTGGCGATCGGCAAGCTGGGCGACAAGGCCAGCCTGGACGAGGCCCTGCAGGCGCGTGAAGTGCCGAGCCCGCGCAAGCCGCTGAGCGAGCTGGCGGCGGAAGGTGATTTCAGCCTGTAAGCCTTATGTTGCCTGTACTGGCCCTATCGCCGGCAAGCCGGCTCCCACAGGAATGGCGCCGCCCTTGAGCCTTGCGCAGTACCTGTGGGAGCCGGCTTGCCGGCGATAGGGCCGGTACTGCCAGCACACATCAATAGCCCCGGGCGAAATCCACTTCCCCGCGCAGCCCCTGCCCCGCCGCATAAGCCCGCAGATTCTCGACGAACAGCCGCACCATCGCCGCCGGCGAGGTGGGCGCCGAGCTGTGCCCCGTCAGCAACAACCCCCACGCCGTCCAGAACGGATGCCGCTGCGGCAATGGCTCCTGCCGGCAGACATCGATCACTGCGCCCGCCAGGTGCCCTTCCTTCAACGCCTCCACCAGGTCGGCATCGACCACTGCCGCGCCACGCCCAGCATTGATGAACAGGGCGGTGGGCAGAAACTGCTGGAACAGCGCCGCATCGTACAGGTCATGGGTGGCCGGCGTATCCGGCAGCAGGTTGAGGACATAGTCCACCTGCCCGACCAGGCGCGGCAGCTCCGAAAGCCCCGCCACCTCGACGAACGGCGCCTGGCTGCGGGCACTGCTCGCCACACCGTACAAGATCACGCCAAACGGCACGAGGAACTCGGCCACGCGCTGGCCGATGTCACCAGTGCCGACGATCAGTACCTTGCGTCCCTCCAGCGTGCGTCCGGGGCGGTCGTCCCAGCGCCGCTCGACCTGGCTGACCAGGCGCGACAGCACCTCGCGCTCGTGGCCCAGCATGTAGGTGAGCATGTACTCGGCCATCACCTGGCCAAAGATGCCCACCGCGCGGCTGAGGCGGTAATCACGCGGCAGGCCCTCGCCCAGCAACGGCGTGATGCCTGCCCAGGTCGACTGCATCCAGGCCGGTTTGTGGCCCTGGCGCAGCAGGCTTGCCAGCAGGTCAGGCTGGCCCAGCCACACCGGGCATTGCGCAGCCTGCCCGGCCAGCTCGGCGGAGTCGCCGCTGGTCAGGATTTCCAGGTCTGGGGCCGCTTCGGCGAGCAACTGGGCGTATTGGTCGTGGCTGTGTTCAGCGATCAGAACGCGCATGGTCAGACAGGGTCGTTACGGCGCAGCAACTCTTCGGGCAGGTGCTCGATGTACTCATCGTCCGGCGGCGGCATCTGCAGGTGGTAGCCCTGGTTGTCGAGGTTCTCCAGCACCTTGGCGATGTCCTCGCGGGCCAGTTTGCGCTCGGGGCTCAACACCAGGTCGAAGGCGTGCTTGGGGGTGCCGAAGAACGGCAGCAGGCCCTCGGGCACGCGCTCCAGGCCGTCGGCCTTGAGCACGTAGAGGTACATTTCGTTCTTGCGGGGGCTCTTGTAGATCGAGCAGATGCGTTTCATCGGGTTTCTCCGGCGCCTGACAGGTCGTCCAGCAGGGCCTGGCCCATCCGCTCACGGCGCCAGCCGCGCAGCGAATCGGGCAGTTGATAGGGGCCATCGGGATAGCCGCTCTTGAGCAGCGCTTCCAGGGTTTTCTTGCGCAGCATCAGCTCCGGGGCGATGCCCAGTCGCTCGCCTTCGGCCTGGCCGATGGCGCGCAGGCGCTTGAGGATGCCAGAGGCTTCGATCGGCAGCGGCTCGGGCAACGCCGGTGGCCATTGCTCAGGCGGCAGGCTGGCGGCGCGCTTGATCAGCTCGATCAGGTGGGCACCGTCCTGGCGGATGGTGCGCGGGTGCATTTCCTCGATCTTGGCCAGCGCCGACAAATTGTCCGGCTGCATCTTGGCCATGGGCCACAGCGAGTGTTCCTTGAGGATGCGGTTGCGTGGCACATCACGGCTGCGGGCCTCGCGCTCGCGCCAGGCACACAGCTCGCGCAGCACGGCCAATTGCTGGCGGCTCAGCTTCCAGGCCAGCTTGACATCGCGGTACAGGGTCTCTGGCTCGACTTCGCGGCGCAGCGCAGCGACCAGTTCGGCGCCGTCATCCAGCACCCAGGCGTATTTGTCGTCGGACAGCCGTGGTTGCAGGGCCGAGTACAGCTCGGCCAGGTGCACGGCATCTTCGGCGGCGTAGCTGACCTGAGTATCCGACAGCGGCCGCTGCAGCCAGTCGGAGCGGGTTTCGCCCTTGGGCAGCTCGATGGCCAGCACCTCCTGGACCAGGCGCGAATAGCCCATGGAGAAGCCCAGGTTCAGGTAACCGGCTGCCAATTGCGTGTCGAACAGCGGCTGCGGCAGCTTGCCGGTCAGGCGCAACAGCACCTCGAGGTCTTCGCTGCAGGCATGCAGAACCTTGACCACGCCACTGTCGTCGAGCAGATCGGCCAGCGGTTGCCAGTCATTGATCAGCAACGGGTCGATAAGGAAAGCGCACTGGCCGTCGCCGATCTGGATCAGGCCGGCTTTGGGGTAAAAGGTGTCGACCCGCATGAATTCGGTGTCCACTGCCACGAAGGGCAGTTCACGCCACTTGCGGCAGCCTTCGGCCAGGGTCTGGTCGTCACGGATCCAGTGTATTTCGATGGCCACGAGGCTCTCCCACTAACATTGGCGCGCAGTATATACGGCGCGGGCGCTGTGGGTGAAACCTGGCGACCACCGCGCCTTCGATGGACTGTTGACAGGAAGGGTTCAGCGCTTGGCGGCCAGCCAAGGGCGGCAGCTGGCGAACATGTCCAGCGACTGCTTGTAGACCTCGGTGCGCACCTGCAACAGGCCGAGCATCGAGTGGAACAGGTTGTCCTGCGACAGCGGCGCACTGCTGAGCTTGGCCAGGCAGTCGGTGTCCAGGCCGAAGTCTGCTTTGTAGCTGTCGGAGAACCAGGTCAGCATCGGCACGTGCTTCTGCTGCTCCGGGGCGATGGCGTAAGGGGTACCGTGGAGGAACAGGTTGTACTCGCCCAGCGACTCACCGTGGTCGGACAGATAGATCATCGCCGTGTCGACCTTGTCCTGCTTGCTGCGCAGGGTGTCGATCAGCGACGACAGCACCTTGTCGGTATAGGCCAGGGTGTTGTCGTAGCCGTTGATGATTTCCTGCTCGCTGCACTGGTTCAGGGCATTGCTCTGGCACACCGGGGTGAAGCGTTCGCCAGCGTTGGGGTAGCGCTTGAAGTACTCGGGGCCGTGGCTGCCCATCTGGTGGAGCACCAGCACGGTGTCCTTGTCGAGGTTGTCGATCAGCTCGCCCAGGCCCTGCAGGAGAATTTCATCATGGCATTCATTGTTGGCGCACAGTGCCGGGTCTTTGAGGTTGCTGACATCGATGAACTGCACGCGGTCGCAGGTGCCCTTGCAGCCCGACTGGTTGTCGCGCCACTGCACCGCAAGGCCCGCGCGCTGGAGGATGTCGAGCAGGCCCTCACGGTTCTTCGCCACGCGGGCGTCGTAGTCCTTGCGCGGCATGCCCGAGAACATGCAAGGCACCGACACGGCGGTTTCAGTGCCGCAGGAATGCACATCGGAGAACGCCAGCAGGCCCTGCTCCTTGGCCAGGTTCGGCGTGGTATCACGCTCATAGCCCAGGACGCCGAAATGATCAGCCCGCGCACTTTCACCCACCACCAGCACCGTCAGCGACTTGCGCTCATGGTGCTGCCAGGCCGTATCGCGCTTGGCATCTTCGCCGTAGTTCTGGAAAGGCCGGGCAGCCGTGCCGACGCGCTCGCTGACATAACCGATGGAGGCGCCAACGATGTTGCTCGGGGTGAGCATCAGGCGCAGTTCGTGATGATTGCGAAACAGCGACGACAGGCCTTGGTAGTTGACCAGCGCTACCGAGCCCAGGGCGACGACACAGGCACCGCTGACCACCAGTTTGCCGAACAATTCCCGGTGCCAGGCGCGGTAGGCGATTGGCGCTTTCCACAGCAGAACCGACGGCAACACCCCAAGAAACAAGATATAGGCGGCAAACTTCAAAGACAGCAAGTCGCGCACTTCCGTCATATTGGTCTCGGCCATGTTGCGGAACATGCCGGCATCAATAAGCACGCCATATTGGTTCATGAAGTAAGCGACCCCCGCGCCACTCATGAACAACACGATCAACAAGGGTTTGAGCACATAACGAAAAGCGAACAGGGTCAATATCAAGTTGAACGCGAACAGCATCAGCGTGGCGTACGCCAGGCTCAGCCACAGCCCAGGCAAACCGGCGGGCACCATCTGTTGCAGGTGCTCCCAGAGAAACATGTTGAAGCCGATAAGCAGGTACAGGCTGGCCAGCAGCGTGACCCATTCAGTCCGCAGGGATTTCATGTTTAGCATGGTGTTCGCATTCAAGAGTAGTTATCAACCCGCCAGCTGACGGCACCGCGGGAAAGTGTGCGAACTCTAGAAAGCGCACCATCAATATTTTGTGAAAAAGACGCCAACAAATCCGTGAAACAGCGCCTTTGGACAATTAAATAAGGTTCATTCAGCTGCCATTCAGCCTGGCAGGCGAAGCTTTGCATAAGGCTCGCGGTCGATATCGAGCACTTCCACGCACAGCTGAAGGTCCACGCCGGGCTGCTCCGGGATGGCTTCCCGCAGCACCTCCAGCAGGCTGTGGGACAGTTGTTGCTTGACCTCGGACGAGCGCCCGCTGAGGATCGCCAGGCGCACGTGGGCGAACGCCCGCTCACCTGGCGCGGTGCCCACCCGGTATTGCTGGAAAGCCTGGGCACGGCTCTTGATATCCGCCTCGTCGGCGAATTGACCGCTGCCGACCAGGGTGTGGTTCAAGCGCAGCAGCAGCACGTCGACATTCAGCGCGGGCAGGTTGTCGCTGTATTCCAGGTTCAGGTGCGGCATGGCGCGGGTTCCAGGCGTAGAGGGGATGCGACAGCCTACCCCAGTCCCCTACCTGCGCAAAGGCGGCTATCCTCAAAGGTCAGGACTTAACGACAACCCTGACAGAGGTGAAGAAATGCCAGTTCCGCATGATCTGCTCGCTGACTTGCACGTTACCGCTGACGCATTCCAGGCACTGATAGACAAGGACCAGGACCTTCACAAGCTGCACAAGGAATACAACGCCAAGGACAAAGAGGTGGTGGCCGCCGAAGGCAATGGCACCAACGACGAAACCGTCACTCGCCTGCGCAGGGAGCGCCTGCTGATCAAGGACAAGATCGAACGGATCATCCATCCGCCGAAGTCCTGATCGATTTCGGCTGAATCAACCGGCCCTCTCGCCGGCAAGCCGGCTCCCACAGGTACAGCGCAAGCCTCAAGGGTTGTGATATCCCTGTGGGAGCCGGCTTGCCGGCGAGAGGGCCAGCAGCCATCACACCCCAGCCGAAGCCTTCAACGCCCCATCCAGATCCTCGATCAGATCCCGATAGTCCTCGATCCCCACCGACAGCCGCAACAGGTTCTCGCCGATCCCCATCGCCCCTTTCTGCTCCGGGCTCAAGGAATTGTGCGACATGCTCCAGGAATGGTTGATCATGCTCTCCACCCCGCCCAGCGAGTCGGCCAGGACAAAGATCCCCAAGGCTTCCACCAGGCGGTTGAGCGCCGCCCGATCAGCACCCTTGACCTTCATCGCCACCACCGCCCCGCCCGCGCGCATCTGGCGCTTGCACAGCTCATGCTGCGGGTGGCTTTCCAGCCCTGGGTAATAGACCTGCTCCACCTGCGGGTGGCCTTCGAGGAAGCGCGCCACCTGCAGCGCGTTGGCGCACTGGCGCTCCATGCGCACGTCGAGGGTCTTCAACCCGCGCAGCGCCAGGTAGCAGTCGAACGGGCCCTGGATCGCGCCCACTGCCATGCTGATCTTGCGCAGGCGCGCCAGCAGCGCGTCGTTGGCCGCCACCACCACGCCGCCGGTCAGGTCGGAGTGGCCGCCGATGTACTTGCTGGCCGAGTGCATCACCAGGTCCACGCCGAGGGTGATCGGGCGCTGGTTCCACGGCGAGCAGAAGGTGTTGTCGATGCAGGTGAGGATGCCACGCGCCCGCGCCAGGTCGCAGACAGCCTTGATATCGACCAGGTGCAGCAACGGGTTGGTCGGCGACTCGATCCAGATCAGCTGGGTCTCGGGCCTGATCGCTGCGGCCACGGCTTCCAGGTCGTTGAGGTCGACGTAGGTGGTGGTCAGGCCCGAGGTACGGCCACGGTAGTCTTCGAGGATGCGGAAGGTGCCGCCATACACACCGTTCATCACCACCACGTGGGCATCCTTGGGCAGCAGCTCGAGCACGGTGGCCGTGGCGTTCACCCCGGATGCGCAAGCGACCGCGCCAACGCCTTCTTCGAGCGCTGCGACACAGGTTTCGTAGGCATGCCGGGTGGGGTTGCCGACGCGGCTGTAGGCGTACTCGGGGTTATCGTCCAGGCTGCGCTTGATGTAGGAGCTGGCGGTGTAGATCGGCGGAAAGATCGCATTGTCGGCGACGCTGGACTGCTCGCCGGCGTGAATGGCTAGGGTGGCGAAATTGCGCGGCTTGTCGGACATGGTCAGGCCCATTGGCAGTGAGGGTAAGGCTGCAACTATCGCACAACCACGGGCCGCGACAACGCCCACACCGGCAGGAAATTTTTCTAATGCTGCGGTAGGCTGGGGAATATTTTTCTTACCGGTTCCCGATCGATATGGACAGCTTCGACCAGCACATTCTTACCCTGCTCCAGCGCGATGCCTCGGTCTCGCTCAAGGACCTGGCCGAAGCCGTCAACCTGTCGACCACGCCGTGCTGGAAACGGGTCAAGCGCCTGGAAGAAGACGGCTACATCGTTGGCCGCGTCGCCCTGCTCGACCCCGAGCGCCTGGGGCTGGGGCTGACGGTGTTCGTCCAGCTCAAGACCCAGCGCCACGACAGCGCCTGGCTGGAGCAGTTCGCCACGACAGTGACGGGGTTCGAAGAGGTGATGGAGGTGTATCGCATGTCCGGGGACTGGGACTACATGCTGCGCGTGGTGGTGGGGGATATTGCCGCGTACGACCGGTTCTACAAGAAGCTGATTACCAGTACCGATGGGCTTTCCAATATCACCTCCAGTTTTGCCATGGAGCAGATGAAGTACACCACGGCCTATCCGGTGCATCGCTCCTGATCGGTGCTGACTGTACCGGCCCTATCGCCGGCAAGCTGTTCTGGTCAAGTTTTGCCGGACACCGATTACGGTGATCAAGCTACCTGTTGCTCCATAGCAATTGGCGACAGGTAGTTGT